>NZ_CP073117.1:1475987-2213981 GCF_024205745.1 Neisseria subflava
TACGATACTGCGACTTTGAATGAAGATGCTGCCAAAAGTTACTCACAAGTCATTCAAAACGCGCGTGGTCAAAAAGCTTTGGATGTTTCATCTCCAACTGCTCAACGCGTTCAACGCGTGTTTGCACGTCTGCGTCCTCATGCTGAGCGCGCCAACAAAACCGGCGTGCCTTTCAACTGGCAGATGAACGTTATCCGCAGTGATGAAATGAACGCATGGGCAATGCCAGGCGGTAAAATGGCCGTGTACACCGGCATAGTAGAGAAATTGAAGCTGACTGATGATGAAATTGCCGCCGTTGTCGGCCATGAAATGACCCATGCTCTGTTGGAACACAGCAAAAAAGCTTTGGGCGGACAAGTATTGACCGGCTTGGGCGGTTCGATTTTGGCCAGCTCAACCGGTGTGGATGGCGATTTGGTCGGCTTGGGTGCAGATTTGTTGGCGACCAAACCGTTCTCACGTCATCAGGAAAGCGAAGCGGACGCCGGCGGTGTACGTTTGATGGCTGAAGCAGGCTACAACCCTGAGGCTGCGGTAAGCGTGTGGGAAAAAATGAACAAAGTACAGGGCGGCAGCTCATTGTCTATTTTGTCGACCCATCCGACCAATCAAGCGCGTATCAATGCAATCCGCAAGATGTTGCCTGAAGTGATGCCGATTTATCAGAAAAACAAACGTTAATTTGATGTACTTATAATTTTGCCGGTTTGAACAGATGATTCAAACCGGCAAAGTTTTATGGTTTCAGTCTGACAGTTTGGCAAATTTATCCCAATTTGCCTGAACATACGCTGCCGCAGTTTCCAAGTCTTCGTCGGCAACGTCATAATAATCGCCGTCAAGCTCTTCAAAATCGGGAAAAGCTTTGCGGATTTCGTCGAAATCCCTTTGCTCGTCTGCCATTTTTTCAATGGCTTCGCCGTGTTTTTCGTACAGGGCTTTGGCTTTGTCTAAGATTTTCGGTATCGGCTTGATGCGCCAGCGGCGCAGGCTGTCGGCAACCGGATTGCCGAAGATGTATTCTCCGTATCCTGAAGCGATAAGCTGTACAAAGCCGCCTTCTTGAACTTGGCTGTCGAGATAGCAAAGGGCGGTCAATGTATGCTGTTCGTCGTTGAGGCCGGACATTTCCTCGTCGCCTGCCTGTTCGGTGTGGTCCAAATAGGCTGCGCTGAGTGTATAAAGAAATGAAGCGGAATCGGAAGTATCGAAATCTTGAAGGCGGAGCAGGGTGGTCATAATCATCAAAGGCCGTCTGAAAAAAGTGATTATATAATGTTTTCAGTCTGAACCTAGCGGCCATTTTGCTTTACAATATCGGAAGATAAGAAAACATAGTGAGGAACCAAACCATGAGTACACAGTCTGAAAAAAACGTTGTAGTCATCAAGCCGCAGGATTTGCCGCTACATTGCTCCGGCCCTAATCATGAAACATGGAACGGCCATCCGCGTGTGTTCTTGCCGATTCAGTCCAACAGTGAGATTGAATGCCCGTATTGCGGCACTTATTACCGTCTTGATGGCGAGATTCCGCATCACCATTACTAATCTATGCCTATGTTGAACAAAATCATCTGCGCTTTGTGCGTGAGTTTGTGCGCTGCGTGCGGCTCGTATAAGGCCGTGCGCCCTGATGCACCGTTACCGGTCATTGCACAGGCGCAGACGTATTCTGTCCGTTATCAATCCGCACAAGGTCGGACGATTACTGCAATTTATATCAACAGCCACAGTCCGATGATGGTTGAGCTGCGTGAAGGCAATACGGTTGAGAAACTGGTGCAAGTCCGCTTGCGCAGTCAGGGTGTCGAGTACACCAATCCAAGCTCGCGTTGGCAAATTGGCGACGGGTTTGCCGTGCTGATTCGCGGCGGAAAAGAAGTTGTATTTAAAGAGATTGTGGAATAGGGCGGTTTAGCCTTTAGCCAAATATTTGATTAAAGGTTTGGGCAAACCATAATCTGTCAAATGTTCCGATGATACCCAAAGGCCGTCTGAAAGATGTTCAGACGGCCTTTGTTGCGTCTGAAAAGGGGTAATCATCAATAAGCGGTGGGTCAGGCGGTGGGTAAACGTGGTTTGTTCTTCAAGGCCGTCTGAAACAATGCCGAAGCGTTTGGCGTAAGCATACAAATCGTCTAATTTTTCAAAACAGGGTACGCAATACAGACCGCCCCAAATGCCTTTGGCAGGGCGTTTCTCAAGCAATAATGCGCCGTCAGCGTTATGAATAATCAGCCAATAAAGCGGTAGGGTTTGCACTTCGGGAGCAGCTTTTTTACGGGGCAGCTCGTCAATGCGATTTTGTTTTTTTGCTTCGCAGATGTCTGCCATCGGGCATTGATGGCACAAAGGTTTTGTCCGTTTACAGACGGTTGCGCCCAAATCCATCAGTCCTTGTGTATAGGCAGGCATATCAGTGTTTTCAGACGGCATCAGGCTTTCGGCAAGCGTCCAAAGCGAGTTTTCAAATTTTTTGTCTTGCGGATTGCCATCTTGGGCAAAGACACGGCAGAGAACGCGTTTGACGTTGCCGTCCAAGATGGTTTCGCGTCGGTTGAAAGCAAAGGCGGAAATGGCGGCGGCGGTACTTCTGCCTACGCCGCAGAGCGTTTCCAAGTCTTTGCGATCGGATGGAAAGATACCGCCGAATTGTCCGACGACTTGTTGCGCTGCTTTGTGCAGGTTGCGTGCTCGGCTGTAATAGCCCAAGCCTGCCCACAAGGATAAAACCTCGTCTTGCGGCGCGGCGGCAAGCGATTGCACGGTTGGGAATGTGGCTAAGAAACGCGGATAGTAGTCCAATACGGTAGCTACTTGCGTTTGTTGGAGCATGATTTCTGAAAGCCAGACGGAATACGGGTCTTTGACCTGCCAAGGCAGGTTGTGGCGGCCGTGTTGGCGCTGCCAATCGATGAGTCGTCGAGCGAAGGATGTGGGTGTGTTCATTAACATTTGCTTTTTAATTATTTATTTTTAAAACAATATGTTACAATATAACATATGAAATAATAATCAGAATTGACTTATCTGGTGGAGGGGTATATAAATACAGTTAACGTGGATTTACGCTGTATTGTTAAAGTTTATTAACTGCTCAAGGAGATTCACATGAAAGCAATGGTTTATCATGGCGCAAACGACATCCGTTTCGAAGAAAAACCCCGCCCTCAAATTATCGATCCGACCGATGCAGTCGTCAAAATCGTTAAAACCACGATTTGCGGTACTGACCTGGGTATTTGGAAGGGTAAAAACCCTGAAGTTGCCGACGGTCGTATTCTCGGTCATGAGGGCATCGGTATTGTAGAAGAAGTCGGCAATGCTGTAAAAAACATCAAAGTCGGTGATAAAGTCATTATTTCATGTGTCAGCAAATGCTGTACTTGCGACAACTGTAAAATCCAACTTTATTCACACTGCCGCAACGGCGGTTGGATCTTGGGCTACATGATTGACGGTACTCAGGCCGAATACGTCCGTACGCCTTATGCCGACAACAGCTTGGTTCCGCTGCCTGACAACGTCAACGAAGAAGTTGCCCTGCTGTTGAGCGATGCTTTGCCGACCGCCCACGAAATCGGCGTGCAATATGGCGATGTGAAACCTGGCGATACCGTGTTCATTGCAGGTGCCGGCCCTGTCGGTATGTCTGCGTTGCTGACCGCGCAACTGTATAGTCCTGCCGCCATCATCGTTTGCGATATGGACGAAAACCGCTTGAAACTAGCGAAAGAATTGGGTGCGACCCATACTATTAACCCTGCTTCCGGCGATGTGAGCAAGCAAGTTGCCGATATCGTTGGCGAAGATGGCGTAGATTGCGCCATCGAAGCGGTCGGTATCCCTGCAACTTGGAATATGTGCCAAGACATCGTGAAACCCGGCGGTCATATTGCTGTGGTCGGCGTACATGGTCAATCCGTTGATTTCAAACTGGAAAAACTGTGGATTAAAAACCTTGCCATTACTACCGGCCTGGTTAACGCCAATACCACCGAAATGCTGATGAAAGCCATTTCCAGCAGCTCAGTGGATTACACTAAAATGATGACCCACCATTTCAAATTCAGCGAATTGGAAAAAGCTTACGATGTATTCAAGCATGCTGCTGAAAACCAAGCCATGAAAGTGGTTTTGGAAGCGGATTGATTTGAAAATCGTTTAATATGCCGTTAATTAAAGGCCGTCTGAACATTCAGACGGCCTTTTTGTATGGTTTTATTTTTTCTTCAACCAAACGCCGCTTTCGATATGGTGGGTAAATGGGAATTGGTCGAACAGGGCGGCGCGTTCAATGGTATGGGTTTGGCAGAGCGTATCGAGGTTGGCACGCAGGGTCTCAGGATTGCAGGAAATATAGAGGACGTTGTCGAATCGGGCAACCAATTTGAGCGTCTCATCATCAACACCGGCGCGTGGAGGATCAACGAAAATGGTTGAAAAATCATAGTTTTTCAAGTCGATGCCTTGTTCTTGCAGGCGGCGGAACTCACGGTTTTGCGTGTAGGCCTCGGTAAATTCTTCCGCAGACAGGCGGGCGATTTTGAGATTGGTAATTTGGTTGGCTTCAATATTCCATTGGGCGGCGTTGACGGAAGTTTTGGAGACTTCGGTCGCCAACACTTGATTGAAATGTTGCGAAAGCGGCAGGGTGAAATTGCCGTTGCCGCAGTACAGCTCAAGCATGTCTTTGCCTAAGTTTTGTGCTGCATTACACGCCCACGTCAGCATTTTTTGGCAAACTTGGGCATTGGGTTGGGTAAAGCTACCCTCGATTTGACGATAGCGGAAGGTCTTGCCGTTGACTTCCAACGCTTCGGTTACAAAATCTTTGCTCAATACGATTTTTTGTCCGCGGCTGCGGCCGATGATGTGGATGCCCAAAGTGTGCGCCATCTCTTGCGCGACTTGTTGCCATGCTTCATTCAGCTTTTTGTGGTAAATCATGGTAACCAGCATTTCGCCGCTTAAAGTGGACAAAAATTCGACGGCGTACCAGCGGTTTTTCAGCTCGGGATGATTGGATGCGGCTTCAATCAATTTCGGCATCAAGGCATTGATGGATTCGGACGCGGCAGGAAATTGGTCGCAACGGATCAGGCTTGCCCCGCTTGCCTTTTGCCCGCGCTCAAACATGGCGTAAAACATTTCGCCGCCCTCATGCCAGATACGGAACTCGGCGCGCATTCTGTAATGCTGTTCCGGAGATTCAAAGACTTCGATTTCGGGGAAATCCAGTCCTTGGAAAAGTTGCTGAAGATATTGCTTTTTGTCGGCTAGTTGTTGCTGGTAGGCAGTCATTGGGGCAATCTTTCGGAAAATAATGGCGAATTATAATATAGTTGGCGCAAAGATACGAAAGGCCGTCTGAAACATCGGTTTCAGACGGCCTTTGATTTTAACGCATCAGCTTGTCAATCAGCCTTGCATTTGTTTGGCTTGAACGGCAGTCAGGGCGATGGTGAAGACGATGTCTTCAATCAATGCGCCGCGGGACAAATCGTTAACCGGTTTACGCAAACCTTGCAACAACGGACCTACGCTCAGGACGTTGGCGCTGCGTTGTACGGCTTTGTAAGTACAGTTGCCGGTGTTGAGGTCTGGGAAAACCAAAACGGTTGCTTGACCGGCAACAGCGCTGCCCGGAGCTTTGGATTGGCCGATAGATGGAACGGTAGCCGCATCGTATTGCAACGGACCTTCGATGGCCAAATCAGGGCGTTTTTCATTAGCCAGTTTGGTAGCTTCGATCACTGCATCGACATCAGGGCCGCTGCCTGAGTTGATGGTAGAGTAGGAAATCATGGCCACTTTTGGATCGATACCGAAGGCTTTGGCGCTGTCGGCAGATTGGATAGCGATGTCGGCCAGTTGTTCAGGCGTTGGATTCGGGTTAACCGCGCAGTCGCCGAACGCCAAAACTTGGTTAGGCAGCAACATGAAGAATACGCTGGATACAAGGCTTGCACCCGGAGCGGTTTTAATCAGTTGCAGGGCAGGGCGGATGGTGTTGGCAGTGGTGTGGACTGCACCGGAAACCAAACCGTCTACGTCGTTTTGAGCCATCATCATGGTACCCAGTACGACAGTGTCTTGCAGCTGTTTGCGTGCGTCTTCAGGAGTCAGGCCTTTGGATTTGCGCAATTCGCACATCGGCTCGACGTATTGCTCAACCAAAGAAGCAGGATCGATGATTTCCAAAGAATCAGGCAGGTTGATGCCGCGTTCTTTAGCTACGGCCTCAACTTCTTCGCGGGTAGCCAACAGTACGCAACGGGCGATGCCTTTTTCGTGACAGATAGCGGCAGCGGCGACGGTGCGCGGTTCTGCGCCTTCAGGCAGAACGATGCGCATATCGGCTTTGCGGGCAAAATCGATCAGGTTGTAACGGAATTGGGCTGGAGACAGGCGTTTGGCTTCGCGTTTGGCCAAAGCGGATACGTCTTGCAGTTTGTCGCTGGAGCCGAAGAAAGTCAGGCCGGTTTGCTCGGCAACTTGTGCGCCTAAAGCTGCGGCTGCGCCGTCAATGATGAAACCTTCCAATAAGCCTGGAGAGTTGGTGTAGAGCTGTTTAGCAAGGTTTAATTGTTGGGCGACGGCGGCTGCATCGGTGTTGTCGGATTTCAGCGCCAATACAACGCCAGCGTCTAAAGACAGCGCCAATTCGACGTTTTTGCCTGCCAAGAACAATTTGTCTGCATCAGGAGTGATGCCTTCGATAACAAGGTTATCTGCATTCAATGCTGCAACTTTACCGACAAGCGCGTCAAACCAGTCGTCGCTCTTGCCTTGAGCCAACAGGGCTTCTGTAGTGGAGTCAACGGCTTGGAAAACTTGCGCATTCAATGTCGCTGCAAATGCTTTTGCCGCTGCATCGGCGCTCAGGCCGGTAGATACCGGTGCGATCAGGATTTTTGCCATTTTGTGTCCTCTCTTTCGTTAATTGTAGAAGGGTGTTGCTGTGGCGCAGCTGGTGCTGCATTTTAATACTTCAGGATTGAAGTTTCTTTAATGTATTCACGGTCATATTGACATATGTCATCAGGCCGTCTGAAAAGTATAAACGCAATGGACCAAATTCATCAATCCCCCATTGCTGCCAAAAGCTCGGCTTGATGCTCGGCAATCAGGGCATTGGTGATTTCTTCTAAATCGCCGTCCATCACAAAATCCAGTTTGTGCAGGGTAAGGTTGATGCGATGGTCGGTCACGCGGCCTTGTGGGTAGTTGTAGGTGCGGATGCGCTCGCTGCGGTCGCCGCTGCCAATTAGGGATTTGCGTTCGGCGGCTTCTTTGGCTTGGGCTTCACGTTTTTGCGCGTCGTTCAGGCGGGCTGCGAGGACTTTCATTGCCTGCGCCTTGTTGGCGTGTTGGCTGCGGCCATCTTGGCATTCAACCACCATGCCTGTGGGCAGGTGGGTGATGCGGACGGCGGAGTCGGTTTTGTTGATGTGCTGACCGCCCGCGCCGGATGCGCGGAAGGTGTCGATGCGCAGGTCGGCGGGGTTCAACTCGATGTCTTCGAGTTCGTCCGCTTCAGGCATGACGGCGACGGTGCAGGCGGAGGTATGGATTCGGCCTTGGCTTTCGGTGGCGGGGACGCGTTGCACACGATGGCCGCCCGATTCAAATTTCAGACGGCTGTATGCGCCCAAGCCGATAATGCGAGCGATGACTTCTTTATAGCCGCCCAATTCGCTTTCATTGGCAGAAACGATTTCGACCTGCCAACGGTTGCGCTCGGCGTAGCGGCTGTACATACGCAGCAAATCGCCTGCAAACAGCGCGGCTTCGTCGCCGCCCGTTCCGGCGCGTACCTCGATAAAGATATTTTTATCGTCGTCGGCATCTTTGGGCAGCAGTAGTTTTTGCAGTTCGGTATCGAGTTCGTCGATTTTGGCTTTTGCCGCTTCGATTTCTTCGGCGGCAAAGTCTTTCATTTCAGGGTCGGACAGCATTTCTTCGGCATCTGCCAAGTCGCTTTGAGCCAGCTGATAGTTTTTGAACACTTCGACGACGGGGGTCAGTTCGGCGTGTTCGCGTGTGAGTTTGCGGTAATTGTCCATGTCGGACGTGGCTTCAGGCTGACCGAGTAGGTGCGTGACTTCTTCCAGTCGGTCGCTGAGTTGTTGTAGTTTTTCTAAGATAGACGGCTTCATAAATTTTCCAAAATACGGATGCCGTCGAGTGGTCTGCAACGGCGAAATAAGGAGTCATTATAATGGGTTTGAATGAAAATTCAAAAAGATATGATTGATTGGAAAGGCCGTCTGAAACCTATTTTTGAGTTTCAGACGGCCTTTTTTAGTGTGGGCTTATTTAGGCGCAGCCAAGATGCCTGTTTGGTTCAGTAGGAACAAAACGGTAAACCCGGTCAGGTAAATCAAGCCGAGGATAGCGAGGAAGTTCATGCCCATGGTCAGTTTGTGGCGTTTGTCGCCTTTGACGAGGCGGTAGTTCAGCCAAGCGAACACAGGGGCTGAAACGAAGGCGGTGATCATGGCGAATTTGAGCAGCTCGGCCATCGCGCTGTTGAACCAGAAAATCACAACCAAGCCTGAGCCTGCTACCCAGACGTTCCAGGCAAACAATTCGACATTGCCGGTTTTGTCTTTGCCGCGCAGCAGGCGTACCGGTTCGGCAATCGCGCGGGCGTAGCCGTCCACTACGGTAATGGTGGTGCCGTACATACAGGCAAAGGCGATAAATGCCACCAGCGGACGCGACCAGTCGCCGATAGTAACGGCGTACATATTAATTAGTTGGCCGACATATTTGCCACCGGCCATTTGTACGGCTTCGCCGTTGCCATATTGGACATATGCACCCAAGGCCAAGAAGACGACGGCCAACACTGCGCTGGTGATGTAGCCGACGTTGAAGTCGAAAATACCGTCGCGGTAGTTGGAAGGGTTGATGCGTTGTTTTTCCGTTACCCACAAAGAGTTGATGGCGGAAATTTCAATCGGCGCAGGCATCCAGCCCATCAGTGCGATTAAGAAACCCAAGCCGGCCAGCGTCCATGGGGTGGGCTCGATAAAGTCAGGTTTCATCTGCATACCGCGAGACATGGCCACGGCTGCCGCGGCGACGGTGGCAATGGTCAGGCTGACGATGATGATTTTGGAAACGTTGTCCAACGCTTTATAGCGGCCGCTTGCCAAAATCAGCAGGCAGGAAGCCATGATCAGGGTGGACACTATACCGGTATCGAGAGTCAGTGATGGGATTGCCATTTTGACGATGGCGGCGGTAACGATGGCGACCGCGCCGGCATTAATCGTTGCCGATGCAATACACAAAATCAAAAATACCCACAAATAAACGCGGCTTTTTTCGGCATAGCCTTCAATCAGGCTTTTGCCCGTATCCAATGTGTAATGTGCGCTGAAGCGGAAAAACGGGTATTTGAACAGGTTGGTCAAAATAATAATCAGCGCAAGCTGCCAGCCGTAAAGCGCACCTGCCTGCGTGGAGGCAATCAGGTGCGAGCCGCCGACTGCTGCCGAAGCCATCATGATGCCAGGGCCGAGGGCATTAATTTTGCTCTGCCAGGTAGAGGAGTGTGTATGTTGTTCTGCCATAAGTATTTTCCGCCTGTTTCAGACGGCCTTATTATCAAAAAGAAGCATATTTTAACGTAAATAAAAAGTTTGCCCAATAATATGCGTAATACTTTTTATCAATCAACGGGAAAATACGGTTTTAAAAAGCTGAAATGGTGTAATGAACGATATTTTGTGCCAAAAACATTTTTTCAGACGGCCTTGTATCGCTTTTTATTCATGAATATGGGGTAGGGGAGGCAGAGTGTGTCGGTTTGGAAACGAAATGGCAGGGCAAGGCTTTTTGATGCCTTGAGGTCGGCATATTAAGGGGAAGTATGGAGCAGGGAATCCACGTTTTGCTCGGTGATTTCAGCCAGTTGTGCCAGCGGTATGCCGCGCAGTTCGGCGGCAATTTCGGCGATACGGCGGATATTGGCTGGTGTATTGGTTTCATGGCCGAGCATAAAAGGGCTGTCGGTTTCGAGAACGAAATCCGTGTCGTTTAAAGCTTGTAAGGCGGCACGGACTTTTTTTGCATTCGGATTGAGCAACAGCGAGCCTATGCCGATTTTGAAGCCGAGTTTCACCAAAATCCGTGCTTCTTCTACGCTGCCGGAGAAGGCATGAACGATACCGCCTCGTGTGAAACCGGCGGTTTTAACGGCGGCAGCAATGGCGGCGGTAGCTTTCAGATTATGGATAATGACGCGGCGATTGAGGTTTTGGGCGAGGATGAGTTGGCGGATAAAGACGTCGGTCTGCGTGCCGCGTTGGGCTTGGGTTTGCTCTTTGCCATAAAAATCCAAGCCGATTTCGCCAATCCATGCTTGTGGATGTTGGATCAGTTCGGACTCTAACTCTTGGAATGCCGCTTCGTTGAGGCCGTCTGAAAACCACGGATGAATACCCAAAGCGATATGGATGTTTTCAGACGGCCTTTCCAACTGCGCAACGGAATGCCAATCCTTGGGGGATGTAGCCGGTACGATAAAACGAGCTACGCCGGCGGCTTGCGCTTCGGCAAGCACTGCAGGCAGCGTATCGGCAAGTTTGGGGTCGGCAAGATGGCAGTGGGTGTCGGTGAAAGTCATGTTTAATGGCGGTTTACAGCAGATTTAATTGTCGTAATTCTTGTTGCACCTTATCTGCATTCCAGTCATGAGATACGGCGAGGGTCATCAGCGCAGTGGCGGTTTCGAGATTGCATTTGCCGCCGTTGATGATACCTGCCTGACGCAAAGCATCGCCTTGGGCATAGACGGCGGCGGCACAACCTTGCGGCACTTGGCTGATGTTGAGCAGCAACTTACCTTGTTGCGTAAAGGCTTGGACGGCTCGGACAAACGCATCGTTGCTCGGCGCATTGCCGTGGCCGTAGCTTTGTAGGATTAGGGCTTGAGTGGAAAGATGGGGCAGGACGTCTGAAAGTTCTTGCGCGGCATAACCGGGAATCAGCGTGCGGACGGAAACTTTTGCTTCAGGATTTGGAAGATGCGGTTTGAGACCGTCTGAATGTTCGGTCGGGGCGGTACGGATATTGTGCCAACCTTTGTTTTCCTCCCATTCGGCGAGCGTGCCAAAATGCAGGTTGTCAAAACCTGCGGCGGTCTCGGTGCTGACCTTGCTGCTGCCGACGGATGGGAAGAGCTTGCCGTCAAAGGCAATCACCACTTGTTTGAGTTTGAGCGAGAAAGCGGAAACGGCGGTGGCAAGGTTGCGCGGCGCATCGCTGTTGGCGGCATCGTAAGGCCATTGCGAGCCGGTCAGGATAACGGGTTTGTCCAAGCCTTGCAGCGAAAGGGCGAAGAGGTTGGCAGTGTATGCCATGGTATCCGTGCCGTGCAGCACCAAAATGCCTTCATAGTCAGGCAGCTTGGCGATAATAAGCTCCAACCAGTCGCGTTGGTTTTGCAGCGTTACTGCGGAAGAATCGATGAGCGGCTGGCAAACGTGCCATTCGAAATCAAGGCCGTCTGAAAAGGGGGTAAGGGCTTTATCGACGAGAGCGGTGTCAGGACGCAGGCCGGCGCTGCTTTGGGTCATGCCGATGGTGCCGCCGGTGTAGAGGACGAAGATTTTTTGTTTCATGGTGTTTCTGATGAATGATAGAGGCCGTCTGAAAGTGGAGAAGTGTTTCAGACGGCCTGGAATGGTTTATTGATTGGCTTGTTTTTTGGCTTTTGCGGCGCGTTTTTCGTGTAATTTTTCACGGAAGAAGGTATAGCGGCGGTGTTTTTTCCACCAAATCCAGCCGACAATGACTGCGCCGATGCCCAGTACCGCAAAGATACCGGATTGCAGGCTGTGCATTTTTTCCATCAGCCAGTCGGTATTGCGTGCGCCGTATTCGCCCAGATAAATCCAAACAGGAACGGAAATCAGCGCGGCCAAGCCGTCCATCAGGATAAAGCGCAGGTAGGAAACCTTGCGACTGATGCCTGCGGTCACGAAAACAGCGGTACGCAGGCCGGGCAGGAATCGGGCGACGAATAAAACCCAGTTGCCGTATTTGTCGAATTTTTCCTGTACTTGGGCGTAGCGTTTGGGCGTCATCACGCGCGCAATGGGTTTGAATTTAAGGATTTTCTGCCCCCACACGCGTCCGGCAACAAACATAAATCCATCACCCGCCAATACGCCGAGCATACCGACGACAACCATCCAATGCGAATTGGTATAACCCAATCCGGAAATCACGCCGCCTGTAACCAGTGTCAAATCTTCAGGAATCGGCACGCCGAAGCCGCAAATAACCAAAACGAAAAACACGGCCGCATAGCCGTATTCAACGAAAAAAGATTCTAAAAATGCAAACATGGCCGCTGTCCCACGATAGATATTGATTGATGACTGGATTAAGTTGGAATTTTACCAAAGATAAGGCCGTCTGAAAGCAATCACAAGCAGATATTGTTTAAATTTGACGGTAGTTTGCAAAAAATCTCGAAATTCGGACGTGGAAAGTTGGGATTTGAACAGATTTGGCAGGTACAATAGCCGCTGGTTTATCTTTCAAACCCGAAATGGCAGTCTGTTTTCAGACGGCCTGTTCAGGAAAATGAAATCATGAAATACAGAGATTTGCGAGAATTTATCGCCGGATTGGAAGCTGATGGCAAACTCAAGCGCATCCAGCATCCGGTGTCGCCGCATTTGGAAATAACCGAAATCGCCGACCGCGTGCTGCGTGCTGAGGGGCCTGCGTTGTTGTTTGAAAACCCGATTAAGCCTGACGGTACGCGTTATGATTATCCTGTCTTGGCGAATCTGTTTGGCACGCCCGAACGCGTGGCGTTGGGCATGGGTGCGGACAGTGTGTCCAAGTTGCGCGAAATCGGGCAGACGCTGGCGTATCTGAAAGAACCCGAACCGCCCAAAGGTATCAAAGACGCATTGTCCAAACTGCCGTTGCTGAAAGATATTTGGAGCATGGCGCCGAACGTGGTGAAAAACGCGCCATGTCAGGAAATTGTGTGGGAAGGCGAAGACGTAGATTTGTATAAACTTCCGATTCAGCATTGCTGGCCGGAAGACGTTGCGCCGCTGGTAACATGGGGCTTGACTGTAACGCGTGGTCCGCACAAAAAACGCCAAAATCTCGGCATTTACCGCCAACAATTAATTGGCAAAAATAAGCTGATTATGCGCTGGCTGTCGCATCGCGGTGGCGCGTTGGATTATCAGGAGTTCCGCAAACTTAATCCCGATACGCCGTATCCCGTCGCCGTCGTGCTCGGCTGCGACCCCGCCACCATTTTGGGCGCGGTAACGCCTGTTCCCGATACTTTGAGCGAATACCAATTTGCCGGATTGCTGCGCGGTTCGCGGACGGAGCTGGTGAAATGTATCGGCAATGATTTGCAAGTGCCTGCTCGCGCAGAAATCGTGTTGGAAGGTGTGATTCATCCAAACGAAACCGCGTTGGAAGGCCCATACGGCGACCATACCGGCTATTACAACGAGCAGGATCATTTCCCTGTGTTTACGGTCGAGCGCATCACCATGCGTGAAAACCCGATTTACCATTCCACCTACACAGGCAAACCACCCGATGAGCCTGCCGTTTTGGGCGTGGCGTTGAACGAAGTGTTCGTACCGCTTTTGCAAAAGCAGTTCCCCGAAATCACCGATTTCTACCTGCCGCCCGAAGGCTGCTCCTACCGCATGGCGGTGGTCAGCATGAAAAACAGTACGCCGGACATGCCAAGCGCGTGATGATGGGTTGCTGGTCGTTCCTGCGCCAGTTTATGTACACCAAATTCATCATCGTGGTCGATGACGATGTGAACGTGCGCGACTGGAAAGAAGTCATCTGGGCAGTCACCACGCGCATGGACCCCGTACGCGACACCGTGTTAGTGGAAAATACACCCATCGACTACCTCGACTTCGCCAGCCCCGTCAGCGGACTCGGCGGCAAAATGGGGCTGGACGCAACCAACAAATGGCCGGGAGAAACCGACCGTGAATGGGGACGTGTGATCAAAAAAGACCCTGCCGTTACGGCCAAAATCGATGAGATTTGGGAGAATTTGGGTTTGTAGATGTCGGATTTATTGGAATTTCTACTTCAAATATTGATGGAAATAATTGGGTCTATGTTTGAGGGTACGGTAGAAATATTGAGGCTCGATTAGAGAAAAGGAAAACTCTCCCAAAACAGGCTTGATAATGTTGGTGATATGGTTTGCCATCATTGTTGCACTGATTGTGTATATGGTCATTCCTCAGTAAACATCTTTATCTGACAATGTATCTATTAAAAGGCCGTCTGAAACTTTTTGGGTTTCAGACGGCCTTTGACTTGAAAACTTATCGTGGTTTGAGCCACTTCCATTGTTCTTGTATGGTTTCTTGCAGGGCTTTTTGTTTTTCTGCAGGCGTGTTCATGCCATTGGTCAAGCGGCTGTAGTCGAGGGTAATGGAAGGGTTTTGTACGGTTCCGCCGATTTTTAGGGGAATCGGTTTGTTTTTAGGTTGCAGCACGTTGCTGATAAGCAGGTTTTCCGATAGCTTTTGGGTATTCAAATCGGTATAGCCGCTGCTGACAACGTGCAGGCTGTCGGAAAACAGTTCGGTGTTGATATGATGGCTGATGCCTTTTTCGATTTCGCTATTGAGGGTGAAATGATGGAAAGGGGTTTTGAGGTTGCTGTTGTCGATTTTTTCCGAAGAGATGCCGTTTTTCAGAATGCTGTCCATATCGATGCCGTGCCATGCGCCGTTGGTAATATCAAGGAGCAGGCTGCCGTTTAGGGCTTGTATCATTTGGGCGCGGTCGTTACCGGTGGTTTTAATGTCGATAACGGCGTCGCCGCTGCCGCTGAAGCTGTGGAAACCGAACAGGTCTTGCAGCAGTGGCTGAATCTGTATGCCTTTTGCGTTTTGCTGAAGGTGGTAGGAAGCAGGTTGGGTCGCCGCAATACTCAGGCCGCCCTCGGTTTTGCCACCATAAAGTCCGGCTTTGAAACGGTGCAGGGCGATATGTTCTTTATCGGCGGTGAGCAGGGATTCGATGTTTTCTAATTGCAGTCCGGCAGTTTGAATGCTGCCGATTCGGAGGTTGGCCTCAATGTCGGGCAACCAGGATTTGGCCAGCAGGGAAGGAAGATTCAGTGATGGCTGGGTTTTCAGATCTTCCAAATAAGGGGTCAGATTGAGTTTTTGTAAGGCGATACCGGCGTCAAGGTGCGGACGAGGTTGGGCATCGCGTTGGTATTTAAAGACCAAGGCAAGGGCTTGTCTGTCAAATGCGCCTTTCAGACGGCCTTCCCATGTATTGAGGCTGAAATTGGCCTGTCCTTCAAGGGTGCTGATAAATCGGGGGCGGGGAAGGCGGTTGATGGTGTCTTGCAGGGTGCTGAGGTGCAGTTTTGGCGCATCGATGCCTTTGCCTTTTTGCCAAACCAATGGGCTGGAAAAGGTAAAGTTGGTTTGGAGACGGTCGTTTTTATGGCTGCCTTTGAGTTCAAAATTGGCGGCGGTCAAAACGGTTGGATAGAGGTTGGCTTTGTCCAGTTTGAATGAACCGTCCCATTGGTTGTTTTCACTGCCGGCAGTTAATGCGCCGTTGAGTGTGTTGAGGTGCAAATAACCGTTTTTGAATTGCAAGAGGGGCGAACGTGCGTTGATATGCAAGTTTTGATAGTCGCTTTCGGCTTGCAGATTGAAGTCGCGGAAAAGGGCGGTTTGGTTTTGCCAATTAAGGCTTCCTGCGATTTGGGCATCCAGCTTGTTTTTGAGCAATACGGTTTGTAGGTTTAATTTGAGGGCGGGAACGCTCCAGCCGGCATCATCTTGTACAAGATGGCCAGCGCCTTGCCAACTGATGGGGTTGCCTATGTTTTGCAGTGTACCGCTGATATCGAATGGACGGCCGTCTGAATCGGCTCTTCGCAGGGAAAATTGCAGATCGTTTAAGGCAATATCTTGCTCTTTATTGTGATAGCGGATGCTGCCGCTATTGATGATGATGCGGTTAAGCTGGAAGCTTTCTTTTGATGCATGGTTTTGTTGCAGGCAGGCAGGCAGGTGGTTTTTGGGGACCAGCGTCAGCGACGGATTGGAAAGAATCCATTTTTCAAGAATGGGGGCGTCTGACCATAGGCTGCTCCAGCCAAAACCCATTTTGGATTCGGCAATGTTCAGCGTCGGCGTGTCTGGTTCGGAAGATGAAAGGCTTAGGTCTTTTAAAATAAGCGTAGGGCGCGGCAGCCATTTTCTGCTGATATTGGCATTGTATTTGACTTGGCAGCCATGGGTAGAAAAGTTTTTTTGTATGAATGCGTCGATGTTTTCTGTATTGAATATGCGGAATATTAAGGCACTCAATACCGCCGCGAGGCATAAAAGCACGGCAATGCTGAAAACCAGGGTTTTCAGCCAAAATTTTCCTGAGTGCAACATGGAATGAACAGACAATTCAGATTCTCGCTTTGATGGGAGCTTTAAGGAGTGATTGGAAGTTTAAGCCTTGCTGCTTAAGCGTGTGGAAGTATAACACAGAGCGTGGGCCTGTGTTTCAGACGGCATCGGTATGTCAATAAAAAACACCGCCCGAAGGCGGTGTTGATTTAAGCATAAATTATTTACGCAGACCCAGGCGGGTAATCAGTGTACGGTAAGTATCAGGCTGAGTACGACGCAGGTAAGACAACAGGCGACGACGTTGGCTAACCATTTTCAACAGGCCGCGACGGCTGTGGTGGTCTTTAGGGTTGGCTTTGAAGTGAGGAGTCAGGTCGTTGATACGGAAAGTCAACAGAGCGACTTGTACTTCAGAAGAGCCGGTATCGCCTTCTTTGCGTTGGAAATCTTTAACAATTTGTGCTTTTTGTTCTACGGTCAATGCCATGATGGATAACTCCGAAAATAAAAGAACCTTTTCAGGTTCGGACAAGTTTGCCAAGCCGAACGACCTAAGCAAACTCCTAAGTGCCTTTTTATAAAGACGGGCGGATTATGCCACAATTTGTCTTGGTATGCCACATCTTTTCAGACGGCCAAAAAAAGCGGCGATACCTTTCAGTACCGCCAAAGCTGCTTTGGTGATAAAAACTAAACTTTATTTGCTCGCGCAACGGAAGCCCAAGTTATTTAAAACATATTTGGACTGCAGGCTGGTGCGGATGCCGTAGCGTAAGAATGCCGCATAGTTGGACGGGTCGCTTGAACCCACGGATGCGCCGCTACAGAACATTTGTGTGTTGGACGAGCCGGCAGAGAGTTGGCTGCTGTTGAAGTCTTCAGTCCATTCCCAAATCAGGCCGTGCATATCGTATACGCCCCAGTAGTTGGGTTTGTTTTTACCGATGTCGTGCAGACCGTTGCGGCCGCCGTCTGCATACCAATCCAAGATAGTGCGGTTGTAGCCAGGCTCGGAAGAGCCGTCTTTTTGAGTGGCAGAAGCCAAGCCTGCAAATTCCCATTCGTCAATAGTCGGCAGGCGTTTGCCTTTGGAAACGCAGTAGGCATTCGCAGCGAACCATGAGACATTGGTTACCGGATGTTTGAGTTCGCTGGCTTTAGGCGCAAAACTGTTGCTGCCGTTTTTCACCCAATGTTTCAGGTAAGCTTTTTCAGCGTGTTTGGAACTGATTTTGTCTTTTTGCCATTGTGGATGTGTTTTTACAAATTCGGCAAATTCGGCATTGGTTACCGGATATTTGTCAAGCTGGAAGGGTTTAACTTTAATAAGGGAAGTGTCTTTTTTGAGATAGAGAGGACGGTAGCTGCCTCCTTCGATTTTTACCATTTCGGCGGCAAATGTATTGCCGCAGATTAAGGCACTGCCTAAGAGGAGGAGTCGAATGAGTTTCATGGTACGCCCTTATTATCGATTGAAACAGGAAATTTATTTTTTAGATAGCCTAATCATAACAAGGCCGTCTGAAAAATCAATCTGTCTGATTGAACAGGAAGATTAATCGTGATGGAAGCCACTGCGGCTCTAAAGAGTAGGGCAGCAGTGGCTTGGCGTATTAAACCGAGAGATTATTTAGCGGCTTCAGAAGCAGCAGACGCAGCTGCTGGAGCAGAAGCGGCAGCACCGGCAGGTTGGTAAACGGTGTCGCTCAGTTTTTTGGTCATGATTTCAGGGTTTTCATCACCCTCAACTTTCAATTGACCCAAAGCACCTTTGTTGAATGCACGGAAGATAGAGTGGTCAACCAAAGTGTAGCTGCCCGGGATGTCGGCTTTAAATTCAACGATAACGGCACCACCGGCAGGAATAACTGTGCTTTGTACGTTTTCGTTAATCAGTTTACCACCTTCAACATATACTTTGTCGAAGATTTCGCCGATAACGTGGAAAGAAGATACCAAGTTAGGACCACCGTTACCAACGTACATACGAACGGTTTCACCAGCTTTAGCTTTCAGAGCGTTGTCGCCGGCGATAGAGCCTACGTGACCGTTGAATACAACGTATTCAGGTTGTTCGGCGATCGCTTTATCCATATCGAAAGGTTGCAGGCCTTGAGCACCTTTTTTACCTTTGGTATAGAAGTCACCTTGTACGATGTAGAACTCTTTGTCCACTTTAGGCAGACCTTCTTTAGGTTCAACCAAGATCAAACCGTACATACCGTTGGCGATGTGCATACCTACAGGAGCAACGGCACAGTGGTAGATGTACAAACCAGCTTGCAGTGCTTTAAAGCTGAAGGTAGAAGTGTGGCCAGGAGCAGTAAAGGTAGCTTCTGCACCACCGCCTTGACCGGTTGCAGCGTGGAAGTCAACGTTATGAGGAACGGTAGAAGAAGGATTGTTAGAGAATTCAACTTCAACAGTATCGCCTTCACGTACACGGATCATTTGACCTGGAACGTCGCCGTTGAATGTCCAGTAGTGGTACTCAACACCGTCTTCCATGGTCATGGTTTTTTCAACGGTTTCCATTTTAACGCGTACTTTAGCCGGATGATCGCGATCAGTTGGAGGTGGAACTTCCGGAGCGTGAGTCATGATAGCATCGATTACAGGCAGTTCTGAAGAAGGAGTCTCGGCAGCAGCTTGTGAGTCGGAAGCAGCAGGAGCTTCAGCAGAAGCGGTAGCAGCTGGAGTTTCAGCAGGTTTAGCAGCTTGCTCGCCGCATGCGGCCAGTGCAAATACAGAAGCGATAAGTGCGGCTAAGGTTTGGCGTTTCATGTTTAAAGTTTCCTTATAGTAAGAAAAGTAAGATCCTGATAGGATGGTTTGAAATTTTGTATGATTATGTAGGCGCTTGTTTGGTCATATTTTGATGTAAATCAAATTGTTCAGGGAATATGAATCTTTTAATCCCTAAATACTCCTTTAGAAGTATAAAAAAATACATCGAAAAGTTTATTTTTGTGTGAAAATGTTAGCGAAAACTTAACACAAAATACGATAAAGGAGGATTTGTATAGGCAAATGGGAATCAATATCATATAAGTTAATGGTTTTAAAGGAATATTATTGACAAAATATTTCTTTACTTATTAAATCGTGATACAATCTTTAACATTCATATTTGATGAATTTAATACCACCCAACCACTTTTTACCAAAATTAAGGAGTACTTAAAATGGGACAGTACAAGAAGCTTTGGTACTTGCTGTTTGCCGTGCTGGCAGTATGCTTTACCATTCTTGGTTATATGGGTAGCGAAGTCTATAAAAAGGCTCCGCCATACCCTGAACAAGTCGTTTCTGCATCCGGCAAAGTCTTGATGACCAAAGACGATATTTTGGCAGGTCAATCTGCATGGCAAACTATCGGCGGTATGGAAGTCGGCTCTGTATTGGGTCACGGTGCATACCAAGCTCCGGACTGGACTGCCGACTGGCTGCACCGCGAGCTGGTTGCATGGTTGGATCTGACTGCGCAAGAAACTTACGGCAAAAAATTTGACGAAGTTTCTCCTGAAGAACAAGCTGTTCTGAAAACCCGTTTGGCTGACGAATACCGCAACCAAAGCCGTATTAAGGAAGATGGCTCTGTCGTTGTCAGCGATACCCGCGTGAAAGCGATTGAAAGCATCCTGCCTTACTACCACGGTGTGTACAGCGACGATCCTAAGTTCCAAACCACTCGTGAACACTTTGCAATGAAAAACAATACATTGCCAAGCCAAGAAGCGCGTGAAAAACTGTTCAACTTCTTCTTCTGGACTTCTTGGTCTGCTTCGACCAACCGTCCTGACGAGAACTTCACTTACACCAACAACTGGCCGCACGAGCCTTTGATCAACAACGTACCGACTACTGAAAACTACATGTGGTCTTTCACCAGCGTGGTATTGTTGCTGATGGGTATCGGCTTGCTGATGTGGGGTTACTCTTTCTTGACCAAACATGAAGAGGTTGAAGTACCTACTGAAGATCCTATCTCTAAAGTACAACTGACTCCTTCTCAAAAAGCGTTGGGCAAATATGTATTCCTGACTGTTGCGCTGTTTGTCGTACAAGTACTGTTGGGTGGTTTGACCGCTCACTATACTGTCGAAGGTCAAGGCTTCTACGGTATCGATACTGCATTGGGCTTTGAAATGGCCGACTGGTTCCCATATGCGCTGACCCGTACTTGGCACATCCAATCCGCTATTTTCTGGATTGCAACCGGCTTCCTGACAGCAGGTCTGTTCTTGGCTCCGATTGTGAACGGCGGTAAAGATCCTAAATTCCAACGTGCCGGTGTGAACTTCCTGTACATTGCCCTGTTCATCGTAGTCGGCGGTTCTTACGCAGGTAACTTCTTTGCTTTGACTCACATCATCCCACCTGAGCTGAACTTCTGGTTCGGTCACCAAGGTTACGAATACTTGGATTTGGGTCGCTTCTGGCAACTTCTGCTGATGGTCGGCTTGCTGCTGTGGCTGTTCCTGATGTTGCGTTGTACTATCTCTGCCTTTAAAGAAAAAGGTACAGACAAAAACCTGTTGGCTATCTTCGTAGCTTCTATGGTCGGTGTGGGTGTGTTCTACGCTCCTGGCCTGTTCTACGGTGAGAAATCTCCAATCGCTGTGATGGAATACTGGCGTTGGTGGGTGGTTCACCTGTGGGTAGAAGGCTTCTTCGAAGTGTTCGCTACTGCCGCCTTCGCATTCATCTTCTACAACATGGGCTTTGTCCGCCGTAGTACTGCTACTGCTTCTACTCTGGCAGCTGCTGCAATCTTCATGTTGGGTGGTATTCCAGGTACATTGCACCACTTGTACTTCTCCGGCTCTACCTCTGCTTCTATGGCAATCGGTGCATGTTTCTCCGCTTTGGAAGTTGTGCCTTTGGTTCTGCTGGGTCGTGAAGCTTACGAACACTGGTCTTACCAACACCATTCCGACTGGGCGAAACGTCTGCGTTGGCCTTTGATGTGCTTCGTAGCAGTTGCCTTCTGGAACATGATCGGTGCCGGCGTATTCGGCTTCCTGATTAACCCGCCGATTTCCCTGTTCTACATCCAAGGTCTGAACACTACTGCAGTTCACGCTCACGCGGCTCTGTTCGGTGTGTATGGTTTCTTGGCTCTGGGCTTCGTATTGCTGGTTGCACGCTACCTGAAACCTAATGTTCAATTTGACGACAAACTGATGACTTGGGGCTTCTGGCTGCTGAACGGCGGTCTGGTGGGTATGATTGCCATCAGCCTGTTGCCGGTCGGCGTGATTCAAGCTTACGCTTCTATCACTCACGGTCTGTGGTATGCACGTAGCGAAGAATTCCTGCAAATGGAAATCCTGGATACCCTGCGTTGGGTTCGTACCGCTGCTGACTTGATCTTCATCGGTGGTGCTGTCTGCGTTGCCATCCAAGCTACCAAAATCGTATTCAGCCGCGATAAATAATCTTAAGCTGAATTAAATCGAAGGCCGTCTGAAAAGTTTTCAGACGGCCTTTCTGTTATAATTTCAATATTCTTAAATTGACAAGACAAAACATTATGTTCAACCAAGCTGCTCAAGAGCTGACTACTGTTCGCGATTTATTGCGTTTCGCCGTCAGCCGTTTTAATGATGCCGGACTGTTTTTCGGACACGGAAGTGATAATGCCCATGACGAGGCAGCCTATCTGATTTTGCACACTTTGAACCTGCCTTTGGATACGTTGGAGCCTTATTTGGATGCCAAATTGTTGCAAAGTGAGAAGGAGGAAGTGTTGTCCATTATCGAACGCCGCGCAGTTGAGCATATTCCTGCCGCGTATCTGACGCATCAGGCATGGCAGGGTGAGTTTGATTTTTATGTCGATGAGCGCGTTATTGTGCCTCGTTCTTTTATTTACGAATTGCTTGGCGACGGTATCCGTCCTTGGATTGAGCACGATGAGTTGGTGCATCGAGCTTTGGATTTGTGTACCGGTAGCGGCTGTTTGGCCATTCAAATGGCGCACCACTATCCCGACGCACAAATCGATGCTGTCGATTTGAGCTTGGATGCGCTGGAAGTGGCCGCGATCAATATTGAAGATTATGGCTTGGAAGATCGCATCAGCTTGGTGCATACCGATTTGTTTGAAGGTTTGGATGATACCTACGACTTAATTGTTTCCAATCCGCCTTATGTTGACGCGAAATCTGTGGAGGCGTTGCCTGATGAATACCTGCATGAGCCGGAATTGGCTTTGGGCAGTGGCGAAGATGGTTTGGACGCTACACGTCAAATCATTCTGCAAGCGGCGAAATATTTGAATCCGAGAGGTGTATTGTTGGTTGAAATCGGTCACAACCGTGAAGTATTGGAAGCGGCTTATCCCGAATTACCGTTTACTTGGTTGGAAACCAGCGGTGGTGATGGGTTTGTATTCCTGTTGACCCGCGAGCAATTACTGGGTGAAGAATAGTTTATTTTGATATAAATAAAACAAATGCCGTCTGAAAAAGTTTCAGACGGCATTTGTTTTGTATAATCTTTAATATTTAAAGAAAATACAAATGTCTATGGTATGCTGAATATGAAATCCAAGCAGGCTTTGAAACTATGGCTTATAATATTCATCATAGTTTCTAACGTCAGTGAATTTTTATTACTGATTTTTTGTAGAACATATACTGCCAAACTCCATATTATGAATAATTATTTAAAATCAGGCCTGTTGGCTGCTGCTTTGTTCAGTATGCCCGTTGTCGCCTTTGCCCAGCAACATACCGTTTATTTCAATCAAAACGGTAAACTGACGGCGACCATGCCTTCGGTTGCTTATGTTCGCCAATACAAGATTGAGGCAGGCAAGGCGCAGGTGCAGGATTTTTACTATCCATCGATGAAGAAATATTCTGATCCTTATGAAGTACCTGCCGGTCAGATTAAGGTTTTTGTGCCGGCGTTGGATAACGGTACGCTGACCCTGTGGCATTTCAACGGTCAGAAAAAGATGGTCGGCAGCTATCGCAACGGTAAACCGCATGGTGAATGGGTCAACTGGTATCCAAACGGTAAAAAATCTGCGGTGATGCCTTATCAAAATGGACTGAGTGAAGGCGTGGGTTCCCGCTATTATCGAAATGGTGTGAAAGAAAGCGAAATCCAATTTAAGCACGATAAAGCCAATGGTCATTGGAAACAATGGTATTCAGACGGCAGCCCGAAAACCGAAATGATGATGAGCAATGATAAACCGACGGAGATTATCAGTTGGGATGAAAATGGCCGCATCGTGTCTGAATTGAGTATTCGCAACGGTAAACGCAGCGGCATTATTTTGGATTGGTATGATGATGGTGCGAAGAAATCCGAGCTGGTTTATAAAGACGACCAGTTGGTGAAAAAAACTTTCTGGGATACGGACGGATACGTTCTCGAATAATTTTGACAATAAAAAACCGCAGGCTGATTAGCTTGCGGTTTTTTTATTACATACAGCCTTTGTTTTGGCATAGGGTAAATAACGGCGCGCCGCTTTCACGGATTTTTTTGCCACCGTCCAAGTCGGTAAATTCCAAAATGGCAGCCGCTTCGATTACTTCGCCGCCCAGTTTTCGGATCAACTCGACACCTGCCAGCATTGTGCCGCCGGTTGCCACCAAATCATCTACCAACAAAACGCGTGCGCCCGGCTTGATGGCGTCGGTATGGATTTCTACCGTTGCTTCACCATATTCCAAAGCGTAACTTTGAGAAACCGTATCAAACGGCAGTTTGCCTTTTTTGCGGATGGGGATAAAGCCGACATTCAGCTGATAGGCCAAAGCCGCACCAATGATGAAGCCGCGCGCATCCAAGCCCGCCACGACATCAACTTTCTGCCCCATATAGCGGTAAACCAGTAAATCGACCAGCAGGCGGAAATATTCTGCGCTTTGCAAAACGGGAGTAATGTCATGAAACAAAATCCCTTTTTGCGGCCAATTTTCAATTTTACGGATTTTGTCCGCCAAAGCTTCTACGCCCATTACTTCAGGATGAATCAACATTTCGACATTCCGAAATCAAAAAGTTTTTAACACGATATTGTAGCGGTCATATGCGGACTTGCCAAATTAATCGATACAATAGCCAAATTTTGCAACATGCCGTCTGAAATTCCGAGAAACATTGTGTTGTGTTATAATTTACAGGTACATACCATCGGCTGAACCACCATGCAAAATCATAAAAAAGGCAATATTTACATCATTTCTGCCGCTTCCGGCACAGGTAAAACGACCTTGGTGTCGCGCCTGTTGAAAAATCATGACGACATCCGTGTTTCCATTTCTCATACCACACGCCAGCCGCGTGAGGGTGAGACACATGGTGTGCATTACCACTTTGTTCCCAAAGAAGAATTTGAATCACTGATTGAGCAAAGAGCCTTTTTGGAACACGCCAATGTGTTCGGCAATTATTACGGCACCAGCATCGCCGGCGTAAATTCGTTGAGCGAAGAGGGCTATGATGTAATTTTGGAAATCGATGTGCAAGGTGCGGCGCAAGTGCGTAAATCGTTGCCTGAAGCCAGCAGCATTTTTATCCTGCCGCCTTCCTTTGAAGTTTTAGCGCAACGTTTGATCGGCCGTGGTACAGACAGTGAAGAAGTTATTCAAACGCGCCTTTCAAAAGCCCGTCATGAGATTGAGCAATCCGTTTTGTTCGATTACGTTGTCGTGAATGACGATTTGGATCGTGCCGAAGCCGATTTGTTCCACATTATTAAAGCAGGCCGTCTGAAAAAATCCTCTCAACAGGGATTTATCTCAAACCTGTTGGAAAATTCCTAAAAAACAGCGAAAATAACCGTTTATTTGAAACATAGAAAGAAAGCAAGCAAACATGGCCCGTATTACTACTGAAGACTGTACAGGTAAAATCCCTAACCACTTCGACCTTACCCTCGTTGCCGCCCGTCGCGCACGCCAATTAGAAAACGGCAATACGCCTTTGGTTGACGACATCCGCAACAACAAACCAACCGTTACCGCCCTGCGCGAAATCGCAGCCGGACAAATCGGAACCGAGCTGCTGACCCGCAACAAATAAACCAACCGGCAAACCGATAAAACCGCCGCGCGGACTGTATCGGTGCGATATCACAACCGATACAGTCTGACGGCTTAAAAATAGCCATAAAAGGCCGTCTGAAAATGCCAGCCCCACTGCCTACCGCCCTCTATGATCCGTTGACAGCAGAAGCGCGCGAGCTTCTGTTTCGCACCGCATCCTATCTCAATACCAACGAGCAGGCCGAGCTTGAAAGAGCCGTTGCCTACGCTTTCCACGCCCATGACGGACAAACCCGTAAAAGCGGCGAACCCTACATCACCCATCCCCTTGCCGTTGCCACGCAGCTTGCGATTTGGCACATGGATGTTCAAGGTCTCTGCGCAGGCGTTATGCACGATGTATTGGAAGATACGGGTGTAACCAAAGTCGAAATGGCGGCAGAATTCGGCGATACCATTGCTGAAATGGTAGACGGTCTCTCCAAGCTGGAAAAACTCAAATTTGAAGATCATGCCGAGCATCAGGCGGAAAGTTTCCGCAAGCTTATCCTCGCCATGACTAAAGACGTGCGCGTCATCGTCGTCAAACTTGCCGACCGATTGCACAATATGCGCACCCTTGGCTCTATGCGTCCGGAAAAACGCCGCCGCATCGCCAAAGAAACCCTCGAAATCTATGCTCAAATCGCCAATCGCATTGGCCTGAACAATGCGTATCAAGAGCTTCAAGACTTATCGTTCCAAAACCTCCACCCAAGACGCTACGAAACCCTGAAAAAAGCCATGGACAACAGCCGCAAAAATCGCCGCGATGTTGTCGGTAAAGTGTTGCGTGCATTCAGTCAGCGTTTGGTTGGTGTCAATATTGAAGCCAAAATCAAAGGCCGCGAGAAAAACTTATACAGCATCCATCAAAAAATGCTGGCTAAAAAGCTGCGTTTTGCAGAAGTGATGGATATCTATGGCTTTCGGGTCATCGTAAACAACATTCCTGCCTGTTACGCCGCGTTGGGCGCATTGCATAATTTATACCACCCCAAGCCCGGCCGTTTCAAAGACTATATCGCCATTCCGAAAAGCAACGGCTACCAAAGCCTGCACACAACCTTGGTCGGCCCTTATGGTTTGCCGATCGAAGTGCAAATCCGTACGCGTGAAATGGACGCTGTGGCTGAGGGCGGTATTGCCGGCCATTGGATTTACAAATCTGGTGAAAACACTCCGGACCAAGCCGTCCTCCATATGAACCGATGGATGAAAAATATTCTTGACCTGCAAGCCAGTAGCTCAAATGCCATCGAGTTTCTGGAGCATGTCAAAGTCGATTTGTTCCCTAACGAAGTCTATATCGTTACCCCGAAAGGCGATATCCTTACCTTGCCGAAAGGTGCGACGCCGATTGACTTTGCCTATGCCGTACACACCAATATCGGTCATAAAACCGTTGCCGCGCGTATCAATAACGTCATGATGCCGCTGCGCACCAAGCTGAAAACCGGCGATACGGTAGAAATCATTACTTCCGAGCATGCCAAGCCTAATGTAGCATGGCTGAACTTTGCCGTTTCCAGCCGTGCGCGCAGCGCCATCCGCCAATACATTAAAAATCTGAATCGTCACGATGCCGTTGTTTTAGGTGAAAACCTGCTGCAAAAAGCTTTATCCAGTCTGTTGCCTAAAGACATCCTGCTTTCAGACGACCTCAAAGAAAAATACCTTGCCGATCTGAATACCAAACAAACCTCGTTTGAAGAGGTTCTTTACAATGTCGGTATGGGGCATACTTTGCCGGTACACGTTGCCATGCACATTGCCGAGTTGGCAGGCCAACATTTTGGCAGCACGGTCAAGCTCAGTCCGATCAAAGTCAACGATCAGGAAACCGGCCGGATTCATTTTGCCGAATGTTGCCATCCGATTCCCGG
Organism: Neisseria subflava; assembly: GCF_024205745.1. Lineage (NCBI taxonomy): Bacteria > Pseudomonadati > Pseudomonadota > Betaproteobacteria > Neisseriales > Neisseriaceae > Neisseria > Neisseria subflava. The sequence continues at coordinate 1,503,350 of NZ_CP073117.1, forward strand.
CGATGCGATCCGCGCCTTATTGGTCAAAGACAAGGGTATGATTATCCACCGTGATACCTGCCAAACTTTGGTCAAAGCCGATCCGGAAGAGCAACTCGATGCGGGCTGGGACAGTTTGCGCAATCAAACGTACCGCACCATCCTCAATGTCAAATCCGAAGATGCGCATGGTTTGCTTGCCTCAATGGCGCAAGCGATTTCCAATTCCGGTGCGGACATCGAATCTGTCGATACGCCGACCAAAGCGCAAGCAGGAACAGAAGGTTTTGTAGAATTTAAATTCACAATTAAAGTTAAAGACTTGGATCAGGTTAATCAGATTATTCATGAAATGCATGCCAATCCGAATATCCGCAAAGTGATTCGAGGATAATCTTGTTATAAGCAAAGGCCGTCTGAAAGCATTTTCAGACGGCCTTTTTGATGTTTACAAATAAAAGCTGTTGGCTTTTTTGTAATTGGATTGGGTTTAACTCAACCAAAAACGGAAAACCAAAAAGAAAACTAAGGCCAAAACGCCGGCCCAAACCAGTAACATAAATCCGGCTACTGCCTGACCCAAGCGGTAAACAGAATTTTTGCGTTCGTCTTCGAGTAGGGGATTAGGTGTATCGTGCGGTTTGTCGGACATGATGAAGCTCTGATTGAATTATTGAATAAAAGCGTAAGGGTACGCCGATAGAAGCAAAGATTCAAGTGGGAATGATTATTGATAGAAGTCTTCGTCTTCATTCCACGCGGTTTTTAAGGCCGTCTGAATGGTGTCGGCGCCAAAGCCGCGATAGGCAAGGAAACGCGCTTGTTTTTGTTTTTCTTTCAAATCTTGAGCTTCTTGCTTGAATTTTTTACGCAAGACGGAAATGGCGGTTTGCAGCTCGTCCTCCCTGTCGGGTAAGAATTCCCGACAGTCGTCTGCATCGATACCTTGTTGCGCCAAGGCTTGCTTGAGGCGGAGCGTGCCGTAACGGTTGCTCTTGCTGTGAATATAGGCTTCTGCATAACGCTGGTCGGATTGCCAATTCCGTTCGGCGAATTCGTCCAAAACCTTTTCCAATTCTTCTTCGCTTTCAGCGTGGGGAGCCAGTTTGCGTTTCAAGCCGACACGGCTGACTTCCTGACGGGAAAGAATATCCAAGGCGCGGGCGCGTAAGGTTTTGGGAAGTTTCATGGGGATATGGAAGGAGAGGGATTTTAACTACATTGAATTACATTTCAGACGGCCTGATTGGGTAAAAACACCGAAAAGGCCGTCTGAAAATAAAGCCGAATTATTCTTCGTCTTTGTTTTTTTGCGGTTGCAGATTTTCGTAGATTTCAGGCAGGGCGCGAATCAACAAATCAGGTTTGGTCGCTTTGTCTTGGGAGAGCAAGGTCATGTCGCCGTAGCCGAATGTTACGCCGACGCTGAAACAACCGGCTGCTTTGGCAGCAAGAATGTCATTTTTAGAGTCGCCCACCATCAGCATATTGGCAACGTCGATGCCCAAAACTTCGGCCGCATGTTGAAGCGGCAATGGGCTGGGTTTTTTCTCGGTCAGGCTGTCGCCGCCGAGAACCAAGCTGAAGTAGCCATCGAGATTAAGCTGTTTCAGCAACTCAGCAGCCAGAATTTCATTTTTGTTGGTAATGACAACTAGAGGAATACCCAAGGACTTGAGCAGGCCGAGGCCGGCTTCGGTTTCAGGGTAGGGGCGGGTAAAGTCGCTCAAATGCTCGCGATAATATTTCATAAAGAACACAAAGCCTTTTTCCCAGATTTCGGGAGCGGTTTCTTTTTCACGATCATTGGTAATGACGCGATGAACCAACTTGCTGATGCCGTCACCGACATAACTTTCAACCGTTTGGGTAGGTAAAACAGGTAAACCCAAGTGCGCACACATGGCTTGGGCTGCTGCGGCCAAATCGGGAACGGAATCACATAAGGTACCGTCCAAATCAAAGGCAACGGCTTGGACGTGTTCTAAAGCAGCAGTGGTCATTGAGTAACTTTCTGTCATATTATTTAAGCGGTTATTTTAACATTGTTTGCCTGATTTGCCGATGTTTTGCCGATTCTTTAAAAAGATGTTTGTTTAAATTGTTAACAATTTTTGATGGTGTAAGACTGTCAGCCTATTGGGAATGTGAAAGGGATTTTGTCAACAAAAAGGGTGGTTTGGTAGGTATTAAAAAACAAAGGGTTTGTGTGTTTTTTTGAATGGTTTGATGAGCATTTATACTAGGCCGTCTGAAAATTTTTTGGTTGGTGTGCCGATATTTTCAGACGACCTCAAACTAAATTCATATATAAATGAATAGATTCGCTTTTTATCGACTACACGCTATTACATTTTTGTCCGTTTTTGTATATAGTAACGTGTATGGCTCTCGTCTAATCATATGTATGAAAAGGAAAAATACATGTCCGCATCTGCTGTAAAAGAAACGCTGAATCCGTTTGAAATTGCGCAAAAACAAGTGAAAACTGCCTGCGACCGTCTGAATGCCGATCCAGCAGTATTTGAAATCTTGAAAAAGCCGCAACGTGTTTTGGAAGTCAACTTCCCTGTCAAACTCGACAACGGTACAGTAGAAAACTTCACCGGCTACCGTTCACAACACAATAATGCCGTCGGCCCTTACAAAGGCGGCGTGCGTTTCCATCCTAATGTGAATATGGACGAGGTTAAAGCCCTGTCTATCTGGATGACCATCAAATGCTGCGTGGCCGGTATTCCTTACGGCGGCGGTAAAGGCGGTATTACTTTGGATCCGCGTAACTATTCCGAAGCGGAATTGGAACGCATCGCCCGCGCTTATTCCGAAGCTATTTCTCCGCTAATCGGCGAGAAAATCGATATTCCTGCACCTGATGTGAATACCAACGGCAAAATCATGTCTTGGATGGTTGATGCCTATGAAAACGTGGTGAAACATTCTGCACCGGGCGTGTTCACCGGCAAACCGGTTGAGTTTGGCGGTTCCTTGGCGCGTACCGAAGCCACCGGTTACGGCGTAAACTTCGCCGCTGTCCAAGCTTTGGAAAAACTGGGCAAAGACGTGAAGGGTGCCACTTACGCCATTCAAGGTTTCGGTAATGTGGGCTACCACACCGGTTACTATGCACACAAAGCCGGTGCGAAAATCGTTGCCGTATCTACAGTTGACGTTGCCATCTACAACGAAAACGGCTTGGATATGGAAGCAATCATCAAAGAATTCCAAACCAAAGGTTTCATCACCAACGAAGCCGGCTACGGCAAAGAAATCAGCAATGCCGAACTTTTGGCTTTGGATGTGGACGTACTCGCCCCTTGCGCGCTGGAAAACCAACTGACTTCTGAAAACGCCGGTAAAGTCCGCGCGAAAATCGTGGTTGAAGGCGCAAACGGCCCGACTACTCCAGAAGCAGACGTTATCCTGCGTCAAAACGGCGTATTGGTTGTTCCTGATATTTTGGCAAACTGCGGCGGCGTGGTGGTATCCTATTTCGAATGGGTACAAAACCTGCAAGGCTACTACTGGGAGTTTGACGAAGTTCAAGAGAAAGAAACCGTTGTCTTGCGCCGTGCGTTCCGCGATATTTGGAACTTGGCTCAAGAATACGATGTCGACCTGCGTACCGCTTCTTACATGATGAGTATCCGTCGTGTTGAAAAAGCAATGAAACTGCGCGGCTGGTATTAATCGTTTGACCGATAGCTAAGAGTAGGCCGTCTGAAACCTGTTTTCAGACGGCCTTAATGTTTTTGATAAGCGCCTTTACAAATTTTAATCCACCTTGATTCCATTTCATTCAAACTCAGCTATAATCCCCTTTTTTGACCTTTCCGGAAAAGACATAATCATGAACAAAACTTTCAAATTCAGCGCATTGGCTTTGTCTGCTTTGTTGGCACTGACTGCTTGCAACCAAAAAGATACTGCCGCTAAAGACGCTCCTGCTGCTTCCGCAGCTTCAAATGCGACTGCAGATGCTTCTGCCATCGGTTCTACTGCCCAACAAGCCAGCTACGCAATGGGTGTGGACATCGGCCGTTCATTGAAACAAATGAAAGACCAAGGTACGGAAATCGATTTGAAAGTCTTCACTGAAGCCATGGAAGCCATGTTTGAAGGTAAAGAAGTTAAAATGACTGAAGCTCAAGCTCAGGAAGTGATGATGAAATTCCTGCAAGAGCAACAAGAAAAAGCTACTGCCAAACGTGCTGAAGATGCCAAAGTAAACTTGGAAAAAGGCGAAGCGTTCTTGAAAGAAAACGCGACTAAAGAAGGCGTGAAAACCAGCGCTTCCGGTCTGCAATACAAAATCACCAAAGAAGGCGAAGGCAAAAAACCGACTAAAGACGACGTGGTTACCGTTGAATACGAAGGCCGTCTGATTGATGGTACCGTGTTTGACAGCAGCAAAGCCAACGGCGGCCCAGTAAGCTTCCCTGTAAGCCAAGTAATTCCAGGTTGGACTGAAGGTATCCAGCTCTTGAAAGAAGGTGGCGAAGCAACATTCTACATCCCTGCTAAATTGGCTTACCGCGAAGTTGGCGCCGGCGATAAAATCGGCCCGAACGCTACTTTGGTATTCGACGTGAAACTGGTTAAAGTCGGCGCGCCTGATGCTGCTGCGCAACAACCTGTACAAGTTGACGTACAAAAAGTTCAATAATCCGAATCAAGGCTTACGCCCTTAAACAACGGATAAAAGGCCGTCTGAAAAATTCCGTTTCAGACGGCCTTTGTTCCAAACAAACAAGGAATTATGATGAAAAATATCGTCATCCTTATTTCCGGACGCGGCAGCAATATGCAGGCGATTGTGAATGCCAATATTCCCGATGCCAACATTGCAGCCGTATTGAGCAACAGCGAGACCGCAGCCGGATTGGCATGGGCGGCAGAACGCGGTATTGTCACTGACAGTTTGAACCATAAAAACTTCGACTCGCGTCTGGCATTTGATCAGGCCATGATGGAGAAAATCGATGCCTATCAGCCAGATTTGGTTGTATTGGCGGGCTTTATGCGTATTTTGACTCCGGAGTTCTGCGCACATTATGAAAACCGCCTGATCAATATCCATCCGTCCATTCTGCCTTCTTTCACCGGTCTGCACACCCACGAACGCGCATTGGAAGCAGGTTGCCGAGTGGCAGGCTGCACCATCCATTTCGTGACGCCCGAGCTGGATTGCGGCCCGATTATTTCGCAAGGCATTGTTCCTATTTTGGACGGCGATACCGCTGACGATGTTGCCGCACGCGTGCTGACGGTTGAACACCAGCTGTTTCCGCAAGCCGTTGCCGATTTTGTTGAAGGCCGTCTGAAAATCGAAGGCAACCGCGTTTTGAATGCACAACACAATGCCGCCGGTCAAAGCCTGCTGGCTTGATTGAAACACCATACACACAAGGAAAACATCATGAATCCGATTAAAACAACCTTGCTGACACTTTCCCTGCTCACAGCCTCCGTCGGCGCGCAAGCCGCTGAATTGCCGCAATCTGCCGTTTTACAATACTCAGGCAGCTACGGTATTCCTGCGACCATGACCTTTACACGCAGCGGCAACCAATACAAAATCGTCTCTACCATCAAAGTACCGCTTTACAATATCCGCTTTGAATCCGGCGGCAGCATCAACGGCACGACCCTGCATCCGTCTTACTACAAAGATGTACGCGGCGGTAAATTGTATGCCGAGGCCAAATTCTCCGGCGGCAACATCACTTACGGCAAAGCAGGTGATTTGAAAACCGAAAAATCCGGCCCGGCCATGGACTTGTTTACTTTGGCATGGCAACTGGCCGCCAATGACGTACGCCTGCCGTCGGGTTTGAAAATTACCAACGGTAAAAAACTGTACACCGTCGGCAGCATGAACAAAATCGGTAGCGAAAGCTATAAACTGAACGGCGGTACAACGCCTGTGAGCAAATATCGCGTCCGCCGTGGCGACGATACCGTTACTTACTCTTTTGCTTCCGATATCGACAATATCCCTGCGCAAATCAGCTATACCGATGACGGCAAAACCTACAACTTGAAACTGACTTCCGTCAAAATCAACGGTAAAGTAGTGAAACCGTAATCTTTATTTGCTCAAACAAGAAGGCCGTCTGAAAAGTTTTCAGACGGCCTTTTATCTTTACAGCAACACAATATCGTATTGTTCCTGCGTGTAGGCGGTTTCGACTGCCAGCGAAATTGGCTTGCCGATAAAGTCTATCAACATCGCCAGTGATTGCGATTCTTCGTCTAGGAACAAGTCGATGACATTCGGAGCGGCCAAAATGCGGAAGGCTTGGACATCGTAGCGGCGCGCTTCGCGGACGATTTCGCGTTGGATTTCGTAGCACACGGTTTGCGGCGTTTTCAGACGGCCCCTGCCTTGGCAGGAAGGGCAGGGTTCGCAGAGAATTTGGCTTAAGTTTTCACGCGAGCGTTTGCGAGTCAGTTCAACAAGGCCTAGACTGGTAAAGCCGTTGAGGGTAACGCGGGTACGGTCGAAACTGAGGGCTTTGGCAAGTTCTTGCAGGACGGCTTCGCGGTGGATCTCTTGCGCCATGTCGATGAAGTCGATGATGATGATGCCGCCGAGATTGCGCAGGCGAAGCTCTCGGGCGATGGTGTGGCAGGCTTCGAGGTTGGTGCGGAAGATGGTTTCATCAAAATTGCGCGCGCCGACAAAGCCGCCGGTATTGACATCGATGGTGGTCATGGCTTCGGTGGACTCGATGATGAGGTAGCTGCCGAAGTTGAGGTTGACGCGCGGTTGCAGAGCGCGGGCGATTTCCTGTTCGATGTTGTGGGTTTCAAATAGGGGGCGTTCGCCTTTGAACAGCTCGATTCTGCCCAATGCGCCTTGAACGTATTGTTCGGCAAACTGGGTCATGCGGCGGTGGTTTTCTGTCGAGTCGACCAGGATTTTGTGCGTATCGAGGCTGAACATATCGCGCAATACGCGCAGGCTCAAAGGCAAATCTTGATAGAGCAGGGTTTCGGGCGGCTGAATTTTTGCCTGTTTTTGAATGTGTTCCCACACTTTGGTCAGATAGTTGATGTCTGATTGCAGTTGGGCATCGGAAGCGTTTTCGGCGTTGGTGCGGATAATGTAGCCGTGGCAGGCGTTTTCGGGCAGAAGGTTGTTGAGGCGCTCCCTTAAATTGCTGCGTTCGGCATCGTCTTCAATGCGTTGTGAAATGCCGATGTGGTCTTCTTGCGGAAGATGGACGAGGAAACGGCCGGCCAGTGAGATTTGGGTGGACAGGCGCGCGCCTTTGGTGTTGATGGGGTCTTTGATGACCTGAACCAAAACGGACTGACCTTCAAAGAGCATGTGTTCGATGCGTTGGGTTTCGTCCGGATTGCGGCGTTGTTCGAGGACATCGACGATGTGCAAAAATGCGGCGCGTTCCAAACCGATATCGATAAACGCGCTTTGCATACCGGGGAGAACGCGTTTGACAACGCCCAAATAAATATTGCCAACCAAGCTGTGGCCGCTGTTGCGCTCGATGTGCAGCTCGCAGATATTGTTCTCTTCCAAAACGGCCACACGCGTTTCTTGCGGCGTAATGTTGACGAGGACGGTTTCGGACGGACGCACGGCGTCCTTAGGGATGGGAATTCCTGAAAGCATGGGGATACCTGATTTTGAATAGAAAAAATTTTGCGATGTGTTCTTCTCCAAAAAACAAATGGCAAAAGTCATTCTGCGAAAGCGCTTATCATACTTTAATTATGGTTTTTCCGCATCTGCACAAATGTTTATGGCCAAGAGGCCGTCTGAATGTTTTTTACAACCGTACGGCGGGAATACTTGTAAAATAACACCTATGCCCATATAGTCATGAACATTGGTATTTTGGAAGAAATCATGCAAACCGTTACTGTTTATACCGGTCCATATTGCCCGTACTGCACCATGGCGAAAAGGCTGTTGCAGGCGGTGGGTGTGAAAGAAATCAACGAAATCCGCATCGATGGCAACCCGGAAGTTTTTGCCGAAATGCAGCAGCTTTCCGGCCAGCGCAGCGTGCCGCAGATTTTTATCGGCGACACCCATGTCGGTGGCTTTACCGATTTGTACCGCTTGCAGCAGGAAGGCAAGTTGGACGAATTACTGAATCCTTAACCCTTAACTTAGGAAAATAAAATGAGCGAAGAATTGCAACCCGTATTCAGCGTTGAGCGTCTGTATGTAAAAGACTTGTCTTTGGAAGTGCCTCACGCACCACAAATCTTCTTGGAACAAGGCGAGCCTGAAGTGGATATGCGCGTTTCTACCGGCAACACCAAACTGGAAGACGGTTTCTACAGCGTTGACGTTACCGTGACCGTAACTGCCAAACTGAACGAAGAGCGCACCATGTTCTTGAACGAAGTTACCCAAAGCGGCATCTTCCGTCTGGAAAACATTCCTGAAGAAGACGTACAACTGCTGTTGGGCGTTGCTTGTCCGAACATCCTGTTCCCTTACGCACGCGAAGCCATTTCCAACAGCGTAACCCGCGCTGGCTTCCCACCTGTACTGCTTGCTCCGATCAACTTCGAAGCAATCTACCAACAACAACAGGAAGCTAACGCTTAATCGCGTTATACCTAAATTAAGGCCGTCTGAAACATTGCGTTCAGACGGCCTTTTTGTTTTCGGATAAAATACAGCAAACTTTCAATCAGCTGCCTTTTAAGATGACGCCCGAAACCCAAAAACAGCTCAAAATCACCGATGTTTCCGCCAAGAAGCTCGATAAACTTAACCTCCATACTGCATGGGATTTGGTGTTGCACCTGCCGTTGCGTTACGAGGACGAGACGCACATCATGCCGATTAAGGATGCACCGATCGGCGTGCCGTGTCAGGTCGAGGGCGAAGTCATCCATCAGGAAGTGACATTTAAACCGCGCAAGCAGCTGATTGTCCAAATCGCCGACGGTTCCGGCAGCGTCCTTTTTCTGCGCTTTATCCACTTTTATGCCAGCAACCAGAAACAGATGGCGGTCGGCAAGCGCATCCGCGCCGTGGGCGAAATCAAGCACGGGTTTCACGGCGACGAGATGATTCATCCTAAAATCCGCGATGCCGAGAGCAGCGGTTTGGCAGAAAGCCTTACGCCGATTTATCCGACCGTAAACGGTTTAAATCAACCCACTTTGCGCCGTATTATTCAGACGGCCTTGGACGTTACGCCGTTGCACGACACCTTGCCTGATGCTTTATTAGGCCGTCTGAAATTGCCGCACCTTGCCGAAAGCCTGCGCCTTTTGCATTCGCCGCCGCCAAGCTTCACCATTCATCAACTTTCAGACGGCACGCTGCCTGCATGGCAACGGCTCAAATTTGACGAACTTTTGGCGCAACAGCTTTCTATGCGCTTGGCACGGCAGAAGCGCGTCAGCGGCTCGGCCACGGCATTGGGTGGCGACGGCACATTGACTCAAGCCCTGCGCCACGCTTTGCCGTTTGCCCTGACTGATGCGCAAGAAAGAGTTGTTTCCGAAATCTGCCACGATATGGTGCAAACCCATCCCATGCACCGCCTGCTGCAAGGCGATGTCGGCAGCGGCAAAACCATTGTGGCCGCCTTGTCTGCTTTGACGGCTATCGAATCCGGCGCGCAGGTAGCTGTAATGGCGCCGACTGAAATCCTTGCCGAACAACATTTCATCAAGTTCAAACAATGGCTTGAACCTTTAGGACTCGAAGTCGTCTGGCTTTCCGGCAGCCAGCGCAAAAAAGCCAAAGACGAAGCCAAAGCCAAACTTGCCGACGGCACTGTCAAAATCGCCGTCGGCACACACGCCCTGTTTTCAGACGACGTCGAGTTCCAAAATCTGGGCTTGGTGATTGTGGACGAGCAACACCGCTTCGGTGTCACCCAACGCCTCGCCCTCAAAAACAAAGGGCGCGACGTCCACCAGCTGATGATGTCCGCCACGCCCATCCCGCGCACGCTCGCCATGAGTTTCTTCGCCGACTTGGACGTGTCTGTTATTGACGAGTTGCCGCCCGGACGTACGCCGATTAAAACCCGCCTCGTCAACAACGTCCGCCGCGCCGAAGTCGAAGGCTTCGTCCTTAATATTTGTCGCAAAGGGCAGCAGGCATACTGGGTCTGCCCGCTGATTGAAGAAAGCGAAACCCTGCAACTGCAAACCGCCACCGAAACCCTCGAGCAGCTTCAGGCGGCATTGCCCGAACTCAGCATCGGCTTGGTGCACGGGCGCATGAAAGCTGCCGAAAAAGCCAAAGTCATGGCGGAATTTGCTGCAGGTCGTCTGAATGTATTGGTCGCCACCACCGTTATCGAAGTCGGTGTAGATGTGCCCAACGCCGCCCTGATGGTCATCGAACATGCCGAGCGCATGGGCTTGGCGCAGCTGCACCAATTACGCGGACGGGTAGGGCGCGGCGCGGCAGAAAGTATGTGCGTCCTCCTGTTTGCCGAACCCTTGAGCGAACTCGCCAAAGCGCGGTTGAAAGTCATCTACGAACACACCGACGGCTTTGAAATCGCCCGCCAAGACCTCAACATCCGCGGCCCCGGCGAATTTCTTGGCGCGCGGCAAAGCGGTGTCCCCATGCTGCGCTTCGCCAACCTCGAAGAAGACCTGCACCTTTTAGAACAAGCGCGCGAAATTGCCCCGATGCTGATTGAACAAAACCCTGAAATCGTCGAAGCGCATTTGGCAAGATGGCTTTCCAGCAGGGAAGGTTATTTGGGCGTATAAGGTTTGCTTTAAAAGAAAAAGGCCGTCTGAAATATTTCAGACGGCCTTTGATTTGGCTGGATAGGGGTTTAGAAACCTTGCGCCAACATGGCGTCGGCTACTTTGACGAAACCGGCAATGTTCGCACCATTGACGTAGTTCACTTTGTCGCCGACTTTGCCGTATTTCAGGCAGGATTCGTGGATGTTGTGCATAATGTCAAACAGGCGGCTGTCCACTTCTTCGCGTGTCCAAGACAGGCGGATGGCGTTTTGACTCATTTCCAAACCTGAAGTCGCTACGCCGCCGGCGTTGGAGGCTTTGCCCGGAGCGTAGAGGATGCCGGCTTTGATAAATTGTTCGACTGCGCCCAAAGTTGATGGCATGTTGGCACCTTCGGCAACCACATAGCAACCGTTGGCCAGCAGGATTTTGGCAGCGTCTGCATCCAATTCGTTTTGGGTGGCGCAAGGCAGAGCGACTTCAGCCGCGATGTTCCACGGTTTTTGGTTTTCAAAGTATTGCAGGCCTTGTTCTTTGGCATAAGTGGCCACGCGTTCGCGGCGTACTTCTTTCAGCTCGATCAAAGCGGCCAGTTGCGCTTCGGTCATACCGCTGTCAGGGAAGAGGACAAAGCCGTTGGAGTCGGAAACGGTCAATACTTTTGCACCCAGTTGGATGGCTTTTTCGGCAGCATATTGCGCCACGTTGCCGGAGCCGGAAATCAACACGCGTTTGCCTTCGATGCTGTCGTTGCGGGTTTCCAACATGGCTTGGGCAAAATACACGCAGCCGTAGCCGGTAGCTTCGGGGCGAATCAGACTGCCGCCCCATTCGAGGCCTTTGCCGGTCAGGACGGAAGCAAATTCGTTGCGGATTTTTTTGTATTGGCCGAACAGATAGCCGATTTCGCGGCCGCCTACGCCGATGTCGCCGGCAGGGACGTCGGTATCGGAGCCGATGTGGCGGTAGAGTTCGGTCATAAAGGCTTGGCAGAAGCGCATTACTTCGGCATCGGATTTGCCTTTAGGATCAAAGTCGGAACCGCCTTTGCCGCCGCCCATAGGCAGGGTGGTCAGCGCGTTTTTGAAGACTTGTTCAAAAGCGAGGAATTTCAACACGCCTAAATCGACGGTAGGGTGGAAACGCAAGCCGCCTTTGTAAGGACCAATGGCGGAATTCATTTGGATGCGGTAGCCACGGTTGACTTGGACTTGGCCTTTGTCGTCCATCCAAGTGACGCGGAACATAATCACACGCTCCGGTTCAACAATACGCTCAAGCAGGCTTTGTTGGGTGTATTTCGGGTTTTTCGCCAAAAACGGATCCAAACTCATGAACACTTCTTCAACAGCTTGATGGAAGGGTTCTTGGTTGGGGTTGCGTTGTTTGAGATTGGTAAATAGAGTGTTCAGGTCGGTCATTTTTCTACTCCTATTGAGTGAGATATTTCAATATTTATGTTTTGAAATATAGCCGTAAAAATTTTACTTGCCAAGAAAAATTTTGCCTAGATTGTTGACATTATTTTTTTACCAACTTGTAAAAATAGAATTATATTTTAAATATAATTAAAAATATCTAAAAATATTTTATAAAATATGTTTTAATAAAAATAAAGTGCTAAGTAATTAAACTAGAAAATGTTGAAAAATTTTTTGTAAAAATTTAATTCAGCTCAAAATTTGTGTAAATTAGCGCTAAATTGTCAACATTGTTAATGAGTGTACTACGCAAATATAGGGAAGGTTGCCCCATTGAAGACAGAGAGGCAGGCCGTCTGAAAATTCGGTACAATACACACGAAATTCCCACAACACATACACTAAGGAAACACATGAAAGCCTATCACGACCTTATGCGCCATGTTCTCGACAATGGTATCGACAAATCCGACCGTACCGGCACCGGAACGCGGTCTGTGTTCGGTTACCAAATGCGTTTTGATTTGAGCGAAGGCTTTCCGCTGTTGACCACCAAAAAACTGCATCTGCGCTCGATTATTCATGAACTGCTTTGGTTTCTCAAAGGCGATACCAATATCAAATACCTGAAAGACAACAACGTTTCCATTTGGGACGAATGGGCGGATGAAAACGGCGATTTGGGCCCGGTTTACGGCTACCAATGGCGCAGCTGGCCTGCACCCGACGGCCGCCATATCGACCAAATTGCCAATGTGGTGGAACAAATCAAGAAAAATCCCGACTCACGCCGTCTGATTGTATCGGCATGGAATCCGGCTTTGGTCGACGAAATGGCCTTGCCGCCTTGCCACGCACTGTTTCAGTTTTACGTTGCCAACGGCAAACTGTCCTGCCAGCTTTACCAACGCAGCGCCGATATTTTCCTTGGCGTACCGTTCAACATAGCCAGCTACGCATTGTTGACCATGATGATGGCGCAAGTGTGCGGCCTGGAAGCCGGTGAGTTTATCCATACGTTTGGCGATGCGCATTTGTACAGCAACCATATCGAGCAGGCCCAGCTGCAATTAAGCCGCGATTTCCGAAACCTGCCAACCATGAAAATCAACCCTGAAGTCAAAGACTTGTTTGCCTTCAAATTTGAAGACTTTGAGCTGGAAGGCTACGATCCGCATCCGCACATCAAAGCAGCCGTATCGGTGTAATCCAAGTTAAAAAACAAAAGGCCGTCTGAAACTTCAGACGGCCTTTTGTTTAGGCAGGGTTATTGACGTTTCGCGCCATAGCCACCGATTAAGTGTTCGGTTGCATCTTTGTTTTTCAAGCCGTAAGTGCCACCAATTTCTGCAGCATTTGGGCCGTAGAATTTGCCGTTCAGATTACCGCTTAACTTGTCATCGGCCGTGCTGACTTTACCGGAGAAGAGGTTGCCGTCTTTCCAGCTTGCCGTACCTTTGAAATCGTAGTTTTTATCTGCTTTAGATACGCGCTTACCATTTTCCAAAGTATGGAAGTGTGAGTTTGACGTTTCAAAACGGACACCTTTGAGGCCGAAATCAACGATAGCCATGACATTGGAAGTCAACTGACGATTGTTCTTGTCGGTAACCACATAGGCAGTGGAAATACCTTTGTAGGTGGCTGTACCTTTTGCAGGCAGGGTAGTGAAGACAGTTTCATCGCCTAGGCTTTGGTAGCCTTGGTATACATGTCCTTTAGGGTCGGTGTAATGCGCGAAGGTTTGATATGTCCAGCCGGCCGCAGAAGGATCATGCAAAACAATTTTGGTACCGTCATCAAAATTGATGACATAGACACCGTCGAATTGTTTGTCAAAAACTAAGCCGTTTGTATCGGTGCGGAAGTAGGCTAACTTATCACTGTCAATTTTATTAAAGGTTGCCAGACCAGTGCGATGTTGCAGATTTTTTTGGTATAAAGAGTCTAATTCTTCAATTTTAGCTTTAATTTCCTTTATTTTGTCATGGTCAACTTGACCAGACTCTGTGTTTTGTTCTTTTTTTAGATTTTCTTTTTCAGCTTCTAATTTCTTATAAAGTTCAACAATACGTTCATCCAAAGTTGATTTACCGTATGCAAATTCGGTATTTTTCTCTTTGCCTGTTTGTTCGCTGATATCTGTTTCAGTATTTCCTTTTGAATATACTTTGGCAATAACAGAAGCATAACTTGTCCATGTAGGTTGGGTTGCGCTGCCATTGCTGGTTTTGTTAAACAATACAACGCCGTCCATTTTGACTTCATCATTGCTGTTAAAGTCAATAGAACTGATCAGGCCATTTTGGTTACGGTCTTGATTGTCTGTTTGGAACATTTTGCCTGTGGCATCTTTGCGGATTTGTACGTTAGGATTGGATTGCTGCGCACCTTTGGAGGATATGAAATGTGTGTGCAAAGGCTGGCTAACGTTGGCCGGATCGATTGGAGCTTCATCGGTCAGTTCGGCAAGCTTGTCGGCACGGTTGGTAAGCGTAGTAGACGGCGCTTTCTGAGTGTTGGCATTGCTGTTGTTATTGGCAGAATTGCCATTTTTGCCAGCAGAATTGCCGGTATTATTGGTAGGAGTCGCGCCGGTGCTTAAAGCAGATGAACCGCCGCCTCCGCCACCACCGCATGCGGACAAAATGGCTGTGCTGACGGCCGTGAAAACGATGGTTTTAAGTTTGGTTTGAATGTTTGACATGGTATTCCCTGTATGGTTATTCGCTTGATGAAAAGGTTGGAGAGATCGTTTATCTGATTTTTAAACCTTTAATTTCCGATAATAACCATAAATCATAAAAAAATAAACAGTTTGTTTGCATTTCTGTACAAAAATTAATCAAAGGGCAGGTGGTTGGGTAGATGTTTTTTAGTTAATTGTTTTATATGAATTTATTTTAAATATTTTAGTGAGTTCGATAGCTGGGCTGTTTCTTTTTAACAAACTTTTCAGACGGCCTTTGGAAGATAAAAAAGCAGTCGGACTTTATGGATGCTTTTCTCTCAACGGATAAGCGTATTTCCGTTAAAATACGCCTTCTTTTCCGATTCGAAACATTGTCATGCGCCTGACCCACATCAAACTCTCCGGCTTCAAATCTTTTACCGACCCGACCACGATTCATGTGCCGGGGCAGCTTGTTGCGGTTATCGGGCCGAACGGCTGCGGCAAGTCGAATGTAATTGACGCGGTGCGCTGGGTGTTGGGCGAGGCTTCGGCGAAGCAGCTTCGCGGCGAGAGTATGCAGGACGTGATTTTTAACGGTGCGGCGACGCGCCGTCCTGCGCCGAGGGCTTCGGTGGAACTGGTGTTTGACAACAGCGACCACAGTTTGCAAGGGGCGTGGGGGCAGTATGCCGAGGTGAGCATCAAGCGGCAGCTGACGCGGCAGGGTGAATCGACTTATTTTATCAACAATCAGACCGTACGCCGCCGCGACATTACCGATTTGTTTTTGGGTACGGGCGTGGGCGCGCGCGGTTATGCCGTTATCGAGCAGGGGATGATTTCGCGCATCATCGAAGCGCGGCCGGAGGAGTTGCGCGCCTATATCGAGGAGGCTGCGGGCGTGTCCAAATATAAGGAACGCCGCAAGGAGACGGAAGGCCGTCTGAAAGACACGCGCGAGCATTTGCAGCGTTTGGGCGATTTGCAGAACGAGTTGGCGCGTCAGGTGGAAAAGCTGGAGAAACAGGCGGAAACCGCCGAACGCTACAAATCCCTGACCGCGCAGTTGAACCAACAACAGGATTTGCTTGATTACGCCCAATGGCAGCAATCGCTTGCTGTCGCCGACAAGGCGACAGCGCAGCATCAGTCTTTGCAGGCGCAGCAGGACGAAACCGCCGCGCAGGTTCAGGCGTTAAATGACGAAGTACACGCCTTGCAGACTGCCGAACAGTCGCAGCAGCAGGCGGTGCATGAATTGAGCAACAAACGCGGCGTGTTGCGCGAGCAGATTGCCCGTTTGGAAGAACAAATCCGCCATCAGCAAAACCTGCACCAACGCATCGAACGCGACAAGCAGGCGGCGCAGGCGCAGTTGCAACGCATCCATCAGGAGCAGCAGCAAATCCGCGTGCAGCTTGAAGAAAACGAGTTGCAGGCCGAAGAAAAGCAAACTGAGTTGGCGGAATGGGCGATGCAGGTTGCCGAACACGAAGAGCGTCTGCCCGAATTGGAAGAAGCCCAAGCCACGCTCAACGCCGCCTTCCAAACCCAGCAGGACGAGGCAAACCGCATCCGCCGCGAACTGGCGTTGAAGCAGCAACAGCTTGCCCATGCCGAACAAACGATTGCCAAGCATGAAGAGCGTAAAGGCCGTCTGAAGCAGGAAAACCAAGCCTTGAACCTGCCCGACGAAGCCGAAACCGCCGCCGCGCAGGAAGCCGCCGCCTTGTTGCAAAGCCAGCAAGAGCATTACGAAGAACAAATCATTGCCGCCGAAGAAGTCTTACACGCCGCCCGCGAGGCGTTTCAGACGGCCTCAAACCGCTTCCAAAGCCTGAAGCAGCAATACATCACTTTACAGGCGCAGCAGCAGGCGTTGTCGCAAATCCTGTCGCAACAGCAGGAAGCCGCCGACTTCTGGCAGGCAACCGACCACGCCGCCGCGCCGCAACTGTGGCAACACATCACCGCGCCCGCCGAGTGGCAGCACGCCCTGTCCGTCATCCTTGCCGAACGCCTGCACGCCCGCAGCGTGCCGCAAGGCTTCGTTCCGCCCACGCCTTTGCCGCAAGGGCAGGCGGCATGGCTTTCAGACGACCTCTCCGGCGGCATCAAAAAATCCCTGCCCGTACAGGCATTGCTGAACCAAATCCAAGCGCAGCCGCCGTTTCAGACGGCATTGCACCACTGGCTTGACGGCGTATTGTGCGCGCCCGATTTGAATTACGCCCTCGCGCATCAAAGCGATTTGGGCGCACACCAAATCTGGCTCACGCCCGAAGGCCATCAGGTCGATAAAGTCAGCGTCCTGCTCTATGCCAAACCCGCGCAGGAAAGCCTGATTACCCAAAAAGCGCGCCTCGACGGCATCGCGTCCGAACTGGAAAACCTCGCCCCCGAACTTTCCGCCGCCGAAGTCGCGTTTAAACAGGCAGAGGTTGCCGTGCGCTCGTCCGAAACGCAGCACAAAAACCTGATGCAGCAGCAACAGCAACACACGCGCCAATACAGCCAAGCGCAGCAACGCGCCGCCGAACTTCTGGCGCGTACCAACCAAGGGCAAATCCGCCGCGAACACATCGAGCGCGAACTGGCGCAGTTGGCGGAAGAACAGACCGTGTTGCAACACACGTCCGACGGGCTTTCAGACGACATCGCTACTTTGCAGGAAGCCGCCGCCGAACTCGAACACCAGCAGCAAACCACCGCACACAGTCGCCAAGAGCAGCAAGGTCGTCTGAAACAGGCGCAGCTTGCCCTATTGGAAGCCAACCGCCAATACGGACTGGCCGAAGTCGCTGTCCACAAGCTAAACCAGCAAAAACAAAACTACCAACAGCAAATTGCCCAGCTTGAACAGCAAACCTTCGACTGGCAGGAACGCCAGCAAGAGCTTGCCCTCGCCTATGAAACCGAGTTCCAAAACGACGAGCAGCACATCAAGCTCGACGAGTTGACCGAAGCCGTACAAACCTTGGACGAAGAATATATTGTTGTACAAGAGAAACTGGCTCAGATACAAGAGAAGGGTAGGGAGCAATACGCTAAAGTGCAAACCCTGCAAACCCAGTTGCCACAGCTTCAGGCCGCTACCCAAACCGCCCTGTTGCAGCAGCAGGAAGCCCTGATTAACGCCAAACGCTACCATCAAAACCTGACCGAACGCGCTGCTGATTTGGACGCGCTCGAAGCGTTGGCGCAAGAATCGCCGAAAGTATTGAACAGCAGCATCGGCAGCCTCACCCAACAAATCGAAGCCCTCGGCGCCGTCAACCTCGCCGCCCTGCAAGAACTCGAAGAAGCGCGCGAACGCGACGGCTACTACCGCAGCCAGAGCGAAGACGTGCAGGCCGCCATCACCCTTTTGGAAGAAGCCATCGCCCAAATCGACGACAAAACCAAAGCGCGTTTCAAAGAAACCTTCGACGCCGTCAACGGCAAAGTCCAAACCTTCTTCCCGACCCTGTTCGGCGGCGGCGAAGCCACCCTCAAAATGATAGGCGACGACCTCCTGACCGCCGGCGTGTCCATCATGGCGCGCCCGCCCGGCAAGAAAAACAGCACCATCCACCTCCTCTCCGGCGGCGAAAAAGCCCTCACTGCCATGAGCCTCGTGTTCGCCCTGTTCAGCCTCAACCCTGCCCCCTTCTGCCTCCTGGACGAAGTCGACGCCCCGCTGGACGATGCCAACACCTCGCGTTTCTGCAACCTGGTCAAAGAAATGTCGGCGCAAACCCAGTTCCTCTACATCTCCCACAACCGCCTGACCATGGAAATGGCAGAGCAGCTCGTCGGCGTAACCATGCAGGAAAAAGGCGTATCGCGGGTTGTTGCCGTAGACATCAAGCAGGCATTGGAAATGGCTGAGCCGAATTGAGATAAGAACAAAGGCCGTCTGAAAGAATGAGGAAGAAATCTATAATTTCATCTTCCCATTTTTTCAGACGGCCTTTTTGTATTGGATAAAGCGTTATTGTTTTGAAGTATTATCTTTGGCGCGTTGAGGCTGTACCGAGCGTTGGTTGCTGCGGTTGACGGCATCGCGCCATGCTTTGCGTTCGGCTTCGATTTTGGCGGCTACTTCGTGAACCATGGTTTCTTGTTTTTTAACGGCTGGCTCTTTGGGTGTGTTGTCGGAAAAGTGGAGGCCGTACCACAAGACGGCGAAAATGCTGCAGACGAAGATAACGGCAATCAGGCCGATGATGGCTTGTTTGCCGGCAAGGGGTTTTTCGGGGGGAGGGACGAGGACATCGAAGCAGTCGGCGCAATCGAGGGCGAAGCAGACGTTTTCGGCTTCTTTGCGGCCGCGTCGGCCTTCTGTGATGTTGAAGGAGATGTGTTGCCCTTCGGCCGGAAGGCGGGTAAGGGTGGTGAAGGCGGCAAGGGCAAGAAAGATTTCTTGGCCTGTGTCTTCTATGGTAGCGGCGCCGAAGCCGCGCTTGTTGTTCCAGCGAGTAATCGTTCCGTAATAGCGCATAATGTATGTGGGGATATTATTATAGGTAACAGTTTTTCTTTGGACTGATTTTAAATCAAAAAGTTTAGTTATTGTCTTAATTTTACACTAGATTTGTCTTGTTGGAAGCAGGCAGGCCGTCTGAAGGATTTCAGACGGCCTGTATGGTTTATGCCTACTTATTAAGCACTTTTTGGAAGGTGTCGATCAGGTGTTGCGCAATGGCACGGCTGCCAAATTGTTGCAGGCAATCTTGGCGCAAACGGACGGAATCGTATTGTGCATGGTTTTCGTAGAGGGTGAGCAATGCTTTGGTCAGTTCCGGTATGTTTTCGATTGGCACCAGCAGGCCGTTGTCGGATGTGACGATGGATTCGGGGCCGCCGCAACGTGTGGCGATAACGGGCAAACCTTGTGACAGTGCTTCGATATAGACGACGCCGAAGGTCTCGGTACGGCTGGCGAGGACGAATGCGTTGCTGTGGCGCATGAGATCTAAGGTTTGGTCGGTGGTTAATGCGCCGGTAAAGGTAACGGCGTGATTGATGCCCAAGTCGCTTGCCAGTTGTTTCAGACGGCCTTCTTCTGCGCCGCCGCCGCCGATTTTGAGTTTGAGCTGCGGATAGGTTTTGAGTGCTTCTGCAAAAGCAGGCAGGAGCAGGTCGTGGCCTTTGAGGTGGCGCAGGTGGGAGACGCTGCAGAAGGTAAAGTCTTGATTGTTTTTTTCGGGGAGCTCGAAATCCTGTTCAAAATTGCCACCCAGCATATTGGGCAGGTATTGCCAGTCTGTACCGGCGTAGGTTTTTTCGAGAATGCGGCAGAAATCACGGCTGACGGCGAACCGGGCCGCGCTGTGGCGCACGGCTTCGTGCATGGACGGCCATTGGTTTTTGCGGACAAGGCCGCGTGAAATGGCGCTGCTGTGTTCGGTAATCACATAGGGAATGCCGTATTTTTTGAAGATGGCGCAGGCCAAAATGGCGGCGTAGTTGACGCAATGGGCATGAATTACGTCGGGTTTGCCGTTGTCGGCGATATAGGCTTCAAAAGCTTTCATGCCTGCGTTGACCCAGCGGATGCGGTCGATATCGACAACCGGGCAGCGCGGGAAGAAATACATGCTGTCATAGGCGTAAGTGTTGAGTCCGCCTTGCTGATGGCGGCGCAGGCCGTAGAAGCGCGAGAAGATGGTTTTCGGCTGGCTTCTTAAGTAGCGGAACATGGGCACGACCATGCCGATTTTCATGCCTTCGCGTTGCAGGGCTTGGGCTTGGAGGCGGAAAAAGATTCCGTCCACGTCGGTTTCGGAAGAAGGATACCAAGAGGGGATAACGACAATATGCATGATGTGTTTTTTATGGAAGTAGATAACGGCGAGGCCGTCTGAAAAGAAAAGATATCTTTCAGACGGCCTTTTGTATATTTAGTTCAATCAGTTGCCGGCAACCGTCATTTTAGAAACCAAGATGGAGCCGATTTGGTTGGACGAACGGCGTAATGCGTCGTCTGCCACGCCGGTGATGTCGCGGTACATATCTTGCAAACGTCCGGCAATGGTGATTTCCTGAACCGGATAGGCAATGACGCCGTTTTCCACCCAAAAACCGGCCGCACCGCGCGAGTAGTCGCCGGTAATGCCGTTGACGCCTTGTCCCATCAATTCGGTAACCAGCAAACCTGTCCCCATTTCTTTCAACAGGTCTGCCTGCGTGGCGTGGGTGTGGTTCAGATACAGATTGTGCGCGCCGCCGGCGTTGCCTGTTGTCTGCATACCAAGTTTTTTCGCGCTGTAACTGCTGAGGAAATAGCCTTCGACTATGCCGTCTTTCACCACAAAACGCGGCTGCGTGGCCACGCCTTCGGCATCGAAATAAGTGCTGCGGAACGAGCGTAGGATATGCGGTTCTTCGCGCAGGCTGAGAAACTCGGGCAGCACCTGTTTGCCGATACTGTCAATCAGGAAGCTGCTTTGACGGTAAAGCGCGCCGCCGCTGAGTGCGCCGATAAGGTGGCTGATTAAGCCGACGGCGACAGTGGTGTCGAACAGTACGGGATAGCTGCCGGTTGGAACGCTGCGGCTGTTCAGACGGCGTAAAGTCCGTTCGGCTGCGGTTTCGCCGATGAGTTCGGGCGCGTCCATGTCTTCGTGACGGCAGGAAGAATCATACCAATAGTCGCGCTGCATGCCGTGTTCGTCGCTGGCGACCACGCTGCAAGAAATGCTGTGGTGCGTGCTTTGCTGGTGTGCGGCAAAGCCGTGGGTGTTGCCGTAGACGTATTGGTAATGGCCGGTATGAACCGATGCGCCTTCGGAATTTTCAATGCGTTTGTCCGTTGACAGCGCGGCCTGTTCGCATTGCTTGGCCAAATCGATGGCGGACTCGGTACTCAAATCCCATTCGTGGTAGCGGTCGAGGTCGCCGATATGGGTTGCCATCAAGGCAGCGTCGGCAAGTCCGGCGCAATCGTCTTCGGCGGTATAGCGTGCAATATCGATGGCGGCTTTGACCGTATCTTGCAGGGCGCGTTCGGAGAAGTCGGCAGTGCTGGCTCGGCCTTTGCGTTGGCCGACATAGACCGTAATGTCTAAAGATTTGTCTTGTTGGAACTCGATTTGTTCGATTTCGCCCAAGCGCACGCTGACGCTTTGGCCGAGCGATTCGCTGAAATCGGCTTCGGCCGAGGTGGCGCCGGATTGTTTGGCCAAATCCAGCGTGTGTCCGCACAAGCGCAACAGCTCGTCCGGTGTGTGGTTAAACAGCATAAAAAGGTTTCCTGACAGGGTTTTGCGGCATTTTAACCGTTTCAGACGACCTCTGCAAAAATCGCACGGAAAGGCCGTCTGAAAACTGATAAAATAGGCAGATTCAGAAAATCAGGGAAACACAATGTTTGAACAAGAAGACGAGTGGGTCAGCAAAACCCAAATGAAAAAGCAGATGAACGATTTGCAGGCTTTGGGTATGGAATTGACCAAGCTTTCCAGCGATACGCTGAAAAAAATCGGCTTGGACGAAGACTTGTTCGAGGCGATTGCCACCTATAAAAAAATTACGTCCAACAGCGCGCTCAAACGCCAAGCACAATTTATCGGCCGCCTGATGCGCGATACCGACCCTGCGCCCATCGAAGCCTATTTGGCCAAACTGCGCGGCGACAATACGGCGCACAATGCCTTTTTGCAACGTGTCGAGCAGGCGCGTACCCGACTGTTGGCAGACGATGGCGCGATTACCCAATTTATGGCTGATTTTCCGCAAACTGACGCCGGCAAATTGCGCACCTTGATCCGCAACACCAAAAAAGAGCAGGAACAAAACAAACCGCCGAAAAACTTCCGCGCGCTGTTCCAAGAAATTAAAGCAATGATGGAGGCCGGTCAATCCGACGCTTCAGAAGAAGGGCAGGATTGGGAAGAATAAACCTTAAGGCCGTCTGAAAACGGATTGCGGTTTTCAGACGGCCTGTATCGTAATACCGAAGGAGGATGACCATGAAATTTCGCCACTCTGTAACTGCCTTGCTGATTGGTGTATTGACCCTCAATGGATGTACTAACGATCTTTGGGAAAGAAATAGCCCGTTCCAGCAAATCACAACCGAAAAAACCGTTGCCAAAGACAATATTCACGCATTTGGCGTGGTTGCCAAAGACAATACGCAACTGGAAACAGGCAGCTTGGTCATGATGGGTGGAAAATATTGGTTTGTCGTTAATCCTAAAGATTCGGCCAAGTTGAAGGCGGTTTTGGATGCTAAGCTGAGCAAACGATTTCAAATGGTTCGGCAAAATCCAAAACAGGTGTATGAGGCTTTGCCGGTCGAATTGAAATCCCCTGAAGCGCAAACTTTCCGCTCGAATTTCTGCCTGCGTTACGATACTCAAAAAGCTGCCGAGATTGCCAAGTTAAAACAGCTGGCGTTCAAGCCGGTCAAACTTGACGGTAAAACTGTCTACACACGGTGTATTTCTACCGAAGGTCATTATTATGCAACGCCCAAAAATGTTGCCGAAGACCGCCGTTTTGACACTGCCGTCCCGGTCAGAATTTATTATGTGGAAACCAAAAAAAGTACCGACGTGCGGAAGTTGACGGGGAATATCCTGAAAACGCCATTTACGTTGGCTTTGGACGCAGTCGGCGTAGTGATAGCAGGCTCATATGTCGTGATCGGTGAAATTATCGATGCTTCACGCAAATAATATCCAAGGCCGTCTGAAAACGGATTGCAGGTTTCAGACGGCCTCCTCCTTAAAATAAACGCTTCAAAAATATTAATTTTCTCTCTATTTAAACCCACACACCATGTCCGTCAAAATCCAAACACGTTCCATTAATCCGACTGTTTTTAACGACTTGCTCACTGCCGGTACCGATCCTTTGATTGCACGGCTGTGTGCTGCGCGTGATGTGCAAAGTCCGGCCGAGTTGGACGACAAGCTTGCTGCGCTTTTGCCGTATCAAACGCTGACAAACTGCGAAGCCGCCGCCGGCCGTCTGGCGGATGCGATTGAGCGTCAGGAAAAAATCCTGATTGTCGCCGACTACGATGCCGACGGTGCGACAGCGTGTTCCGTCGGTATGAGCGGTTTGGCGGCGATGGGGGCGAAAGTGGATTTCCTTGTGCCCAACCGCTTTGAACACGGCTACGGCTTAACGCCCGAGCTGGCTGAAATCGCTGCCGAGCAAGGTGTGGATTTATTGGTGACGGTGGATAACGGTATTGCCAGCATTGCAGGCGTGGCACGTGCGCAGGAGTTGGGTTTGGATGTGATTGTGACCGACCACCATCTGCCTGCCGAGACCGTACCCGACTGCATCATCGTCAATCCGAACCAAAAAGGCTGCGGTTTCCAAAGCAAAAGCTTGGCGGGCGTGGGTGTGATTTTTTATGTATTGATGGCGTTGCGTGCCGAACTGCGCCGCCGCAATTATTTTTCAGACGGCATGAAAGAGCCGAATCTGGGCGACCTTTTGGATTTGGTCGCACTCGGTACCGTCGCCGATGTCGTCACTCTAGACCACAACAACCGTATCCTCGTGTCGCAAGGTTTGAAACGGATGCGTTTGGGCAAAATGCGCCCCGGTATCCGCGCCTTATTTGAAGTGGCGCGGCGCGATTGGCGCAAGGCTCAGCCGTTTGATATGGGCTTTGCGTTGGGACCGCGCATCAATGCGGCTGGACGGCTGGACGATATGTCGGTCGGCATTGCCTGTCTGTTGGCACGAGATGATGCCGAGGCGCAGGAACTGGCGGCTCAGTTAAACAACCTCAATATCGAGCGCCGTGAAATCGAGCAGTCTATGCTGCAAGACGCACTGAATGATTTTCCGGAAACCCTGCCTCCAGGGCAGACAACTTTGGTGGCGTATCGCGACGACTTCCATCAAGGCGTGGTCGGCATTGTTGCCAGCCGCCTCAAAGACCGTTTTTATCGTCCGACCATCGTGTTTGCGCCTGCCGACAACGGCGAAGTGCGTGGTTCGGGACGCTCCATTCCCAATTTACACCTACGCGATGCTTTGGACTTGGTGTCCAAACGCCATCCCGATTTGATTTTGAAATTCGGCGGACACGCGATGGCGGCGGGTTTGAGCATACTTGAACACAATATTCCCGCGTTTCAGACGGCCTTTGAAGAAGCCGTGCGCGAGATGGTGTGCGAAGACGATTTGTCGCAAACCTTCATCACCGACGGCAGCCTGCCTGCCCGCGATATTACGCTGGAACAGGCGCAGAACCTTGCCCGACACGTTTGGGGCAGGGCTTCGCGCCGCCGAGTTTTACCGACGAATTTCACGTCATCCGCCAGCAGCCTTTGGGCGCGGAAGGTAAACATAAAAAAGTCTGGCTGCAAAAAGACGGCTACGAATTTGAAGCCATGTTTTGGCGTTGCAGCGAAGACATTCCCGAATACATCCGCACGGTGTACCGCCCCGTTGCCAACGAATGGCGGAACAATCTCGAATTGCAGCTTTATATCGACTACTGGGAAGCCGCGTAAGCAAAGGCCGTCTGAAAAATGAAGAAACAAAAACCTTGGCTCGGCTTTTCATTGGCGCTGCTTGCCACCATGACTTGGGGCTCGCTGCCGGTTATCGCGCAACAGGCCTTAAAAGCCGTCGATGCGCCCACGCTGGTGTGGATACGCTTTTTAGTGGCTTCGCTGGTGTTGTTTGTGCTGTTGGGGCTGACCGGCAAGCTGCCGAGGCCATCTGAATTTTCTAAGCAAACCTTATTTTTATTGGTGCTGGGCATTATCGGCATTTCCGCCAACTTCGTGCTTGTTGCCCTGGGTTTGCACTATATTTCGCCGACAACCACGCAGGTGTTGTGGCAGCTCTCGCCCTTTACTATGATTTTGGTCGGCGTAGGCGTGTTTAAAGAAGCCTTTACGCACTGGCAAAAAATCGGCTTGATGCTTTTGCTGACGGGTTTGGCCATGTTTTTCAACGACAAATTCGGCGAACTTTTCAGCTTGGGCAGCTACGCGGTCGGCGTGATGATGGCGGCTTCGGGCAGCATGATTTGGGTGTGCTACGGCGTTGCGCAAAAACTTTTGTCCAAACATTTCAATTCACAACAAATCCTGCTCATGATTTATTTTTGCAGCAGCTTTGTTTTCCTGCCATTTGCCGAACCATTGCAAATCGCCCATATCGGCAATCCGTTTTTATGGAGCTGCTTTATCTATTGTTGCCTGAACACGCTGATCGGCTATGGTTCATTCGGCGAAGCGCTCAATCATTGGGACGCTTCAAAAGTCAGTATCGTCACCACGCTGATTCCTGTGTTCACCATGATATTTTCTACCATTGGCCATCATCTCGCCCCCGATTATTTTGCCGCTTCGGATATGAATATCGTCAGCTATGTGGGTGCTATGGTGGTTGTGGCCGGAGCCTTGCTGGCTGTGGCCGGAGAGAAAGTAATGGGGCTTTTTTTGAGAAAGATATGAAGCATTTATTGCAAAACAGAATAAAACAAGGCCGTCTGAAACAGGTTTCAGACGGCCTCATGTGGAACGGTCAGCCGAAAGACCGTCCTCCCAATTCCCTTTCCGCAGGATTCTGCTGCACAGAAATTTCCCTCGCTGCCGTTTGTTGCCGTTCCTGTTCCATTCTTTCCTGCACTTTGGCATTGAAAGCATCAACAACTTCGCGGTTCTCCGCCAAAACCTGTTTGGCGAAAGAGCCGTCCTTATCGTTGAGTAAGCCTTGAACCAAGGTATGGAATTTATCTGTTTGGGATAACGATTTTGTACGAGTAGGGGCGGTAATTTCCTCAATATTGTTATCTCTGCGACGGGCATCGGAGGGATGTTTGACGCCGTAAGCCGTATTCATACGGAAGTTTTTTAAATCTTCCATATCCAGTTTGCCTTCGACTTTGACCTGTCGTCCTCCCGGCAGCCTTACTCCGTTATCTTCTTTACTCTGGCTGAGGAACTCCTTCAAAGCATCGTTTACTTTATCGCCATATTGGTTGCGTATATCGGCAATAAAGACTTGTGCCTGCATATTGGATTGCAGGAATTTTTTATTGTCAGGATTTGTAATTTTAGAGATAACGTTATTTACCTTGTTAACTTTGTCATCAAGTGCCTTATCATAATCCCGATTAATTAATGAGATACCGGTTTCGGAAGCCAAAGCCTGATTCAATTTCGGTTTCAGATTTTGATACACCTGTTTGTCTTCGGCAGACATTTTATTGAACGGCTTGTATAGATGGATTTGCATCTGCTTTATTTCATTATCGGAAATAAAACGATTGCCTTTTGAGTCTGTTGCCTCTCGCGCAATCCGTTCCAACAAATTCCTCCCTTCATTATTGCCGCCTATGTCGTACTGGATAGGACCGAAACTCGGACCGCTGGCAGCCTTCTCCGCATTTGATATTTTGTACGCGCCGCGTCCACCCGACAATTCGTTTACCATCATGGCTTGATGTATATAGTATTTCAAACCGTCTTCCGGTTTCAGATGGTCTCCGCCTGTAAAACGACTCATATCAGCCTCCTAACTATCTATCAGTTTTATAAAGAATTTTCAAAGCGTTCCAACGCTTTGAAATGGTTTAAGTTCTGCTCGAACCTGCAAATACGGATGTAGCGTCCTGCAAGAGGACGAACTTTCGTCGTAACGGATGGGTCTGAACACAGCATTTCCGTATAACTTTCCCAATTCTTACGGATAGTCAAAAAATATTCTTTGGATACTCCATTCAATTTGGGGTCTTTTGAATCGATACGGTGCAGCAGATTTTCGTATTTCTTATTCAGTTGCTTTTCCAACCTCATACTGAAAATATCTACACATTCATAGCCTTGTCCGTCTATGTCTTTCATCATGCTCTGAGGACAAATGTCCTTACTGTCCTGTTTTTGCCTTGTTACCTTTGGAATAGCCTTTTCAGACGGCCCCGCCGCACCGACACAGGCGGCGGATGTCATTATTGCCAGCAACGGCAGAATGTAACGGATTTTGTGTTTCGACATATCAGTCTCCTAAAAAAATTAAAAACGTTCCAATGCTTTCAAATGAAGCTGCGTCTGTTCGATAGCGCAAAGAGTGTGAATCCGATCCGCCGGTGTTTTCAAATCGGTCGTTACCGTCGGGTCGTAACATAGTTCGTCCTGATAAGCCTCCCATTTTGAGCGGATGCTTGCAAAATACTGTTTTGTCATGCCATGAAGTTTTCGGTCTTTGGCAGCGGCACGTCGAAATAAATCTTCGTACTTCTTATTTAATGCAATTTCAAAATCTAATAGGGTAAGCCTCAAACAATCTTCATCCATTTGGTCAACAGGTTCGGGACAAAGATTCTTTTCCTGTTTTGGTTTAACGGCATCTGCAGCTTTATCAGACGACCCTGCCGCACCGATACAGGCGGTAGATATCATTATTGCCAGCAACGGCAGAATGTAACGGATTTTGTGTTTCGACATATTAGTCTCCTAAAAAATCAAAAACGTTCCAATGCCTTCAAATGAAGCTGCGTCTGTTCGATAGCGCAAAGAGTGTGAATCCGATCCGCCGGTGTTTTCAAATCGGTCGTTACCGTCGGGTCGTAACATAGTTCGTCCTGATAAGCCTTCCATTTTGAGCGGATGCTTGTAAAATACTGTTTTGTCATGCCATGAAGTTTTCGGTCTTTGGCAGCGGCACGTCGAAATAAATCTTTGTACTTCATGTCCAGTTTGTTTTCAAGTTTCAGCAGAGTAATTTCTAAACAATCTTCATCCATTTGGTCAACAGGTTCGGGACAAAGATTCTTTTCCTGTTTCGGTTTAACGGCATTTGCAGCTTTATCAGATGACCCTGTTGCACCGACACAGGCGGCGGATGTCATTATTGCCAGCAACGGCAGAATGTAACGGATTTTGTGTTTCGACATATCAGTCTCCTAAAAAAATTAAAAACGTTCCAATGCTTTCAAATGAAGCTGCGTCTGTTCGATGGCGCAAAGAGAATAAATCCTGTCCGCAGGTGTTTTCAAATCGGTCGTTACCGTCGGGTCGTCGCAAAGTTCTTCTTTGTAAGCCTCCCATTTCGAGCGGACGCTTGCAAAATACTGTTTGGACAATCCGTGCAATTTTCGGTCTTTGGTTACTGCACGTCGAAATAATTCTTCATACTTCTTCTTCAGCTTGTCCTCGAATTCCCCTAAAGTAATACTCAAGCAATCATCACTCATCAGATTGACAGGCTCTGGACAAATAGCCCTGTTCTGTTGCTTTGCAGCTTTTTCGTTAGTTTTATCAGACGACCCCGCCGCACCGACACAGGCGGCGGATGCCATCACGGCCAGCAGCGGCAGAATGTAACGTGTTTTATGTTTCGACATAATTTATCTTCTAAAAAAGTTATTGTGTAATTGATAAGGCCGTCTGAAACAGGTTTCAGACGGCCTTTTATGTTCTAAATCAGATTACTGTGAATCACAGAATCAATAGAAGCCTTCGCGTTCTTCACGGGTGCTGATGTAGATGTTTTTCACTTGGGTGTAGGCGGCGAGCATCATTTTGTGGGTTTCGCGGCCGATACCTGAAGTTTTGTAGCCGCCAAACGGCGCGCCGGCAGGCAGGCGGTTGTAGCAGTTTACCCAAACGCGGCCGGTTTCCAATGCATTGGAAACACGCAGGCAGCGGTTGATGTCGGTACTCCACACTGCGCCGCCCAAGCCGTATTCGCTGTCGTTGGCCATTTTGATGACTTCTTCTTCGGTTTTGAATTTAATCACGGTGGCAACCGGGCCGAAGATTTCTTCTTGGGCAACACGGGCTTCGTTGCTGCTGGCTTCAATCAAAGTAGGCTCGACAAATTCGCCTTTGCCCAATGCGCCTTCGATTTTTTTACCGCCGGTAATGATGCGGCAGCCTTCCTGTTCGCCGATTTTGACGTATTTCAAAATGGTCTCGAGTTGACCGGCATTGACTTGCGAACCCATTTGGGTGTCGTCTTCCCAAGGTAGGCCGACTTTGATTTTTTTGAATTCTTCCGCCAAAGCATTGACGAATTTGTCGTAAATGCCTTCCTGAACGAAGATACGCGAACCGGCGCAGCACACTTGGCCTTGGTTGAACAAAATACCTTTTTGCGCGCCTTCGAGGGCTTTGTCGAAAGGCATATCGTCGAAGAAGATGTTGGCAGATTTGCCGCCCAATTCCAAAGTGGATGGAATCAGCAATTCGGCGGCAGCGATGCCGACGCGGCGGCCGACTTCGGTTGAACCGGTAAAGGCCAGTTTGTTGAAGCCTTTGTGGTGCAACATGTATTCGCCGGATTTGGAACCGCGGCCAGTAATCACGTTCAACACGCCTTTAGGCAGCAAGTGGTTGATTTTTTGAGCGAGGGACAACAGGCTCAATGAAGTGCTGGAAGAAGGGTGGATGACGATGGTGCAACCTGCGGCCAATGCCGGAGCGATTTTCCATGCGGCCATCAAGAATGGGAAGTTCCAAGGAATGATTTGGCCGACAACGCCGATCGGTTCGCGCAAAACGATGGACAAGTCTTCGGCGTCAAGCTGGGTTGCAGTGCCTTCTTCGCCGCGGATCACGCTGGCGAAATAGCGGAAATGGTCGGAAGCCAGCGGGATGTCAGCGGCGCGGGTTTCGCGGATGGGTTTGCCGTTGTCCAAGGTTTCTTGCAGGGCAAACAATTCGGCGTTTTCATCAATTACGTCGGCGATTTTGTTCAAAATGGCCGCGCGTTCGGCAGTCGTGGTTTTACGCCATGTTTTAAACGCTTCTTGCGCAGCGGCCACGGCAGCATCGACATCGGCATCGGTTGCGTCTGTGAATTTGGCCAACTCATCGCCATTGGCAGGGTTGTAAGAGGATAAAAGTTTGCCTTCGCTACCTTTTGTCCATTCGCCGTTGATCAAAAGGCCGTATTCTTTATCAAACACATTTAAATCTTTTGCCATAATGCTGTCTCCTTAATGAATGGGAATAGGTGTTTCAACACCATGAAAACAGCTTATGCTTTTTTCTTTTTAGGTTCAAGTACTAAAAATGAGAATGTTCTCAAAATTTACATTTGCAATGTTGTTTCATGTAGCAGGCCGTCTGAAAAATAAAGGGTTTGATTGAAATAAAAGTTCATTTGTTAATATATTTAAATATTTATAGGGCTTAAATAGATTTTGTTATGGTATAACATTATAATCCATTGTTTTAAAAAAGATTATGGGTTGACGGCGTAGGGTATGGGGAGTATTCTCATTTATAGCTAAACAGTTTTTCAACACCCTAGGAGACTCTCTCATGAAAATGCATGCTGTGGTAGTAAATAAAGATGTAGCAGGCGATGTAGAAGTTGTTGAACGCGAACTGCGTCCGTTGGAATACGGCGAGGCGTTGGTGGAAGTCGAGTATTGCGGCGTGTGCCACACCGACTTGCACGTTGCGGCAGGCGATTACGGCGACAAACCGGGTCGCGTGTTGGGACACGAAGGCATCGGTTTGGTTAAAGAAGTTGCCGACGGTGTGAAAAATCTGAAAGTTGGCGACCGTGTCAGCATTGCATGGCTGTTCCAAAGTTGCGGGTCTTGCGAATACTGCAATACCGGCCGCGAAACCTTGTGCCGCTCTGTATTGAACGCAGGCTATACTGCCGACGGCGGTATGGCGACCCACTGTATCGTGAGTGCCGATTACGCGGTCAAAGTCCCTGAAGGCTTGGATCCTGCGCAAGCTTCGAGCATTACTTGTGCCGGCGTGACCACTTATAAAGCGATTAAAGTTTCCGGCGTTCGTCCGGGCCAATGGATTGCGATTTACGGCGCAGGTGGTTTGGGCAATTTGGCGGTTCAATATGCGAAAAAAGTATTTGGCGCGCACGTTGTTGCCATTGACGTCAACGACGACAAACTGGCTTTTGCCAAAGAAACCGGTGCGGATTTGGTAATCAATGCCGCCAAAGAAGATGCAGCTCAAGTCATCCAAGAGAAAACCGGCGGCGCACACGCAGCCGTTGTAACAGCCGTATCCGCTGCTGCCTTCAACTCAGGCGTTAATTGCGTCCGCGCAGGCGGCCGTGTCGTTGCGGTTGGTTTGCCGCCTGAGTCTATGGACTTGTCTATCCCACGTTTGGTATTGGACGGCATCGAAGTGGTCGGCTCTCTGGTCGGTACCCGCAAAGATTTGGAAGAAGCATTCCAATTTGGTGCAGAAGGCTTGGTTGTGCCTAAAGTCGAATTGCGTGCTTTGGATGAAGCACCTGCCATCTTCCAAGAAATGCGCGAAGGTAAAATTACCGGCCGTATGGTGATTGATATGAACAAAGAGTGCAGCTGCATTCATCACTAATCAAATGATTCTGTGACAAAAAGGCCGTCTGAACAATTTCAGACGGCCTTTTTTATTGGATTGGATAACTTAAAGCGCAAAACCGCTTTCAAATACGCGTATTTTTCCGCTGACAGGATCGGTAAACTCTATTTTTTTGGCCAGAAGTTTTAAAGGTTTGTCGTAGTCTTCATCACCGGCCGCCAATGGGGTAGGGTAAAGCGCATCGTTCATCAGCGGCATATTCAAACTCATCATATGCACGCGGAGCTGGTGTTTCTTTCCGGTGTGCGGCGTGAGGCGGTAGAGGCTGAATGCGCCGCGGTTTTCGATAAGCTCGATGGTCGTGTGGGCGTTGGGTTCGCCTTCCGTTTCACGCGTGAGAAAGAATTTTTCGCCGCGTTCCATTCGTGATGAAATATGCAGCGGATAGTCCAAATCCGTCCGCGTCGGCGCTACCGCTTCATAGGTTTTTTGGACGGTTTTTTCTTGGAACATGGTCTGATAATCACGACGCGTGGCAGGGTTGAGCGAGAGTAACATAACGCCTGCCGTATCTTTGTCCAAGCGATGAATCGGCGTAATGTCTTCAACATTCAAATGCTGCAATTCAGGCCGCAAACGCAGGCGCGTGAGCAAGGTTTCCCGCAAAAACCTGCCGCTGGGGATGACGGGCAGAAAATGCGGTTTGTCCACCACAATCAAATGCTCGTCAATATGCAAAATCTTTTCTTCAAACGGAATACGCGGCTCGCTCTCACGGCTGGTTTCACGGTAATAAAACATCGTCTTGCCGGGCTCGAACAAAGTATTCTCATCAAACGGCACGCCATCCGCGCCCACCACAAAACCGCTGTTCAGCCGCCGCCGCCAGTTTTCTTCGCCGACAAAGGGAAAATGAGCGCATAAAAAATGCAGCAGCGGCAAGCCGTAAAACTGCTTTTCATGCGGCAAAACCAAGTAGCTGGGTTTAACACCGTCTAAAAGGGGAGGGGATTGGTACGTTTTTTCATGCGGCGGATTGTACTCGGTTTTTAGGATTTTTTCAGATGGTGTTCCGGATGAAGAAGATGCGCAGGTTGTCATTTATGTCTGATGTTTATATGGTTTATTGAGCATAAGCGCTTGTACAGCGTGGAAAGTTGCCGTTTGTATGTCAGTAAGTCTGCCTATACATCACTTCCGCTATAATTAAGGCCGTCTGAAATCTGTTTTTTAGACGGCCTTTTACCGTCCCAAGAAGGGAAACCCGATGAAGCCGATGACCGTATTAATAACCGCCGCCGTATTTTCAGCCTTAAGCCTGAATGCCTGTGGCGGTTCGGAGAAAAGCATGAGTATCCAAGAGCAGACCGAAGCAAGATTTCAATTGAACCCCAATCCCAAGCAGGCATACCGCCTTAAAATCAAAATTAACGATGCACCCGGACCGTTGAAGTTGATGGGGAGTATGAGTGTAGGTTATGGAGCAAGGAATTGCTCGTATATTATTAATCGCATTGAAGGAGTGGCTGCCAATCCGGAAAAAGATTTGGAAATTGAAGTTCGCCAGCTAGGGGAGTTTGAATACGAAGCCATTGTCTATACTGATGCAATGCAGGATGAAAATTACTCTAATGAAGGTGTCTGCCATTGGCAGATAGAGGGATTCGGCTTGGGTTTTAAAGCAACAGGAGAGCCATCAGAGACTAGATTTAGTTTTGGAAATATTTTCAATGATTTGATAGAGAAAAAAACATTAACCAAATATTATTGGAAATGGTCATATCCTTATTTTACACGGGAAGATGGTTCCATTTCTCCGGATTTTGTCAATTTTGGTATTACCTCTCCTGAATTGTATAGTGCCGAAGAACATAAAGAAATGTTTACTATAACTGTAACCCTTGAGGAAATTCAATCATGAGTAATATTACTAGACAACAGCAGGCCGATCTTGCCGCAGATGCCTACAACACCCGTACAGTAACCAAAGGAAATAAAACCATCACTATTGGAAACAATGAATATAAAGTTCTAGCCGTCCGCAACAACCCTGTAACAGGTTATCAAGGAACGGTGTACCAAGATGTCCGAATCAATAACATGATCGTTGCCCATAGGGAGCAGAACCCATTTTAGACGATTGGCTCGATGCCTATATCGATTGGGCGATGGTCTCCAACAGTGTCAACTATCAGGCTGCTGAATCGAAAAAACAATGTCTATATTGTCAAGAACAGTTATGAATTATTTTAAAAATCTGTCAACTAAAAAGTTGTTATCTTTTTTCTCATTATTTGTGCTTTCCAGTTGCACCCCTTCTTCCGTAATCAGTGATGAGGATTGGAAAAAAGCTGAAAACACTCCCCTGCCGTTTTCTTACTATTGCACCTAATGCACACTACATATGTATCCAAAGTTCATACCAACCTTATGAGGATTTTATTTCTTCAAACCATCTGCCACATATTCCCGAAAAAGAGTTTTCCATGCTGACACAGGATGGACAGGAAATTTGGTGGTTGTTTTCGACTGACGGAAAAGTACAGGAAAAACGGT
Organism: Neisseria subflava; assembly: GCF_024205745.1. Lineage (NCBI taxonomy): Bacteria > Pseudomonadati > Pseudomonadota > Betaproteobacteria > Neisseriales > Neisseriaceae > Neisseria > Neisseria subflava. Next base: position 1,537,939 of record NZ_CP073117.1, read on the forward strand.
TTAACGGAGGGAAATATCCTAAAATTTCTCAAAATCAAAGTTTTTGTGTAAGTTTACAAAATGCTTGCTTGTTCATTGACAAAGGGTCGTCTGAAAAATATTATCATATAAGTCCATGTAGTTAATTTGATTTGATAATAAAGGAAATAAATGTGAAATTCAAAATGACTTTAGGCTGGAAGATTTGGTGTTTGGTGGCATTGCTGTTTGCCGTATTTATGTGTTTGAGTGTGCTGTCTTCTTCTTTATCGGGTACACAATTAAAACTGACTCCCGGGCAGGAAGTGCAATGGCAGGTTTGGCGGCCTTTTGATACTGATGAAATTCCCTTGAAATTAGGATTTCGAGTTGATGATTCCAGTTATGGAACTGAAAAATGGGAAAAACGCAGTAGGGATTTGGGAGATTGTGATTATTTCGTTAAAACCGAAAAACGTATCTGTCAAGGCGAACCGGTAATAATTGATATTGTTTTAAATAATGGTAAAACCTGCCGTATGGAGGCTATGAATGAATCATCATCAAGTACAAATATGAAATGGAGGAATTTGTCTCCAGTTTGGTCATGCGCTGAATTGGCCGAAAAATCAGGCAATAACCACTGGCAGGCTAAGGTAGTTTCGGTAAGTCCTGTATTAGCTGGTGAAGTGGTGGAAATTCAAGCAGATGCACCATTAGGACTTAAAGAAATACACGGCTCTGATTATACATGGATGATTTTGGTAATTTTTTGGCCGATATATGTAGGCATACTGATATTATGGGCTCTTGTGCTATGGTACATAAACCAACGTAAAAAACGAAAATCAACGTAAAAAACGAATGAAAAATTAATTGTTCCAGCAGTTTTTCCATTTTTAGTCAATCAGGATTAGTTATGCAAAAATACACCGTAACACTTTATATAGCCGCTCCTGGCACTCCTAAGACAAAAGGTGCTCCTTCTATTTCAGGCCATGTCTATTATTCAATTAGCGACGGGAGAGAGTCTGAAGGTTGGGGGTTTGCACCTACTAGATTCCCCTATGTTTCTGCTCCAGGTATAGTTGAAAAAGATGAATTTAATATTTATCAAAATCCTCACTATAAGCGCACGATGGAAATTACGAAAGAACAGTACGATGCACTAAAGGCATTTGGAAAAAATCCGGAACGGTATGGATTTAATAAAGATTGGTATGATGCGTTTAATAACAGTTGTGTCGATTTTACTTATGGCGCTTTACGCCATGCTAAAATCTACGACAAAAAAATCTTTGGACTAATCAATGATGAAGGAAGTGTTAAAGTTTTAAATAATATAAAAGCATTTGACAGCATTCCGAATCAAATAACCAACAGCCCGTTAAACACACCTCCTGGAAAGCGGACGCATCCTATGCCAAAACAGGAGTGGTATCACAAAGTGATTTTTTCCGAAAACAAACGAGATACGCAGTACGATTTCGCTACGAATGCTGACATCAGCAAACCCTTGGCTAAAAACGCTTCTGCCAACGAATTTCGTGAATACGGTTTTGCAGCCTTGCTGTCAGATGACGATAACAAAATGTATGCCGCTTTGGATAGCATGCTGGATTCTAATGTCGGACGCGGTTTGCGGCAAAACGTAGACAAAGTTTATGCTACGCAGGAACGCGAGCAGGAAATGGCGCGCTTGGCGGAGGAGCAGATGCAGCAGGTTGATGCGCCTGTGATGCGGATGGGCCGCGGTTAGTAGGTTGGATAAGTACGTTAATCGATCAAAGGCCGTCTGAAAACTGTTTCAGACGGCCTTTTGATTTGTTCCCAACCTCACAAACCCTTAAAAATCAGCTATAATGCCCAACTATTTGATTTTCGCTTATCCCATATTGAAATGGTACAAAAAATTCAATCTGTAAAAGGTATGAACGACCTTTTACCTGTCGAACAAAAAGATTTCAAACTGACGGCTGCGTTTTGGCAGGCGTTTGAAGATACGGTTGGCCGTTGGACACGCGCTTACGGCTATCAGCAAATCCGTACCCCGATTGTCGAGCAAACCGGTTTGTTTGTCCGCTCCATCGGCGAGGAAACCGATGTGGTTGGCAAGGAAATGTACACCTTCTCCGATTCAAACGATTCTTTGAGTTTGAGCCTGCGCCCTGAAGGTACGGCTTCTTGTCTGCGTGCGGTGGTCGAACACAACCTTCTGTACAACAGCCCGCAAAAGCTGTGGTATATGGGGCCGATGTTCCGCCGCGAGCGTCCGCAAAAAGGCCGTTATCGTCAGTTCCATCAGGTCGGTATCGAGGCTTTGGGTTTTGAAGGGCCGGATATCGATGCGGAAATCATCGCGATGTCTGCCGACTTATGGGAAAAATTGGGTATTCGCGAATACCTGACTTTGGAAATCAACAGCTTGGGCAACCGTGAGGAACGTGCGGCACACCGTGCGGCATTGGTTGAATATCTGACCCGCTATGAGGCGCAACTGGACGAAGACAGCAAACGCCGTCTGAAAACCAATCCTTTGCGCGTTTTGGATACGAAAAACCCTGATTTGCAGGAAATCTGCAACGCGGCGCCGCGTTTGGTGGATTACTTGGGCGAGGCTTCGCAAAACCACTATGCACGCTTCAAGGCGATGTTGGACGGTTTGGGTATTCAATATATTGAAAATCCGCGCTTGGTCCGTGGTTTGGATTACTACAATCAGACGGTTTTTGAGTGGACGACCGACAAACTCGGTGCGCAGGCGACTGTGTGCGGTGGCGGTCGTTACGATGGTTTGATTGAAGAACTTGGCGGCAAACCTGCGCCGTCTATCGGCTTTGCGATGGGTATTGAGCGCCTGCTGCTTTTGGTGAGCGAATACGGCTCGCTGGAAGTGAACGCTGCGCCTGATGTCTATGCAATGCACCAAGGCGAAGGTGCGGACTTGCAGGTGATGAAATACGCGCAAGCCTTGCGCGCTCAAGGTTTCAATGTGATGCAGCATTCCGGCTATCAGAGCCTGAAAGCGCAAATGAAAAAAGCAGACAACAGTGGCGTACGCTTTGCCCTGATTGTGGCTCAGGATGAGCTGGCAAACGGTACGGTTACCCTGAAAGATATGCAGGGCGAACACGAACAACAAACCGTTGCTGCCGCTGATTTGACAGACACTTTACAACAATGGAAGAACGCATAAATGGCAGCCCATTTGGAAGAACAACAAGAGTTAGACAACTTTAAATATTTTTGGAAAAGCATCGGCCGTTGGATCTTTGCCTTGCTGATCGTGGCGGCTTTGGGGTATTTGGGTTACACCATTTACCAAGGTCAAAAAGCTTCAAAAGATCAGGAAGCTGCCGCCGTATTGGCGCAAATGGTGGAAAAAGCGCAGCAAAAAACCGACCCAAAAGCCATCAACGCCGATTTGGCCGAATTGCAAAAAAACTATCCTGATTCTATTTCGACAGCCCAAGCCACTTTGATGGTGGCGGCGACCGAGTTTGATGCCGGCCGTTATGATGTGGCGGAAGGTCATTTGAATTGGGTGCTGAAAAACCAAAACGCACCGCTGGTTCAAGCTTTGGCAGCACAGCGTTTGGGCGTTGTCCTGTTGCAGCAGAAAAAATACGATGCCGCCATCAATGCCCTGAATACTCAGGTTGAGGCTGATTTCGAGCCCTTGATGCTGGAAACCAAAGGCGATGTTTACGTTGCCCAAAATAAAACCAAAGAAGCCGTACAAAGTTACGAAGCTGCTTTGAGCAAAATGCCGCAAACCGCAGTAGGCCGCGAATTGCTGCAAATGAAAATCGACAGCTTGAAATAAGTTTGTTTGAAATCAAGGCCGTCTGAAGTTGCAATGACTTTTCAGACGGCCTACACTTATCCTTATCAACCGTGTTTTTAAAACACCTGCTTGTGTTCCGCTCCCGTTTTTAGGCGGCACTTGACACAGAAAGACTCAATCATGAAACCAACCATTGCGCTTGTCGGCCGCCCTAACGTCGGCAAATCTACTTTATTCAACCGTTTGACGCGCACCAAAGACGCGCTCGTGCATGACTTGCCCGGCCTGACGCGTGACCGCCATTACGGTCATGGCAAAGTCGGCAGCAAACCTTATTTGGTCATCGATACCGGCGGTTTTGAGCCGGTTGTGGACAGCGGCATTTTGCACGAAATGGCAAAACAAACCTTGCAGGCTGTCGATGAAGCCGATGCAGTTGTGTTTTTGGTGGACGGCCGCACCGGTTTGACGCCACAAGACAAAATCATTGCCGACCGTTTGCGCCAAAGTCCGCGTCCCGTTTATTTGGCCGTGAATAAGGGCGAAGGCGGCAATAGAGCCGTGCTTGCCGCCGAGTTCTACGAACTTGCCTTGGGCGACCCTTATGTTATTTCAGGTGCGCACGGCGATGGCGTGTATTATCTGATTGAAGATATTTTGGAAACCTTCCCTGAGCCTGAAAAGGAAGAGGAAGAAGCCAAACATCCTGTTTTTGCTGTAATCGGTCGTCCAAATGTCGGTAAATCAACCTTGGTAAACGCCATTCTCGGCGAAGAGCGTGTGATTGCTTTCGATATGGCAGGCACGACGCGCGACAGTATCCATATTGATTTTGAACGTGAAGGCAAACCGTTTACCATCATCGATACCGCAGGTGTGCGCCGTCGCGGCAAAGTGGATGAAGCGGTGGAAAAGTTCTCCGTTATCAAAGCCATGCAGGCAGTTGAAGCGGCAAATGTTGCTGTTTTGGTATTGGACGCGCAACAAGATATCGCAGACCAAGATGCGACGATTGCAGGTTTTGCTTTGGAAGCAGGCCGTGCTTTGGTGGTGGCGGTCAATAAATGGGACGGTATCAGCGAAGAGCGCCGCGAGCAAGTGAAACGCGATATCAACCGCAAACTGTATTTCCTTGATTTTGCTAAGTTCCACTTTATTTCTGCGTTGAAAGAGCGCGGTATAGACGGTTTGTTTGAAAGCATTCAGGCTGCCTATAATGCGGCAATGATTAAGATGCCGACGCCGAAAATCACGCGTGTCTTGCAAAGCGCGATCGAGCGTCAACAGCCGCCGCGTGCTGGCTTGGTGCGTCCGAAAATGCGTTATGCCCACCAAGGCGGCATGAATCCGCCGGTGATTGTGGTACACGGCAATTCGCTACACGCCATTTCTGACAGCTACACGCGCTATTTGACCCAAACGTTCCGTAAAGCCTTCAATCTGCAAGGTACGCCGCTCAGAATTCAATACAATGTTTCGGAAAACCCGTATGAAAATGCGGAAGACAAACCGAAGAAAAAACCGTTGCGCCGTGTCAGCTTGAGCAACCGTATTGAGAAACGCGAAGGCCGCAAGGAAGAGAAAAACCGCTTCAAGAAGAAAACCAAAGTCAGCGTGAAAAAACAATTCAGCAAATAAACATAAAGGCCGTCTGAACAATTTCAGACGGCCTTTTTATAATGAAAAACAGTTTATTGGAATCTTATGGCATATTTTCGATAGGGTTTGCCGAATTTAAAAAACATCAAATTTGGATTTGGGATTGTTGTGAATATGGAAATGAAACAGTCGGTTTAACTGGAAAGTTCCCTTATTGCTGGATTCCTAAACGGTGTGATAGAAAAAAATAGTTGGTAATTTATCCTATTCGGGCTACAATCCCATCAAACGCCGATTTTGGCGTCTTTACAATCATAATAATGGAGCTCAAGAATATGACAGCTAAAGGACAAATGTTACAAGATCCTTTTTTGAATGCGTTGCGTAAAGAGCACGTTCCGGTTTCAATCTACTTGGTAAACGGCATCAAGCTGCAAGGCCAAGTGGAATCATTCGACCAGTACGTTGTTCTGCTGCGTAATACTTCCGTCACTCAAATGGTTTACAAACACGCTATCTCAACAATCGTTCCTGCACGCGCAGTCAGCCTGCAACACGAAAACAAGCAACCTCAAGCCGCTGCCGCAGCTGCTCCGGTTCAAGTTGAGACTGTGCAACAACCTGCCGAATAAATGATGTAACGCATTCCTGTTTTTCAATACCTTACCGCTTTTGCGGTAGGGTATTTTTATTTTCAGACGACCTTTATCATGCTGCTTGAAAACATTCTTCCCTTTGCCCACTCCTTGTTACGACAAGCCTTAAAAGCAGGCGGCCGCGCTTTGGATGCGACGGCCGGAAACGGGCATGATACTTTGCTGTTGGCACAGTTGGTTGGTGAGACGGGTAGGGTGTGGGCGTTTGATGTGCAACCCAAAGCACTGGCGCAGACTCAAGGCCGTCTGAAAGAAAACGGTGTAGATGGCCGGGTTGCCCTGATACATGACGGCCATGAAAACCTTTTGTCTTATATCGACGAGCCTTTAGATGCTGCAGTATTTAATTTCGGTTGGCTGCCGGGTGGCGATAAAAGCTGCACGACTGAAGCGGAAAGCAGCATCCGTGCGCTGACGGATACTTTGGGTTTGCTGAAAGAGGGCGGGCTTGCCGTGGCTGTATTGTATCCGGGGCATGAAGCCGGCCGAATAGAGGCTGAAGCGATTGTGCAATGGGCGGAAACTTTGCCGCAGGAAGCATTCGCCGTGTTACGCTATGGCTTTGTCAACCGCCGCAATGCGCCTCCCTATCTGCTGGCGATTGAAAAGTTGCGTCAAAAATAGATGTTTGCGGTAAAATAGCTGCTTTGTTTTTCAACCTTTAACATAAGAAACTGCCATGCAATATCTGTTTGTAAAATACAGCCATCAGATTTTCGTTGCCATTACCATCCTGTTGTTCAACATCCGTTTTTTCCTACTCTGGCGTCATCCTGAGAAGCCGTTGGCAGGCATTTGGAAAGCCATGCCGCATTTGAACGACACCATGTTGCTGTTTACCGGCTTGTGGCTGATGAAGATTACCCATTTTTCGCCGTTCAATGCGCCGTGGCTCGGCATGAAAATCTTGCTGTTGCTGGTTTATATTGTGTTGGGCATGATTATGATGCGTTCTCTTCCGCGTTCGCCGAAGTTCTATATCGTCTACGTTTTGGCCATGTCGTGTGTTGCCACGATTGTTTTCCTTGCCAAAACCAAAACGCTGCCGTTTTAAAAGAGGCCGTCTGAAATGTATCCGCATTTTGCCGTTATCGCTTTGGGCAGCAATCTTGCCAATCCTGCCGAACAGGTTCGCGCCGCTTTGGCCGAATTGGCCGCGCATCCGCATATCCGGCTTGAAAAGACTTCTTCCCTGTATCTGACTGCGCCGGTCGGCTATGACGATCAGCCCGATTTTGTGAACTCCGTTTGTACCGTGAAAACTTCATTGGACGGCGTGGCGCTGTTGGCAGAGTTAAACCGCATCGAGGCCGAATTTGGGCGCGAACGTACCTTCCGTAATGCGCCGCGCACTTTGGATTTGGACATTATCGATTTTGACGGTATCCGCAGCGATGACCCTCATCTGACCTTGCCGCATCCGCGCGCGCATGAGCGTAGTTTCGTGATGTTGCCGTTGGCCGAAATCCTTCCGGATTTCGAGTTGGGCGAGCATGGACGTGCGGCTGATTTGGCTCAGGCTTTGGGCGGGCAGGGTATTCGCCTGTTAAAAGAATAAGGGCCGTCTGAAAAACGGACTAAAACAAGAAAGGGCGTGTTGGACACGCCTTTTTTGCTATAAAATATTGTTGGGAAACACATTACAAAGAGTTACTATGAATCCTCGTTATATTGTTGTCGAAGGCGCCATCGGTAGTGGCAAGACCGCTTTGAGCCGCCGCTTGGCAGAGCATTTCAGCGCGTTGCTGTTGTCGGAGAATCCGGATCACAATCCGTTTCTCATGAAGTTTTACAGCAATGTTTCCAATAATGGCTTGGCTGCCGAGCTTTTCTTCCTGACGCGCCGCGCTGAAAGCGTGAATATTATTGAAGATCAATGCGCGCAAGGCGGAATGGTTGTGGCTGATTTTCTGCCGGAAAAAGACCGTATTTTTACGCCTATCGTTTTGAATGATGACGAGCAGCAGCTTTTTGCCGATATGAAGCAACGCATTCTGCCGCAATACGCAGAGCCCGATGTGGTGATTTATCTGCAAACCGCCGTCGAAAACAACCGCAAACGCCTACAAAAACGTCACGAAGGCATCATCAGCTTGTTTCCCGAAGGCTATTTGGGACGGGTGCATGACGAATACAGCCATTTCTTCCATTTGTATCAAAGCGCGCCTTTGCTGACCGTCAATGCCGATGAGTTGGATTTGGCCGGCAATGACGACCACTTCCAGCTTTTGTTACGCGCATTGGAGGATTTTCAAGGTACGCGCAGTTATTTGAATTTAAGCGAAAAATAAACGCAGGCTAGGTTTAGGCCGTCTGAAAGGAATAATATGTCAAAATATCAATTCACACTCCCATCTTCTTCCGGCAGCGATTTTAACTCCGCCGAACATTTGCCGTTGGTTGTCTATTTTTATCCTAAAGACAGCACGCCCGGCTGTACCACCGAAGGCTTGGATTTCAATGCCCGATTGGAACAATTCAAAGCATTGGGCTATACCGTTGTCGGTATTTCGCGCGACGGTGTCAAATCGCATCAGAACTTCTGCGCCAAACAAGGCTTCCAGTTTGAATTGTTGAGCGACGAAGAAGAAACCGTCTGCAAACTGTTTGACGTGATCAAGCTGAAAAAGCTTTACGGCAAAGAATCCCTCGGCATCGAGCGCAGCACATTTGTGTTGGACGAAAACGGCGAAATCGCCCATGAATGGCGCAAAGTCAAAGTGGCCGGACACGCGCAGGAAGTGTTGGATACAATTTCTCAAGCCTCTTAATAGGGCTTTGAAAACCTAAGGCCGTCTGAACGGATGTAAAGTCATGCCGTTCAGACGGCCTTTCAATACAGTTTGATGAATATGGACGATTTAATAGACAAACTGCTTGAATCCCTTTGGCTGCAAGACAGGCTCAGTCACAATACGCTGCAAAGTTACCGCCGTGATTTGGTCAAAGTCGCCGCGCGTTTGGCCGAGGGCGGGCAGGATTGGTTGAGTGCCGATGAATTTGCCCTGTCTGATGCCGTGTATGCAGAGGGGGAAAAAAACACGTCCCAAGCGCGGGCATTGTCGGCTTGCAAGCGTATGTACGGCTGGTTGGAAGAAACAGGCCAAAGAGCAGACAATCCCACCCGTTTTCTCAAAGCGCCGAAATCGGAACGCAAACTGCCCACGCTGATTACCGAAGCCCAAATCGACGCGCTGCTGGCTGCACCGGATGTGGAAACGCCGCACGGACTGCGCGACAAAGCCTTGCTTGAAGTCATGTATGCAACAGGCTTGCGCGTGACCGAAGCCGTCAAATTGACGCTCAGCGATATCGATTTACATCGCGGCAGTATCCGCACCATAGGCAAGGGCGACAAATTGCGTTTGGTTCCGCTGGGACAGGAAGCGGCATATTGGGTGGAACGCTATTGCAACGAATCGCGCCAGTTGTTGCTAAAAAACAAAATCTGCGACGAAGTGTTTGTCAGTCAGAAACGCAGCGGCATCAGCCGTCAGCTTGCATGGATGATAGTCAAAGAATATGCCGAAGCGGCCGGTATTGCTTCGCTCAGCCCACACGGCTTGCGTCATGCTTTTGCCACGCATTTGGTCAATCACGGCGTCGATTTGCGCTCAGTCCAGATGATGTTGGGACATTCCGATATTAATACCACGCAGATTTATACCCATGTTGCCAATATCCGTTTGAAAAACATGGTCGATGAACACCATTCCCGTTCATAAATAAAGGCGGCATCTCGAAGGTGTCGCTTTTTTATTGAGGCCGTCTGAACAGTTATCAAAATTTAAAATTATAAAATATCAATCAAAATATAAATTTCCATAGAAAAATTTCAAAGCAAAAGGGCTGTACCAATATTGCAATGCAAACCGTTTTTATTTATATTTACGTTCAAGAATAAATCCTACTCTCAATTACAGAGAGTAACAAAATAATTGGAGCACATCATGTTCGTATGCATCTGCAATGCCATTACCGACCACGACATCAAAGAGACCATCGCCGCCGGTGCAACCACCATGAGCGATTTGCAGGCTCAATTAGGCGTGGCGACTTGTTGCGGTTGCTGCGGCGAATTGGCTGCATCGTTTTTGACTGCAAGCAGTGCCCAAAATACTGTGACTGCCGGTATCAACGTTCAGTCTTAATTTCAGAATACACACAAAGGCCGTCTGAAGGTGTTGTTTCACGCCTGTTCAGACGGCCTTTGTCATGCCTGTATGGTTTGGAAGCATTTTGCTATACAATGGCCGCTTTTGTCCCTCCGAGAGTAACCGCCATGAAACTGACCTTGATGTTTCGGGAATATTGCAGCCTGTGCCACAAAATGCGTGAACAATTAAAGCCTTATCAGGAGCAGTTTGGATTTGAGCTGGATATTGTTGATGTTGATGCCGATCCGGTTTTAGAAGAAAAGTACAATGAGCTGGTGCCTGTTTTACTGGATGGCGATACCGAAATCTGCCATTGGTTTTTGGACGAAGAAAAACTGAAAGCGCATTTGAGCGCGTAACAAATCATTGACCATATTATCTTTCAGACGGCCTTTGGCTGTTTATGCCGTCTGAACATTAATTTTATTATGACTGAAAAACTTTCTCCCGATGCGCTGATTGAAGCGGCGCTGTTGACGCAAGTCGAACCCTTAAACGAAAAAGCCATGCGCGAATTGTGCGTGCCGCCGTTGTCGCAAGACAAGCTGATTGACGTATTGGCGCAACTGAAGACCCGTTGGCAGGGCAGGGCTTTGCAACTGGTGCATACTCATGAGGGTTGGCGCTTCCAAATCGCCCAAGCCGCATTTGAACGACTGGGCAGCCTGCAAGAGCAGCGCGCGCCGCGTTATTCCCGCGCCGTGATGGAAACGCTGGCGATTATTGCCTATCAGCAACCGGTAACGCGTGGTGATATCGAAGGCATACGCGGCGTGGCGGTGTCGCAAAATGTAATGCAAACCTTGCAGGATAGAGGCTGGATTGAAGTCATTGGCCACCGTGATTCTATCGGCCGTCCGGCTTTGTGGGCGACAACGGCAACATTCTTAAGCGATTTGCGTTTGGAAAGTTTGGAAGAATTGCCGCCGCTGACTGAATTGGGCGAGCTGGTGTTGCCTGATTTGATGGAAACGCCACCGACAGGCGATGAGGAGGCTGAAGAAGCAGTTGAATCAGGAAGCAGACTGATTAACTGATTTGAATGTAAAGGCCGTCTGAAACAATCGTGTTTCAGACGGCCTTTATTGTTATGTAACATCATGATTTTAAATATAAATTTTATTAATTTTGGTAACTTATTGATTTTGTGATATAATTTAAAAATTATTAGAATAAATATCTCTCGTTCTAGAATAGTTTGAGAAGGTATACGGAAACGTTTCTTTCTTTATCAATCGGCAGCCCGTTTGTTCTTCAAATATGCGCTGTATCAACTACGGAACCGATATGAAATTCAAACAATTCATTCAAAACAAATCTTCTTTCAACCCAAGCGTGGTCGGTATTACGCTTTTCTTCGTCCTTTTGCTTTTGTCAGCTGCTTTGGTTTGGCCTCAAAATACTGAGGCTTTGTTAAATGCCATGAAGCAGTTTATTTTTCAAAATGTCAGTTGGTTTTACATTCTGACTTTCTCTGTATTCCTTATTTTCTTATTGGCGCTTCCCATCAGCAGCTTCGGCAGTATCAGGCTGGGTACAAACGAGGATGAACCTGAGTTTTCGTTTTTATCATGGCTGGCCATGCTGTTTGCGGCCGGCATGGGCGTGGGCTTGATGTTTTTCGGTGTGGCTGAGCCGTTATCACATTTCTCTTCCCCGATTGCCAAAGGCAATGCGCAAGAGGCGATTCTGCATACGGTGTTCCACTGGGGGATTCATGCCTGGGCAATCTACGGAATCATTGCGCTTGCCTTGGCGTATTTCGGTTTCCGCTATAAATTGCCGTTGGCGTTGCGCTCCTGCTTTTATCCGATTTTAAAAGACAAAATCAACGGCAAAATGGGTGATGCCATCGATGTGATGGCTTTGATTGCAACTTTGTTCGGTATTATCACAACCTTGGGATTTGGCGCGGCACAAATGGGTTCCGGTTTGTTGAAGATGGGCTGGGTGCAGGACAACAGCTATGTCTTGCAGGTCGGCATTATTGTTGTTGTGATGGCGATTGCCATATTTTCCGCAACTTCGGGCGTGGGCAAAGGCGTCAAAATTTTGAGTGAAACCAACTTGGTATTGGCACTGGCTTTGATGCTGTTTGTCTTGTTGAGTATGCCGACGACGTATTTGATTTTCGCATTCAGCGACAATTTGGGCACTTATTTGAGCAACTTCGTTTCGTTCAGCTTTAAGTCATATACCTACGAGCCTGAGCATACAAAATGGTTTACCGGCTGGACGGTGTTGTATTGGGCTTGGTGGTGTTCGTGGTCACCTTTTGTTGGTTTGTTCATTGCCCGAATTTCGCGAGGCAGAACCATCCGCGAATTTATTTTTGGCGTATTGGCAGTGCCTAGCCTGATGAGTATTTTGTGGTTTACCGTATTTGGCAATTCAGCCTTGTGGCTGGACACGCATGTGGCAAACGGCGCCTTGTCTGCCTTGACCAACGAGCCTGAAAAATTGTTGTTTGCCTTTTTGAATTATTTGCCGTGGCCGGTTGTCAGCAGCTTGGTGGCATTGCTGGTGATTTCGCTGTTTTTTATCACTTCTGCCGACTCGGGCATTTATGTGCTGAACAATATTGCTTCGCGCGATAAAGGGCTGGCTTCGCCTAAGTGGCAATCGGTTATGTGGGGCGTGTTGATTTCGGCTGTGGCTATTGTGTTGCTGGGTGCCGGCGGTTTGCCTATCTTGCAAACCATGACCCTGATTGCGTCTCTGCCGTTTGCAGTGTTGATGATTTTTATGATGGTTTCTTTGTGGAAAGCCCTGAACAACGATGCCAAATATTTTGCAACCGCCGTCAATCCGAGCAGTATTTTCTGGTCGGGCGATCATTGGAGGGAACGCCTTGGCCAAATGATGAATCAGACGCAGGAAGCCGATATCATCAAATTTATGAAAAATATGGCGCTTCCGGCAATGCAGGAATTGAAAAACGAATTGACCCAAAAATACAATATGGACGTAGAAATCCGTTGCCTGTTGCAACAGGATGAGCCATCGGTGGAACTGGTGGTACATAAAGGGACGGTAAGGGATTTTGTCTATGGGATTAAATCCGTAAAGCGGGAAATTACCGATCAGTTGATTCGCGAAGACAGCCTGCCTCATCTCAAATATGCGGCAACGTTCATACCGTTGACGTATTTCTCGGATGGGCGCGATGGATACGATGTGCAATATATGACGCAAAAAGAATTGATTGCCGATATGCTCAAGCAGTATGAGCGTTATCTGAACCTGCTTGCCGGAGTGGGGCAGGAATTAATGGGGCATGAACAAGTAGAACTGGCAGAGTAAAATAAATTTAGGCCGTCTGAACATGTAGCAATATTCAGACGGCCTTTTTATTGCCTGTTTAAAAAATAATTTGTTTAAAATAAATATCTTAGATAAATTATAAGAAAAATCTGATTTAAACTATAAAAAATCTTAGTTATAATCAGCTTATCTAAAGCTATTCCGCATAGGTGCGGGTGATTTACTAAGGAATACTACAATGCTGTTGGCACTTTCTTTGCGTGATTTTGTCATTGTTGAAAACCTGAATCTTGATTTTCAAAACGGCTTTACCGTTTTAACGGGTGAAACCGGCGCAGGCAAATCGATTACTCTGGATGCGATTGGCCTGTTGTTGGGCGATAAAGCCGATTACAGCCAAGTGCGCAGTGGCGCCAAAGAAGCGCAGTTGTCGGCTTTGTTCGACATCAGCGGTTTGCCTGAGCTGAAAGCGCAGCTGCAGGAACAAGGCCTTTTGGAAGAAGATGCCGAAGAGCTCAGTATCCGCCGTATTATCGATGCCAAGGGTAAAAGCCGCAGTTATATCAATAATCAGGCTGCAACATTGGCGCAGCTGAAAGCCATCGGTGAGCAGTTAATCGATATTCACGGCCAAAATGCCCATCATTCGCTAAATCAAGAGTCTGCACAACGCGAGTTGTTAGATGCGTTTGCCGGCAGCAAAGAGCAGGCAGAAACAGTCAAGCAGCTTTATCAAAATTGGGTTAATGCGAAAAAGGCACTGCAAGAGGCGCAAGAGCAGGCAGAAACCATGGCCATCGAACGCGAGCGTTTGGAATGGCAGTTTAATGAATTAAACCAATTGGAGCTCAAACCCAATGAATGGGAAACCTTAAGCCAAAGCCACGACAGCCTGGCGCATTCGGCCGAGTTGCTGCAAACCGCCGAGCAGGTGGGCGACAGCATAGACGGGGACAACGGCATCCAACGTCAAATCTACCAATGCCAAAAACTGCTGGGCAATCTGCAAAATATTGAGCCGCGCTTTGCCGAGAGCCTGAATATGTTGGCAAGTATTGAAGCAGAATTAGGTGAAATCAGTGCCAATATGCGCGATGTGGCAGGTCGCAGCGATATCGATCCTAATGAATTGGCCGCACAAGAAAGCCGCATGGGCGAATTGATGAGCATGGCGCGCAAATACCGCATTGAGCCGGAAGAGTTGCCGCAAAAGTTGGCAGAAATTGACGAGCGCCTGCAAAACCTGCAAGCGGCTGCCGATTTGGAAGCCTTGGAAAATACAGTCGCACGCAATCTTGCCGAATACCACGAAGCCGCGCATATTCTCTCCGCCATGCGTCATCAGGCAGCCGGTCGTTTGGGCGAAGAGACCACCGAGCATATGCAACATTTGGCCATGAAAGGCGCACGTTTTGACATCGTCTTGTTGCCATCTTCGCCGACCGCGCATGGGCTGGAACAGGTGCAATTCCAAGTGGCGGCGAATAAAGGCAATCCGTCACGTCCTTTGAACAAAGTGGCTTCCGGCGGCGAATTGGCGCGTATCAGCTTGGCTTTGCAAGTGGTTGCCAGCCAATACACACAAGTGCCGACATTAATTTTCGACGAAGTGGATACCGGTATTGGTGGCGGCGTTGCTGAAATGGTCGGTAAAGCTTTGCGTGCCTTAGGTAAAAAACATCAAGTCTTGGCGGTAACCCATCTTCCTCAAGTCGCCTCTTGCGGTGAAAACCATTGGCAGGTCCGCAAGCATAGCGAAGGGGAGCAAACCGTCAGCGAAATCAGCGTATTGAACCATCATCAGCGTATTGAGGAAATCGCGCGTATGCTGGGTGGCGAAATCATTACCGATACCACACGCAACCATGCTGCCGAACTCTTGCATCTGGCCGCCGCCTAAAAGCCTTAAGGCCGTCTGAAAATGAAATTCAGACGGCCTTTTCCGTATTTTGCGCCCTTTCAGACAAGCAGAATACAAGGTATGATTATAGCGTCTGTTTACAAGGAAATTTTGATGAAAGTCCTGTTTATCGCCGATCCGATGGCAAGTTTTAAAACCTATAAAGACACTACTTACGCCATGATGCGTGAAATGGCAAAGCGCGGTTGGCAGCTTTTTCATACCTTGAGCGGAGAATTGTCCGTCCGTGAAGGCTGGGTGGTGGCTCAGGCAGCGGCATTTGAGTTTGTCGGTGCGAAGAGTGATGACGATCACGAATGGTTTAAAGCAGAGGCAAAAGTTCAGACGGCCTTAAAAGATTTCGATGCGGTCATTATGCGCACTGACCCGCCGTTTGATATGCAATATTTGTACGCAACCCAATTTTTGACATTGGCACAGCAGCAGGGCGCAAAAGTATTTAACAGCGGACAGGCAATGCGCGATTTCAATGAGAAATTGGCTATTTTGAACTTCAGCCAGTTCACCGCGCCCACTTTGGTAACCACGCGTTCTGCCGATGTTCGTGCCTTTTTGAAAGAACACGGCGACATCATCATCAAACCGTTGGACGGCATGGGCGGTATGGGCATTTTCCGCCTGACCGAATCCGATCCTAATATCGGCAGTATCCTTGAAACCCTGATGCAGCTTGATTCACGCACCATCATGGCACAACGCTATATTCCTGAAATCGTACATGGCGACAAGCGCATTCTGATTATTGGTGGGGAAGTTGTTCCGTATGCTTTGGCGCGTATTCCGCAAAACGGCGAAACGCGCGGCAACTTGGCTGCCGGCGGTCGCGGTGTGGCGCAGGAATTGAGCGAGCGCGACCGTGAAATTGCAGAAACCCTGGCGCCTGAATTGAAGCGCCGCGGTATTTTGCTGGCAGGTTTGGATGTCATCGGCAGCAACCTGACCGAAGTCAACGTAACCAGCCCGACCGGTTTCCAAGAAATCATGAAGCAAAAAGATTTCGACGTTGCCGCCATGTTTGCAGATGCCGTGGCATCTTGGGCGAAACAATAAACTCCAAGGCCGTCTGAAAATTGACCCGACCGTTTCTTTTCAGACGGCCTTTTTATGTTGAGAATATGATGGAACCATCTTCCTACGCATCTGAAAAAAAAGGTAAAAACGGCATTAAACGCATCATCAATGCGTTCGGCTATTCCAAAGACGGACTGGCTGCCGCGTACCGTTATGAAAGCGCATTTCGCCAAGTTTTTTGGCTGAACCTGATTTTAATTGTCTTGGCCTTATTCCTTGATTTCGGGCCGGCCATCAAAATGGTGCTCATTGCCGCATCGTTTATTTCATTGATTACCGAATTGTTTAATACCGCCGTTGAAGCAGCCGTTGACCATACCTCTACTGAAAAACACGAGCTGGCCAAGCGTGCCAAAGATGCCGGCTCGGCCGCGCAATTGATGGCTTTGTTCATGTTATTTATTGTTTGGATTATTGCATTAACTGCTTAAAAATGTGGTAATATGGTAATTCGTTAGGATTAGATAGTATTAATTAATCTATATCAAAGTTTTCAGACGGCCTTTGGTTGTAAGATGAAGGCTGTATATCCCAGCCATTTGGCAAACACAAGGAGCAAAACATGAAAAAATTAATGGCAACCCTGATTCTGGCAGGCTTGGCAACTTCCGTATCTGCAGCCGGTATCCATATTGAAGACGGTTGGGCGCGTGCCACTGTCGAAGGTATGAAAATGGGTGGCGCATTCATGAAAATCCAAAACGATGAAGCCAAACAAGACTTCTTGGTAGGCGGCAGCAGCCCTGTTGCAGAACGCGTTGAAGTACATACCCATATTAACGACAACGGCGTTATGCGTATGCGCGAAGTTAAAGGCGGCGTGCCTTTAGCTGCAAAAGGCGTAACCGAGCTGAAACCGGGCAGCTACCACGTTATGTTCATGGGTCTGAAAAAACAATTGAAAGAAGGCGAAAAAGTGCCTGTAACCCTGAAATTCAAAAACGCCAAACCTCAAACTGTCGAGCTGGAAGTGAAAACTGCGCCTAAAGCCGAAATGCAGCACGACCACGGCGCACACGGTGGCGCGCATCAGCACTAATTGCTTGAATTTTCATATAAAGGCCGTCTGAAAGTCATTGGGCTTTCAGACGGCCTTTTCTGTCGTTAAATCAAAATGTGCTAAAATCACGCTTTAAAAAATGTATTTGAAACCCACATTCCCCTCATGAATACTCACAACACACCAGCAAACATCATCGTCGGCCTCTCCGGCGGCGTCGATTCATCCGTTACTGCGGCCCTGCTCAAACAGCAAGGCCATCAAATCAGCGGCGTGTTCATGCAGAACTGGGAAGATGACGACAACGACGAATATTGCAGCATCAAACAAGATTCCTTCGATGCCATTGCCGTCGCCGACATCATCGGCATCGACATCGACATCGTCAATTTCGCCGCACAATACAAAGACAACGTATTTGCCTATTTCCTCAAAGAATACAGCGCAGGCCGCACGCCAAATCCGGATGTCTTGTGCAATGCCGAAATCAAATTCAAATGCTTTTTGGACTACGCCATCGAGCAGGGCGCCGATACCATTGCCACCGGACACTATGCCCGCAAAGAAGTTCGCAACGGCGTGCATTACCTGCTCAAAGGCTTGGATCAAAACAAAGACCAAAGCTATTTCCTGTACCGTCTCAAACCTTTCCAACTCGAGCGCGCGATTTTCCCATTGGGCGAATTGGAAAAGCCTGAAGTCCGCCGTCTTGCCGAAGAATTCAAATTACCGACTGCAACCAAAAAAGACAGTACCGGCATTTGCTTTATCGGCGAACGCCCGTTCCGCGAATTTCTGCAAAAATACCTGCCGACCAATAATGGCAAAATGGTTACCCCTGAAGGCAAAGTAGTCGGCGAACACGTCGGCTTGATGTTTTACACGCTGGGCCAACGCAAAGGCTTGGGTATCGGCGGCGCAGGCGAGCCATGGTTTGTCGCGGCCAAGGATTTGACCAAAAACGAACTGATTGTCGTGCAAGGTCATGACCATCCTTTGCTTTATACGCAAAGCCTGGTGATGAACGATTTGAGTTTTACATTGCTTGAACGTCCGAAAGAAGGACGCTATACCTGCAAAACGCGCTACCGCATGGCCGACGCACCTTGTACGTTGCGCTACTTGGATGATGAAACCATCGAGCTTGTCTTTGACGAGCCGCAATGGGCGGTAACGCCCGGACAATCAGCGGTACTATACGACGGCGATGTGTGCTTGGGCGGCGGTATCATCATGTCCACCGACAAGCCTGTCATTATTACTGCTTAATAAAAGGGCCGTCTGAAAACGAAGCGGCGGATTGAATAAAGCCTTCAGACGGCCTCGATTCCAAAAAACGACTAAATAAAAGACTGATCAATATGGAAAAACTCTGGCTCAAAAGCTACGAACAAGGCGTAAATCCTGAAATCGATATTTCTCAATACAGCTCCATCAGCGACGTATTCCGTCAAAGTGTTGAAAAATTTGCGGATAAACCTGCTTTTCAAAACATGGGCAAAACGCTGACTTATGCCGAAGTGGGCAAGTTGGCGACCGATTTTGCGTCTTACCTGCAAAACGTATTGAAACTGCCGCGCGGTGAGCGTGTGGCGATTATGATGCCGAACGTTTTACAATATCCGATTGCACTTTTCGGTATTCTGCAGGCAGGCTTAGTGGCAGTGAATACTAATCCGCTTTATACGCCGCGCGAGTTGGAGCATCAGTTGAAAGACAGCGGCGCGACAACGATTGTCGTGTTGGAGAACTTTGCCAATACGTTGGAGCTGGTGTTGCCGCGTACGCAAATCAAACATGTGATTGTCGCGTCGGTCGGCGAAATGTTCGGCATGATTAAAGGTGCGTTGATGAACTTCGTCATCCGCAAAGTGAAAAAAATGGTGCCGGAATACCGCATTCCCAATACCGTGATTTTTCAGACGGCCTTAAAGCAAGGTGCGGCAAATACGTTCAAACCAGTCGAGTTGACGCGCGACGATACTGCCTTGCTGCAATATACAGGCGGCACGACCGGTTTGGCGAAAGGCGCCGTCCTCACTCACGGCAATATCTGCGCCAATATGTTGCAGGCAAAAGAATGGATTAAAAACAGCCTGCACGAAGGCAAAGAAACGGTCATCGCCGCGTTGCCGCTGTATCATATCTTTGCCTTGACGGTAAACCTGATGATCTTTGCGAATACCGGTTCTAAAATCATCCTGATTACCAATCCGCGCGACATGAAAGGATTTGTCGGTGAATTGAAAAAAGAGCCGATTAGCGTGTTCATCGGTGTAAATACCCTGTTTAATGCGATGGTCAACCGTCCAGATTTTGCCGAAGTCGATTTTTCCCGTTTGAAGCTGACTTTGGGCGGCGGTATGGCAACGCAAAGAGCCGTGGCGGAAAAATGGAAAAAAATTACCGGTACGCCGATTGTGGAAGCTTACGGCTTGACCGAAGCCAGCCCGGGCGTATGTTGCAATCCTTTGAATATTGAAGCTTACAGTGGCGGTATCGGCCTGCCTGTTCCTTCAACTGAGATAGAATTGCGCGATGCAGACGGCAAAGAAGTGCCTATCGGACAACCGGGCGAATTGTGGGTGCGCGGCCCGCAAGTGATGAAAGGCTATTGGAACCGTCCGGAAGAAACCGCCAAAGCAATCGATGCTCGCGGCTTTTTGGAGACCGGCGACATTGCCGTGATGGATGAAAAAGGCTGGTTGAAACTGGTGGACCGCAAAAAAGATTTGATTGTGGTATCCGGTTTCAATGTGTATCCGAACGAAATTGAAGAAGTAGTGGCCGGCAACGACAAAGTCTTGGAAGTCGCCTGTATCGGCGTGGCAAGCGAGAAAACCGGCGAAGCGATTAAGGTCTTCGTCGTACGCAAAGATCCGTCTTTGACCAAGGAAGAGCTGATTGATTTCTGCCGTAAAGAACTGACTGCTTATAAAGTGCCGAAAGACATCGAATTCCGCGACGAGTTGCCAAAATCCAACGTTGGCAAAATCCTGCGCCGCGAGCTGCGCTGATATATAGAATCAGTATGATAAGGCCGTCTGAAAACGCTATTTTCAGACGGCCTGAAGCTTTTGCCGTTTGCCAGAATATGCTGCTTCAAGTTAAAATCACACATTCCAACATGGGTATCACATCATGACTAAATTTATTTTCGTAACCGGCGGCGTTGTATCTTCTTTGGGTAAAGGTATCGCCGCCGCTTCTATTGCTACTATTCTCGAGTCGCGTGGCTTGAACGTGACCATGCTTAAGCTTGACCCGTATATCAACGTTGACCCGGGTACCATGAGCCCGTTTCAACACGGCGAAGTATTCGTTACCGATGACGGCGCGGAAACCGACCTCGACCTCGGTCACTACGAGCGTTTCATCAACGCCACCATGACCCGCCGCAACAGCTTCAGTACCGGCCAAGTCTATGAAAACGTGATTGCCAAAGAGCGTCGTGGCGACTATTTGGGCGGTACCGTACAAGTGATTCCGCACATTACCGATGAAATCAAACGCCGTATCCACGAAGGCGCAGCCGGTTATGATGTGGCGATTGTCGAAATCGGCGGTACAGTCGGCGATATCGAGTCTTTGCCTTTCTTGGAAGCCATCCGCCAAATGCGCAGCCAGCTCGGCCGCAACAATACATTGTTTGCCCACCTGAGCTATGTTCCTTACATTGCCGCCGCCGGCGAAATCAAAACCAAACCGACCCAGCATACCGTTAAAGAAATGTTGAGCATCGGTTTGCAACCGGACATCCTGATCTGCCGTATGGACAGAGAAATGCCTGCGGATGAGCGCCGTAAGATTGCTTTGTTCTGTAACGTTGAAGAACGTGCCATCGTGGGCAGCTACGATGTGGACAGCATTTACGAATGTCCTGAAATGCTGCATAACCAAGGCATCGACAGCATTATTACCGAGCAGCTCCAACTGAATGTCAAACAAGCCGATTTGACCGAATGGAAGAAAATCGTTCACGCGATTCGAAATCCGAAACATATCGTCAAAATCGCGATGGTCGGCAAATACGTTGATTTGACCGAGTCCTACAAATCATTGATCGAAGCCCTGAAACACGCCGGTATTCACACTGAAACCGACGTACAAATTACCTTTGTTGACAGCGAAAGCATCGAGAAGGGCAATGGCGACGTTTCCATGCTCAAAGGCATGGACGCGATTTTGGTGCCGGGCGGTTTCGGTTCACGCGGCGTAGAAGGCAAAATTGCCGCCGTACGCTATGCGCGTGAAAACAAGGTACCATACTTGGGCATCTGCTTGGGCATGCAAATCGCCCTGATCGAATACGCCCGCGACGTTGCAGGCTTGAAAGGTGCGAACTCTACCGAGTTTGACTTGAAATGCGCCGCGCCTGTCGTTGCCCTCATTGACGAATGGCAAACTGCCGACGGCAGCGTCGAAACCCGTGATGAGTCTGCCGACTTGGGCGGCACTATGCGTTTGGGTGCGCAAGAAGTTGACCTCAAACCGGGCAGCCTTGCCGCAAAAATCTACGGCAACGAACACATCCGCGAACGCCATCGCCACCGCTACGAGGTCAACAACAATTATGTTCCTCAGTTGGAAAAAGCCGGTTTGGTCATCGGCGGCGTATCCGCAGGCCGCGAGCGTTTGGTTGAAACCATCGAATTGCCGAATCATCCTTGGTTCTTCGCGTGTCAGTTCCATCCGGAATTTACTTCCAATCCGCGCAAAGGCCACCCTTTGTTTACCGCGTTTGTGAAAGCCGCGTTGGGTAACAAAAAAGCCTGATTGATGTGATTGAAAAAGCACCCGTTATCCGGGTGCTTTTTTGTTTTCAGACGGCCTTAGAAATTATTTGTCTTCATTGACTTCGCGGTCGTTCAAAGGTTGTACGGGACGGTTGTTTTCGCCGCCGATAATGTCGCGCATGGCTTTAAACTGCGCCGCATCTGCTTGAACCGGAGTTTTTAAGACAACCCAAGTCACGTTTTCGCTGCAAGGCGGCGTTGTCAGCGAGCCTTTTAGTTGGAAGGACTTGCTATCTTTAGGCAGCAGGGCTTGGATATTCAAGTTTTTCAAATCTACGGATTCGCCCGCTTTCAGTTTTTTGGCAGTGAGTGTGGACAAGGCAGGATTGTTTTTGCCCGGTTTAAATACAGAGCCGATGACCGCCAAAGTGCCGTCTTCGGCTTGATGGACGAAATGCGCTTCCATCGGGAAATGTTTGCCTTTGAAAGTATGTTCGCTCGGTGTATGGAAGTGGAATTGTTTGAAGGTATAGGTTTTACCGTTAATCACGATGGTTTGCGCCTTCCCTTGCGGCGTGGCTTGAAGGGTATGGCCGTTATTTTCTACTTTGTAGTCGGCAACGTTGTAACGGTATGCCGGTTGTTTGCCTTTTACTGCTTTTGTTGCGGAGAAGTCCACTGGAGATTGCTGTTTGCCTGTTTTGCAGACGGCAAAGTCTTCACTCAAGTCGCCCCAGTGTGCAGCATCGTTTTCACCTGTGTAAGACCAATGTGCATGATGGGTTTCGGCGGATACCGTTGCAGTAGAGACAGCCATGAGCAAAGATAAAAAGAGGTGTTTGTTCAACATAAAGGCTCCTATTTATTCACATTAGGTAAAAGGAAAAATTCATACCAAATAAATTATTGATATGAAAAAACTTCTTCATAAGAAGAAAGTTAATGATAGTGGCAATTTGGGAATGTTGGGTTGATATATGGCAAACATTTATCAAGCAATCATTTTTGATTAAATGATTGCAATAAGAGGGTTGATTGTCTTTGTCGTCACTTTGAATAAGGGGGGCCGTCTGAAATTTCTTTCAGACGGCCTGTTTTATTTGATTATGTTGTAAAAAGTCTAAACTCTAATGAATAAAAGTATTTCTCAAGATGAAAGTAGTTGTTTGTAGCGTTGGAAAACATTAATATTGCTAAACGTGTTTTCACGAGATTTTAACTTTGTTTTGGAGAGAATAATGAAAAAATCGATTATCGCTTTGGTTATTGCCGGTTTGCCGCTGGCTGCCTCTGCAGAAGTGATTCTGTATGGTCAAATCAAAAGCAGCGTGACCGTCGGTCAGGTCAAAATCAAAGGCGATGCAGGTTCTGAAACCAGCTCCACCGCAACCAGCATTAATGACAATACCTCCCGCATCGGTTTCAAAGGCAGCGAGAACTTGGGCGGCGATTTGAAAGCCATTTGGCAGGTGGAACAAAAAACAGCCATTACCGGCGGTTCTCAAGGTTTTGCCACTCGTGATTCCTTCATCGGCCTGCAAGGTAACTTCGGTAAGATTCGCGCCGGTAAACTCAGCAATATGCTGAATGAAATGGACACCATCGATCCATGGATGTACAAAACCAATGCCGCAGGCTTGGGCATCTTTACCCGTACCGGCAACCGTAACGCTGCCGTACGCTACGACAGCCCGGATTTCGGCGGATTCAAATTCAACGTGTCTTACGCACCGCGCGACAACCGCAATCCTTCAGACAAATACACGCACTCCAAACCGGCCAAAGACCAATACACCGGCGGCGTGAGCTTCTCTAAAAACGGCTTTACCGCCAATGCGGCTTACGGCCACTACAACGGCGCGTACACCGACAAATCAGGCAAAGTCAAAGCGGCGCAAATCGCTAAAGTCGAAACTTATTACGATAAAGACAATCTCTTTGTCGGCGGCGGCGTACACTATGCCAAAGGCCATGAGACAGCCAACAAATATTTAGGCTATTTCACCGATGATTTTAATCAGTACAAGGGTAGTGACATCACTACCGACACAGGCAAAGAGGAAGCCGTGAAAGTGGTTGATGCAGCGGTAACTGTCGGTTACAAATTCGGCAACGTAACCCCACGCATTACTTACGCACATGGCTGGCCTGCCAAGGGCGTGAACAGCGGCGAAAAATTGGTGGATAAATTCGACCAAGTCGTTGTCGGCGGTCAATACACCTTCAGCAAACGCACCGGCGTAGTCGCCCAACTGGCGTATCTGAAAGTCGGCAACAAAACCCGTCTGACTGCGGCCAACAAAGGTGGCATTGAACAAAAAGCCGCTTCTGTAGGCCTGTATCACAAATTCTAAGCTGTTTTACAAAAACAAGGCCGTCTGAAATTTCAGACGGCCTTTTTGTTGATTGAACAGGTTTATTTGTTGTGGTTGCTCAGCGTTGTGCCGTGACGGCCGCCACGTTCTTTCAAACGTTGTACCAAGCCTTCGACCGTTGTCGGCATGCCGTCGATACAGAATGCCTGATACAGGGCGGTGTGCAGGGCGTCGTTGCGGCTGAACGCATTGCCGATCAGCTTCCAATCGCCTTTGCGCGGCTCAATCCAGCGGCGGTTTACTGTATCGCCGTAAGCGAATACTTTGTAAGACGAACGCTTGTCGTTGCTGTAAGTAAAGGATGTGCGGGCGCAATAGAGGTCTTCGACGGAGAGGTTGTCGTAGCCTTTGTCGGAGCGCACGTTTAAGATGTAGCGGATGCTGTTGTCCGGCGCAGGCATGATTTGCAGGCTGCTGAGCAGGATTCTGGGCTGCTTGCCGTAGGTTTCGTTGACATAGAGGTCGAACCAATCGCCCGATTGGGTATCGGGCAGGGGCGGCAACTCGGCTTTGTGTTCTTTAAATTCGCGTGCGGCAACTTCTTCAGGGCTTTCTTGATAACGCGTGTTGGTCAGCGTATCTTTTTGGCTGAAACCCAAAGCAAATGCTTGAGTCGCGGCAAGGCTGAGAGCAAGAAGGGCAAAACGGCGCATAGACAGCTCCAAAGTGAAAAACGGCTTTATTTTATGGGCTTGCAGGGTGGGGTGCAAGTAAGTGCGGTATAATTGACGTTAATTCTGATTAATATGACGAGTTTTCATCATGAATACACAAACTCTGGATGTCATCGGTTTGAAATGCCCTCTGCCGATTTTGCGTGCCAAAAAAGCTTTGGCGCAAATGCAGGAGGGCGAAGTGCTGACCGTATTGGCCACCGATGGCGGCGCGCCCGGCGATTTTGAAGCGTTTTGCCGTCAGACCGGACATGTTTTGTTGGAATCGAGCGAGGCCGACGGCGTGTTCAAGCTGGTGTTGAAGCACAAATAAAGGCCGTCTGAAATGTCTAAAGCTGTCGCGTTGTCTGCCGTTGTATTGGCTGTCTGCCTGAGTGCATGTGGCAATGAAGGTGTTTTACCGCAGAACGTTGCCGATTATGCTCAAAATGTAACCGACTTATTCCGCCAAAGCTGCGTGGCCGCAGACGGCGATGCCGCCCTTGTCGGCGAGTTTGCCAATGCCAACAAACTGGTTTTATTGTCGAAAAAAGAGATTGCCGATTTGCCTGCCGGAATGATGGATTTGGAGGCATTAAGCATTTGGAAGAAAACGGTAAACGGCGCAGATTATTATTTGAGCCTGACCGAAGACAGTTGCAGCGTGCGCACGGCTAAAGCCGACGACCATCTGATTTTTAAACAATTTTTGGCTTTAGCAGAAAATCCGCCGCAAGGTTTGAACGCTGAATTGCGTGCCGATAATTTGGCGGAAACCCCGTTGCCTATGCGTCAGATTTCCTACGCATGGCGCGCATCCGGCAGTCCGAAAGAAACCTTGCTGACCGTTAAAACAACGTCGTCCGAGCATTTTCCGGTACAGGCTGTTTTTTATTTGACCCATCATTCTTACGACAATAAGGCCCCCGTTTTGCCTTAGGCCGGTTGACGATTGAAACACCAAATTAATAGAAACCGTTACCGCCGAATAAAGGCCGTCTGAAACATTATCAAACCAAACCACTCGAAAGTAAGCTATGCAAACCCTGACCATCATCCGCCCCGACGATATGCACTTACACCTGCGCGACGGCGACGCGCTCAAAGCCGTTGCTCCGTACACCGCCCGACAAATGGGCCGCGCGGTTATCATGCCCAACCTGAAGCCGCCTGTCGTCAGCGTTGCCGATGCCCAAGCATACAAAGAGCGCATTATGGCCGCCTTGCCCGAAGGCAGCACCTTCCAGCCGTTGATGACGCTTTATTTGACCGACAATGCCACTCCCGAACTCGTGCGTGAAGCCAAGGCTGCCGGTATTGTGGCTTTCAAACTTTATCCAGCAGGTGCGACCACCAATTCCGATTCCGGCGTGACCGACTTGTTTAAGCTGATTCCCGTGTTGGAAGAAATGGCGAAACAGGGCATTTTGTTCTTGGTTCACGGCGAAGTAACCGATCCTGAAATCGATATTTTCGACCGCGAAGCTGCCTTTATCGAACGCGTGATGAAGCCGGTTTTGGCGCAAGTGCCAAACCTTAAAGTCGTGTTTGAACACATCACCACTGCCGAAGCCGCCCGACTGGTATTGGAAGCAGGCGATAATGTGGCTGCGTCTGTGACGCCGCAACACTTGCTGCTCAACCGCAACGATCTTTTGGTCGGCGGTGTGCGTCCTCATCATTTCTGCCTGCCCGTACTCAAACGCGAAACCCACCGTCAGGCTTTGGTTGCCGCCGTTACCGGCGATAAGGCGCACAAATTCTTCCTCGGTACGGATTCTGCGCCACATGCTAAAACCGCCAAAGAAAATGCTTGTGGTTGCGCCGGTATGTTCAGCGCGATGACTGCCATTGAGCTTTATGCCGAAGTGTTTGAGAAAGCAGGCGCGTTGGACAAACTGGAAGCCTTTGCTTCTAAAAACGGCCCGCGTTTCTACGGTCTGCCTGAAAATTCCGATACCATCACATTGGTCAAACAAACACAAACCGTACCTGCCAGCGTGCCTTACGGCGATGGAGAGCTTGTACCGATGAGGGCTGGCGGCGAGATTGGATGGACGGTGCAATATTAAATTTGCCGTCAATAAGGCATAAAAAGAAACAACCTGCTTGAAAGGCAGGTTGTTTTTTATTGTTGTTCAGACGGCCTGTTATGGAGAGGGGAGGCACACTAGGCCGTCTGAAAACTAAATTATATTGCGTGTTTATTCGGTCAACATGGGTTTCAGCGCTTCCCAAGCCTGCGGCAGTTGGGTAAAGCCGTCCGAGGCCATCAAATGGCCGCCTTCGGGGATATGGGTAACAGGGCTTTTGAGTTTGGCCGCCATGTCCAAAGTCAGTTCGGGCGGAACATGGGTGTCGTTGTCGGAAACCAGGCAGTGTTTGGGCATGTCGATTTTGCGCAGGATGTCGAAATCGGGGGACGCTGCTTTAATGTAGGCATCGAGCGCAGGAAGAGGCGGCAGCGTATCGGTAAAACCGGCGGCAAGCAGCAGGCCGCCGATTTTTTGCGGCTGTTGGCGGCTGAGGAAGTGAAGGAGGGTAATGCAACCGAGGCTGTGGCCGACTAGGAAGGTATGGGCATCGGGCTTGCCGATGTGCTGGTCAAGGGTAAACTGCCACGCGGTCGTGCTTGGTTTGTCGGGATTGGGCATGGCGAGGGAAATTGCTTGTGCGCCGGTGCTTTTGATTTGGGTGCAAAGCCAGTCAAACCAGTTGCCGTGCGGATTGCCTTCAAAGCCATGTACGATATAAACGCGTCGATTCATGTTTCTCCTCCTTCAGACGGCCTGAGACTTTTGTCTAAATCTCTGCCTGTAAGCGTTTATTATACCATGTTTGTTTATGTTTTATTGTTTGTCGCTTTGTTAGGATGATTGATTAAGCTTTTGTTGTTAAATAATATTTGCAAGAATAATAAAGCAAACAACACGGCAGGGGCGGATGGCTTTGCCGTGTTGTTCGGGTTTGAAATATATAGGGGCCGTCTGAAAAACAGGTTTAGAAATAGCCTTGTTTTTTACGCTCTTCCATTGCCGCTTCCGATACGCGGTCGTCCATGCGCGTGGCGCTGCGTTCGGAAATGGTTGCGGCTGCGGTTTCAGCAATAATGTCTTCGGGCGTGGCGGCGGTACTGGCAACAGGGCAGGTGCAGGAAATATCGCCGACGGTGCGGAAGCGGACATCGCGGATTTGGGCAACTTCGCCTTCGCGTTTTGGGGTCAACGGGGTAACGGGAACGAGCAGGCCGTTTCGTTCGACCACTTCGCGTTTGTGGGTGTAATAAATCGGCGGCAGGGCGAGTTTTTCGCGTGCGATGTATTGCCAGATGTCCAATTCCGTCCAGTTGGAAATCGGGAACACGCGCATGTTTTCGCCTTGAAACAGGCGCGTATTGTAGAGCGACCATAATTCGGGACGTTGGTTTTTAGGATCCCATTGGCCGAACTCGTCGCGGAAAGAGAAGATGCGCTCTTTGGCGCGCGCTTTTTCTTCATCGCGGCGTGCACCGCCCATCAGCGCATCAAAGCCTTGTTCTTCAATGGTTTCAACCAGCGTAACGGCTTGGGCAGCGTTGCGTGAATCGGTTTCGCGGCGCAAGACGACGCTGCCTTTGCGGATGGATTCTTCTACGCTGCCGACCACAAGTTGTACGCCGGTACGCGCGACCGTTTCATCGCGGAACTGAATTACTTCGGGGTAATTGTGGCCGGTATCGACGTGCAGGAGTTTGAACGGCAGCTTCAACGGACGGCCTTCGATTTGGAAGGCTTTGACGGCAAGCGCCAGCAATACGACGGAGTCTTTGCCGCCGGAAAACAGCAAGGCCGGATTTTGGGCATTGGCAATGACTTCGCGGATGATGTAGATAGACTCGGCTTCGAGCCAGTCGAGGTGGTGGTTTTGGATAGACATTTTTTCTCTCTTTGCAACCTTGGCAACAGTCGATACTTTAGTGAGGCCGTCTGAAAAAGGGAAAGAATGGTTTGTTTGTTGCAAAGATGTTTTTGTTATATTGCAAGGCCGTGTTTTTCAGACGGCCTTTGTGCTTTAACTTATTTTTAACCCGATTTCTCTGACGAAGCGCCTGTCTTAGCGTACACTTTGGTTTTTTAGAAATGAGAATGGTTTATGTATCACGGCGAGAGATTTAATGCGTACAGCCATTTGGCCGGTTTCTTGTTGGCAGTGGCGGCCTTGGTGCTGATGCTGGTGAAAGCGGTGGAATCGGCGGACAGCTATCGGATTGCCGGTGCACTGACTTACGGAGTCTGCCTGCTGCTCCTGTATTTGGGCTCAACCTTATACCACAGTATTCCGCAGCCGAAAGCCAAGGCGATTTTGCAAAAGGTCGATCATTGCATGATTTATCTTTTGATTGCAGGCAGTTATACGCCGTTTACGCTGATTACCCTGCACGGCGGCTGGGGCTGGTCGCTTTTCGGCGTGTCGTGGGGACTGGCTTTGCTGGGTATTGTTCAGGAGCTGACGATCGGGCGTAAAAGCGAGAAACGGCTGCTGTCAATGGTGATTTATGTGTTGATGGGCTGGCTGATTGTCGTGGCGGTATGGCCGCTGATACAGTCGCTTTCGGCCGGCGGATTATTTTGGCTGGTGTTGGGCGGCGTATTGTATAGCGCGGGGATTTATTGGTTTATCAACGATACGAAAATCCGCCACGGCCACGGTATCTGGCACTTATTTGTCTTGGCAGGCAGTTTGACGCAATTTATCAGCATTTATTTTTATGTGTTGTAGTTTCAGACGGCCTGAAATAAAAAACCTCTCAGTTTGACTGAGAGGTTTTTATTTGTCGTCAACCTGGGTTTTTGTCGTGGAATTCGTGGAATTCATAGTTGTAGGTCAGCTCTTTTCCGGCTTTGGTTTGCGCCAGATAATCGTCGTAAACCGCACGGATTTCCTTACGCAGCAGGAAGAGGGCGATTAAGTTTGGCAAGACCATAAAGCCGTTGAACATATCGGACATACTCCAAACCAAATCCACTTTGCCTAAGGTACCCAATACGATGGCCGCCAAAACCAGTGCGCGGTAGATGCCCAAGTGTTTGCCGCGGAACAGGAAGCGGATATTGGATTCGCCGAAGTAGTACCAGCCGATGATGGTGGTAAAGGCGAAGAAGGTCAGACAGACGGCGAGCAGTTGCGAACCGAAACCCGGGAAAGCTTTGTTAAACGCCAGTTGGGTAACCGCAGCGCCGGTTTCGCCGGACAAGTTGGCGTCGGTCAGCAGGATAATCAGCGCGGTTGCCGTGCAGACCATCAGCGTATCGATAAAAATACCGATAAATGCAGCCATACCTTGTTGCACAGGGTGTTTGACGTTGGCGGTCGCATGAGCGTGCGGGGTAGAACCCATACCGGCCTCATTGGAAAACAGGCCGCGTGCCACACCGAAGCGGACTGCCTCGCGCATACCGATACCGGCCGCACCGCCCAATACCGCTTCAGGATTGAAAGCGGCGACAAAAATATTGTGGAACATCGGGATGATGTGGTCGGAGAATTTGAACAAAATAATCACGGCACACAAGATGTAAATCACCGCCATAAACGGCACGACAAATTGCGCGATACCGGCAATGCGGTTGATGCCGCCGATGATGATCAGGCCGGCGAATATCGCCAAAGCAATGCCGACAACCATCGGAGGAATATCGAAAGCCAAATTCATCGCAGAGGCGATGGAGTTGGATTGAGTCGCATTGCCGATGAAGCCCAGTGCGATAATCAAGGCGATGGAGAAAAAGCCGGACAGGAAACGCGCCGCGCCACGGCCGATTTTCGGGGTCAGGCCGTGCGTAATGTAAAACGCAGGACCACCGATATATTTGCCGTGGCTGACTACGCGGTATTTTTGCGCCAAAACGGCTTCTGCAAAAATGGTAGACATGCCCAAAATGGCAGACAACCACATCCAAAAAATGGCACCCGGGCCGCCGGCGGTAATCGCAGTAGCGACACCGGCAACGTTACCGGTACCGATTTGCGCGGAAATCGCCACGGCAAGCGCTTGAAATTGAGACAGGGATTTGCCTTCGTGGTCTTTGTCTTTTTTGCTGAACAAGCCGCCGAAAACGGATTTGAAACCCGTCCCCAATTTGGTCACTTGGGGCGCGCCCAAGTACAGGGTAAAAAACAGGCCGATACCGATTAAGGCATAAATCAGCAGGTAGTCCCAAAGAACCTGATTGACTGCACCCACCAGAGCAGACAATATTTCTTCCATAATAAAACCTTTAATAAAAACAATAAAAATAAAATGATACGGGTAACTACTCCCACTCATTTTTCGCGTTTGGCAATATCGGCGAGCAGACCGTTTTGCCATTCGATACCGGTTAAGTTGTTAACAATTTTGACCGATTTTGTCATCATACCGTAAACCTTCGTGAATTAAAACGAAAAACTGACAAAGGTTTGCCGCAAATGTGCTTCTTTATTTAAAAAAGGTTTTTTTGTTTTCAGACGGCCTTTTTTGCAAATGTTTGGGCCGTCTGAATATTTTGGGTAAAGGCAACTTATGATAAAATGCACGCCTTACAAATGAAGCAAATTCCGCCTCAACGCGTGAAAAAACGAAAGGAATCAACATGGCAGGCCATAGTAAGTGGGCAAATATCCAACACAAAAAAGCCCGACAAGATGCCAAACGCGGCAAAATCTTCACCCGTCTGATTAAAGAAATTACCGTTGCTGCCCGCATGGGCGGCGGCGACCCCGGTGCAAACCCGCGTCTGCGCCTGGCTTTGGAAAAAGCCGCTGAAAACAATATGCCTAAAGACAACGTGCAACGTGCCATCGATAAAGGTACGGGCAATCTGGAAGGCGTGGAATACATCGAGTTGCGTTACGAAGGCTACGGCATCGGCGGCGCGGCTTTGATGGTGGACTGTTTGACCGACAACAAAACCCGTACCGTTGCCGATGTGCGCCATGCGTTCACTAAAAACGGCGGTAACTTGGGTACCGACGGTTGCGTAGCGTTCAACTTCGTTCATCAAGGCTATTTGGTGTTTGAACCGGGCGTTGACGAAGATGCGCTGATGGAAGCGGCTTTGGAAGCCGGTGCAGAAGATGTCATCACCAATGACGACGGTTCCATCGAAGTGATTACCGCGCCGAACGACTGGGCGGGCGTGAAAGCAGCATTAGAAGCCGCAGGCTACAAATCTGTTGACGGCGACGTTACCATGCGCGCCCAAAACGAAACCGAGTTGAGCGGCGAAGATGCGATTAAGATGCAAAAACTGATTGACGCATTGGAAGATTTGGACGACGTACAAGACGTTTACACTTCTGCCGTGTTGAATCTGGACTAAACAGTTTAAAGAACAAAAGGCCGTCTGAAATTTCAGACGGCCTTTTTATATCGAAACCAATCAGATTTTTCTGGTTTTCAACCAAGCCCAAAGCAGCAGCAATACGACAAAGCCGAAATACAAAATACTCCACACCGGCAGGGCGACGCCGAATAGATAGTCCGGCTCGGCGCAGTTGCCAAAGCCACGGACGATGGGTTCAAACCAATCGAACAAAGGCCAGTCGCGCAGGCGGAAGGTCCAAGGTGCGCCGCAAGAAGGGGCGGTGCCGGGCGGCAGGCTTTGCAGCCAAATTTGATAGGCGGCGACACCGGCGCCGTAAACGGCCGGGGCGGCAATCAACAATGCCGAGAGCGAGCGGGCAAATTTGGAAGATTGAGAACTAAATGCCGTAACAATGGCCAACAGTCCGACAGCCAATACGCACAAGCGTTGCAGGATGCACAATACGCACGGGTTCATGCCCAAAACGTATTGGGAAATAAAGGAGCCGCAGGCGGCAAATATGGAGAGGACGACTAGAAATAAAACAGTCTTGCGGAAAAAGTTCATAACATAAAACCTTTCAGACGGCCTGGACGCAAAACAGCCGATAAATAATGTTTACTTTAACACAAAACGAATATGCTTTTTTTTGGTTTGACGGTTTTTTGCGTATGTTTGTTGATGTTGCGTAACAATAAATATGGAAATAAAAATGTGTTCCATATCGAAAAGGCCGTCTGAAATGTTCAGACGGCCCTTAGGGGAGAGACGTTTTATTTTTTCCCGTGAGATTTTTTGACATCTGCTTCAGTAATCGTACCGCCGCCATTATTAAAGGCGTTCATGATGTAAGTGGCAACCGCGGCGACATCGGCATCGTTGATGGCGGTAGCAGGCATGAAGCCGTTGTAGGATTTGCCGTTTACTTTAATCGGGCCGTTGATGCCTTTGGTCATGCTTTGCAACAGGGCTTGCGGTTTTTTGTTGATATAGTCGGACTGGAATAAAGGCGGGAACATGGCACCCCGGCCTTCGCCTTTTTTACCGTGGCAGGCAGCGCAGTTGGTTTCGTAAATTTTTTGTCCTTTGCTCATCAGAGCGGCATCAGCGGCAAAAGCAGTTGGGATGCTGAGTGCGGTTAGAAGGAGCAGGATAGGGCGGAGTGTAGTCATGATGTGTTCCTTTTTGAGTGGTATTTTTTGATGGCCACACGCTTGGTTTGCGTTTTAATAGCTTGATGATAACGCTAAAGGCCGTCTGAAAGTGGATTTTTCAGACGGCCTTTGGTTTAGGTCAAATCCAACCTTGCAGATTGGCCCGACTTAATTGTGCAAGTGCGGCAATCCAGTCGGCGGAATCGTTGAGGCAAGGGATGTAACGGTATTCTTTGCCGCCTGCAGCGTGGAATTGTTCGCGTCCCATAATGGCGATTTCTTCCATGGTTTCGAGGCAGTCGGCCAGGAAGCCGGGGCAGAATACGTCGAGTTTGGTTGTACCTTGTTTCGGCAGCTGATCAAACAGGGCTTGCGTGCTGGGCTTGATCCATTGGGATTTGCCAAACTGGCTTTGGAAAGAAACGATGTATTCTTGTTCGGACAAGCCCAATGCCTGCGCCAACAGCTTGGCGGTATGGTGGCACTCGTCAGGATAGGGGTCGCCGTCGTCGTGATGCTTTTGCGGAATGCCGTGGAAACTCAACATCAGTTTTTCGCTACGTCCATTTTGAGCCCAATAGGCTTCAATATGCTGCTTCATGGCTTGAATATAGGCGGCATCATCGTAATAACGGGAGACGGTGCGGACACTCATTTGGTTGCGTTGCAGCAATAACTCTTGAAACACTTTGTCCAAAGCCGCGCCGGTAGAAGAACCGGCATATTGCGGATAGAGTGGAATGACCAGCAATTTGCCCACGCCTTGGGCTTTGAGTTCCGCCAAAACGTCGGCAATGCTTGGATTGCCGTACGTCATGGCATGACGGACGATGACATCGGGCAAATGTTTGGCCAGGGCTTCTGCTTGGCGGTGTGTGTAAACCTCAAGCGGCGAACCTTCTTTAAACCAAACTTTTTCATAGGCATGCGCGCTTTTTTTCGGGCGAAAAGTCAATACCAAGCCGCGCAATATCGGTTGCCATAAGAGCTTGGGCAGTTCGACAACGCGTTGATCGGAAAGAAATTCTTTCAAGTAAGGCTTGACTGCGGCAGCAGTGGGCGCGTCAGGCGTGCCGAGGTTGAGCAGCAGGACGGCGGTACGGTTTTGTGCGGTGTAGGCTAAGGGCGGTTCGGTATGGAAACGGGACATGATTGTGCTTTATTAATTAAGAATATTGAGGCCGTCTGAAAAGCATTTTGAATTAAAACCTGATTTCAGACGGCCTTTTAAAGGATTAATCCACACCGCGGGCGCGATTTTCATGGAATTGCGCCTGCCAATCGGCAAATTTGCCTTGTTCGATGGCTTCGCGCATTTCTGCCATGATGATTTGGTAGAAGTGCAGATTGTGGATGGTGTTGAGCTGTGCGCCCAAGATTTCGCCGACTCGGTGCAGATGGTGTAGGTAGGAGCGGCTGAAATTCTGACAGGCGTAGCAGGTGCAGCTTTCATCAATCGGACGCTTGTCGAGTTTGTGTTTGGCGTTTTTGATTTTCAAATCGCCAAAACGGGTAAACAGCCAGCCGTTACGCGCATTGCGGGTAGGCATGACGCAGTCGAACATATCCACGCCGTGTGCCACGCCGTACACCAAGTCTTCAGGCGTGCCGACGCCCATCAAATAATGAGGTTTGTGTTCCGGCAAGATAGGGCCGACGGCGCGCAACATGCGGTACATTTCGGGCTTGGGTTCGCCAACGGACAAGCCGCCGATGGCCAAGCCGGGGAAGTCGAGTTCTTCCAAACCTTTCAGCGATTCTTCGCGCAAATCTTCATACATCGCGCCTTGTACAATGCCAAACAGCGCATTCGGGTTTTTCAGGTCTTCAAAAGCCTTTTTGCTTCGTTCCGCCCAACGCAGGCTCATTTGCAGCGATTTTTGCGCTTGGCTGTGCGTTGCTTCGCCAGGGGTGCACTCGTCCAACTGCATCACGATGTCGGAATTCAATACGGTTTGAATTTTCATCGACACTTCGGGTGAGAGGAACAGTTTGTCGCCGTTGATCGGGCTTTGGAATGTACAGCCTTCTTCGGTCAGCTTGCGCATGTCGGATAACGAGAATACTTGGAAACCGCCTGAGTCGGTCAAAATCGGCTTGTCCCAGCCGATAAATTCGTGCAGGCCGCCGAATTGTTCGATGACTTCCAAGCCGGGGCGCAGCCACAGATGGTAAGTGTTGCCTAAGATAATTTGCGCTTTAATGTTATGCAGGTTTTGCGGGTTCATTGCTTTGACCGAACCGTAAGTGCCGACCGGCATAAATACCGGCGTTTCGATTTTGCCGTGGTTCAGTTCCAAAGTGCCGCGTCGGGCATGACCGTCTTTTTTGTGTAAGGTAAATTTGAGCATAGTAATAATAGATTGGACGTTCGCGTGTGTGCGAAATGAAAGGGCAGATTATAAAGGATTTTTCGTTGGGTGACGGCTGGATTTTATCTTTGTCAAAACAATGCTTCAGACGGCCTGAATGATGGAGGAAATAAAAAATGAGGTATAAATCAAACAAAAATATTCAGGCCGTCTGAAAAGTATTTACAGATGCTTGCAAAAGGGAACACGCTTCGTTACAATAAGTGACTTAGATGAAGGCACATAGCTCAGTTGGTTAGAGCACCACCTTGACATGGTGGGGGTCGTTGGTTCGAGTCCAATTGTGCCTACCAAATTTCCATAACGGCTTTATGCCGTTATTTTTTAATGTTTTGGAGCTTTCTGATGTTGAACATTACCTTGCCGGACGGTTCGGTCCGCCAATATGAATCACCCGTTACCGTGGCGCAAATCGCAGCGTCTATCGGTGCAGGTTTGGCAAAGGCAACGGTAGCGGGCAAGGTTAACGGTAAATTGGTGGATGCTTGCGATCCGATTACCGAAGATGCCCACGTTCAAATCATTACGCCTAAAGACAAAGAAGGTGTGGAAATTATCCGCCACTCCTGCGCACACTTGGTTGGTCATGCAGTCAAGCAGCTCTATCCTGATGCCAAAATGGTTATCGGCCCGGTGATTGAAGACGGGTTCTATTACGATATCGCAACTGAAAAACCATTTACGCCTGATGATGTGGCCGCTATCGAAGCGCGCATGAAAGAGTTGATTGCACAAGACTATGACGTTATTAAAGTGATGACGCCTCGTGCAGAAGCCGTCAAAATTTTCCAAGATCGCGGCGAAGAGTACAAATTGCGTCTGATTGAAGACATGCCTGAAGTGGAAGCAATGGGCATGTATCATCATCAAGAATACGTCGATATGTGCCGCGGTCCTCACGTTCCCAATACCCGTTTCTTGAAAAACTTCAAGCTGACCAAGCTGGCAGGCGCATACTGGCGCGGCGACAGCAACAATGAAATGTTGCAACGTATTTACGGTACGGCTTGGGCAAGCAAAGATGAATTGAAAGCCTATATCCAACGTATCGAGGAAGCAGAAAAACGCGACCATCGTAAGCTGGGTAAACAATTGGATTTGTTCCACCTGCAAGATGAAGCGCCGGGTATGGTGTTCTGGCATCCTAAAGGCTGGGCTTTGTGGCAAGTGATTGAGCAGCATATGCGCAAAGAGTTGAATGCTGCCGGTTATAAAGAGGTTAAAACACCTCAGATTATGGATAAAACCTTCTGGGAAAAATCCGGCCACTGGGAAAATTATAAAGACAATATGTTTGTGACCAGTTCAGAAAAACGCGAATACGCGGTTAAACCGATGAACTGTCCGGGTCATGTGCAAATTTTCAATAACGGCTTGCGCTCATATCGCGATTTGCCAATGCGTTTGGCTGAGTTCGGTTCTTGCCACCGCAATGAACCAAGCGGTGCATTGCATGGTCTGATGCGTGTTCGCGGTTTTGTGCAGGATGATGCGCACATCTTCTGTACTGAAGATCAAATCGTTGATGAGGCACGTGCATTCAATGAATTGCTGGTTCGCATTTACAAACAATTCGGCTTCCATGATGTTGCCGTGAAGTTGTCCCTCCGCCCAGAACAACGTGCAGGTTCTGACGAAGTTTGGGATAAGGCAGAACAAGGTCTGCGCGATGCATTGACCGCTTGTGGCGTAGAGTGGGAAGAGTTGCCTGGCGAAGGCGCATTCTATGGTCCTAAGATTGAATATCATGTCAAAGATGCCTTGGGTCGCTCTTGGCAGTGCGGCACCCTACAGTTAGACTTTGTATTGCCGGAGCGTTTGAATGCAGAATATGTAACAGAAAACAACGACCGTGTGCGTCCTGTGATGTTGCACCGTGCTATTTTGGGTTCATTGGAGCGCTTCATCGGTATTTTGATTGAAAACCATGCAGGCTCATTCCCATTGTGGCTTGCACCGGTTCAAATGGTGATTATGAATATCACCGAGAACCAAGCAGATTATTGTCGCGAAGTGGCTGCTAAATTACAGGCAGCGGGCTTCCGTGTCGAATTGGATTTGCGTAACGAAAAAATCGGTTACAAAATCCGTGACAACAGCCAATACCGTTTCCCTTATCAAATCGTCGTCGGCGATAAAGAGAAACAAGAAAACAAAGTTGCGGTACGCCGCAAAGCAGAAGACTTGGGTTCTTTGAATGTAGATGATTTTATTGCACAATTGCAGCAAGAAATCACTGACGCCCTCGTCAATCATTAATTTTTATAGGAGTATTCATCATCGCTCAAGAACGCGAAGCACGAATCAATGGTGAAATTACCGCCAAAGAAGTGCGATTAATCAGTGAGTCAGGCGATCAGCTTGGTGTCGTTTCAGTTCGTGAAGCTTTGGCTATGGCCGAAGAGCAAGATGTCGATTTGGTAGAAATTTCCCCAACTGCCAAACCGCCCGTATGCAAACTGATGGATTACGGTAAATACAAATACCAACAAGCCAAGAAGCGCGACGAAGCCAAGAAAAACCAAAAGCAGGTACAAATCAAGGAAATTAAATTCCGTCCGGGTACTGATGAAGGCGACTATCAAATCAAGATGCGCAACATCAACCGCTTCCTTGCCGATGGTGACAAAGTTAAAGTGACATTGCGTTTCCGCGGTCGTGAGATGGCACACCAACAATTGGGCGCCCAACTGCTTGAACGCGTAA
The DNA here is from genome assembly GCF_024205745.1 of Neisseria subflava. NCBI lineage: Bacteria > Pseudomonadati > Pseudomonadota > Betaproteobacteria > Neisseriales > Neisseriaceae > Neisseria > Neisseria subflava. The sequence continues at coordinate 1,576,673 of NZ_CP073117.1, forward strand.
AAGAAGAGTTGGCTGAAGTGGCACAAATCGAGTCCTTCCCTAAAATGGAAGGCCGCCAAATGGTGATGATGATTGCGCCTAAGAAAAAATAAAGCTATAATGCAAGGCTTATTTCGATTGCCGCTCGAAATAAGGTTTAATTAGCGGCAAAAACCGTGGTATTTTGGGTTCCAAGTGTTTGAAATTTATTTCAAAACCCCTTATACCTTATCTAATAACGAATGGAGTTTTCCAATGCCTAAAATGAAAACCAAGTCTAGCGCGAAAAAACGCTTTAAAGTACTGGGTAACGGTGGTGTAAAACGCGGTCATGCGTTCAAAAGTCACATCCTGACCAAAAAAACCACTAAAACTAAACGTCAATTGCGCGGCACCGCTATGGTTGATTCACGCGATTTGGCTTCTGTTGCTAAAATGTTGCCCTACGCTTAAGGAGTTTAGAATATGCCACGCGTAAAACGCGGTGTTACCGCTCGTGCTCGTCACCAAAAAGTCTTCGCGTTAGCCAAAGGCTACCGCGGTCGTCGTAAAAACGTTTACCGTGTTGCCAAACAAGCGGTAATGAAAGCCGGTCAATACGCATACCGTGACCGTCGCCAACGCAAACGTCAATTCCGTCAACTGTGGATCGTTCGTATCAACGCAGGTGCCCGTGAAAATGGTTTGTCTTACAGCAAATTCATGAACGGCCTGAAACGCGCTGCTATCGAAATCGACCGCAAAGTATTGGCTGATTTGGCTGTATTCGACAAAGCTGCATTTGCACAATTGGTTGAAAAAGCTAAAGCTGCTTTGGCTGCTTAATTCGATAAGATTATTTAAAAAGGAAGCTTATGCTTCCTTTTTTCTTTTCTTAAAGAAATCCTATGTAGTTGATTTTCTTTCTTTAAACTCTATTTTTTTATACTAATTTGCGATAAAATAGGCCTCTCTTATCAAACGGATTGGCCGCAGTAAGACAAAAGGCCGTCTGAACGGGTTTGAAATCAAATCCAACAGACGGCTTTGTTGTTTTAGACGGCCTGCCATCAACAAACAGACGATAAACCACTATGGAAAATGTAAACCGTATCGTTGCAGAAGGTATTGCCGCTATTGAAGCCGCGCAAGACTTCAATGCTTTAGAACAAATTAAAGCACGCTATCTTGGTAAAACCGGCGAATTGACCGGACTTTTGAAAACTTTGGGTCAAATGTCTCCTGAAGAGCGTAAAACCATAGGTGCGCACATCAACGAATGCAAAAATCAGTTTCAGACGGCCTTTAATGCCAAACGCGATACCCTAAATGAAGCCAAGCTGCAAGCTCAATTGGCTGCAGAAGCATTGGATATTACTTTGCCGGGCCGTGCGCAAGAACATGGCGGTTTGCATCCAGTTACTTTAACTTTGCAACGTGTGGTCGAGCTGTTTCACGGTATGGGTTTTGAAGCAGCGGACGGCCCTGAAATCGAAGACGATTTCCATAATTTCCAAGCCTTGAATATTCCTGCAAATCACCCAGCGCGTGCGATGCAAGATACTTTCTACGTTGAAAACGGCGACGTTTTGCGTACGCACACTTCCCCGATTCAAATCCGCTATATGCTCGACAAAAAAGAGCCACCCATCCGCATTATCGCCCCCGGCCGCGTTTACCGCGTGGACAGCGACGCTACGCACTCGCCCATGTTCCACCAAGCTGAAGGCCTGTGGGTAGAAGAAGGCGTAACTTTCGCCGATTTGAAAGCCGTGTTTACCGATTTTATCCGCCGCTTTTTCGAACGCGATGATTTGCAGGTACGTTTCCGTCCGTCTTTCTTCCCGTTCACCGAACCGTCCGCTGAAATCGACATCATGGGCGAAAACGGCAAATGGCTGGAAGTCGGTGGTTGCGGTATGGTGCATCCTAACGTGTTGAAAAACGTGAATATCGATCCTGAAAAATACACCGGTTTCGCCTTTGGCATTGGCCTCGATCGTTTCGCTATGTTGCGTTACAACGTGAATGATTTGCGACTGTTTTTTGATAACGATTTGAACTTTTTGAAGCAGTTCGGCTAGATGATTGAAAAACTTGATTGATATGGAGAATGGTAAAGATGGAACATATATATTTACTTTATGGTGCAAGTAATAAGGGCAAAAGTACCACTTTAAAAAATTTGGCCGTCCAATTATTACAATTATTTCCAAATGAATTGGTTTACTTTGAGCAAGTTGGAGAAATTGATTTTTTGGCTGTTTGGGATAATCAAAAAGTAAGACTAGGCATTTATTCAGGTGGCGATAATAAGTCAATAGTTTTCCGTAATTTTAGTGCGTTACAAAATATGAATTGTAACTTTATTATTGGTGCAACACGAACTGGCGGAGGTTCTGTACAAGCAGCAGAGAGTTATGCTGAGTTGTTTGGCCAAGAAATTAGATGGATTGAAAAGCAGGTTGCTAGTGATTCGGATAATGATGAGTGCCAAAAAGAGCTTGTTAAGATTGTTAAAAAAATTCTAAAACAATAAACAGGGAAGGCTTGACTCAATTTCAGGCGATTTTCGTGCTTAATAGTAAGTATTCAGGTAGTCTAAAATGAAAAAGCAGCCTGAACAGTAAAACGCTAAATTATGAAACGCTATGTTGCCCCATCCATTTGCTATGCGCTTGCTTTTGTATTGTGGCTGCTGTCCATATATTGCGAAAACTATGCTTTGTCGTTGGCTGATTTGAAAACCCTGACCGGCGACGATGTAGAAGGTGCAATAAGGTGGTCGAATTATGGATCTGCCTCGTTTATCGTATCCTGTTTTGCCACCGCGATCGGTAGTTGGTTGATGCCGTGGTTCAAAAGCTGGGAGCGTGTAGCGTTTATAGTGAGTGTCACCTTAGGTTATGCCTTGCTAGCGTGGTTTGTAACAATATTTATTGTTTTGATTGCTTAAGGTTTGAAAAGGCTACCTGAAAGCAACAGCCCCAACAAAGTTAAAAACCAGCCTGCGCCCCTAAACAAACAGGTCGTCTGAAAACAAAATCTGATAAAAAAGTTAATTAGTTGATTGAGAACATAACATGCAATTCTCCTACTCATGGCTGAAAACCCAAGCCGATACCGAACTTTCCGCCGATAAGCTGGAACATCTGTTAACCATGTCTGGCTTGGAAGTGGAAGAAGCCGAGACTGCTGCGCCTGCGTTTACAGGTGTGGTGATTGCCGAAGTGAAATCCGTTGAAAAACATCCTGATGCCGATCGTTTGAACGTTACCCAAGTTGATGCGGGTACGGGTGAGTTGGTTCAGATTGTTTGTGGTGCGCCGAATGTCAAGCCGGGTATTAAAGTGCCGTGTTCGTTGCCGGGTGCAGTTTTGCCGGGCAATTTCAAAATTAAGCCGACTAAAATGCGTGGTGTACCATCAAACGGTATGTTGTGTTCGACCAATGAACTGGGTTTGCCTGATGATGGTGTAGACGGTCTGCATATTCTGCCTGAAGATGCGCCTGTCGGTGCCAATATCCGCGAATACTTGGATTTGGACGATACGCTGTTTACGTTGAAAATTACGCCTAACCGCGCTGATTGCTTGAGTGTTAAGGGCATTGCGCGTGAGGTTTCTGCGTTGACTCAATGTGCGTTTACGCCTGTTGAAATTCAGACGGCCTCTATCGGCAGTGAGAAAAAACAGGCTGTCCGTATTGATGCACCGGCTGACTGCGGCCGTTTTATCAGTCGCATTATTGAAAATGTTAATGCGAAAGCGGCTACTCCCGATTGGATGAAGCAACGTTTGGAGCGCAGCGGTATCCGCAGCATTTCTGCATTGGTGGACATCGGCAACTATGTCATGCTGGAAATCGGTCAGCCTATGCATGTTTTCGATGCGGATAAGCTGTCAGGCAATTTGATTGTCCGCCGTGCTCAAAATGGCGAGACTTTGGCGTGCCTGAATGAGAAGACGGTTACTTTGGCTGACAATACACTGGTGGTCGCTGATGAAAAAGGTGCGTTGAGCTTGGCCGGCTTGATGGGTGGCGAGGCAAGCGCGGTTTCAGACGACACGCAAAATATCGTGCTGGAAGCGGCTTGGTTTACTCCGGAGATTATTGCCGGTAAATCCCGTCAATACGGTTTTGGCTCGGATTCTTCTTTCCGTTTTGAGCGTGGCGTGGATTACCGCTTGCAAGCTGATGCCATTGAGCGTGCCACTGAATTGGTGGTACAGATTTGCGGTGGTACAGCCGGTGAAATGGTTGAAGCACAAGGCAAATTGCCTGAGGCAAAACAGGTTGAATTGCGTTTAGGCCGTCTGAAAACGGTATTGGGCGTTGAAATCCCTGCCGAGCAAGTCGAAATTATCTTGCAACACTTGGGTTTGCAGCCTGAGAAAACCGCAGAAGGCTTCCGTGTTACTTCTCCTAGCTTCCGTTTCGATATTGAAATCGAAGCCGATTTGATTGAAGAAATCGGCCGTGTTTACGGTTATGAAAATATTCCTGACGACTATACTTCAGGCCGTCTGAAAATGTTGGCTTTGCCTGAAACCAAACGCCCGCGTTTTGCAGTTTATAACGAAATGGCGGCACGCGGTTACCGTGAAGTGGTCAGCTATGCGTTTGTGGATGAGCAATGGGAGCAAGACTTTGCTGCCAATACCAATCCTATCCGCCTGCAAAATCCGTTGGCGGCGCAGTATGCAGTCATGCGTTCTACGCTTATCGGCGGTTTGGTGGAAGTTTTGCAAAACAATTTGAACCGTAAGCAAAACCGTGTACGCGTATTTGAGATTGCCCGTGTGTTCAGCAAAGATTCGGCTGATCAATTTGTTCAAAACGAACGTATCGGCGGTTTGTGGTATGGCTCTGTGCTGCCTGAGCAATGGGGCGAGAAAACACGTAACGTAGATTTCTACGATATGAAAGCCGATGTTGAGAGCCTTTTGAAAAACAAGGAAGTATCCTTTGTTAAGACCGAACATCCGGCATTGCATCCTGGTCGTGCCGCCAATATCGTTTCAGACGGCCGAGTAATTGGTTTTGTTGGCGAGTTGCATCCGAAATGGCTGCAAAAATATGATTTGCCGCAAGCGCCGCTGGTATTTGAAATCGATATGGATGCGGTATTGGGTCGTGAGAAAACCCGTTATCAGTCTGTATCCAAATTCCAACCTGCACGCCGAGATTTGGCATTTGTAATGCCTGAGGCTGTAACGCATGATGATTTGTTAAATGCCCTGAAAGCGGCGGCGAACAAGCTGGTTCAAGAAATCAGCGTGTTTGACGTTTACCGCGGTACGGGCGTGCCTGAAGGCATGAAGAGCGTTGCCGTCAAAATCATTTTGCAAGATATGGAAAATACGCTGACAGATGAAGTCATCGAGCCTTTGGTTGCGAAAATGATTAAAGCGGCAGCCGAAAAAGACGCACAGCTTCGCACTTAAAATAAGATAAAAGTTGTCGCCAAAAATCACCAATAATATTTGATTTTTTGGTGAGGACTTGATTTTTAAAAGAATTTTGGTAATAATTGCACCAGTTTGAATGAAGGTAAACACATGACACTAACTAAAGCAGAATTGGCTGATATTTTGGTCGACAAAGTCAGCAACGTCACCAAGAATGATGCCAAAGAAATCGTCGAGCTCTTTTTTGAAGAAATCCGCAGCACTTTGGCGCGTGGTGAAGAAATTAAAATTTCCGGTTTCGGCAATTTCCAATTGCGCGACAAACCTCAACGCCCTGGTCGTAACCCTAAAACAGGCGAAGAAGTGCCGATTACCGCACGCCGTGTGGTAACTTTCCATGCCAGCCAAAAACTCAAAGGCATGGTGGAGCATTACTATGACAAACAACAATAATCCGGTTATTCCTGCCAAGCGTTATTTTACGTTGGATGAAATGTGCCACTTGGTGCAAATCAGTCCGGCTCAGTTTGCCCAATGGCAACATGAAAATAATGTTGTGATTGGATACGGTGGCGATCGATATACGCGCTCAGATGTAGTTAAGTTGTTGAAACTGAAAGATACGTTTGAACCGTATATCGATACGTTCAGCCGTAGTGCTTTAGATGCAAACGGCAATCCTGCCGCCAATGCAGAAGAAGTTCGTCATGGTCTGATGCAGGTTTTGTCCGATTTGGAGCGTCATCTTGGTTCTGAGCAACAAAACCACCATGTCGAGCTGTAATCGATAAGAAAATTGTGATCAAAAGTGCGAAGGCATACAAAGATTTGCATAATTGATTCTAATAAAGGCTGTTTGAATGATTTTCAGGCGGCCTTTATTGTTTTATATTGCTTTCAAAATATCAGAATCTTGATTGCAAATGATTCTATGAAATAGCTGTAAATGTTATACTTAGCCTCTTGTTTGCCGATTGGGAAGAAGCAGTCATTAGATAATGCGGATAGATGCCGCCTTTTCATGGCAGACTGAGGTTTTTAAAACAAATGTAACGGCAGAATAAATAGGCTGCCGGACAACATTCAAATCGATGAAATGGATAGCAGAAAATGAGCAGAATCCAACAAACTTTCTCAGTGCTCAATGGCGCAAAAGCACTGATTCCTTATATTACGGTGGGTGATCCCAACCTTGAGACAACCTTGGCATTGATGCATGGCCTGGTAGCTAATGGTGCTGATATTTTGGAACTGGGTGTGCCGTTTTCTGACCCGATGGCGGATGGTCCGACCATTCAGCGTGCGGCCGAAAGGGCGTTGGCAAATCATGTTTCTTTGCACGACGTATTGGAAACAGTACGTTTGTTCCGCCAAACCAATGATAAAACGCCGATTGTGTTAATGGGCTATTTGAACCCTGTACATAAAATGGGCTATCAGGCGTTTGCGCAAGCGGCTGCCGAAGCAGGCGTTGATGGCGTGTTGACTGTGGATTCTCCGGTAGAAACCATTGCGCCTTTGCATGAGTCGTTGAAAGCACAAGGTATTGATTGCATTTTCCTTATTGCACCAACAACAACTGAGGAGCGTATTCAAACGATTGCCAAAGTAGCCGGCGGTTTTGTGTATTATGTATCGCTCAAAGGCGTGACCGGTGCGGCAAGTTTGGATACTGAAGAAGTTTCGCGTAAAATAGAGCTTTTGCGCAAATACATCGATATTCCGATTGGTGTCGGCTTCGGCATTAATAATGCGGAGAGTGCGCGTAAGATTGGTGCGGTGGCGGATGCCGTTATTGTCGGCAGCCGTATCGTCAAAGAGATTGAAAGCCACGTGGGTAGCGAGGCTGAAGCTGTAGGCGCGTTGGTTAAAGAGTTGAAAGACGCGATTCGCTAAATTTTTCCATTCCATTATTTCAGACGGCCTTATGTTCGACTGGCCGTCTGAATTCTGAATCCTAAGGAGTCATTCATGAGCTGGCTAGATAAAATTCTTCCTCCGAAAATTAAAAACCGAAGCAGTTCGTCCAGCGTCCCTGAAGGTCTGTGGCACAAATGTCCGTCTTGTTCGGCAACGGTTTACTCAACCGAGTTGAAACAAAACAGCGAAGTCTGCCCGAAATGTAATCATCACAATCCGCTTTCTGCGCGCGAACGTTTGGACCTGCTTTTGGATGAAGAAGGTCGTGAAGAGATTGCAGCCAATATTAAGCCAACAGACCCTCTGAAATTTAAAGACAGCAAAAAATATCCTGACCGCCTTGCTGCTGCGCGTAAAGCAACCGGTGAAGACGATGCTTTGGTCGTTATGAAAGGCACTATGAACGGCCTGCCTGTCGTAGTGGCTGCTTTTGAATTCCGCTTTATCGGCGGATCCATGGGTTCGGTAGTGGGCGAGCGTTTCGTACAGGGTGTGCGTCGTGCTGTTGCAGATAATTGTTCGTTTATTTGCGTGGCGGCTTCCGGTGGTGCGCGTATGCAGGAGGGTTTGAACTCTTTGATGCAGATGACGAAAACCAGCGCGGCTTTGCATTTGCTGACTGAAAAACGTCTGCCGTTTATTTCCGTATTGACCGACCCGACCATGGGCGGCGTATCTGCTAGCTTTGCCTTCTTGGGCGATGTGGTTTTGGCAGAGCCGAATGCTCTGATTGGTTTTGCAGGTCCGCGCGTTATCGAGCAGACTGTACGCGAAACCCTGCCGGAAGGTTTCCAGCGTGCAGAATTCTTGTTGGAGAAGGGCGCAATCGACCAAATCGTCGATCGCCGTTCCATGAAAAAACGTATCAGCGATTTAATTACCTTGTTGCGTCATGAAGGTAAAGTAACCGCTGCTTGATTAGCATAATAAGAAAGGCCGTCTGAAAATAATATTTCAGACGGCCTGAGACCTTTGCAAAATTCCCCAAAATCCCCTAAATTCCCACCAAGACATTTAGGGGATTTCTCATGAGCACCTTCTTCCAGCAAACCGCACAAGTCATGATCGCCAAACACATCGACCGTTTCCCACTATTGAAGTTGGATCAGGTGATTGATTGGCAGCCGATCGAACAATACCTGAATCGTCAAAGAACCCGTTACCTTCGAGACCACCGTGGTCGTCCCGCCTATCCCCTGTTATCCATGTTCAAAGCCGTCCTGCTCGGCCAATGGCACAGCCTCTCCGATCCCGAACTCGAACACAGCCTCATCACCCGCATCGACTTCAACCTGTTTTGCCGTTTTGACGAACTGAGCATCCCCGATTACAGCACCTTATGCCGCTACCGCAACTGGCTTGCGCAAGACGACACCCTGTCCAAATTATTGGAACTGATCAACCGCCAACTGACCGAAAAAGGCTTAAAAGTAGAGAAAGCATCCGCCGCCGTCATTGACGCCACCATTATCCAGACCGCCGGCAGCAAACAGCGCCAGGCCATAGAAGTTGATGAGGAAGGACAAGTCAGAGGCCAAACTACACCGAGTAAAGACAGCGATGCCCGTTGGATAAAGAAAAACGGCCTCTACAAACTCGGTTACAAACAACATACCCGTACCGATGGGGAAGGCTATATCGAGAAACTGCACATTACCCCCGCCAATGCCCATGAGTGCAAACATCTGTCGCCTTTGCTAGAAGGGATAGCCGAAGGCACGACTATCTATGCCGATAAAGGCTATGACAGTGCGGAAAACCGTCAATATCTGGAAGAGCGTCGACTGCAGGACGGCATTATGCGCAAAGCCCACCGTAAACATCCGCTGACGGAAGCGCAAACCAAACGCAACCGATATTTGTCGAAGACCCGTTATGTGGTCGAACAAAGCTTTGGTACGTTGCACCGTAAATTCCGCTACGCCCGGGCAGCCTATTTTGGTCTGCTCAAAGTGAGTGCGCAAAGCCATCTGAAGGCGATGTGTTTGAACCTTTTGAAAGCCGCCAACAGGCTAAGTGCGCCTGTAGCTGCCTAAAAGGCGGCCGGATGCCTGATTATCAGGTATCCAAGAGGGATTAAGGGGGTATTTGGTTAGAATCAGTGGATATTTGAAATAAAAAACAGCCGAAAACCTGTGTTTAGGTTTCGGCCGTTGGGGAAAAGGAATTTTGCAAAGGTCTCGGCCTTTTGATTATTGATGATTAAGCAGTTAATGCGGCTTTTAAAACCTTGTTGACTTCGCCCATGTCGGCTTTGCCGGCCAGACGGGTTTTCAATACGCCCATGATTTTGCCCATATCGGCCATGCCTGATGCACCGGTTTCTGCAATGGCTGCTTCAACGACAGTCTTGATTTCTTCTGCAGACATCATTTGGGGCAGGTAGTGGTTGAGGATTTCGATTTCCGCGTTTTCTTTGTCAGCCAAATCTTGACGGCCGGCTTCGGTATAGATTTTGGCACTGTCTTTGCGTTGTTTCACCATTTTGGTCAGGATAGAGATGACTTTGGCGTCATCGGCTTCAGTGCGCTCATCTACTTCAAATTGTTTGATAGCGGCATTAATCAGGCGGATAGTGCTTAAAGACACTTGGTCTTTGGCACGCATGGCGGTTTTCATGTCTTCGGTTAATTGTGTTTTTAGGCTCATAATGTTCTCACTTTATATAAAAAGATGCCGTCTGAAAAACAAAACACACCGCAAAGCTGCCCTTGCGGTGTGTCGTTTATCACAGGGCAGGCCTGTAATTAGTACATTTTAGGAGGCAGTTGTTGGCTGCGCAGACGTTTTTGCAGACGTTTGGCTGCAGCAGCTTTTTTGCGTTTGCGTTCGGTAGTTGGTTTTTCGTACGCTTCACGGGCGCGCAGTTCGGTCAACAGACCGGTTTTTTCTACGGCACGTTTGAAACGACGCATGGCAACTTCAAATGGTTCATTCTCTTTAACACGAATAGCAGGCATTTTATTTCCTTTAAATTTTGTTCAATCAAACCGTTTTAAGAAATAGAGGACGGTTTGTCATAATGGGGTAGTTGTTGTATCGCTGGTTTGCCTAAGGCAGGGCAGGATACGCGCCGTGATGTAAACATCACCTCCTAACAAGTCGGCTTTTGCCGTGCAAGTGACCTTTTCGGTCAGAAACAATCGGGCGATTATCTTATAAACCCGATAGTCTGTCAAGATTGCAGGCCGTCTGAACGTTTGATTCTGTCTCACTTTTCAGACGGCCTATTGGGTATCAATAGCGGCCGGGAACCGTACCCATACGTTGTTTCAACGAAGTTTGCGGTTCGTTGAACAATGATGCGTAATAAGTCGCGTTGGTCATGACTTTTTTCACATAGTCGCGGGTTTCGGTGAATGGGATGGTCTCGGCATAGATGGCACCTTCCAAAGGCGAAGAGGCCTGCCAGTTGCGGGCACGACCGGGGCCGGCATTGTAGCCTGCGGTGGCCATTACTTCGTTATTTTGCAGGCGGCGTTTGGCATCTGCCATGTACCAAGTACCCATGCGGATGTTGCCATCCATGGTGTAGAGTTCGCTGCTGCTCATGCCGATTTTACCGGCGATTTCGCGGGCGGTTGCAGGCATGACCTGCATCAGGCCTTGTGCGCCGACGCTGGATTGAGCGCCCATGACAAAGCGGCTCTCTTGGCGAATCAAACCGTAAACCCATGCAGGGTCAACGCCTGCCTGTGCGGCATAGTGGACGGTCAGGTCTTTAAACGGAGAGAGGTAGCGCAGTTTGTAGTTGAGTTTGTGGTCGGTACGGTCTGCGCTGTTGATTGCCATGTCGTAGAACTGGTTGTCAAAAGCGACTTGTGCGGCAGTCAGCAGGTTGTCTTCGTTGAAGTCGCGGGTGGCAAAACGCCATTCTGCCTGTGCCTGACGGCGCATTTTGGAGTCGCCGTTGCTTTGGCTGTTTTTAAACAGAACCAATGCGCGTTTGATGGCGCCGTCTTCGCTCATGCGGCGGACGTCTTTGGCATCGGCATCGGAAACGTTGTTGCGCGTATTGATGCGGCGGCCCAATTCTTCACCTGCCATTACGGCGTAGAAATTGCGGCCGGAAGCGGCGGCTTTTTCGTACATTTCTTTGGCTTGGCTGCTTTTGCCTTGTGCGGCAAAGCTGCGGCCCAGCCAATATTGCCATGTCGGGTCTTTTTGCAGTTTTTCAGGCATATGCTGAATTACGCTTGCCAATTCGTCCCAACGTTGCAGGCGCAGAGCGGCGCGTGCGTACCATTCTAATTGTTCGTCGGTCAGTTGTTTGCGGTCGGAAACGCGGCCGTAGTAGCTTAAAGCAGTCGGCATGTTTTGGCTTTGTGCATGGTAGTGGCCCAATACGCCCCATGCGAAGCTGCGTTGTTCGCGGCTGAGGCCGGATTCCATGTCAGACAGGGTGGCGGCGGCAGAAGCGGATTTGCGTGCATCTTTGCCGATCACGCTCAACAGGCTGTATTCGGTCGCACCTTGTGCGCCACCTTCAAAGGGGCTGCCCAATGCGGCGGCGAGGTTGCGTGCATCTGTGGTTTGACTGTTGCTCAACAAGCCGCGCACGCGACGCCATGCGTCGTTGGTGTTCAGACGGCCTGAGGCTGCCGCGCTTTCAACCAAGCGGGTACAACCGGCAGGCAGTTTGCTAGTCACGCGAACCAGCTCGGCGGCTTTGCTGTAATTGCCGCTGCTCAAATCGGCATAACATTGCACTTCTTGTGCGACGCCGGCAGCGTTCAATTTACTGAATTCTTGACGGAACAAATCCCATTGGCCGCGCGCGCCCAAGGTTTTCAGCCATTCGTTGCGGACGTTTTCAGCCATTGCGCTGTCGCTGGCTTGGGATAAAAATTGTTGTACCCAAGCATCGTCACCGCGTTTGGCGGCATCGATGGCGCTTTGGTATTGGCTGTAATCGGACAGGATTTTGGATTCGCTGTCGGCGCGGCGTGAAGGAATAGAAGTAGATTTAGGCTGAACGACGGTTTCGGTATTCGAAGCAGTCGGTGTGTTTTGGGTGGAGCACGCCGATAAAACAGCGGCGGTAATCAAGCTGAGGGAGAGAGGGAAAAGACGTTGAACGTTCATTGGATACCGTGTCGTTTTTAGAATCAAAATAGCTGCTTATTTTAAATGATTTATGCGGAATAACCGAATTACAAACCGATATTTACATTTTCAAAGCCCGGAAAGGACTAAGGCCGTCTGAAATATGAAACACTTTTGAGGTATTCCTAATTCAGACGGCCTGTTATGAAGGAAGTCGTCAATCGGGTTTGTGTTCGATATAGTCTTGCGGTTTGTCGGCTTTGCTGGTGCGCGTAACCGTATATTCGCCTTCGATAATGTCTTCATCATCTTTGGCGGAACTGTAAGTCTGGCGGCTTTGGAAAGACTGCGTAGAAGAAACGGCCGCATTGCCTTTAAACGGAATCAGCAAGAGCAGGGCAACGGCGGTTGAAATAAAGCCAGGGCTGAGTAGGAAAACCGCGGCGGCAGTATAGCGAATCGGCCACAGCATCTGATAGAGGGAAATGTTTTGTCCGCTGCGGACGGCTGCGCCTGCGAGCAATAGGCCGGAGATGCCGGTATGGCGCAGCATAAAGATACCGCTGATAAAGCTGAGAGCCATCAAAAACAGCGTCCAACCGCCGCCAAGCCAGTCGGCAACCCAGACGATGGACATGATTTCCAAAAAGATTAAAACCAAAAAACCGATTCCAAAATACTGCATAAGTGTTTGTTCCTTCATTCAACGGATAGTGTCGATTGTGTTCTATCTAGATAAAGATAAACCTTATTTTTTCAAGCAAATGCTGTGTGAAAAAGGGTAAACGGGCGATGAGGCCGTCTGAACGGAGATAAAAAGAAGGCAAATGTTTCAGACGGCCTTTAGATATTCTATCGCATCACATTGTTCCAATCACTTTCAAAATAACTGACGAGAATTTGGTTGTTCAAATAATTTGCTTCAACCTTGCGCCTTGCCATATCGGGCGGAAAACGGAACATTTCGGCGACAGTCTGGGCATTAAGATAGCGGGTGGGTACATCGAATTTTTGCGGAATAGGGAAGTTTTGGTCAAACCCTGCCAACACAAATCCCCATTCGCCAAAGGAGGGGACGTAGACGTGATAGGGCGCGGTATTCAACTTGGCCGCTTCGAGGGTGGCAACGACCGACCAGTAGGCATTGGGTGCGAAATAAGGCGAAGTCGATTGCACAACAATCTTACCCTGCGGCTCAAGATGGCGGGCCACGAGGCGGTACATGGGGACGGAGTAGAGTTTGCCCAGCGAGAAATTGGACGGGTCGGGCAGGTCGATGATGATAACGTCGAATTTTTCAGACGACCCTTCCAGCCATTTGGCGGCATCATCGTTGACGACGTGCATTTTGGGATGGGACAGCGAACCTTGGTTGAGCGCGCTCAAGGTGGCGGAGGTTTTAAAAGTAGCGGTCATGTCGGGGTCGAGATCGACCAAAGTCACATTTTTGACCTGCGGATATTTCAAGACTTCGCGTGCCGCCAATCCGTCGCCGCCGCCGAGAATCAGGACGCGTTCGGCGTTTGGCACCATCTGCATGGCAGGCAGGACGAGTGCTTCATGGTAACGGGCTTCATCGCGTGAGGAGAATTGTAGGTTGCCGTTGATATAGAGGCGGGTGTCGTCTTTCCAGCGGGTAACGACGAGTCGTTGGTAGGGTGAATGGCTTTGATAGACAACGGGATCGCCGAAATAGCTTTGTTCGGCTTTAAAGGAAATACGGTCGGCGTAGACGAAGAGCGTAATGAGTGCGGTCAATACGATAAACGCACGCGTGCGGATGGCGCGGTAGCGGGGCAGTTCGGCTTTGAACACGCGCGCGGTCAGATAGGCGACGGCGGCGTTGAAAATGCCGAACAACAAGGCAGAACGCGCCATGCCGAGTTTGGGGGCGAGCAGAAGCGGAAATAATAACGAGACGGCGAGTGCGCCCAAGTAGTCGAAGGTCAATACTTTGGAAACGAGTTCTTTAAATTCCGCCCCTTTTTGGTTTAACACGCGCATGACCAAAGGAATTTCCATACCGACAACCATGCCGACAATCAGTACAAAAGCGTAGAGTAGGGTGCGGAATGGGGCGGCGGATAAACCGAAGGCCACGAATAATGCCAGCGCGGAAATGCCGCCGATGATGCCGACCAGAAGTTCGATTTCGATAAAGCGGTGCAATACGTCTTTATCTTTGATGTATTGGGTCAGGTGGGCGCCGATACCCATTGAAAACAGATAAAGCCCGATGACGGAGGAAAACTGCAAAATACTGTCGCCCAAAAGATAGCTTGCGAGCGCGGCGATGATGAGCTCGTAAGCGAGGCCGCAGCTGGCGACGATAAAAACGGAGATGATGAGGGTGCGGTGGGCGTTCATGATGACGTTTTTGTTGCTTGAGTGTGGGCAATGTAATGATTTTTAAGGTGGGCTGCAAGTTTAATTATAGGATGTAGAAAAGGCCGTCTGAACAAATTGTTTCAGACGGCCTTTAATCTGTCAGGCATTAATAGCGGTGTTTGAATACCATGCCCACTGCGTAAGAAGATTTTTTCGGCAAATCTTCGTCGTATTTCGGATTGACGTTTTCTTTCAACCAGCCGGCGCCGAGTGTGGCAGTTGTCCGTTTGGAGAAGCTGTAATCGGTGCTGACGGCGACGTGTTTGTAGTCTTCGCCGATAGAACTTTTACCGTAGGCGAAGCCGATTTGAGGTTTGAAATTGCCGATTTTATATGAACCCGATACCATAAATTCTTTGGTGTTGTTGATTTCTTTGTCTTCGTGTTTTATTTTTTTACCATTCTTTTCCTCCTCCCATGGCCCCCAGCAGCTGAAGCCGTCGCAAGTATTTTTGGCGTATTGGAACGCGGCATCGACGGAGATTTTGTCTTTGCTGTATCCGGCCATGAATGCATGGGCTTGGAAGTCTTTGGTTTCGGTCGGAGAGTCGTTGGGTGCGTATTCGGCGGCGTAGTGCGCGTTAAAGCCGTTGTTGGGGTGGTAGTAGTCTACACCCCAGCCGAAGACCCAGTCGCCGTCACGTTTTTTGTCCGGATTCCAGTTGTTGTTGTTGCGTGCGGCATTGGAACCTGGGGAAACGTTGAATTTGAATTGGAAACCGTTTTTCCAAGGCGACTCATAAGCCATGGAAACACGACGTTGGCCGAAGCGGGAAATTTTGCCGAATTCCAAAATCGAGCTGTTGGTGTCGAACGGGTTCAGATAAATGCTGTTCATGGGTGTACTGATGTAACCCATTTTGACGGTACCAAGGTTTTTGTAGCTGTTGAGCGCGACGTATGAGTCGGCAGTGCCCCAGCCGCCCCAGCGGTCAGAATCGAAGTAAATAAAGGAGCCAAGTTGCCATTTCAGCCATAAGTCGTTGTTGAGTCGTACTTCATCGGAGAGATAAAGACTGGAACTTTTATCGGAAATGGTTGTATTGGTGACGCCGGTTTTATTGTTGTGTTCGACCTCGGTCATGAGGTAGATGGTACCGCTCATTTTAGGTTCGGCGTGGGCGGCGCTTATGGAAGAGCCGATGAGTGCAGTGGCAATAAGGTAGGGTAACTTCTTCATTTAATTCTCCTTTTTGTGTTTTTTTCTTGCTTGCGGCGAAAGAGTCTGGATAATCTTATTTGACAAATTATAAAAAATCAATACATTTGTAACTTATCGTAGGATAAATTGAAAAATAGTTTTCAGTTACGTATTTTTGTGTTAATTTGCCGACAATCTTGGATGGCTTACTATTATTCTGATGGAATATGTAGTTTAAAACACTATTTTCATGACTTGAAATAGACGATTTAACTGCATTGGCAAAATTCTAACTAAATGTAGTCGAGTGTAGTTTGAATAATCAGGCCGTCTGAAAAAGAAGAATACCCAAAAAGAAGGAATGAAATATGGCCGGAAAAACCTATCCGCTGTTGGCTGCATCATTGGCTGCCGTATTCGCGTTGTCGGCGTGCAGCCGCGATGTCAAGCCTGCTCCTGAGTTTAAACGTACCGATTATGAGCGCGTGGTGGTCAGCAACGGCGTCGAGCCGGGCACGCTGGACCCTCAGATGAGCGGCGATATGGCGGCCGGTGCGATTATCCGTCAGTTGATGGATGGTTTGGTCGGTACGGATGCCGAAGGCAAAACCATTCCTGCTTTGGCGGAAAAATGGGAGAGCGAGGGCGAGCGTATTTGGACCTTCCATCTGCGTGATGCCAAATGGAGCAATGGCGATCCGATTACTGCCGAAGATTTCGTGTACAGCTTCCGCCGTCTTGCCGATCCGGCCACTGGCGCACCTTTCGGCAGCTATTTGGTCGATGCCCAAGTGGAAAATGCGGAAGATATATTAAACGGCAAAGCCAAGCCTGAGACATTGGGCGTCAAGGCGTTGGACGCGAAGACCCTGCAATTTACGCTGATTGCGCCCGTGCCTTATTTCCCCGATATGCTGATTCAGCAATTCACTTTTCCGGTTCACCGCGCTACTGTTGAAAAATACGGCAACAAGTGGACGCAGCCTGGTCATTATGTTTCCAGTGGCGCTTATCTGTTAAAGGATTGGAAAGTCAACAGCCACATCAATATGGAACGCAATCCCAATTATTACGATAAAGACAAAGTGGCCATTCCGAAGGCGGTTTTCTTATCAGGCAGCGGCGAGTACAACCGTTATCGTGCCAATGAAATTGATGTGACTTACGGTATCCCCAGCGATCAGGTCAAAGTGGCGGATATTGAGTTTCCGGGACAAGTGAAACGTACAACTTCTTTGTGCAGCTGGTATTTGGAGCCGAACCACGAAGCGGCGCCGTTTAACGATCCGCGCGTCCGCAAGGCGCTCAATATGCTGACGCGCCGCGACATCGTCGTCAAAGTGGGCGGCCGCGGCGATACGCCTGCGTTCCAGTTGACGCCGCCGCAAATGCAGGGCGTGATTCCTGTTTATCCGGAGTGGAAAGAGTGGACGCCTGAAAAACGCATCGAAACCGCACGCAAACTGTTGAACGAAGCAGGCTACAACGATGACCATCCGCTTGAGTTCGATATTTTGTACAGCACCAGCGAAGCGTCCAAAAAACAAATTACTGCCGTGCAGTCGGTGTGGAAAGCCGCCATTCCGTTTATCCGTCCGACTTTGTCCAACGAGGAATGGAAAACTTATTTGGATACGCGCGCGCAAGGTAATTTTAAGGTTTCGTTCAGCGGCTGGTGTTCCGATTTCAACGATCCGGCGGGTATGCTCAATATCTTGAAATCCAACAACTCAAACAATGCATTCCGCTACAAAAGCGCGGCGTTTGACACATTTATGAACAATACGCTGAAAGATGGTGTCAGCAAGGAAGCGCGCAGCCGGCTTTATGCCGATGCGGAGAAGCAGCTTCAAGAAGACGCTGCACTGATTCCGCTGTATCATCAGGTTGAAGTGCGTATGGTTAAACCTGATATCATCGGCTATTCCGACAAAGACCCTTTGCGGAACTACACAGTGAAGAGCTGGTCGTTCGCACCGAAAAAATAGATTGATTATAGACAGCACAAGTGTTCAGACGGCCTTGATGACAGAGGCCGTCTGAAACAATAGGAGACATAACACATGAAATCTGTACAACAACGTTTGTCCGCTTTACGCGAAGCCATGAAAAAACATGGCGTGGACGCGTTTGTCATTCCTTCCGCCGATCCGCACCTTTCCGAATACCTGCCCGAGCATTGGCAGGCACGCCGCGATTTTTCCGGCTTTACCGGTTCGGCCGGCACTTTGGTGGTGACCGCCGATAAAGCAGGCGTGTGGACGGACAGCCGCTATTGGGAACAGGCAGGCCAACAGCTTGCGCCAAACGGCATCGAGCTGCAAAAAATGGGTGTTGATGCGCCTTATACCGAATGGTTGGCACAAAATCTGCCCGAGGACGCAGTGGTCGGCGCGCCTGCCGATATGTTCGCACTCAGCGGCGAGCGCGGTTTGAAACAGGCACTTGCCGCTAAAAACATCCGCCTCGAATATCCTGAAACCTTGTTGGACGAAGTATGGGACGACCGTCCTGCATTGCCGACTCCGGAAATCTACGTTCACCATCCCGACTATGTTTCCGAAACGGCGGCCGAAAAACTGGCCCGTATCCGTGCGGCCATGAAAGAGCAGGGCGCAGATGCGCATTTGGTTTCTTCTTTGGACGACATCGCTTGGATTACCAATCTGCGTGGCGATGATGTACCGTTCAACCCTGTGTTCTTGTCCCATCTGTTTATCAGCCAAGACAAAGCCGTATTGTTTACCGATGCAGGCCGTCTGAAAGCAGAATCTGCCGAAGCTTTGAAAACGGCAGGTTTTGAAGTATTACCTTATGCGCAAGCGGCGGACTATTTGGCAGGCGTTAAGGGCACATTGCTGATTGATCCGAACAAAACTGCTGTCGGCACTTTGCGCCGCCTGCCTGAAGACGTCCGTTTGATTGAAGCCATCCACCCAAGCACATTCTTCAAATCAGTCAAATCCGATGCCGACATCGCCCATATCCGCAATACCATGGCGGAAGACGGCGCGGCATTGTGCGGCTTCTTTGCCGAGTTTGAACAAATCTTGGCAGAAGGCGGCGAATTGAGCGAACTGGACATCGACGGCATGCTCTACAAACACCGCAGCCAGCGTCCCGGTTTTATTTCGCCAAGTTTCGACACCATCGCCGGCTACAATGCCAACGCCGCCTTGCCCCATTACAGCGCGACACCGGAAAACAACAGCAAAATCAAAGGCGACGGTATGCTGTTGATTGACTCCGGCGGCCAATACTGGGGCGGTACGACCGACATCACGCGCGTGGTGCCTGTCGGTAATCCGAGTGCGGCCATGAAGCGTGACTATACTTTGGTGTTGAAAGCGCATATTTCTCTGGCGGAAACCATTTTCCCTGAAAACATCAAAGGCCCGATGATTGATGCCATCTGCCGCAAATCGCTCTGGCAGGCGCAATGCGATTACGGTCACGGTACAGGTCATGGCGTGGGCTATTTCCTCAATGTGCATGAAGGTCCGCAAAGCATTGCCGTTGCCGCCGTGCCGCAACCGCATCACGCGATGAAGTCAGGCATGCTGACTTCCAACGAGCCGGGTCTTTACCGTCCGGGCAAATGGGGTATCCGTATCGAAAGCCTGGTAATCAACCGTCCGGTTGAAAACCCCGAGGAAACCGAGTTCGGCAAATTCCTGTATTTTGAAACCGTTACCCTCTGTCCAATCGATACGCGCCTGATCGATACCAAACTGATGACTGGCAGCGAAATCGAATGGCTGAACCAATATCACGCCGAAGTGCGCCGCCGTCTTGAGCCTTTGACAGAAGGCGCGGCCAAAGCATGGCTGATTGAACGCACCGAACCTTTGGCGCGTTAACGTGAAAGGCCGTCTGAAACGGCGGATACAAAGTTTCAGACGGCCTTATAACAACAATTATCTAAAAACTAAAAAAAAACCTTACCCGACTCCGAATAAAAACAATAACCCGGTCGGAATAGAGAGAGAAACCGGCGCGGCGACGTTACAGATGCCTGCTGCCATTCATCCGATTTCCGCTTCAGGTCAGCTTGTTTTCACGAGTCCGGTATGTTCAGACAGGACAGCCTGATTATGTTGAAATTCATCATCAAACGGATATGTGCTTCCATCCCGACCATGCTGGTGTTGATTACCGTATCTTTTTTCCTGATGCGGCTTGCACCGGGTAGCCCGTTCACAGGTGAACGCAATTTGCCGCCTGCGGTCATGGCCAACATCGAAGCCAAATACCACCTCAATGACCCGATGTACCTCCAATATTTCCACTACCTCAAGCAGTTGGCGCAGGGGGATTTGGGGCCGTCGTTCAAATATAAAGATTTCAGCGTTAATGAGTTGCTTGCCCAATCCCTGCCGGTATCGGCAGAACTTGGCTTCTACGCCTTTTTGATTGCCGCCATCTTCGGCATGTTTATCGGCATTATCGCCGCCTTAAAACAAAACAGCTGGCTGGATTATTCGCTAATGAGCGGCGCGATGACCGGTATCGTCGTTCCCAGTTTTGTGATGGCGCCGGTATTGGTGCTGGTGTTTGCCGTCAGACTGCAATGGCTGCCTGCAGGCGGCTGGAACGATGGCGCACTGATGAACTTGATTCTGCCTGTCGTTACTTTGTCCATTGGGTATGTGTCCAGTATCGCGCGGATTACGCGCGGCGCGATGATTGAAGTATTGAACAGCCCCTTTATCCGTACGGCACGCGCCAAAGGCCTGCCCATGAGCCGCATCATCCTGCGCCATGCTCTGCGTCCCGCCATGTTGCCGATTGTTTCTTTCTTAGGCCCGGCATTCGTCGGCATCATTACCGGCTCCATTGTGATTGAAAACGTGTTCGGTATTCCCGGCATCGGACAATTGTTTGTCAATGGCGCGCTCAACCGCGACTACGGCATGATTTTGGGTTTGACGATTTTGGTCGGCATCATGACCATTTTGTTCAACGCCATCCTCGATATTCTGTATGCCATTATTGACCCGAAAATCCGTTATTAATCCCATTTGCGCAAAGGCCGTCTGAAACGTTCAGACGGCCTGAAGAAAGAATAAAAAGCGAGAGAGAACATTATGTTATTCAAAAAGAAGCAGACTCAGGCCCTCGCAGAGGCAGCAGAATACGCCCAAGTACACGGCAAAAGCCTGTGGAGCGACGCATGGCGGCGTTTTAAACAGAACAAAGCGGCGGTGTACAGCATTATCATCCTGTTGCTGATCAGCATTTTTGTGATTGTGGCGCCATGGATTGTCCGCTACACCTACGACTTCACCGACTGGGACAATATGCAGATTCCGCCGTCCTTTTCTACCCATCACTATCTGGGTACGGACTTGCTCGGCCGCGATTTGCTGTCGCGCGCGGCAACCGGCGGACGTATTTCCTTGCTGGTCGGTGTGGCCGGCGCATTGGTGGCCGTTGTCATCGGTACGCTTTATGGCGCGATTGCCGGCTTTATCGGCGGTAAGCTCGATTCGCTGATGATGCGCTTTTTGGAAATTTTGAACGCGTTTCCGTTTATGTTTTTCGTGATTCTGCTGACTACGTTCTTTGGCCGCAACTTGCTTTTGATTTTTGCCGCCGTGGGTTTGGTGTCTTGGTTGGACGTGGCGCGTATCGTGCGCGGTCAAACCTTGAGCTTGAAGCATAAAGAGTTTGTCGAAGCGGCGCGTGTGAGCGGCGTGGCGAAACGTAAAATCGTAACGCGCCACATTATTCCGAATGTTTTGGGCGTGGTGATGGTGTATGCCTCTTTGCTGGTGCCGGGCATGATTATGTTTGAATCCTTTTTGAGCTTCTTGGGTTTGGGTGTGCAAGAGCCGATGACCAGTTGGGGTTCGATGTTGCAAGAAGGTGCGATTTCGATGGAGGCCGCACCATGGCAGCTGCTCGTGCCGAGTTTCTTCTTGGTAACCACTTTGTTCTGTTTCAACTTTATCGGTGACGGCCTGCGCGATGCGCTCGACCCGAAAGACCGCTAAACCACAACCAAAAGGATAATCAAAATGACAAAACAGTTACTGGTTGTAGAAAATCTGGACATCAATTTTGAATTGCATGAAAAAAACGTGCACGCCGTGCGTAATGTCAGCTTTAAAGTGGCAGAGGGCGAAACATTGGCTTTGGTCGGCGAGTCCGGTTCGGGCAAGTCTGTAACATCTATGTCCGTTATGCGCCTACTGCCTGAGAAATTTGCCCGATACAGCAAAGATTCACGCATTACTTTTGACGGTATTTCCATTTTGGATGCAGACGAGAAAACCCTGCGTGATTTGCGCGGCAACCGCATCAGCGTGATTTTCCAAGAGCCCATGACCTCGCTCAATCCGTTTATGCGTATTGGTGCGCAGCTGATTGAAGCGGCGCGTGTGCACAATAAAAAGCTCGGCAAAAAAGAAGCCGGGCAGAAGGCATTGGCATTGTTGGAACGTGTGGGCATCAAAGAAGCCGAGCGCCGCATGAAGCAATATCCGCACGAGTTTTCCGGCGGTCAGCTGCAACGCATTATGATTGCCATGGCACTCATTAATGAACCTGACCTGCTGATTGCCGACGAACCGACCACGGCTTTGGATGTGACCATTCAAGCCGAGATTCTCGATTTGCTCCACGATTTACAACAGCAAATGGGCATGGCGATTATCTTCATTACCCACGATTTGGGTTTGGCGGAACACTATTCCAAAACCGTCTGCGTCATGCGTAACGGCGAAATTGTCGAGCGCGGCAAAATCAAAGAAGTATTTGCCCATCCGAAACACGAATATACCGCTGAACTCATCAATGCCATTCCAAAAGGTATGAAAGAGCCGGAAGAAAACAACGCCGGTGTGTTGATCGATGCCGACAATGTCAATGTTTCTTTCGTATTGAAGCAAAACTTTTTCGGCAAACCACTCAAAACTTTTGACGCTGTCAAAGGCATCAGCCTCAAAATTAAAGAAGGCGAAACATTGGGCGTCGTCGGCGAGTCCGGTTCCGGCAAATCCACGCTGGGCAAAGCCGTCATGCAGATGCTGCCTTATACCGGCCATATCTCCTTTGAAGGCAAAGATCTGAAAAACTATACCGCCGAAGAAGCACGCCGTCTGAAATCGCAACGGCAGATTGTGTTCCAAGATCCGTTCGGTTCGCTTTCACCGCGCCTGACTGTTGGCGAAATTATTGGCGAAGGTTTGACGGTTCATCATCCTGAAATGACCAAAAAAGAACGTATCCAGCGCGTTTTGGAAGTCATGAAGGAAGTGTCCCTGCCGCTTGATGCGCTCAACCGTTATCCGCATGAATTCTCAGGCGGCCAGCGTCAGCGTATCGCTATTGCACGCGCCGTTATCCTGCGCCCGAAATTCATCCTTTTGGACGAACCGACCTCTGCACTTGACCGCTCCGTACAATCCAAAGTGGTCGAACTTTTGCGCGATTTGCAGAAGAAATACGGCCTGACTTATATGTTCATCAGTCATGATTTGTCTGTCGTGCGCGCCGTCAGCGACAACGTGATTGTGATGAAGCAGGGCGAAATGGTTGAGTACGGCAGCGCGGATCAGATTTTCCACCATCCGCAAAACGACTACACCAAACGTTTGATTAACGCCGCATTTGATTTGTAGAAAAGGAAAAGGCCGTCTGAAAAGAGATTTTCAGACGGCCTTTTTAAGCAGAGGCTTTTTTTCATCTAATTAGCGCTGCTATTGCCTATGCCTGTGCGGCATCCAATGCCTGCGCCAAGTCGGCAAGCAAATCGTCGATATGCTCGATACCCACGCTCAGGCGTACCATGTCGGGGCTGACGCCTGCTGCGGCGAGTTCTGCATCGTCAAGCTGACGGTGGGTTGTTGTAGCAGGATGGGTAGCCAGCGATTTGGCATCGCCGATATTCACCAAGCGCAGGAAGAGTTGTAGTGCGTCAATGAACTTCGCACCGGCTTCACGACCGCCTTTAATACCGAAGCTCAGCAAACCTGAGGCTTTGCCGCCGTAGTCGCGGTCAATCAAGGCTTTATACGGACTGTCGGGCAGGGCAGGATAGTTTACCCATTCGACCTGCGGATGTTTATTTAAGAATTCGGCTACTTTTAGGGCGTTTTCGCAATGACGTTCCATACGCAGGGCGAGGGTTTCCAAACCTTGAAGCAGTAAAAATGCGCTGTGCGGAGACAGGGCGGCACCGGTATTACGCAGCGGGACGACGCGGGCGCGGGCAATGTAGGCTGCCGCACCAAAATGTTCGCAGTAGTTTACACCGTGGTAAGACGGATCAGGCTGATTGAAGTTTTTTTCAAAACGCGGATTGCCTGCCCATTGGAATTTGCCACTGTCGATAATGGCACCGCCAATCGTTGTGCCGTGGCCGCCGATGTATTTGGTCAGGGATTGGATAACGATGTCGGCGCCGTGCTCAATCGGGCGGAATAATGTGGGCGTAGCGACGGTATTATCTACCATTAAAGGCAGACCTTGAGCGTGTGCGGCTTGGGCGAATGCTGGGATATCGACGACATTGATGGCGGGATTGCCGATAGATTCGCAATACACCAGTTTGGTGCGGCTGTCGGTATTGGCGGCGATTTCTTCGGGTTTGGCCGGATCGATAAAGCGTACTTCTATGCCTTGGCGCGGCAGGCTGTGGGCAAAGAAATTGTATGTGCCGCCGTAGAGGGTTTTGGTTGCAATGATGTTGTCGCCTGCTTCAACCAAAGTTTGAACGGCATAGGTAATTGCCGCCATACCGCTGGCAACAGCCAGTGCGGCGATACCTCCTTCCAAACGGGCAACGCGTTCTTCCAAAACGGCAGTGGTTGGATTCATGATACGGGTGTAGATATTGCCCGCAACATCAAGGTTGAACAAGTCTGCGCCGTGTTGCGTGTTGTCGAAAGTATAGGAAGTGGTTTGGTAAATGGGGACAGCAGCAGATTTTGTAGTCGGTTCGGATTGATAGCCTGCATGCAGGGCAATGGTTTCCCGTTTCATTTAAATATCCTTGTAGCGATTAAATAATGATAAATAGAGGCCAGCAGATTCGGATTTGAAGGGCAAACTTTCCATAACGGAAAAGTTTGGATGCAGCAACATACGGCCTTTCCTATAAGAAAGATTACCATGAGCGACACGCAACTGATCCAAGAAGAACGATACCACATTCAAGACCTGTCCTGCCACCACACCATCATCGAATGACACCCCATCATGCTACCATTTGCTGCGACCTCCTCTAAAGATAAAAGCGACGGCAGTACTTTGTGGCAACATCTCAGAATATGTAGCAAATCCTACCGTAAACGATAAGGAAGCACACGGACCTGAGGCAAAATGCACGATCGCGTCGGTATAGAAAACGCCTCTCCATTGTCGAGCAAAAATTCCGCATTGGTGATGGGTAGGTCGATACCCTTGACGGCAAAGATTAGAAAAGCGGAGACCTTTGCAAAAATCCCCCAAATTCCTAAATGTCTGGGTAGGACTTTAGGAATTTGGGGGAATTTTAAAGGTATTAGGCCGTCTGAAACCGCGTTATAGAAAGTTTCAGACGGCCCTTGGGTATTCTTTGGATTTGAAAATAAAAAAGACTTGAATCGTCAAGTCTCGCATTTCATTTTCACTAGATAAAAAATATCAAGAATGGCGGAAGCGGTGAGATTCGAACTCACGGAGGGCTATCAACCCTCGACGGTTTTCAAGACCGTTGCATTAAACCGCTCTGCCACGCTTCCATTCTTGAAGCCGTAATATTAATGGAACTTACGGCCTTTGCCAAGAGGTATTTTAGAAAAAATATCTAGGATTCTGTTTTTATTTAGATTGTTCTTCGCGCATGAATACCCATTCGGCTTCGTTTGAAGCTGCTTCATTGAATGAATAGCCCTCGTAGTCGAAATTTTTGAGCATTTCAGGCTCGGTAATGCCGTGTTCTGCCGCGTAGCGCACCATCAAACCGCGTGCACGTTTGGCGTAGAAGCTGATGATTTTGTATTTGCCGTTTTTCTCGTCTTTAAAAATCGGCGTAATCAGGCGTGCGTTGAGTTTTTTGGTGTTGACGGATTTGAAATATTCTTGTGAGGCGAGGTTGATTAAAACGTCGCTGCCGGCTTGCTTCAGTGTTTGGTTGAGCAGGTCGGTAATTTTATCGCCCCAAAATTCGTAGAGGTTTTTGCCGCGCGTGTTGGCAAAGGCCGTGCCCATTTCCAAGCGGTAGGGCTGCATCAAGTCGAGCGGGCGCAATACGCCGTATAGGCCGGAGAGCAGGCGGACGTGTTGTTGCAGGTAGTCGATTTGTTCCGGTTTGAGCGTATCGGCGGCGATGCCTTCATAGACGTCGCCGTTGAACATAAATACGGCCTGTTTGGCGTTTTCAGGCGTAAACGGCGTGTGCCATACGGCATTGCGTTCGGCGTTGAGCAGGGCGATTTTGTCGGAAACATGCATCAGCTCGGCGATTTGTTGAGGGGCAAGCTGGCGCAACTCCTGCATCAGGATTTCTGCTTCGGGCAGAAGGTCGGGCTGGGTAAAGCTGCTGACGGGGGAGGGGTCTTTTTCGTTGAGGTTTTTGGCTGGGGATAAGACAAAAAACATAATAATTTCGGCTTTGAAATGAATAATATGTGGGATTGTAGGTTTAAAATCGGGGAAGAACAAGACGGGATAAACGCATTAATTGAATGCTTTTATTGAAACGTATTTCTGTTGAAAGTAAAATTCGAAGCTTCCACCTGATTCTGACATTTCTATTTGAGGAGAATATCATGTCTAAAACCATTATCCATACCGACAAAGCCCCTGCCGCGATTGGGGCATACAGCCAAGCAGTGCGTGCAGGCGATACGGTTTATATGAGCGGTCAGATTCCTTTGGATCCGGCTACGATGACTGTGGTCGGCGATGGCGACTTCCGCGCCGAAGCAGTGCAAGTATTTAAAAACCTGCAAGCCGTAGCCGAAGCGGCAGGCGGTTCTTTGAACGATATCGTCAAACTCAATGCTTATTTGACTGATTTGGCCAACTTTGCCGTATTCAATGAAGTGATGGCTGAATTTATCGAACAGCCTTTCCCTGCGCGTGCGGCGGTTGGCGTGGCTAGCCTGCCTAAAGGTGTTCAGGTTGAAGCAGAAGCAGTATTGGTTTTAAATGCATAATTGATGTTTTCAGACGGCCTGGGCTGGGCTTGAGGCCGTCTGAAAATAATAACAACGGAAAACAATAATAATGGCACATTACGCAATCGGAGATATTCAAGGCTGTTTTGACGAGCTGACTTTGTTGCTTGCCAAAATCGGCTTTAATCATGGTACGGACACCCTTTGGCTGGTCGGCGATATTGTTAATCGCGGCCCGAAGTCCTTGGAAACCTTGAAATTTGCCAAAGAGCATGACAGCAGCGTGCAAATGGTTTTGGGCAATCATGATTTACATCTTTTGGCAGTCGGTTGCGGTGAAGGAACGCTCAAGCGCAGTGATACGGTTGAGCCGATTTTGACCCATCCCGATAGTTATGCCATGCTTGACTGGCTGCGTCATCAACCGCTTTTGGTGCGCGGCGTCAGGCATGTGATGGTGCATGCCGGTATTTTGCCGCAATGGTCGGTTGATAAGGCCGAAAGCCTTGCCCGTGAAGCTGAGGATGAATTGCAAGGTAAAAAATACAGGAAATTTTTTGGTAAAATGTACGGCAACAAGCCGACCGAGTGGACGGATGATTTGACAGGCTATGAGCGCCTACGCATGATTATCAACGTCTTTACCCGTATGCGTGCGCTGACATACAAAGGCGAATTGGATTACGAATATAAATCCACTTTGAAAAAAATGCCGCTTTACCTGCGCCCTTGGTTTAAAGCGCCCGATAGGCAGAATTTGGATTATATTACCGTGTTCGGACATTGGTCGTCATTGGGCTACGTTAATACCGATCAGGTCATTGCTTTGGATACCGGAGCATTGTGGGGCGGAGAGCTGACAGCGGTCAATTTGGATACCAATGAAGTGATACAGGTACCGTCCTTGGGCGGATTGGATTGGAAAACGGCATTGAAATAGTTTGGATAAGATAAAAGGCCGTCTGAAATGTTTCAGACGGCCTTTTGTATTAGTTAATCCAAAGAAGGCAGGAGTTTATCCGGATTCATAATGCCATAAGGGTCAAGCTGATTTTTGATGGCATGCATCAGAATGAGTTCGGCCTGTGTACGCACACGGGGCAGCCAATGTTTTTTGATGATGCCTACGCCGTGTTCGGCGGCAATCGTACCGTGGCAGGCAAGGATGTTTTCATAAACAATGGTATTGACGGTGTCTTCGTATTGGTAGGCTTCGTTGCTCAATACGTTGGGCAGGAATGTATTGTAATGCAGGCTGCCGTCGCCTAAATGTCCGAAACAGACAATTTGTATGCCGGGAAAGCAGGTTTCCAAGGCAGGGGCGCATTGGCGGACAAAGGCGGCCACTTGAGCGATAGGGACGGCGATGTCGTGTTTGATGCTGGTGCCGAGTTTGCGTTGGGAGGCGGAAATATTTTCACGCAAGGTCCATAAGTCGGAGCGCTCTTGCTCGGATTGCGCCAAGATGCTGTTTTCCCATCCGTTTTGATAGAGAAATTCGGCAAGCTTTTCATCCAGTCCGGCATCAGGAACGGAATCTGCAAGTTCTATCAAAATATGCCATTCCGCATCAGCAGGCTTTTTGAGTTGGCTGAATTCCGAAGATAAATCGAGGGCAAAGCGGCTGATCAGCTCGAAGCTGGTCAAGCGCTCGGCAAAATGGCCTTGCACCTCAGTTAAAAGCGAGACGGCGGATTCAATATCGTCTAAACCTACCCATGCGGTCGCTTTGGTTTTGGGCTGGGCAAAGAGTTTGAGTGTGGCGGCGGTAATGATGCCTAATGTTCCTTCGCTACCGATAAAAAGATGGCGCAAGTCGTAGCCGGTCGTGTTTTTGTGCAGGGGCTGAAGGTGGGAAACCAGTTCGCCGTTTGGTAAAACGACTTCCAAACCCAATACCAAATCACGCATGCTGCCGTAACGCAAGACATTCAAACCGCCGGCATTACAGGCGATATTGCCGCCGATTTGGCAAGAGCCTTCGCTGGCAAGGCTGAGCGGAAACAGTCGTCCGGCTTCGGCTGCTGCCTTTTGAGCATTCTGCAAAATCACGCCTGCTTCAATCGTCATGCTGTTGTCGGCAAGATTGATATCGCGGATGCGGTTGAGCTTGGAGAGATTAAGCAGTACACCTTCGCTGGTTACCGTTGCGCCGCATAATCCGGTATTACCGCCTTGCGGGGTAACGCGGATGCGGTTTTCAAAACAGAAACGCATGATTTTCTGCACGCTTTCGACAGAGTTTGGCTGTAAGACAATATCCGGCGAAGAAACAAAACGGCGGCGTTGGTCGTTTAACAAGGTCGGAGTGGCTTCGATGATTTCAGAGGCAGAAAGAAACTCAGCAAAACGGTCGTGAAGGTGCATGGCAGTCAGGCGGAAAAGTCAGGAAGGAGGATGTGAAGAATGTAAAAAAGCAGGATACGCAATGGTATCCTGCTTTTCTTATATTCAAAAGAATATTATTTAGCAGCTTCAGAAGCAGCAGAAGCAGCAGCTTCAGTAGCAGATGCAGCAGCTTCGGTAGCAGAAGCAGCGGCTTCAGTAGCTTCGGTAGCAGCAGAAGCGGTAGCTTCGGTAGCAGATGCAGCAGCTTCAGTAGCAGAAGCAGCGGCTTCAGAAGCAGCAGAAGCAGCAGTTTCAGCAGCTTTATCAGCACCGCCACAAGCGGCCAAAGCTAAAGACAACAAAGCAGCAGCGAACAGAGATTTTTTCATTTTTGAGGACCTTTTTTAAATCGATTTAAACATTTAAACTAAAAATAGCCGTCAAACGGCCTGTACAGTAGAAATTCATTGCTGAATTTTTGTTATTATGCCCCACGGGGTGGGCCAATGCAACGTTGCTTAACCGTTTGCGGACTAAAATCAATACAAAATTAGCGAAAATAATGTAAATCAGGGAGGCAGGTAAAAAATCATCTAAAAATATTCATAATTAATGAACTTTTAAAAAGTTGTTTATATTCAATAATTTGATTATTTTTAACTGTTGTTGGTTTTAAGGATTTAGAATGTTTTTGCGTTTGGGGAAATTTTTGTAATTTAGCAACTTTGTGTTGTGAAAAAGCAACTTTTATGGATTGGAATCATTCAATTTGGTTTTTTATATGGGCTTTTTTGGTTTTGTTGTGTTTGCCAAAAGTATTTGTTTAAGGTAAACCGATTGTTGAGCTACAGCTGTGATAGAATAGCCTGAACTTGACTTTTAAATATTGATTAAGGACGACATGATGTCTATTGTTAAAAATTCCGTAGTTTCCCTGCATTATGAAATGTACGATGCAAACAACCAGCTGTTGGACAAAACTGAAGAGCCGATTGCTTACCTGCATGGCGGTTATGACGGTATTTTCCCTTTGGTGGAAGAAGCGTTGCACGGCAAAAATGTAGGCGATACCGTTGAAGTGGCTTTGTCGCCTGATGATGCTTTCGGCGAGCAAGATCCTGAGCTGGTGCGTATTGAAAATGTAAGCGTGTTCCCTGTTGAAGTCGAAGTCGGCATGATGTTTGAAGCCGATGATCCGGAAACCGGCGATGTATTGATTTATCGTGTAACCGATGTTGCCGACGGTAAAGCCGTAGTGGACGGCAACCATCCTTTGGCCGGTATGAAAGTATTGTTCAAGGCGACCGTTGAAGGTGTACGCGATGCGACTGAGGAAGAAATTGCCCACGGTCACGTACATGGCCCGCACGGTCATCACCACCACTAATCAGGCTTGAAGCATGGTAAAGGCCGTCTGAAAAGGAATGAAACCTTCCTTTTCAGACGGCCTTTAAGTTTTTACAAAACAGATAAATAGGAAATTTTGGCGCAGGTCAAATCAAACAGGGAAATATGGATTTTGTTAGAGACTACAATAAATTACATATAACGGTGCGACAAAATCTGTATTAAGATTCAGATATTGGTAAAACAGGCAGAATGCAATGAGTGAAACATTGGAGCAGCAGGCTGTAAAGGCCGGTATTGATTTGGGCTACCACGACATCAACGGTACATATCATGCGACCAAACCTGAAGTTTTGGAATTGATCGTTGCTGTTTTGGACAAAAGCAAACCGGATTCAGACGGTCTTTATCTGAATACGATGGTTGCGCATGAAAACGGCGAAGAATCTTTACAGATGCCGTCTGAATTTCATGGTGCGGAAGCGGTCGTATTGATTGATGAGGCGGATGAGTGCCAGAGCTTGACTTTATATCCGGGCGACAACAATACGCTTTGGATTAAGCTGCCCCGATTGGCTTGCGGTTATTACACTTTGTCGGCCGAGACCGGCGGCAAATGTTGCCTTGTACGCCTGATTGTTGCGCCTGAATCGGTTTACCAACCCAAACTGCTTGCCAATGGCGGTCGGATGAATGGTTTGACCATGCATTTGTATAGCCTGCGTTCCAAGCGCAACTGGGGCATAGGCGACTTTACCGATTTGCTGGACCTGATGAAATATGCGGCGGAGAAAAAGCTGGATTTTGTCGGTATCAACCCTTTGCACGCCTTGTTTACCAGCAAGCCTGCCTTTGCCAGCCCGTATAGCCCTTCTTCGCGCGAATGGCTTAATCCGATTTACTTGGATATCGAGAAAGTCGGTGCGTTTACTTATAACGAACAACTGAAAAACTGGCTGGCACAACCGAAAATCCGTCAGCGCATCGCCGCTTTGCGTGTTACGGAAACGGTGACTTATACGGCGGTTTGGGCATGTAAGCGTGATGCGCTGCATATGGCGTTTAACGTGTTTGAACAAGATACTTGCGAAGCTGCGGCAAATGAACGCGCTGCATTTGAAGCATTTGTTACGGAAAAAGGCAAAGCTTTGCGGGGCTTCGGTTTGTTTGAGGCTTTGGATCAGTATTACAGCCGTCCCGGACAAGTGGGCTGGCAGTCATGGCCGTCTGAATTTCATCAGCCTGATGGCGAAGCAGTAGAAAAATTTGCGCGCAGTCATGAGCGGGAAATCCGTTTTTATATGTGGCTGCAATGGCTTTGCGCGGAGCAGTTGCAAGAAGTTAACCAAGCTGCTGCCGAATACGGTGTCAAGCTTGGTATTTACGGCGATTTAGCAGTCGGCGTGGCGCGAGGCAGCGCGGATACTTGGTTAAACCGTCAAGATTATTGTATGGACGTATCGGTCGGTGCGCCGCCCGATCCTTTGGGGCCGACAGGGCAGAATTGGAATTTGCCGCCGCTTAATCCGTCGATGTTGAAACATACGGGCTATGAAAAGTTTGCCCATTTGTTGCGCGAAAACATGCGCCTGTATGGCGTGTTGCGGATTGACCATGTGATGGCATTGTGTCGTTTGTGGTGGGTTTTAAACGATAAAACAGCAGATTTCGGCGCATATGTGCATTACGATGCCGAAGTGACTTTTGCCATTTTGGCTTTGGAAAGCCAGCGCAACCGTTGCGTCATCATCGGCGAGGACTTGGGAACGGTACCCGATCAAGCGCGTTATCTGCTCAACCGTTATCAAGTGTTTTCCTATAAAGTGATGTATTTCAGCAAGGGCTGGAGCGGTTTCCAATTACCTGAAGAATACCCCGAGCAGGCGATTACAGTTATCAGCACCCATGATGTCGCGCCCTTGGCAGGTTATTGGACAGGCAAAGATTTGGATACGATGTTCAAACTCGGTACTTTGCCTGATGCAGCCGCTTTTCAGACGGCCTTGGACGAGCGCGAACACGATAAAGCCGATTTGCTGGACAAATTGAAATATACCGGCTGTCTGGGTGCGGACGTACAAATGCCGGCAAAAGCCGATGAAACCTTGCTGGCGGCTTTGCACAAATACGGCGCATTGAGCCGCAGCAAGCTTTACGCCGTACAACTGGAAAACTTGCTGGGCGTCATTGACAATTTGAATGTCCCCGGCGTAACGGACGGCTATCCGAACTGGGCGCAAAAAATGCCGGTTTCTTTGGAAGATTTCCCACAACACCGCCTCATGGGCGGCCAACTTGCCATTATTGACGAGGTACGCATGAAAACAAACAGCCAAATCAAGGCTTATCATGAACTTGACCAAATCGAGCGCGATACGGTCGAAAGCCTGTTTCTTGCCACTCACAGCGACTTGTTCGCTTATCTGGGACGACACCGCCTTGCAGAGGGCGATGAAGTAGTGCGCGTTTTGATTCCCGGCGCAGTAAGTGTGGATATTGTGAACCGCCGTAGCGGCGAACTCATCGTGCCGTCTGAAAAAATTGATGAACGTGGTTTCTTTGTGGCTGTTTTGCCCGATGATGCACCCGATTACGCTTTGAGTATCCGTTATACCGAAGACTCCGAGCCTGTGATTGAAGAAGACCCTTATCATTTCGGCTCTGCGTTGCAAGACATGGATTCTTGGCTGTTGGCCGAAGGCAAGCACCTGCGTCCTTATGAGATTTTAGGTGCGCATTTTGCCGAGTTGGACGGCGTGAAAGGAGTACGCTTTGCCGTATGGGCGCCAAATGCGCAACGCGTTTCCGTTATCGGCGAGTTCAATAACTGGGACGGCCGCCGCCATGTGATGCGTTTCCACCGCGACAACGGCATTTGGGACATCTTTATTCCGGCAGTCAAACTCAATGCCCTCTACAAATTTGAAATCCGCGATGCCAACGGCGATGTACGCGAAAAAGCCGACCCGTATGCTTTCGGTGCGGAACTGCGCCCGACTACGGCATCTATCGTGCGCGGCTTGCCTGACGAAGTGGAAGAACCGGCTTTCCGCGCCCGTGCCAACGCCATTGATGCGCCGATCAGCATTTATGAAGTGCATTTGGGTTCATGGAAACGCAATCCGGAAAACAATTTCTGGCTGACTTACGAAGAGCTCGCCAAAGAGCTGGTGGCATACGTCAAAGACATGGGCTTTACCCATATCGAGTTTTTGCCTGTTTCTGAATATCCGTTTGACGGCTCATGGGGCTATCAGGCAACCGGTTTGTATGCACCGACCAGCCGTTTTGGTTCGCCGGAAGAATTGCGCGCACTGATTAAAGCTGCGCACGACGAGGGCATCAGCGTTATCCTCGACTGGGTAGTCGGCCATTTCCCGACCGACGATCACGGTCTGGCCAAGTTTGACGGCACCGCGCTGTACGAACACGCCGACCCGCGCGAAGGCTACCACCAAGACTGGAACACCCTGATTTACAACTTCGGCAGAAACGAAGTGAAAAACTTCCTGCAAGGTAATGCCCTGTATTGGATAGAACGTTTCGGCTTTGACGGTATCCGCGTTGATGCGGTTGCTTCGATGATTTACCGCAACTATTCACGCAAAGACGGCGAGTGGATTCCGAACCAATACGGCGGCCATGAAAACCTCGAAGCCATCGCTTTCCTGCGTGATACCAACACTATGTTGAAAGAGGAAGTTCCGGCAGCGACTGAAATCGCTGAAGAATCCACATCATTTGCCAATGTAACCCGCCAAGAAGGTTTGAACTTCAGCTTCAAATGGAATATGGGCTGGATGAACGATACTTTGCGTTACATGATGGAAGACCCCATCAACCGCAAATACCATCACAACAAAATGACCTTCGGCATGATGTACCAGTACAGCGAAAACTTTGTCCTGCCGCTTTCACACGATGAAGTCGTGCACGGCAAACGCTCGCTGCTCGGACGTATGCCCGGCGACTGCTGGCAACAATTTGCCAACCTGCGCGCCTACTACGGCTTTATGTACGGCTTCCCTGGCAAAAAACTCTTGTTTATGGGTAACGAGTTTGCACAAGGCCGCGAGTGGAACTACAACGAAGGACTGGATTGGTTCCTGTTGGAGCAAGAGGGAGGCTGGCACAAAGGCGTACAAGACTTTGTGCGCGAGTTGAACCATGTCTATAAAGACACCGCGCCGCTTTACCAATTAGACCAATGGCCTGAAGGCTTTGAATGGCTGGTTGCCGATGACGGCGACAATTCTGTATTCGTTTTCGAGCGACGCGACCGCGAAGGCAACCGCGTTATCGTGATCAGCAACTTCACGCCTGTGGTGCGCGAAGGCTACCGTTTCGGTGTGAACTCTGCCGGCGAATACCGCGAAATCCTCAATTCAGACGACCTGCATTACAAAGGCAGCGGCGTTTCTGCCGGCGCAACGGTGGAGACAGAAGAAGTTTGGTCGCATGGCAAACCAAACTCCCTGTCTGTTACCGTACCGCCGTTGGCAACCGTGTACCTGTATCAGGCGGCAGTCAAAGAAGAAGCGTAAATCAACTTTGAGGGTGGGCATTATGCCTGCCCAATCAGCTGAAAATTAAAAGATAGTGATATCAATATGA
The DNA here is from genome assembly GCF_024205745.1 of Neisseria subflava. Lineage (NCBI taxonomy): Bacteria > Pseudomonadati > Pseudomonadota > Betaproteobacteria > Neisseriales > Neisseriaceae > Neisseria > Neisseria subflava. Next base: position 1,611,934 of record NZ_CP073117.1, read on the forward strand.
CTCAAGGCCGTCTGAAAGATTTTCAGACGGCCTTATATTGGACACGAAACCAAATACATACCAAGGAATCATTCTATGTCTGCCAAATCATGGCATATCGAGGAAGGCAAGCCTTATCCCATGGGCGCGACCCTGACAAGTAAGGGTGCAAATTTCACTTTGTTTTCCATCAATGCCGAAAAGGTCGAATTGTGTCTGTTTGATAAGGATAAAGAAACCCGTTTGGAGATGCCTTCGCGGCGCGGTTCGGTATTTTACGGATTTGTGCCGGACGTTAAGGCGGGGCAGCGATACGGTTTCCGCGTGTATGGACGTGAAAACGCAGAATACGGCTCATGTTTTAATCCCAACAAATTGCTGATTGATCCGTATTCCAAAAAAATTGACGGCAAACCAAGCTACCGTACCGCCGAAGAAATGGCATGGTTCAGGCCGGAAGATGAACGCGACAATACCGCCGTTGCACCGAAAAGTGTCGTGATCGGACGCAGCCGATTTAATTGGGCCAAAGATTGCCGTCCGGAAATACCGTGGGGCAAAACCATTATTTATGAAGCCCATGTCAAAGGGTTTACCAAGCAGTTCCCCGATTTGAAGTACGCAGGCACTTATAAGGCCTTGAGTGATAAACGGGTTTTGACCTATTTGCAAGAGTTGGGGGTGACGACGGTCGAGTTGCTGCCGATTCATTATCATCTGGACGAATACCATCTTCAGCAGATGGGCTTGAGCAATTATTGGGGTTACAACACTTACTCCCATTTTGCCGTTGAGCCGTCTTATGCCGATAATCCCGAGCGTGCGGCGGCAGAGCTGAAACAGGCGGTTAAAGCCCTGCATCAGGCGGGTTTGGAAGTGATTTTGGATGTCGTGTACAACCACACGGCAGAACAGGACGACAAAGGCCCGATGCTGTGTCAGCGCGGTATCGACAACACTTTATGGTATTGGCACACCTCTTACGGCAGCTATGAGAACTGGTCAGGTTGCGGCAATACGCTCAATATTGTCCGTCGCGACGTTACCCGTTGGGCGGCAGACAGCCTGCGCTATTGGGCTGAAGAGTTTCATGTTGACGGCTTCCGATTCGACTTGGGAACCGTATTGGGACGCGAACCCGATTTCCAATCATATGGCCGTTTTTTCCAAGTCCTGTATCAAGACCCGGTATTGGCCGGTTTGAAGCTGATTGTCGAAGCATGGGACATCGGCGAGGGCGGCTATCACTTGGGCAATTTCCCGCAACCTTTTGCCGAATGGAACGGCCGTTTCCGCGATGATATGCGCGCGTTTTGGTCGTGGGAAAGCGGTAATTTAGGTGCATTTGCCGAACGCTTGGCCGGGTCGTCCGATATTTTCAACCACAGCGGCCGCCGACCGTCTGCCAGCATCAACTTCATTACCGCACATGACGGCTTCACTCTGCACGATTTGGTCAGCTACAACGAAAAACACAACGAAGCGAATGGTGAAAACAACCGCGACGGGCATAATGAAAACATCAGCTACAACCACGGCGTAGAAGGCGAAACCGATGATGAAGAGGTTTTGCTCAACCGCGAATACACGTCCAAAGCGTTGCTTGCCTCCTTATTTTTATCCAACGGTACGCCCATGCTGTTGGCCGGCGATGAGTTCGGCAACAGTCAGCAAGGCAACAACAACAGCTACTGCCAAGATAATCCGATTACATGGTTGGATTGGCAAAATGAGTCCCATGCGTTGCAAAATTACACTCAAGAGCTGATACGTGTCCGCAGCCAAATCAAGCTGCTGACAGATGATTGTTGGTGGGAAAAAGAGCGTGTGCAATGGCTCAATGCCGATAGCAGCCCAATGACCGAATATTGTTGGCACAACAGGGGCAGTAAGGCGATTCAGATCGTTTTGGATGATGAGTGGCTGCTGTTGGTAAATGCCAAACGTAGTCGTCAGTTATTTAATCTGCCTCAAGGTAATTGGAAAATTTCTTGCGTACCATCAGAGAAATTAAATTACGAAGAATCAGGGAAATGTGTTGTTGAGCATATGGGGATTTGGATTTTGCATAAAACAAATTAAATGAGAATTAAACTATTGTTTGATTAACTCTTTGATATGTTGTTGGTATTTGTTCATTTTTGGCTTCGTGGTATAAATCGAAAATGCCGATGATATGATTGATGGGTTAGTTGTTAATTAAATGTTTTATAAAGAAAAAAATATCCTTTTTTTAAATCTTTCCGCTATAATTCCTTGTTGTGTAACAAACCTACGCGTCATTCCTTTCAGACGGCCTGTTACCGTTGTCAGGCCGTCTGAAAACCGAGTTTCGTTGTTTTTAATAAAACCATCAGGCGCGTTGTCCAGTGCCTCACGCTAGAGAAAGGCTTCCATGGCTAAGAAAAAACTCCCTATCTCCGGTTACGATTACGTAATGCCTAAACCGGACGCCGAAACCATCCGTAAATCCATCGTTTACAAGCTGATTTTCATCTTGGGCGTAGATCCGAAGGAGGCAACTTCACACCAATGGCTCAACGCCGCCATGCTTGCCGCGCGTGACCTGATTGCGGAAGATTTCCTCAAAACACGCCGCGCCCACATCGACAACAGCAAACGCATGGTTTATTACCTGTCTATGGAATTCCTGCTCGGCCGTTCGTTTGTCAACGCGCTGATTAACGAAGGCGTTTACGCCGAATTTGAAGAGGCCTTCAAGCAACTGGGCAAAGAATTTGCCGATGTCTGCGAACAAGAAGAAGATCCGGGTTTGGGTAACGGCGGTTTGGGCCGTTTAGCCGCCTGCTTCCTCGACTCTTTGGCAACCCTGCGCATTCCGGCCATGGGCTACGGTATCCGTTACCAATACGGTATGTTCAAACAAGAAATCGTGGATGGCCAACAAGTCGAAAAACCCGATTTGTGGCTCGACCAAGATTTGGCATGGCAGTTTGCCCGTCCGAACAAACAATATTCCATCCGTTTCGGCGGTCACGTGTTGAACTTGGGTGACAAAAAAGAATGGCAGCCGAGCGAAGAAATTTCCGCCTGGGCATACGATGAAATCATTCCTGGCTATGGCGGCGAATGTGCCAACCCATTGCGCTTGTGGACTGCACACGCAGGCAACCTGTTTGACCTTGCCGACTTCAACCGAGGCGACTATGCCTCTGCCGTTCGCGCACAAAACAGCGACGAAAACATCTCACGCGTTCTGTATCCGAACGACTCTACAGAATCCGGCCGCGAATTGCGCCTGAAACAAGAATACTTCTTGGTTTCCGCTTCCGTTCAAGACATCGTTGCACGCCATAAATGTCGTTTCCCAAGTATCCGCACTTTGGCAGACGAAGTCGCCATCCACTTGAACGATACCCATCCGGTGCTCGCCATTCCAGAATTGATGCGCATCCTGATTGACGAAGAGGGCATTGCATGGACTGAAGCATGGAATATGTGCTGTAAGATTTTCTCTTACACCAACCACACATTGATGAGCGAAGCCTTGGAAACCTGGCAGGTTGACCTGATGGGCCGTCTGCTGCCGCGCCACTTGGACATCATCTTTGAAATCAACGCTTACTTCCTCAATGCCTTACGCGCCATCGGCAACTTCGACGACGACTTTGTCCGCCGCGTATCCATCATCGACGAAACCCACGGCCGTCGCGTCCGCATGGCATGGCTTGCCGTAATCGGTTCGCACAAAGTCAACGGTGTGGCAAAAATCCACTCTGATTTGATGACCACATCCATCTTTGCCGACTTTGCCAAAATATTCCCGGAACGCTTTACCAACGTAACCAACGGCGTAACCCCACGCCGCTGGATCAACATCGCCAACCCGGGCTTGACCAAATTCTTGGACAAACATCTGGGCGATGAAGACTGGCGTTTGCATTTGGACAACCTGGCCAAGCTCAACGACAAAGTGGACGATGCCTCCGTACAGGCAGAATTCGGCGAAGTGAAAAAAGCCGCCAAAGAGCGCCTTGCCAAATACATCGAAAATGAGCTGGGCATCAAAGTTAACACTGATGCACTTTTCGACATCCAAATCAAACGTATCCACGAGTACAAACGTCAAGCATTGAACGTGATGCACATCGTCGACCGCTACAACAAAATCTTGGAAAACCCGGATTTCGATTGGCAGCCGCGCGTGTTCATCTTTGCCGGTAAAGCCGCTTCCGCCTATTACATGGCGAAGAAAATCATCCGACTGATTAACGACGTTGCCAAAGTCATCAACAACGACACCCGTATCCGCGACCTGATTAAAGTCGTTTACATCCCAAACTACAGCGTCAGTCTTGCCCAAATCATCATTCCTGCCGCCGATTTGCACGAACAAATCTCACTGGCGGGTACAGAGGCATCCGGTACCAGCAACATGAAATTTGCCCTCAACGGCGCAATCTGTATGGGTACACTGGATGGCGCGAACGTTGAGATTTTGGAAAAAGTCGGCGCGGACAACTGCTATATCTTCGGTAACACCGTAGAACAAGTCGAAGAAATCCGCCGTAACGGTTACGACCCGTTGAGCTATATCGAGCGAGACAGCGACCTGCGCCGCGTCGTCAACCAAATCAGCCAAGGCACTTTCTCTCCGGAAGAGCCAAATCGCTACAACGACGTGTTGCAACCATATGGCGATTTCTATCAACTGATGGCGGATTTCCGCAGCTACATCGACACGCAATACAAAGCGGACGAACACTACCGCAACGTATCCGCATGGCGCAAATCAGCCTTGATCAACATCGCCAACATGGGCTTCTTCTCATCCGACCGCTCCATCGCCGACTACTGCCGCGATATTTGGTACATCAAACCATTGAGCGAAAAAGAACTGCCCGGCAAAAATTAAGCGTTGAGCAGATAGCGAAAGCCGATACATCAGGAAGGTGTATCGGCTTTTTTCGGGTGTTATAATCTGTTTCAATAATTATATTTATGGTTGGTTACGTCTATGTCTCAAACTCACAACGAAAATTCCCGCGTCAAAATCCCTGCTATTTTGCACCTAATGCGGTTGGGCTACGATTACCTCTCGCTCAAAAATGCAAATTGGGACAAATCAACCAATATTTTTCCTGAAATCTTCATAGAAAGCCTCTGCCGCATTAATCCCGATTTATCGCCGGACGATGCACGCCGTTTGCTGACTGACATTACTATTGAGTTAGACAACGAAGACTTGGGGCAAAAATTTTACGAACGCCTCACCAATCAATCCGGCGGCAAGAAACTAATAGACTTTCAAAATTTTGATAACAACAGCTTCCACGTTGTAACCGAATTGCCCTGCATCAACGGCGATGAAGAATTCCGCCCTGACATTACCCTGCTGGTAAACGGTATGCCTTTGGTCTTTATCGAAGTCAAAAAGCCCAATAACAAAGGCGGCATCGGTGAAGAGCGGGAGCGCATGGGCAAACGTGCGAAAAATCCCAAATTCCGCCGTTTCATCAACATCACCCAATTCATGATTTTTTCCAACAACATGGAATACGACGACGGCGCAACCGAGCCGGTGCAGGGTGCGTTTTATGCCTCGTCTGCTTATGGCAAGCCCATGTTTAACTATTTCCGCGAAGAGCATAAATTAAACCTTGCCGAATTATTGAACACGTTTTCAGACGGCCTTGAAAATACCGTACTGCAGGATAATAATTTATCTGTTATCAAACACAGTCCCGAATTTGCCAGCAATAAATCGCCCGATACACCGACCAACCGCATCCTGACATCGCTGCTTTGCCGTAATCGTCTTGCCTTTATCCTGCAGCATGGGCTGACTTACGTCAGAAGCAACCAAAGCATGATACAAAAACACATCATGCGCTATCCGCAGCTATTTGCTACTCTTGCCATTGAAAAACATCTGACGGATGGCGGCAAAAAAGGCGTGATTTGGCATACCCAAGGCTCGGGCAAAACCGCGCTTGCCTATTACAACACACGCTATTTGACGCACTATTACGCCAAACAAGGCATCGTACCGAAATTCTATTTCATTGTAGACAGGCTCGATTTATTGAAACAAGCGCAGCGCGAATTTACCGCCCGCGACTTAATCGTCCATACCATCGACAGCCGCGAAGCTTTCGCTGCTGATATCAAATCCGCCCAAACCCTGCACAACCACTCAGGCAAACCGGAAATTACCGTCGTCAACATCCAAAAATTCAAAGATGACCCTGATGTTGTCGCCCGTAACGACTACGACCTCGCCATCCAGCGCGTTTATTTTCTTGACGAAGTACACCGCAGCTACAACCCCAAAGGCTCGTTTCTTGCCAATCTCAACCAGTCGGACATAAACGCCGTCAAAATCGGGCTGACCGGCACGCCGCTTATCGGCGTAACCGCAGGCAACGTCAACACCCGAGAGCTTTTCGGCGACTACATCCACAAATACTATTACAACGCCTCCATTGCCGACGGCTACACCCTACGCCTGATACGTGAAGAAATCGGCAGCCGATACAAAGCCCAATTACAAGAAGCACTGGCGCAACTTGAAGTCGAAAAAGGCAGCTTTGACCGCAAAGAAATCTATGCCCATCCGCATTTCGTCCGTCCGATGCTCGACTATATCCTTGACGACTTTGCCAAATTCAGAAAAACCAACCAAGACGACAGCCTCGGCGCCATGGTCGTTTGCGACAGCTCAGAACAGGCACGACAACTCTTTGACCATTTTCAGACAGCCTCAGACCACAATCTCACCGCCGCGCTGATATTGCACGATATCGGCACCAAAGACGAACGCGACCAATGGGTTAAAGACTTTAAAGCAGGCAAAATCGACATCCTGTTTGTGTACAACATGCTTTTGACCGGCTTTGACGCGCCGCGCCTGAAAAAGCTCTACTTAGGCAGACTCATCAAAGCCCACAATCTTCTACAAACTCTGACCCGCGTCAACCGCACCTACAAATCATACCGTTACGGTTATGTTGTCGATTTTGCCGACATCCAAAGCGAATTTGATAAAACCAACCGCGCCTATTGGGACGAACTTTCTAACGAATTGGGCGACGAAATCGGCAGCTACAGCCAGCTTTTCAAAACCGCCGAAGAAATCGAACAGGAAATTGCAGGAATTAATGACGCCCTGTTTGAATTCGATAGAGAAAACGCCGAAGTATTTCGTCATCAAATCGAACAAATAGCAGATAAAAAACAACTTCTTGCCCTGAAAAAAGCCTTGCAAACCGCAAGAGAGTTGTACAACGTCCTGCGCCTGCAAGGCAATCATGAGTTTCTCGAGCGTCTGGATTTTGACAAACTCAATCTTTTATATCGCGAAGCTGTTTCACGCTTAGATACCTTAAACATTATTGAAAAACAGCAACAAGGCAATATCGCCCATTTGCTCAATGAAGCATTGGAAGACGTTTACTTCCAGTTCGTCAAAATCAGCGAAGCCGAGCTCAAGCTTGCCGACGATTTGAAAGACATCATGCGCAAAGTGCGTGAAGGGCTGGCAAGCAACTTCGACCAACAGGACCCCGAATACATCAGCCTGCGCGAAGAGCTGGAACGTATCTTCAAGAAAAAGAACCTCGCCGAAGTCGGACAAGAAGAAATGCAGGCAAACATCGCTACGCTCGATGTTGTTTATGCCAAAATCAAAGAGCTGAACCGTCAAAACGACCTCTTACGGCACAAATACCACGGCGACACCAAATACGCCCGACTTCATAAGCGGCTGATGGAAAACCCCGCCCTCTACGGCGATAAACTCAAAGTCTTTAACGCGCTGACGGGTGTAAAAACCGATGCTGACCAAAAAGTGCTGGATATGGAGCAGATTTTGGACAACCAGAATTACTTTGAAAAACAAATGCAGGGCATCGTATTAAAACGCTTTAGAACGGAGCAAAAATTCCCCGTTCAACCCGCCGACATCCAAGCCATCAACCGCCTGTTGGTGCGGGAATATTTAAAAGAAAGCGGGCGGGTTTGAGAAGTAGATTTTCAGGGAGCCTTTATGGGCGTATTGCATACTTTCGAAGTGGACAATAAAAGTGCGGTCGGATTTTGAAATGTTTTTCAGACGGCCTTTAAATAATGTTTAGAGATGAAGTTGATATGAAAAGTTATACTCTCAAAGATGCCTGTTATATTACAACAGGAAAATTAGATGCTAATCAATCTATAAAAAATGGTATTTACCCATTTTTTACTTGTGCAGAATTTCCGGATGCGATTAATACTTATGCTTTTGATTGTGATGCTGTTTTAGTTGCAGGGAATAATGCTAGAGGAAATTTTCATGTTAATCGCTATAAAGGAAAATTTAATGCTTACCAAAGGACTTACGTATTAACATCAAAGGAAAACTTTGATATTGATTTCATTTTTTATAGTTTAAAACTAGAACTTAAAAGGCTAAAAGAGAAATCACAAGGATCACAAACAAAATTTCTTACTTTACCAATACTACAAAATATACATTTTTCTAGTATTTTAATAAATGAACAGAAATCCATCGCTGCCGTCCTATCCGCTTTGGACAAAAAAATCGCCCTGAACAAACAAATCAACGCGCGCTTGGAAGAGATGGCGAAAACCCTGTACGACTACTGGTTCGTGCAGTTCGACTTCCCCGATACCAACGGCAAGCCCTACAAATCCTCAGGCGGCGAAATGGTATTTGACGAAACCTTGAAACGGGAAATTCCGAAGGGGTGGGAGGTGAAGAAGCTAAAGGATGCGATGCAGATCGTTAGAGGAGCTTCACCAAGACCAATAGATGATTTTCTCAGTGATAACGGAATTCCCTGGATAAAAATTTCAGATGCAACGGCTACAAGTACGCCGTTCATATTTAAGACAAAAGAATTCATTAAATCTAACGGAAAACAATATAGCCGATACTTGTATCCTAATACGTTGATTTTATCAAATAGTGCGACACCTGGAATTCCTAGAATTGTTGAATTGGAATGTTGTGTTCATGATGGTTGGTTAATTATAGAAAATTTAAAAAATGGTTTATTCAATGAATTCATGTATTTTTACTTTTTAAATTTTAAAGAAAAAATTATAAATTTAGGGTCTGGTAGTATCTTTAAGAATCTAAAAACAGAATATATTAAAGAGTTGGATTTAATTATTCCTAATAAGGAAACATTGGAAAACGCAAAAACAATTTTTTCAGATGTATTTAAAAAAATTAAAAATACACAAAAACAAAACCACCAACTAACCCAACTACGCGATTTCCTACTGCCTATGTTGATGAACGGGCAGGTATCTGTGACGGAATAATCTGGATTCAAGAATCCGACCTACAAGATGAAACAAACGAGATAAAAAATGACCGAACAACACTTTACCGGACAAACCAAAGCGCTGATTGACAGCTTAAAAACCATTTGCGCCAACTATGGCTTAGGTAACGATGGCAACGAGTTCAAAATCATCAGTCAGGCGTTTTTGTATAAATTCTTAAATGACAAATACGATTTTGAAGTGAAACAAATTCGCAAAGAAAACCCTGACGAGCCAATCGATTTTGTCAATATGGACATTGAGGGAAAAACAGCCGTTTTAAAGCCTGAACATTCCATCAAGTATTTGTCCGAGCGACAAAACGGCGCGGACTTTGCCAAATTGTTTGACGATACGCTCACCGATATTGCCGCTTGTAATGCGGAGTTGTTTTCGGTGAAAACCGAAGGCGGGGCAAAAATCGTGTTGTTCGAGCGTATCAGTCAATATATTACGGATGAAGGCCGCCGCGACGATTTTTGCCGTGCGCTGATTTCCAAGTTGGCGGGTTTTAGCTTTGAGGCGATTTTTGCGCAAAAATTTGATTTTTTCGCCACGATTTTTGAATACCTGATTAAAGACTACAACAGCAATTCGGGCGGCAAATACGCCGAATACTACACGCCGCATGCGGTGGCGCGGATTATGGCGGATATTTTGGTGCCGGAAGATGTGCGCGGGCAAATCCGCAGCGTGGACGTTTACGACCCGTCGGCCGGTTCGGGAACGCTGCTGATGAATGTCGCCCATGCCATCGGTGAAGATAAATGCATGATTTATACTCAGGATATTTCGCAAAAATCGTCCAATCTTTTACGGCTGAATCTGATTTTGAATAATTTGGTGCATTCGCTGAATAATGTGGTTCAGGGCAATACGATTTTGTCGCCGTATCACAAAGACGCTTCAGGCCGTCTGAAAAAATTTGATTTCATTGTTTCCAATCCGCCGTTTAAATTGGATTTCAGCGATTTCCGCGATCAGCTGGAAAGCGATGAAAACCGCGAACGCTTTTTTGCCGGTATCCCGAAAATTAAGGCGAAGGATAAGAATAAAATGGAAATTTACCAGCTTTTTATCCAGCATATCTTGTTTAGCCTGAAAGAAAACGGCAAAGCGGCGATTGTATTGCCGACCGGCTTTATCACTGCCCAATCGGGCATCGACAAAAAAATCCGCGAATATTTGGTGGAAAACAAAATGCTCGCCGGCGTGGTGTCCATGCCTTCCAATATTTTCGCTACGACGGGAACCAACGTTTCCATCCTGTTTATCGATAAAGCCAATAAAGACAACGTAGTATTAATCGACGCATCGGGCTTGGGCGAAAAAATCAAAGACGGCAAAAACCAAAAAACCGTACTTTCCTGCGAAGAAGAACAAAAAATCTGCAATACCTTCACGCACAAACAGGCAGTGGAAGATTTCAGCGTGATGGTCAGCTACGATGAAATTAAAGCCAAAAACTACAGCCTGTCGGCAGGTCAATATTTTGAAGTAAAAATTGATTATGTGGATATTTCCGCCGAGGAATTCGAGCAGAAAATGGCAGGATTTTCGGCAGATTTGGACAAGCTCTTTGCGGAATCTGCCGAATTGGAAAAAGAGATTAAAGATAGATTGGCAATGTTGAAATTCAATTCATAAATACTGACAAATTAAACTGGCCAAACTTAAAGGCCGTCTGAAAATTTTCAGACGGCCTTTTATTTCATTTGCTTTGAGAATCAATCAAGCAAGATTATTTTTCAGCTTCTTCAAAGCCGACGACTTCGAGGCCGAAGCCGGTAAGGCCGGTAAAGGATGAAGGTTGGCCGAGGACGCGCAGTTTTTTGACGTTGAGGCCGGCGAGGATTTGTGCGCCTATGCCGTAGCTTTTGCTGTCCCATTTGTAGGCTTGGTTGGCGCCTTTGGGTAGGGTGCGGTCGAGCAGGGTGGCGCCATCTTCGGTACGGTGTAGGAGGATGACTACGCCGCTTTCGGCTTGTTGGATGCGCTCAAGGGCTTTGGGCAGAGACCATGAATGGCGCGGGTTGGCTTGGATGAAGTCCATGACGCTGAAGGGTTCGTGGACGCGGACGAGGGTTTCTTCGTCGGCGGTTGGTGTGCCTTTGACGAGGGCAAGGTGGGTTTCGCCGGAGAGTTTGTCGACGTAAACGTGTTGTTGGAACTCGCCCCACGGGGTTTGTACGGGTGCGTTGCCCATGTCTTCGAGCAGGCTTTCGGTACGGCTGCGGTATTCGATGAGGTCGGTAATGGTACCGATTTTGAGATTGTGTTCCTCGGCGAACTTCATCAGTTCGGGCATACGCGCCATGGTGCCGTCGTCGTTGATGATTTCGCAGATGACTGCGGCAGGAATCAGGCCGTTCATTTGTGCCAGGTCAACGCCGGCTTCGGTATGTCCGGCGCGGACGAGTACGCCGCCTTTTTGGGCGCGCAGTGGGAAGATGTGGCCGGGTTGGACGATGTCTTCTGGTTTGGCGGATGGGGAAACGGCGGTTTGAATGGTCAGGGCGCGGTCGGCGGCGGAGATGCCGGTGGTAATGCCGTGGGCGGCTTCGATGGAGACGGTAAAGTTGGTACCGTATTGCGCGCCGTTTTTCTGGGTCATCATGGGCAGGCCGAGTTTTTCGACCATTTCGCCGTCCATCGGCAGGCAGACCAGGCCGCGTGCGTGTTTAATCATGAAGTTGATGGCTTCGGGGGTAACGAATTGGGCGGCCATCAGCAAGTCGCCTTCGTTTTCGCGGTCTTCGGCATCGGTGATGATGACCATTTTGCCGGCTTTGATGTCTGCTAGGATTTCTGGGATGGTGGAGATGTGGGACATGGTATTTCTTTCTTGGCTGATGGTGGGGCGTGGCGGTCTTGGTGGTCTTGATCCAGCCACATGTCAGGCATATTGGCTGCCTGCTCGATTTTTCGGGCTTTTTTCTCGCCGAAAGATTTGTTTTTCAACAGGGCGGACAGCTCGCCTTGGTTGATGGCGATGGCTTGTGCAAACTTGGTCTGCTGGCCGTTGTGGTGTTGTGTTATCCATTGCCGCAGGTTGTGGCGGCGCAGGTCGGTGGTGTTCATGATGAGATGGAATTGAATTGTGTGTAATGGATTGTAGTCTTGTCTTTACCAAAAGGCAAACTTTGTTTATTGAGTTTTTTATTACTTTTTAGTAATAAGTTTTAATATTTCAGACGGCCTGGGTATGGCTTGAAATTGACGGTTTTGGGAGAATATGGGGAATGTTTTGATGATTATTTTAACGGGGGATGTTTGAAATGAAAATGCTTGGGCGCGGATTGGTCGTGCTGGTGTTGTGTGCGCTGACGGCTGCAGGCGGCTGGTTTTATGCCCTGCATGGTCAGAACGAAGAACATCAGGTTTTGTCCCGTGAGGGGGTTTTGATGCAGATTAAGCAGATGAACCGCTTGGAAAGTACGGCATTTTATATCGATACGATTATCCGTACGGAGAAAAAAGGGGATTGGCGCAGGCTTTGGCAGGATTCTCAAAGCGGTATTTTTATTGTGCGCGGTAAGGTGTTGGCCGGTTTGGATTTGGACAAGTTAGGCGCGGACAATGTCAATATTGTGGACGACAAGGTCTTAATCAGCCTGCCGGCGGTGGAAATTTTGAGCGTGGATTTGGAAAATATCGAAGTGTACGATATTCAGACCGGCTCGTTTAATTTGCTGCCTATGGATAAGTCGGTATTTAAGACGGTGCAGGAAGAAGCGAAAAGGCAGGTATTGCAAAGCGCGTGTAAGGCTGAGATTTTGGAGCATGCCAACCGTCAGGCGCAAATCCAGTTGGAAAACTTATTTGCATTGACGCAGACGAAGGTGTCCGTCTATCCGGCTGCGGTAGGGAAGTGCGGTTAAATAGATTGCTTGAAAAGATAAGGCCGTCTGAAAAATTTTCAGACGGCCTTTGTTTCATCAAGCCATTATCCGCGTCGTAAAACGGCGGTATTGATGTATTTTTGAATACCGGTGGCAATGGCTTGGGCGCATTGTTGGCGGAAGGATTCGCTGCCGAGTAGCCGCTCTTCGGTAGGGTTGGAGAGGAAGGCGGTTTCCACCAAAATGGACGGAACATCCGGCGCGCGGAGGACAGCGAAGTTGGCTTCGTCAACGCGGCCTTTGTGTAATTGGTTGAGTTTGCCCAATTCGGTCAAGACGGAATGGCCGAGTTTGCGGCTGTCACGCAGGGTCGCGGTTTGGGTCATGTCCAAAATCGTGTTGTCGACATTGGGGTTGCCGCTGGTTTGTACGCCGCCGATGGCGTCGGCGTTGTTTTGGGTTTGGGCAAGGAATTTTGCCGCCGAGCTGGTCGCTCCTTTGGTATTGAGCATATATACGCCGGTACCGCGAGCGGACGGGCTGGTAAAGGCATCGGCGTGGATGGACACGAATACGTCGGCATTGCGTGCACGGCCTTTGGCAACGCGTACGCCCAATGGGATAAAGATGTCTTCGTTGCGCGTCATGAATACGTTGTAACCCAAGGCTTCGAGGCGTTTTTTGGTTTCGCGTGCGATGGAGAGTACGACGTTTTTTTCTTTGAGGCCGCTCGGGCCGATTGCGCCGGGGTCTTCGCCGCCATGACCGGGGTCGATCATAATCACGGGACGGCGGTTGCCGCCGCTGCCGCGATTGCTTTTAGGGCAGGGGTGTCGTATGCGATATTGGTATTCGGACGTTGTTTGGGGACATTGCCGTTGAGTAAGGCCATCATCGGGTCGTTGGCATCTGCGCCGTGCGGATAGAGGTCGATAACCAGGCGGTTTCTGAAGTTACCGACGGGTGCGAGCGCAAAGACTTGCGGATGGGTGCTTTGTTTGAGGTCGATGACGATACGCACGGTATTGGGCGTATTTTGACCGGCGCGAATGCTGCGGATAAAAGGGTCGTTAGACAGCACTTTGCTGGAAATGCCTTGCAGGACGCTGTTGATTTCCGCTCCTTGAATATCTACAACCAACCGGCTGGGGTTGTCCAACATAAAATGTTGGTATTTCATCGAGTGGTTGCTCTCAAGGGTAACGCGTGTGTAGGCGTTCGCCGGCCAAATGCGGACGGCAAGGAATTGCGCAGGAGAGGCCGGTTTGGCCAATGCGGCACCAACGGGCGTGAGGGTGAGAAATAGTCCTGTGCCTTGACGGAGAATGTGTCTTCTAGTTAATTTGACCATGATTCTAAACTTTTTCGGCCTTGGTTTGTGTGGGCGGAAAAGGTGCAGGTTCTGCCCTTATCGGTGTACGTCAATGTAATGGTAATGTCTGCCGGAGGCGTGAATTCCCCACCTTGCTGCGGCCATTCGATGAGGCAGATGCTGTCGGGCGCAAACAATTCGTCCAAACCGGCATCTTCCCATTCCTCAGGCATGGTAAAGCGGTAGAGGTCGAAATGGTGGAGGGTGAATGCATCCAGCGGATAAGATTCGACAATGGTGTAAGTCGGGCTTTTGACTGCGCCCGTATGTCCCAGTCCGCGCAAAATCCCGCGTGTCAGCGTGGTTTTGCCTGCACCCAGCCCGCCTTCAAGATAGATGGTCAGCGGAGCGGAAAGCTGCTTGCTCCATTCTTCACCCAGTTTCAGGGTTGCTTCTTCATCGGGCAGAAAACGGGTGTACAGTCCGTTTGAGTGCATGGAATAGGCCTTGTCGTTCAAAAGGCTTAATTATGATGGAATTGGCGGCGTTTGCAAACCTGATAGACGATAAAGTTAGATAAAGATAGTATTGAGGCCGTCTGAAAACGGAATTCAGACGGCCTTTAATGTTAAAATCAAAATATCCCCCACAAAATTGCGAGACAGCTTATGCCTTTATCCATAGATGAACAATTGTTGCCGCACCGCAATGCCATCGACAGCATCGATGCGGAAATCCTCCGTTTGCTCAACGAGCGCGCCGGTCATGCGCATGCTATCGGCGAATTGAAAGGGACGGGGCAGTTTACCGTCCTGAACGGGAAGTGGCCGTTTTACGCCGGATTCAGGATTTGAACCGCGGCCCCTTGCCTGATGAATCAGTTACTCGGCTGTTTCGCGAGATTATGAGCGAATGTTTGGCGGTGGAGCGTCCGCTGACGATTGCCTATTTGGGCCCGAAGGGAACATTTACCCAGCAAGCCGCCATCAAACATTTCGGCCACGCCGCACACACTATGGCGTGTACCACCATCGACAACTGCTTCAAACAAGTTGAAACGCGCCAAGCCGATTATTTGGTGGCGCCTGTGGAAAACTCGACAGAAGGTTCGGTGGGTCGTACTTTGGACTTGCTGGCTGTAACTGCTTTAAAAGCCTGCGGCGAAGTGGTTGTCCGCATTCATCACAACCTGTTGCGTAAAGACAGCCACGAAATCGGCGGCATTACCAAAGTTTTCGCCCATGCCCAAGCCTTGGCGCAATGCAACGACTGGCTCGGCCGCAACCTGCCCAATGCCGAGCGTATCGCCGTGGCCAGCAATGCCGAAGCAGCGCGTTTGGTTGCCGAATCTGACAGCCCGAATGTGGCCGCCATTGCCGGACGTATCGCCGCGGAAATTTATCAATTGAGCTTTGCCGCCGAGTGTATCGAAGACGAACCGAACAACACCACGCGCTTCTTGGTGATGGGTCATCAAGAAACCGGCCGCAGCGGCAACGACAAAACTTCTTTGGTCGTATCCGCACCCAACCGTGCCGGTGCCGTTACTTCCTTGTTGCAACCTTTCACCGAGTTGGGCATTTCCATGACCAAATTTGAAAGCCGCCCAAGCAAATCGGTTTTGTGGGAATACCTGTTCTTCATCGATATCGAAGGCCATCAAAGCGATGAAAATGTCCAAAAAGCCTTGCAGCTTTTGGGCGAACGCGCTTCCTTCGTGAAAGTTGTCGGCTCTTATCCGATCGTTGTTTTGTAAGGATTATTGGGTATCAAAGGCCGTCTGAAAAGTTTTCAGACGGCCTAAATTATGTTTTCAATAGTTGCCATTTATGCAACATTATTGGCAGATTAATGTCAGTAAGTTTGCATGATTGGAAATGAACACTCTATAATCCGAACGTTTTTAATATTTTCATGCAAAGAAAGGAGCAAGCCATGACACGTAATACTTCAATCCGCTCAATCACATTCTTTGCAGCCCAAGCGTCGGTCTGATTTTCGGATAACGCTTTTCGCATTCCATGTCGCCCGCTTCGGGCTGCTTTCCCTACGATTATCGGCTAGAAACCAGGTCGTCTGAACATTTCACAGACGGTGGATATTTATTGTCATCTGTTGTCGGTTTCTATCCGTTTTAAAGAAAGCATAAACACATGGGCAATTATCCCCATCATATTCAAATTATTGCCGATTCAAATACATGGATTGAAGGCAACGCTGTCGCACAGCTCGAAACCACCGCCCGATTACCGCATATGCTGCGCGTTGCCGGAATGCCGGATTTACACGCAGGGCGCGGTTATCCGGTTGGCGCGGCATTTTTCAGCGACCGTCATTTTTATCCTGCCCTGATTGGGAACGACATCGGTTGCGGCATGGCGTTTTGGCAGACCGATTTACGTGCAGCCAAACTCAAACCGGCCAAACTCGCCAAACAGCTCGGCAACATCGATACTCCGCTAGATAAAGACGAACAGGTTGATTTGTTAGGCTACGCTGTCGATATGTTCCCATTTTCAGATGGCCTTGCCGTAGGTACGATTGGCGGCGGCAACCATTTTGCCGAGTTGCAAACCGTTGATACTGTTTATCGCGCCGATCTGCTTCCTACAGATTTTGATGAAAACCATCTGCAACTATTGGTGCATAGCGGTTCGCGCGGATTGGGCCAGCAGATTTTGCAACGCCAGATTGCCGCCTTCGGGCATCAAGGTTTGGCGGAAGAGGGCGAAGCGGCGGCAGCCTATCTTGCCGAACACCAAGCAGCCCTGGAATTTGCCGGACTTAACCGCCGTTTGATTGCGGCCAGAATGCTCGATCGTTGGCGCGCAGAAGGAACATGCCTGCTCGATGTCCATCATAATTTTTTGGAACAAACCGAGATTGACGGCACAACCGGTTGGCTGCACCGAAAAGGTGCAACGCCCACCGATAAAGGCTTGGTCATGATACCCGGCTCGCGCGGCGATTACAGCTATCTGGTCCGACCTGCCGAAGACTGCCAAATTTCGTTGAATACCTTGGCTCACGGCGCAGGCCGGAAATGGCAGCGCGGCGAATGCAAAGGCAGGCTGTCGCACAAATACACTGCCGACAGCCTGCGCCAGACCGAATTTGGCAGCGTAGTCGTTTGTCAGGATAAGGCCTTGATTTTTGAAGAAGCGCCACAGGCTTATAAAAGCATCGACAGCGTTATTGCCGCCATGAAAAACGCAGGTTTGATTGAATTGGTCGCGCGGTTCAAGCCTGTTTTGACTTATAAAACCGGTGGCGAGTGTGGAGTGTAAAGATGAAACAGAATACACCATTGATTTATCTGCAAATTTCCACCGCGCAAGGGCCGGCAGAGTGCCGTATATTTGCCCGTTTCGTTTTGGGCAAGCTGCTTGCCGAAGCTCAAGTAAAAGGCATTGATGCCGAACTTGTTACTGAAACCGCCGATAAGTACGGCATTTTGTCGGCAACGCTCAAATTGGAAGGGCAGAAAGCCGAAAGTTTGGCACAATCTTGGCAGGGGACGCTCCAATGGATATGCCCCAGCCCTATCCGCCCGAAACATCCGCGCAAAAATTGGTATATAGGTGTTTTCCGCTTGCCCGATATGCCGCAGATGTATGAAATGCCTTCTGAAAACGGAATCGAGTTTCAAACCTGCCGTTCGGGCGGTAAGGGTGGGCAACACGTCAATAAAACTGAAAGCGCCGTCCGTGCTACCCATAAAGAAAGCGGCATTTCCGTGCGGGTCGAGAGCGAACGCAGCCAGCACGCCAATAAAAAATTGGCGGTAATGTTATTGGCGCAAAAGCTGGCGGAGCATCATGCCGGACAAGCTGGAAGTTTTGCGCAGGAGCAGCACGCGCAACTCTATCAAGTTGAGCGCGGCAATCCGAAAAGGACGTTTGTCGGAGCGACGTTTAAGGAGAAATAATTTGCCTGCCGGATAAGTAGGCATTTAAAACATAAACTAAAGGCCGTCTGAAAACGTTCAGACGGCCTTTTATCGGTTTATCGATTAGCGTTCGCTCAATGCTTGTTTCATACGCGTAATCGGTTTGATCAGGTATTGGAAGATGGTTTTTTCGCCGGTTTTGATGTCCACAGTTGCAACCATACCCGGAATAATCGGCATAGGTTTGCCGTTTTTGTCTTTCAGGGAGTTGTTTTCGGTTTGGACGAGAACGCGGTAATAGACTTGGTTCGGGTCGAGTTTCAAGTCATTGGCACGGTTTTGCATGGAGTTGCTGACGGTATCGGCACCAACGAGGGTAACTTTGCCTTCCAAACCGCCGTAGATGGAGTAGTCGTATGCACTGACTTTAACCAATGCAGGTTGGCCTGCGCGGATAAAGGCGATATCTTGCGGACGGATATAGGCTTCGACCAGCAGTTTGTCGTCAACCGGGACGATTTGCATAATGTCTTCGCCTGCGTTCACAACGCCGCCGATGGTGGTAACTTTTATGCCTTTGACGATGCCGCGCATAGGTGCGCGGATTTGCGAGCGTTCAACTGGGTCGGCACGCATGGCAACGTTTTCTTTGGATTGTGCCAGCTCGGATTCGGCTTGCAAGAGTTCGTTGTTGGCATCGGCTTTGTAGCGGTTGCGGCGTTCGGAGATTTGGGTGGTCAAATCTGCAGAATCACGGCGCATTCTTAAAAGTTCGACTTCGGAAACCACGCCTTCGGCAACCATAGGCGCAGTAATGGCGATTTCGCGGTCAAGTGCGGCCTTGCTTTGGGAAAGGCCGCTGACGGCGTCGGTCATGGCTTGACGGCGTGCTTTGTAGGCGGCGATTTCGCGACGGCGAAGCTCAGGGCTCACGCTGTCAGGGAAGGAGAGCTTGGTGCCGTAGGCCTCGGCTTTAAGTCGGGCGACGGTGGCTTCGAGGTTTTGGACTTTGGCTTCGCTTTCACGCAAAACGGCGGAGCTGCGCGTGTCGTCGAGTTTCATCAGAATCTGATCTTTCTCGACCATATCGCCTTCTTTAACCATGATTTCGGTTACGATGCCGGGGTCGAGGCTTTGGATGACTTGCTCACGGCTGCTGGGAATGATATTGCCGTTGCCGCGGGTCACTTCTTCGACAGGGCTGTTGTATGCCCAGACGACGAAGACAACCAGGAAAAGGAAGAATAGGATGATGACCCAAAATTGGCCGCTGTGTTTTTCTTTTTGAAGGGCGGCATTGAGGTCGTTGATGAGGTGTAGGTCTTTGGATTTGACGTTGTTTTCGCGGCTCATAATCGTGTATCTTTATTGTGTTTGGTGGATTTTAACCATTAGGGCAGGCCGTCTGAAAGAGTAAGTTGGTTTCAGACGGCCTTTTGCTTTATTGTGCTGCCGATTGAGGGGCGGCGGCAGCTTGTTGTTGCTGCTGTTTGATTGCAGCAGCTTGTTGCTGTTGTTGTTTGACGTTGGCTGCTTTGGCCTGTTCGTTTTGCATGAGTTTTTGCAATACCAGGTCACGCGGGCCGTCCATCACGACTTTACCATTGTCCATCACAATGATGCGGTTGACGATTTGCAGAACTTGCGGACGATGCGTCACTAAAAGCATGGTGCGGTTGCGGCCCCATTGGGCAATAGCATTGAGCGCCATACGCTCAGTGGCTTGGTCCAGACTGGTGGTCGGCTCGTCCAGCAAGACGACTTTCGGGTTGCGCAAGGTCATGCGTGCCAGGGCGATGATTTGTTTTTGACCGCCGGACAAGCCCAAGCCGTCTTCACCCAGAGGCATATCCAAACCGCGCGGATGGTTGCGGATGATTTTGTCGAGGCCGAAGCGGTTGAGTGCAGTCAGTAAGTCTTGGTCGGTAGAGTAGCTGCCGGTGCGCGCCAAGTCCATGTTTTCACGCAATGTGCCGAGGAACAGGCGTGGCGATTGGCTTAACAGCAGGACTTGATCGCGCAGGAAATTGGGGTCAAGCTGGCGCATATCGACGCCGTCAAGGGTAACGTTGCCTTTTTCAGTGTCGTACAGACCGCTGGCCAGTTTGAGCATGGTGCTTTTACCGCTGCCGATACGGCCCAAAATACCGACTTTTTCGCCCGGTTTGATGGTCAGGCGCAAATCTTCGACAGCGCTGTTGTTGTCGGCTTGATATTTGAACGATACGTTTTCAAAGGTAATACTGCCTTGAACGTTGTCCAAAGTAATGTATTTGCGTTCCGGATTACGCTCGATAGGGCGGGTAACGATGTCGTTGACGCCTTTGAGGGCAAGTTTGGCCTGTTGGAAGCGGGTAGCCAAACCGGCAATTTGTGCCAACGGTGCCAAGGCGCGGCCGGACAGAATCACGGAGGCAATCAATGCACCCATGGTGATGCGTTCCGCATGGTTGTCGGCATGAATCAGATAGGTACCGACGACGACCAAAAAGACGGTATTGAGCTGCTGCATAGCAACGGCGAAGTTGACCATGAAGTTGCTGGTGTCTTTGACTTTGATGGAAGAGGCGGAAGTTTTGGCAGTGTATTCGTCCCAGCGCTGTTGTGCCCAAGATGTGGCGTTGTTGGTTTTCAGGGTTTCGATGCCTTCGATGGCTTCAACGGCAAGGCCGGAGCGTTGCGAACCTTCTTTCATCGATTCGTTGATGTGGCGAGAGAGCGGGCGTTGTACGACAAAACCGACAATCACGACAATCGGAATGATGGTCAGGGGAACGAGTGCCAGTTTGCCGCCGACCATGGAAATTACGAAGATAAACAGCAACAGGAAAGGCAAGTCGACAATAGTCAACAAGCTGGCACTGGTCATAAACTCACGCACGGCTTCAAATTCACGCAAATTGCTGGCGTATGAGCCGGAAGAAGCTGGACGGTCTGCCAAACGCAATGCCATCACGCGACGGAACAGGGCGGAGCTGATGATCAGGTCGGCTTTTTTGCCGGCAATATCGGTCAAGTGGCCGCGAATCATCTTGGCGGCAAATTCAAACAAAATCGCCAAGACCACGCCGATGCTCAATACCCACAAGGTTTCATAGGCTTGGTTGGGAATCACGCGGTCGTACACGTTCATCACATATAAAGAGCTGACGAGCGCAAGAAAGTTAATGATGATGGTGGCCAAGATGACTTGGTAGTAGTAGCTGCGGAAACGCCAAATGACTTTCCAAAACCATGCTTTGGGCAAATGGTATTCAGGCAGCTCCGAGCGCATATCGGTCGCCATTTTGGGTTTGATAAACCAGCAATAGCCCAAATACAGGCCGGAGAGCTGTTCGTGGCTGAGTTCTTGTTCCAAGCCGTCCACCTGGCGGATATGGTATTTGCGCTCTTGGCCGGAGCCTTCGATTTGGGTGATGACCGCTGCTTCTTCGTTGTGCAGGATAATCATGACCGGCACGGCGAGCGAGGGGATGTCTTCCAGATTGCGTTTGGATAAGGTGTTTTCAAAGCCGTGGCTGCGCAGGACTTCGACCAGTGAGTGATAGTTGACCTTGAGCTTTTTATCGCGCACGACCTCGGCGGACAAAGCGGCTTCGGATACGGGCGCACCCAAAAGGCGGGTCACTAAAACGATATGTTCAATGATGGCTTTCATATTTTTTCGCGTAATGTTTTTGATTTAACCGGCGGATATGGCTTTATTTTTGTGCCAAACCGACCCAAGCGGAAATTTTGGCCTGGGTATTTAAATAGTCAAGCGCCGCATCGCGGAAATCGTTGCGGGCGGCAACATAATCCTGCTCGATGGAGGACAACTCGCTGTATGCACTCAAAACGTCGGTCAGCGTACGTCGGGCAATTTTAAACTGCAATTCGTACACTTTGATGACTTCTTTTTGGGCGGCGATGTGTTGCGCCGTCAGCGCAGTACGCTGTTCACTTTCCTGCATGTCGATGGCGGAAGTTTGAACGCGTTCGTTCATGTCGCGCAGGATTTGTTCGGACTTGGCTTCTGCGGCGATCAATGATTTGGCATTGCGTTCTACATTGTGTCGTGCGGCAATATCCAACACATTCCATGCAACGTTCAAATAAAGTTGTCTGGTGTTGCGCGTTGCACTGCCTTCCAAATTGAGGGCAGGCAGGCGTTCAGCTTTGGAAGCGTCCAAATCGGCACGGACACTGTCGCGTTCGGCCAATTGTGCTTGATAGGATGGATTGTTGTTGCGATTGGGGTTGTTGAAGCGTTCGCTGATGGATTTTGCCGTGTCGTTTTTAAACGGATCTTCCAAATCGTTGGCGGTCAGTTGGCGCGAGGTATAGCGGGACAGACGGCTCAGTGCCAAATCCATGGTGCGGCGTTGTTGGGCGATAATGTTGGCTACTTGCAGCTGGCGCGCGCGCGCTTCAATCAGTTCGGAACGGCGGCCGGCATCATATTTGACGATGGTATCCAAGTCTTTTAAGAGCTTGTTGTGGCGCGCTAAAGTCTGCTCGTTGAGGATCAGGGTTTCTTTTGCACGCAATGCGCTTAGGTAGAGGCGGCCAATATCGCTGCCCAGCTGCTCTTGGCTTTCGGTGTATTTGTGTTGATAGTATTCTTCGCGGCTGCGGTCGCGGCGGACGGCGGCTTCAATCGCACCCCATGAGTAGATGTTCACGCTACCGCGCACGCCGATACCGTCTTCCATGTCGTTGCTGGAATATTTATTGTGTTGCGCCAGCACTTTCGTGCCGGTCAGGGTCACGACAGGATAATGGCGCGCACGCGTGGCTTTGGTCGTACTTTGCGCTGCTTCTTGAGTGGCTTTGGCTTCACGCACAATCGGGTCGCTGATTAAAGCGTCCCTGAGGATGTCTTGCAGGCTGTATGCAGAGGCCGTCTGAAACGGCAACAGACAGCAGGCGACGGCAACGGCCGATAATAATAAACGGGGCTTTGTGGGGGAAGAATAAATATGCGACATGATTTTTAACCAAATGATTTATATATTATCGTTGTCCGTATCGGGTATTGCCTAAGGCATGACCGGGCGAATTTTGAACGAGAACACATACATTTACAAAGCATAAAGCATTTTTTCTAGCTTTTCACAATATTCTGATAAAAGGTCGAGATACATGCCTTAAAGTATATTATTGCAGAGCGCGACTATCGTATCTAATGATTTTAATGTAAAAAATCTATCAAAAAGGCCGTCTGAAAGGATTTCAGACGGCCTTTTCCAACCTTAATCCTTGCGTTGCAATACAGCGGCAAAAAAGCCGTCGGTTTGGTGTTCTCCGGAGTTGAGGCGCAGGTATTTTCCGGTATCCAAATCAATCTTCAGGCTTTGCAGCAGTTCGGCGCAGTTGACGAGTTCAAATTCGGGATGTTCGGACAGGAAACGTTCGACTTGCAACTCATTTTCTTCCGGCAATACGCTGCAAGTGGCATAAACCAAGCGGCCTTGCGGTTTCACCAGTTTGGAGGCGGCATCGAGGATGCTGTGTTGCTGTTCCAAAAGGTTGGCCACGGTCTCGGCGGATTGGCGGTATTTGAGGTCGGGATTGCGGCGTAAAGTACCCAAACCGGAGCAGGGGGCATCCACCAACACACGGTCTGCTTTGCCTGCCAGTCGGGCAATACGGGTATCGTGTTCGTTGCTGATGCGTTCGGGGTGGATATTGGTCAGTCCGGCGCGGGTCATGCGCGGTTTGAGGTTGGCCAAGCGTTTTTCGGCGATGTCGAAGGCGTAGATTCTGCCTTTGTTGGCCATTTGTGCGCCGACAGCCAAGGTTTTACCGCCGGCACCAGCACAGAAATCGACAATGATTTCGCCGCGTTTTGCGCCCACCAATAAGGCAAGCAGTTGGCTGCCTTCGTCTTGGACTTCCAGTGTGCCGTCCAAAAACAGTTCGTGTTTGTTAAGCGCAATTTTATTTTGCATGCGGATGCCCCAAGGCGAATAAGGCGTTGCCTCTGCATCGGCACTTTCGGCTTGCAACAATGGCAATACTTTATCGCGTTTTCCTTTCAAGGTATTGACGCGGATGTCGAGCGGGGCAGGTTGGTTGATGCTGCGGCCGAAGGCGAGGATTTCTTCTTCGCTCCAATGCTGTTGCAGTTGTTCCACCAGCCATTGCGGCAATTCTGCGGCGGTATTTAGGCCGTCTGAAAACTCGGTTTTGCGGGCTTTCAAATTGCCGAGAAACTCTGTTTCTTCTTCATCGAGCAGGTCTTTGATTTGGCTGATGTTGGTGCTTCTGCCGAGAACCAGTGCGGCGAGAGCGGCTTTGCGCGGCTGCGCATGCGGACGGCGCAGGGCGGTACTGATTTTTTGATAGTGGCGCAGCGCGGCAAAGGCGGTTTCGGCGATTTCGTGGCGGTCTTGGCGGCCGAGCTTTTTGTGTTCGCGGAAATAGGCAGAGAGGACGGCATCGGCAGGCTGTTTGAAAGTCAGCATTTCAGCCAAAACTTTGGCGGTATGGTCGAGTTGTGCGGCGTTCATAATGTAATGGGTTCTCTTAAGTGGGTAAAGGGTTTCAGACGGCCTTCATGATGCGTTCGATTTCGTGCCAAAAGCCGTCTGGCCGTAATTCCAAAACGGCAATCAAGCCTTGGTAGATACGGCGGATTTCGGTTTCGTTCAATGTTTCGGTTTCGGCGACACGCGCAGGTGCAAGATAGGCCATGCGATCGAGCAAGTGATAACGCGCTTCTTGGCGTTCAAACCCGTATTCCGCCCAATCTTGAATATAGATGCCGCGCCAGCCGTATGGATTAAGTGGCGGCTCAAAAGCATGGAAACCTTGTGGAAAAAATCCGATGCCGCGCACGATGGAAGCAGGGAGCGGATTTTCCGGCAGGGCTTGTGCGGCTAAAGTTGCTTTGCCTTGCGGCGTATGCAGCAGCTGGGATTGCTGTACCAATTTGGCGGCTTTGTCCGTCAGCGTGTCTTTAGGATTGAGGCCGCGCAGGTTTTGCACTTGGTCTCCGCCGTAGTATTTACACGCCAGCTCGATATGGTAGGGCTGTTGATTGAGGGAAGCGACAAAATCCGCGGCGCCTAAAGTTTGGCCGTCTGAAAAAACGGGCAGGTTGTATGCGTGCAGTTTGGCGTGCGGCGCGTTGGTAAACCAGAAAGCCAGCAGCTCTTCGGCATAAATGCCGAGACGGTGGCCGAACGGGGCGCGTTGGGCAAGGTAATCCGTCAGCGGAGCGGGATCGGCGTCCAATGCCAACAGGTAGCGGAAACCGTGTTCCCCCAATAGTTCGCGCACGCTCAATTCGCAACCGCTTTGCCATAAAGGCGGCGCAGTCAGCAGCGAGGCGAGGTCGCGGACGGGTTGGCTGGTGAGTTTCCACCATAATGCGTCTAGGGCGTAATTCATGCTTATCCGAATATCAGTCATGCCGTCTGAAAAGCTGGAAACGTTTTCAGACGGCCTTAAATCAGTCTTTTTTATGGATACGGTGGCTGACGGTATTGAAAAAACCGCGCAGGATGTCGATGTCTTCGGTTTGCGTGTTGGCGCGTCCGAACAGGCTCTGCATACGGCGCATCAGGCGCTCGCCGTTGCGGCGGTTGAAAAAGCCGATGTCGTTCATCACGCTTTCCATGTGGGCGACCATGCCTTTGATTTGCTCGTGGGTCGCGGCGTGGTCTTCCTGTTGCAGATGGGTCATGGGCGAATCGGTTTGGCTGAAGATTTCGTAGCTCACGACCTGCACGGCTTGGGCAAGGTTGAGCGAGAAATAGTCGGGATTGCCGTTGATGGTCATCAGTCGGTTGCAGGCTTGGACTTCTTCGATGCTCAAGCCAAAAGTCTCGTTACCGAAGACCAGCGCCACTTTCTCGCCACGGTTGGCAGCCTGTAGTAATTCGGGCACCAAGTCGCGCGGCGTTTGCAGCGGCGCAGTGATTTCGCGGCGGCGGCTGGTCAGGGCGCAGGTGATGGTGGTGTCGGCAAGGGCTTCGTCCAAAGAAGCGGCAATGGTGGCATTTTCCAAAACGTCCGCCGCGCCGGAAGCGAGGATGAAACTTTCTTCCGGTAATTTAAACGATTGCGGATGTTCCGGATCGAACACGGGCGGATTTTCCGTCATCGGCGTTGCCATCAGATTGGGAGCGACGATGGTTAGTTTGTGCAGGCCCATCGTTTTCATGGCGCGCGCGGCGGAGCCGATATTGGCGGGATGGCTGGTGCGCGTGAGGATGATGCGGATGTTGTCCAGATAAGCGGGCAGGGCGGGTTTTTCGGAAGTCATGTTTTGTTTTCTGTTTGTACGGGAATCAGGTATAATGCGCCATCTTTTTGTTTTCAGACGGCCTTTTTCCATGCCGTCTGAAATGTTCTTTAACAGCATCGGAAACGATTAACAGCCTCTTGTGTGCCTTGTTCGGCGCATTAGGGCGTATTTTACCTGAATTAGAAAGAAAACCATGAATCCGTTTTTAAATACCGCTTTCAAAGCCGCCCGTAAAGCAGGGCAAATGATGATTCGCGCCGCCGGCAATCTGGATGCCGTCAAAGTAGACAGCAAAGCATTCAACGACTTCGTTTCCGATGTTGACCGCAGCTCCGAAATGATTTTGGTGGAAGCGCTTAAAGAAGCCTATCCGCATCACAAAATCACTTGCGAAGAAGGCGGTTCCCACGGTAAAGCCACCGCCGAGTACGAATGGATTATCGATCCGCTCGACGGCACAACCAACTTCCTCCACGGCCATCCACAATACGCTATCTCTATGGCACTCCTGCACAAAGGCGTGTTGCAAGAAGCTTTGGTGTACGCACCTGAGCGCAACGATGTGTACATGGCATCCCGCGGAAAAGGCGCGTTGCTCAACGACCGCCGCATCCGCGTTTCCAACCGCATCGAATTGAATCGCTGCCTGATTGGTACCGGCTTCCCTGTTGTCGATCAAAGCATGATGGACAAGTATCTGGCAATTTTGAAAGATTTCTTGTCAAAAACCGCCGGCGGCCGTCGTGAAGGCGCGGCTTCTTTGGATTTGTGTGCCGTTGCGGCCGGCCGTTTGGACGGGTTCTTTGAGTTCAACCTTAAACCTTGGGATATTGCCGCCGGTGCATTGATTGTCCAAGAAGCAGGCGGCATCGTTACCGATATGTCCGGTAATGAGGGCTGGTTGGAAAGCGGCGACATCGTTGCGGCCAATCCTAAAGTATTGGCGCAAATGCTGAAAATTATTGCTGATCACCAATAAGCGTTTGTAGGGAACGGGCTGTATTTATCGTGGCAGGCCATGTTCCCAATAATCGGTAAAAGGCCGTCTGAAACCTGGAATCGGGTTTCAGACGGCCTTTTATTTTGTTGTTAACGGATTCGGATAAAGGCTGAAAATACGGTTTTAAAGGAAGCGTTTTTTAATTTTGTCTGTATTTTCTATTGCTTCGCAGTTATGATGTAGACACGTTTGGCTGAAATAGTGCCGCATGCAATCATAAAAATAGAAAGCAGAGGAGAATAATGAAACGAGATTTTGAAGCAGTAAAACGCATTGTCATTAAGATTGGAACCAGTTCTTTGGTGTTGCCAAACGGCAAAATCAATTTGACAAAAATCGACCAACTGGCCTTTGTCATTTCCAGTTTGGTCAGTAAGGGCAAAGAAATTGTGCTGGTGTCTTCCGGCGCGATGGGTTTTGGGCTGAATGTCCTCAACATGGAAAAACGTCCGGTGGAAATGGCGCAGCAGCAGGCTGTTTCCAGCGTCGGCCAAGTGGCCATGATGAGCCTTTATTCGCAGATTTTTTCCCATTATCGAATGACGGTATCGCAAATCCTGCTGACGCGTGATGTGGTCGAATATCCGGAAAGTTTGGCAAACGTTACCAATGCTTTTGAATCCCTGCTTTCCATCGGCGTCATTCCTATTGTCAATGAGAACGACGCGGTCAGTGTGGACGAGATGGACCATGCGACCAAGTTTGGCGATAACGACCGTTTGTCGGCAGTTGTGGCGAAAATCGTTAAAGCTGATTTGCTGATTATGTTGTCCGATATTGACGGTTTGTTTGATAAAAATCCGACCGTTCATGCCGATGCCAAGCTGCGCAGCCATGTGGCCGATATTACCGAAGAAATTATTGCTTCTGCTGGCGGATCGGGCAGTAAGTTTGGTACGGGCGGCATGCTCAGTAAGATTAAGAGTGCGCAGATGATGTTTGAACATCATGGCCAGATGGTGTTGATGAACAGCGCCAATCCGCGCGATATCCTTCAGGTTTTAGATGGCGCGCCTATCGGAACGTGGTTTGCACAAGAGAAATAGGGAGGTTTGATGAACTATATCGAACAGTTGGGCAAGAATGCTCAAAAAGCCAGTAAAACGTTAATCAGCTTGGGAAGCGTGGAAAAAAACAATCTGCTGCGTCAGGTTGCGGCGGCTTTGGTTGAACAGGCTGAAATGATTTTGGCGGAAAATGCCCGCGATTTGGCCGCTGCAAAAGAAAACGGCATTTCGGACATTATGCTCGACAGGCTGCGCTTGAATCACGAACGCATCAAAGGCATTGCGGAAGGCGTTGGGCAGGTTGCCGATTTGCAGGACCCGATTGGGCAGGTTGTCCGCGGCTATACCAATTTGGACGGTTTGAAGATTGTTCAAAAACGCGTGCCTTTGGGCGTGGTCGCCATGATTTTTGAAAGCCGCCCCAATGTTTCGGTCGATGCGTTTTCTCTGGCCTTT
Source organism: Neisseria subflava (assembly GCF_024205745.1). NCBI lineage: Bacteria > Pseudomonadati > Pseudomonadota > Betaproteobacteria > Neisseriales > Neisseriaceae > Neisseria > Neisseria subflava. The sequence goes on from NZ_CP073117.1 coordinate 1,640,949, forward strand.
AAAACCGGAAATGCCATTATTTTGCGCGGCGGTCGAGATGCCATCCATTCCAATACCGCATTGATTGCCGTCATCAGGCAGACTTTGGTAAAAGCGGGAATGGATGCCGATGTGGTGCAGCTGGTCGAAGATACCAGTCATGCCGCCGCCGAGGAATTGATGCAGGCAGTCGATTATATTGATGTACTGATTCCGCGCGGCGGCGCGCGCTTGATTCAGACGGTGAAAGAGAAATCGAAAGTTCCCGTCATTGAAACCGGAGTCGGCAATTGCCATATTTATGTCGATGACAGCGCCGATTTGGAGATGGCAGTCGATATCGTCGTGAACGCGAAAACGCAGCGTCCGAGCGTGTGTAATGCCGCGGAGTCTTTGGTTGTTCATGAAAAGATAGCGGAAGTGTTTTTGCCCAAACTGGAAGAAGCCGTTGCCAAAGTGCATCCGGTCGAATTTAGAGCCGATCAGGAAGCATTGCGTATGTTTCAAAATGCTGTTTTGGCGACCGAGGAAGATTACAGTACCGAGTTTCTTGACTATATTATGTCGGTCAAAATAGTGAAATCAGTGGAAGAAGCCGTCGATTGGATTAACGGCCATACGACGCATCACTCGGAAGCGATTGTGACCCAAAGCATTGCCCATGCCGAGTTTTTCCAAGAAAGCATTGATGCGGCGGCGGTTTATGTCAATGCATCCACTCGGTTCACCGACGGCTTTGTTTTCGGATTGGGCGCGGAAATCGGGATTTCCACCCAAAAAATGCACGCCCGCGGCCCGATGGGTTTGGAAGCGCTGACTTCGACCAAGTTCTACATCAACGGCAACGGTCAGATCCGACGTTGATAAACGCCCCTCAACTTCATCAATTTGCGTATAATGGCGGGAAATTTGATTTTTCCCGAACAACCGATTTAGTAAAAAGGAACACACAATGTCCTCTATCCACGATCAAATCAAAGAAGTCGTAACCACCCACCGCGTCGTATTGTTCATGAAAGGCACGAAGCAGTTCCCACAATGCGGCTTCTCTTCCCGTGCCGTACAAATCCTGAATGCGGCAGGTTGCACCGACTATGTGACTGTCAACGTATTGGAAAACGATGCCGTACGCCAAGGCATTAAAGAATACAGCGATTGGCCGACCATTCCTCAACTGTACGTCAACGGCGAATTTGTCGGCGGTTCTGACATTTTGATGGAAATGTACGAAGCCGGCGAATTGCAAGAATTGCTGAAAGCTTAATTATCCACAATATTCCGTAATGTAAAATTGTTGACAAAGGCCGTCTGAAACCCTGATTCAGACGGCCTTTCGTACAAAACATACCCTTTCCGCCCTTCGTGAAAAAAAGTATAATTCAGTCCGTCAACGAAACTCGGAAATACAGAAAATGAACGTTACCGTCATCAATCATCCCCTCGTCCGCCACAAACTGACTTTGATGCGCGAGGCAGAATGCAGCACCTATAAATTCCGCACGCTCACTACCGAGCTGGCACGCCTGATGGCATACGAAGCCAGCCGCGACTTTGAAACCGAAAAATACATCATCGACGGTTGGTGTGGCTCCATCGAAGGCGACCGTATCAAAGGCAAAACCTTGACCGTTGTCCCTATTTTGCGTGCCGGTTTGGGTATGCTCGACGGCGTACTCGACCTGATTCCTACCGCTAAAATCAGCGTTGTCGGCTTGCAGCGCGATGAAGAAACGCTGAAACCGGTTTCTTACTTTGAAAAATTCGTTGACAGCATGGCCGAGCGTCCCGCCCTGATTATCGACCCGATGTTGGCGACCGGCGGCTCTATGGTTGCGACCATCGACTTGCTGAAAGCCAAAGGTTGCAGCAATATCAAAGCATTGGTATTGGTTGCCGCTCCGGAAGGCGTGAAAGCCGTTAATGACGCGCATCCTGATGTAACCATCTACACTGCCGCGCTCGACAGCCACTTGAACGAACACGGCTACATCATCCCAGGCTTGGGCGATGCCGGCGATAAGATTTTCGGTACACGTTAATTGAAATGTTTAAGGCCGTCTGAAAAGTGTCAAACATCAACTTTCAGACGGCCTTGTTATATGGTTTGCTTTAAAACCCACATCAGAAAGGACAATCATGAGCTTCCAAGATAATCTGGCCGCCATGCCTGCCATCGACCATTTGATCGGCTTGGATATTCTCGATAAAGAGGGCAATGTGGTTCATCACATTCCCAATGCGCCCGGCAAACAAGGCTCGCTCAAGCTTTACCATGCTTTGGCGCAAGAGTTTGACGGCAAGCTGGATGCAGCGGCGGCAGAACGCGGCTTGGCATGGTTTGCTGAACATGTTGCCGATGCCGAAGCCAATCCGGGCAAACATCCGAATATTGATTTATTGTTTAAAGTGAAGGCTGACAATATCAGCCTGACTTTGAAACCATTGGCTGCTTAACCGATACAAAAAAGGCCGTCTGAAAACAATTTTCAGACGGCCTTTTTATATGCTTAAAGCCTTAAGCGATAGAGGCTTCAACGAATGCAGTCAGTTGACCTTTAGCCAATGCGCCGACTTTAGTTGCAACGTTTTCGCCGTTTTTGAACACCATCAGGGTAGGGATGCCGCGAACGCCGAATTTGGCAGGAGTAGCTTCATTGTCGTCGATGTTGATTTTAACGACTTTCAGACGTCCTTGGAATTCGGAGGCGATGTCGTCCAAGATTGGGGCAATCATTTTGCAAGGGCCGCACCATGGTGCCCAGAAGTCCAGCAATACAGGTACGTCGGATTTCAAAACGTCTTGTTCGAAGCTGGCATCGCTGGCGTGGATAATCAATTCGCTGCTCATGTTATTTCCTTTTGAATCGGGATTAATAAAGATGTTGTTCAGAATAGTGGCAGACAGGGAAAATTTCAAGTGCCGCCACTAGGTAATAGTTTTTTTGAAATGCGTCTATCGTAATCCTTAAAGATTCAGACGGCCTCTTGAACCATGTGGCCGGAGTGTGCAATCAAATGGCGCGTATAGTCGCTGCTTGGATTGGCAAACACGTTTTCGCATTCGCCTTCTTCAACGACTTTGCCGTCTTTCAACACCATCACGCGGTGGGAAATGGCGCGGATCACGGCGAGGTCGTGGCTGATGATGATGAAGGCGAGGCCGTATTCTTTTTGCAGGTTGCTGAGCAATTCAAGGATTTGTTGTTGCCATTGGACATCAAGTGCGCTGGTTGGTTCGTCCAATACGAGGATTTTCGGGCGGACAATGATGGCGCGGGCGATGGCGAGGCGTTGGCGCTGGCCGCCGGAGAATGCGTGCGGATAGCGTTCGAGGGCGTCTTCGGGCAGTCCGACTTGTTTGAGGACTTCTTCGACACGGCGGCGCATTTCTTCGCGCGGCATACTTGGCTCGTGAACGCGCAAGGCTTCGGAAACGGTATCAAAGACGTTCATGCGCGGATTGAATGCGCCGAATGGGTCTTGGAACACCATTTGGATTTCGCGTCTCAATTCGCGTTTCCATGGCTCGCCGTTGACAATCAGACTGCCTTCGGAATCGATAAGGTGCATAACGGCTTTCGCCAGCGTGGTTTTGCCGCAACCACTTTCGCCGATGATACCTAAGGTTTCGCCGGATTTGAGGTCGAAAGAAATGGGGTTGAGAATAGTTTTGTCGCGTTTTTTAAACCAGCCGTCCGATTCTTTGACGGAGAAGGCGATTTGTTCGGCCTTAAGGACGGTGGCAGGGTTTTCAAGCAAGGGGGCGACGCGTCGCGTTGTGCCGGCATTGAGCAGCATTTTGGTGTATTCGTGCTGCGGATTGGCGAAGACTTCGGTTGCTTTGCCGGTTTCGAGGATACGGCCGTTACGCATAACGGCGACATCGTCGGCAAAACGGCGCACAAGGTTTAAGTCATGCGTAATGTAGAGCATGGTCATGCCGTGTTCTTCCTGCAGGCGTGAGAGCAGGTCGAGGATTTGGGCTTGAACGGCAACGTCCAAAGCAGTGGTCGGTTCATCGGCAATCAAGAGCTTGGGCTGGGCTGATACGGCCATGGCAATCATGGCGCGTTGGCGTTGGCCGCCGGAAAGTTGGAAAGGGTAGGCCTGGGCTTTTTGCTCGGGCTGGTGGATGCCGGTTTCGTCCAGGAGTTCGATAGCGCGCGCCCATGCCTGTTTTTTATCCAAACCCAAATGTAGGGACAGGACTTCGGCGATTTGTTCGCCGACACGCATGACGGGGTTGAGGGCGGTCATGGGTTCTTGAAACACCATGCCGATTTCGCGGCCGCGCAGTTTTTGCAGGGCGCGTTCGGGTTGGGTCAGCAGCTCGGTTCCGCAATATTTCAGACTGCCTTCAAAGGTAACCATCGGATTCAGGCGCATAATGCCTTGCGATAATACGGTTTTGCCGCTGCCACTCTCGCCGACCAATGCCAGTTTGCGGCCGGGTTGCAAGGTCAGGTTGATATCGTGCAGGACTTGCTTGCTCGGAAAGGAGCCGTTTAGGTTTTCGATTTCGAGTATAGGTGTCGTCATGGTCGTGGCCGTCTGAAAAGTTTGTTGATGACAGGTTTCCAGACGGCCTGCATGAATCAAGGGGCCGTCTGAAACAGCGGTTTAGTCTTGAAACTGTTCTTTGAGTTTGCGTTTTAACACTTTGCCGGTGGCATTGCGCGGCAGCTCATCTTGGAAGATGACCTGTTTAGGGATTTTAAAGTTTGCCAACAGGCCGCGCAGGTGGCTGCGGACTTCGGCTTCTTCCAGTTTCATGCCTTCTTTGAGTTGGATAAAGGCAATGATTTCTTCATCGGCGTATTGGTCTTTCACGCCGATTACGGCGGCAGCTTCCACGGCTTCGAGTTTGTAGATGGCTTCTTCGATTTCGCGCGGATAGACGTTTTGGCCTTTGGAGATAATCAGGTCTTTTTTGCGGTCGACGATGAAGATAAAGCCGTCTTCGTCTATGGTGACGAAGTCGCCGGTTTTCAGCCAACCGTTGACAATGGTTTCATCTGTGGCGTCAGGCATATTGAGGTAGCCCTGCATCACCGAGCCGCCTTTGATGATGAGTTCGCCCACTTCACCGCGCGGCACTTCGATCAATTCGTCATCGACGGCTTTCACGGTCAAGCCGGGCAGGGCGACGCCGACGCTGGCGGTTTTTTGGCGTTCGGGCGTATTGACGGCAACAACGGGCGAGCATTCGCTCAAGCCGTAGCCTTCCAGCAATTTGGCACGCGGGAATTTGGCTTTAAAGTCGTCAATGGTTTGTTCGGCCAGAGGCGCACCACCGCTGATAAATAGGCGGACGCGGTTGAACCATCTGAAATACCAAGGGATTTTGGCTTTGCTCATGGCAGTGTAAATAGCCGGTACGCCGAGGAAAATGGTAGCGCGTTTGAGTAAAACCTGTTTCAACACGTTGGAGAACGGGAAGACGGATTTGACCAAAATAATCGAGCAGGCTTGATATATCGGCAGCAAAACCATGGCAGTCAGCGTAAAGCTGTGGAACATGGGCAAGAAGACGACGAAGCGGTCTTTTTGCGAAATTTGGAAAATTTGTTCGATGCCCGAAAGGTTGGAAAATAGATTGCTATAACTGATTAATGCGCCTTTGGGGTGGCCGGTTGTACCAGAGGTGTAGATAATATGTGCCAAATCGTTGGCAGACGGCTGACGGCTCAGATTCGGCTTGCCGGGGAATGTACGCGCGGCATCGAAATAGCTGTCATCGCCACTGGCGGCTTTGGTTTCGCCAATCCAGATGATTTTATTGACTTTGGTTTTGGCTTTGATGTTTTTGAGTTCTTTGGCCAACGGCGCGGAGGCGAACATAAAGCGTGCGCCGCAGTCATTAAGAATGTAGGAAAATTCTTCGCTTTTCAAAAAGACGTTGAGTGGGACGGCTACCGCGCCGATGGAAGTAATGGCGAAATAGGCGGCAATAAATTCGGGAGAGTTGGAAACGACAAGGGCGACCCTGTCGCCATATTGTACGCCTTGGTGTTGCAGATAGGCAGCGACGGTTTCTACTTCGCGTTTGAGGGAGGAATAGCTGATTTTTTCTTTGTCGTTGAAAATGACTGTGCCTTTACCGTTTTTTTGGCAGGCTGCAGTCAGCATAGCGTAAAAATTAGGGTGGGTGTGCATTTCGGAGTTTGTGTCCATATTGTGTCGATTGATGTACGGTTTTGATGAACCGTTTATTTCGAAGGGTAGGTTTTACATCCTATCAGTAAAATAAGCAAGAGGCCGTCTGAAAATACTTTCAGACGGCCTTGTACTTTGCTGGGCTTAGGAAAGCAATATTTTGAATTTAAACTTATTTATTGTGTTGATGGGAATATTCCCATTCTTCAAAAGTCTGGCCGTTCGGAAGATAGCGCAAGCCTATTGCGTTTCTGTCTCGGGTCATTTCGAGTTTACCGCTGTGTTTGAGGCAGAGCCAATGTTAGAGGCTTTAGACCTAGCCGTTGTTCAGACGGCCATCGGGTACTTTCTTAAACAGGCGATAGAAATTGTCGCTGGTGTTTTGTGCCAATGTTTCCAAGCTCTCGCCGCGCAGATTGGCTAAGAACTCGGCTGTATAGCGGACGTAGGAAGGCTCGTTTTGTTTGCCGCGTTTGGGAACCGGCGCGAGGAAGGGTGCATCGGTTTCTACCAAGATTCTATCGGCAGGGACGTATTTGGCGGCTTCCTGTATCAGCGGTGCGTTTTTAAACGTCACAATGCCGGAGAAGGAGATGTATAACCCTAAATCCAAAGCGGCTTTGGCAAAGGCAACGTCTTCAGAGAAGCAGTGAATCACGCCGGAGTTGGTGTGGCATTCTTTTAAAATCCGCAACGTGTCTTCGGCCGCATCGCGCGTGTGGACGATAACGGGCAGGCCGCTTTCGTTGGCGGCTTGGATATGGTCGGCAAAGCGTTGATGTTGCCATGACAAATCGCCTTTGCACCAGTAATAGTCCAAACCGGTTTCGCCGATACCGACGATTTTCGGATGTTTGGCCGCCTCTACCATTTCTGCAATGGTAAATTCTTCCGCTTCTTGGCTGTCGGGATGTATACCGATGGTGCAGTAAATGTGGTCGTTTGCCTGAGCAATGTCGAAGACTTCGGCAAAACTTTGTTTGCTGACGCTGATGGCAAGCGCCTGTTTGACGCTTTGCGCTTCCATATTGGCAAAGACTTCGGGCAGGCGGTCTTTTAAGCCGTCAAAGTTGAGATGGCAATGTGAATCGATTAAATACATGGTATTACAGGGTAAAAGTAGTGCGGTCGCTGCGCAGGCGCGGGCCAAGCTCGGCTTCGATCAGGTTTTTGGCCTGCAGGCAGCTTTCGTGTTCGGAGAATGCAAGGCCTACGCCTTTGGGGCGGTGGGCTGAAGTGCGAGCCGGATTGATCCAAACGACTTTGGTGGGCAGGAAGCGTTTGGGGTAGTCGGCGATTTCTACGGCCAAGAGGATGTCTTCGCCTAGGGAGAGTACGTCATCGGTCGGTACGAACAGGCCGCCGTGTTCTAAAAACGGCATATAGCAGTTGTACAGTAGATTGGGGTCTTTGAGTTGCAAAGCCAACATCTTCGCCGGAATGTCTTTTTTATTCATCATTTATTACCTGTTAGGGTTTGTTTTGCCAAAAATCTAAATATTCGATAAGCAGATACTCAAGCTGCATTTTAACACTCAAGGTATGGTATCCGTAAGGGTTGAGCGCGTTCAGACGGCCCAATAGGGCAAACAGCTTGCGTGAATCGGTTTTAGAGGCCGTCTGAAGCAGGGCTTGGGCATGGTGCGGATAATAAAGCGGCACCATGCTTTGTTGTGCCAAGCCGACATCCATCAGCCACTTTTGCAGCCAGTCGATGAAAACGGCCAGCGGTTGTTTTTGTTTGTCGAACGCGGCGGCATAGTCGAGTATGGCCAACAGGCGCGGGGCAGCCAGCAGCGTCAGCAACTCTTCGCGTAATGCGTCCAATTCGGGAGTCGGCGTGAATAAAGGAGCGCCGCTGTGGAATGCTAATAAGGCTTCGGCATTTTCCACGCCCTGTTGGCGCAGGTATGCCGTAGCCTGCTCATGGGTAGGCGAGGGCAGTACCATCTGGCGGCAACGGCTTTTAATTGTAGGCAGGAGTTTGTCACGCGCATGGGTAACGAGCAGGAAAACGACGTGTTGCGGTGGCTCTTCCAAAGCTTTCAATAAACCGTTTGCCGCCTGTGTGTTCATACTTTCCGCCGGATGCACCAATACCACGCGCAGGCCGCCGCGGACAGCGGTCAGGTAAATGTTTTCCACAATATCGCGCACGGCATCGATTTTGATTTGCAGAAGTTTGCGTCCTGTTGCCTCGCCTTCGGGAATTTCCGGCGTGAGTTCGTAAAAGTCGGGATGGGTGTTTTGGCTGAACAAATGGCACGAAGCACACTCGCCGCAGGGTTCATGACCGGACTTGGGCGATTCGCATAGCAATGCCTGCGCGACAAAGCGGGCAAACTCGGTTTTGCCGGTATTTTCTTTGCCGGTAAACAGCCAGGCGTTGGGACGGTTTTGCCAATGGGCGGCGAGCTGTTGCCATTGGGTTTCATGCCATGGATAAATCATATCGTTTGGGAACTATAAGGTAGGTAGTTATTATACTCTCAGGCCGTCTGAAAAAGGTTTCAGACGGCCTTTAATAAACTGCCTAGAAATTAATCAAATATCGTTTTTATTTGAAATATCAATCATTAAGCTTACTTATTCACAGCCTTTGCACACGCTTGTTTGGGGAAAATGTGCATTTTGTTTGGCGGTAAAGTGTTGCTTAAAATTTAGGCAGTACTGTTTTTTTAATGTTAAATCAGACAGTAATCTGATTTATGCACAAGCTGTCCACGCGATTGAACAGTGAAAATGTGCATGGTGGGGATACATTTCAGACGGCCTTATTTGTTGATTTTCAACAAAGCGGTCAAATCCCCGATAAATTTCGGTTCCCGTTTGATGAGGTAAACAATCAACGGAAGATTACCCACGGCAACAATCAAATATAGCAGCGTAATGCTGTCGAACAAGATCAGCAAAATCGCGCTCAAAATGGCAGCCGACACCATAAATACGCCGTTGATGATGTTGTTGGCGGCGACAGCGTGGGCGCGGAAGGTTTCGCTGCTGGCGGTTTGCAGCCAAGTATAGAGCGGTACGGAGAAGAAGCCGCCGAAAAAGCCGATGGCCGACATCACGAGCATAACCGGATACGCTTGGGCTTGCGATAAAAACCAAATAATGCCGTTTAATTCGGTAAAGCGTTGGCCGTGGGTCAGCCACACCAGCAATAATCCACAGACAGTCAGACCCAATGTGCCGATGGTAACCAAGCCCAAAATCAGGCGCTCATGGCTGAGTTTGGCGCATAACACCGAGCCGATGGCAATGCCGATGGAGAACAGCGCCAACATCAGGTTGAACACATTATCGTTGCCGCCCAAATGAATTTGTGTGAACGTCGGCAGTTGGGTGGTATAAACCGAGCCGATAAACCAAAACCATGAAATACCGATGATAGAAGTGAATACGGGACGATCGGCTGCCGCTTCACGAATCAGTGAATTTGTGCCTTTGATGATGTTCCATTCGATTTTTGTGTCCGGCATTTTAGCGGGTACAGACGGCATAAACAGGCTGGTCATCGTACCGCCGATGGCGACCAATAATACCAAACCACCAACAATATACGGAGGAACGCCTGCGACTGCCGTACCCAAAATTTGACCGAGCAAGATGGCGATAAACGTACCCGATTCAATCAGGCTGTTGCCCATAATCAGCTCTTTGTCGTTGAGGTAATCGGGCAAAATCGCGTATTTCAGCGGGCCGAACAAGGTTGATTGCGTGCCCATGCAAAACAGGCAGATTAAAAGCAAAGGCGCAGATTGGATGTAGAAGCCATACGCCGCCACTGCCATGATGATGATTTCCAACAGCTTGATCCAACGCGCTAAAACTGCTTTATCGAATTTGTTACTCAGCTGCCCAGAGAGTGCGGAAAACAGGAAGTAGGGCAGGATAAACAGCATTGCGCCCAAGTTCAGCATTTGGCTGGGCGGCAGCAAGTCGTTTTTGCCCAAACCGTAAAAACTGATCATCACGAATAATGCGGTTTTGAACATATTATCGTTAAACGCGCCCAAAAACTGCGTCCCAAAGAGCGGCGCAAAACGGCGGGTCGCGTGGAAATTCAGATTGTCTTTTTTAAGGCTCATTGTTTGGATTCTTTGTCTTCGTCTTTTTCGATCAGTTTTTCAGTGGAGTCATCGTCCATCAAAATGCGGTGCGCAGGTCCTTCAAGGTCGTCAAACTGTCCGTTTTTACCCGACCACCAGAAAAACCAGCCGATGATAAAGGCCAAAATAATGCTGATGGGGACAAGGATAAACATACTTTCCATTACATCGCTCCGGTCAAATCGGTCAGGATAAAGGTTTTACCGCTGATGGTCAGATACTCGTTGCGCAATGCGCCGATATTTTTATCGTCAAAAAACAATTCGATACGGTCTTTAACCACGCGCCAGTATTGCGGGATATCGGTTTGCTCAAAAGGAGACAATACCGCCGCTTCGGCTGCATCTTCGCTTTGCAGCTTGATTGCGAAGCGTCCGCTTTGCGGCGGATTTTGTGATTCATCGTCTGCCAACATAATAAAAAATCCGGCGTGTTCGCCGTCTTGAGTGTGGATACTGAAATAATGCATATCGGGAAATCTTCAAAACCGCCGTCATTTTTTTCAGACGGCCTAAAATAAAATTCCGTCCATTTTACATCAAATATTAAGTCAAGCAGCCGATTACATTTTTTGTTAGAATACGGCGTTTACTTTGTTAATCTGTTCAGACCGCTACCCACTACGTCCCACAAGGGGTGCAATATAGCCGGAGCAGTAGTAAGGTCCCGACAAAAAATGCCGTCTGAAACCTCAAGGAGCATAAAATGACACAAAAATTAATCTTGGTTTTGAACTGCGGCAGCTCTTCCCTCAAAGGTGCCGTATTGGATAACGACAGCGGCGAAGTATTGCTGAGCTGCCTTGCCGAAAAACTCAATCTGCCCGATGCCTACATCACCTTCAAATTCAACGGCGAAAAACACAAAGTTGACCTGTCTGCCAAGCCCGACCACACCGGCGCAGTTGAAGCCCTGATGGAAGAACTCAAAGCCCACGGCCTCGATACCCGTATCGGCGCGATCGGCCACCGCGTGGTAAGCGGCGGCGAATTGTACAGCGAATCCATTTTGGTTACCGACGATGTTATCGCTGGTATCGAAAAATGTATTCCACTTGCTCCTTTACACAACCCGGCCCACCTTTTGGGCCTGCGCGCTGCACAAAGCATCTTCAAAGGCCTGCCGAACGTTGTCGTATTCGACACTGCATTCCATCAAACCATGCCTGAACACGCTTACAAATATGCTGTTCCACATGAATTGTATGAAAAATACGGCTTGCGCCGTTATGGTGCACACGGTACCAGCTACCGCTTCGTTTCTGACGAAACTGCACGCTTCCTCGGCAAAGACAAAAAAGACCTGCGCATGGTCATTGCCCACTTGGGTAACGGCGCATCTATTACCGCCGTCGCCAACGGCGAATCACGCGATACCAGCATGGGCCTAACCCCGCTGGAAGGTTTGGTAATGGGTACCCGCAGCGGCGACATCGATCCCGCAGTGTTCAGCTTCTTGGCTGAAAACGCAAACATGACCATTTCCCAAATTACCGAAATGCTGAACAAAAAATCCGGCCTGCTCGGTATCTCCGGTTTGTCTAACGACTGCCGTACCATTGAAGAAGAAGCTGCCAACGGTCACGCAGGTGCCAAACTGGCTCTGGAAATCTTCATCTACCGCTTGGCTAAATACATCGGCAGCATGACAGTAGCAGCAGGCGGTTTGGACGCATTGGTCTTCACCGGCGGTATCGGTGAAAACTCCGACATCATCCGCGAACGTGTATTGGGCTACTTGGGCTTCCTCGGTCTGCACATTGACCAAGAAGCCAACCTGAAGGCTCGCTTCGGCAATGCCGGTGTGATTACCACTACCGACAGCAAAGCTGTTGCCGTTGTGATTCCTACCAATGAAGAATTGATGATTGCACACGATACAGCCCGTCTGAGCGGCCTGTAATCCGTCATTATTGAAAACCTGTCCGCAAGGGCAGGTTTTTTGTTGTGTATTGATGAAGAAAATTTTGAGAATATATTGAAAAAAGCCGGCAAATATTGTGTTTGTCGGCTTTTTAATTAGTGTTACATTAAGAATGCTTATAGATAGGTTTAGAACTTATAGCTGATGGTAAACAGCAAAGTTCTGCCTCGTGCGTAGTTGTTCAAGACGGAGCGTGTCGTGCCGCCATATTTGCCATTGCATAAACCGTTGGCATCGCATTCGACTTCCTCATCATCTAAACCGCCTTTTCTTTCAAATACGCTGAAATAGCGCTGGGTTGCGGCATCATTTGCGGCATCCAAAGGGTCGATATAGCGTTTATTGAACGCATTTTGAATGTCGAAACGAAGGATAAGGTTTTTCTTCGGTTCATAATTGGCATAGAAATCAAAAATCAGTGGCTGTCTGTTGATGCTTTCTGTTTTTTTGATCACCCTTCTGCCCATTTGGTGTGAAGAGTAGGTATTGGCACCGGTTGTCCCGTCAACAAACTCTTCCTCAGTCGTTGCCCGTGTACTTTTGCCGTAATAGCGCATAATGCCGCCGATGGTCAATTTGTTGCCCAACCAGCGTGAGCCCAATTCAAACCGACCGTAATCTCGGGCAGGCGGGAAATTTTGCTTAAGCCGTAGCCTTGTTTGATTTGGTCTTCTTTAGAAGAGTTGCGGGGAGATTCGCTGGCATCGCTATAGTTGGTCGGCTGGTTGGTTTTTTGATAGGCGTAAGACAGGGTGGTAAAAAAGCGGCCGAAATCATAGTTCATTTCCACTTCCAAACCATTTTTATGGACAGGTTTGGCGTAGTTTCGATGCTGGATAGAGTATTGCAGGCCGGTGCTGGTTACCCAGCTGGGTGCTTTGTCTAAATCCCACCATTTGCCATAAACATTGTGGATATAGTTGTTGATCCTACTGCGATAGGCGACCAGTTTGAAACCCAATACATCATCCGGCTTGAAAATCCCTTTTTTGAAGGTATTGAAGCCTATTTGGTAAGTATTGGCCTGTTCCGGCTTAAGGGCGGTATTGACGCCCGAGTCGCCGATTTGTGAAAAATACATTTCTTGAATATTCGGCATTCTATGCGTACGCGAATAGCTGATAAACGGCATAAAGTAGTCATTGACATTGATGTTTAATGCTACCGAATGGTTTACCGCATGCTTTTTACCGGATTTGGTATAAACCGGTTCGTAAAGGTCGCAGCTTGGCGTGCAATGCTGTTTATAAATTTCAGAGTCTTCTCCAAATGCTTTTTTAAAGTCTTCTTGGGTATTGAAGTAGTCGGTATATTCGCCCTTGTAGCGGTAGTTGACCATATTGGCGCTGTAATTCAATTGATAAATGCCTTTTTTCAAGGAAGTATCAAAATAGAAGGTATTGAATTTTTGCTGGCCTGAAGGTTGCAATATCGTTGATTTTTGGGGAAATATTCCTTTGTCGCCTTTGAAGCGGCCTAAAAAGCTGTACAGGCCGGCATCTTGATCGGGGCCGTCGTAAAACAGGCTCAGCTCTTCCGGAAAGCGGTTTTTACTGTATTGGTTTTTAAAGAAATTGAAACCGACGGTGGCTTTTAAATCTGTTTTTTGGGGAAGTTTGAAAGAAAAGCTGTTGTTGATATCCAAAAGATTGGCTGTGTTTTTGGTTTCCAAATAATCCAACAGCCCCCATCCTGAAAAACGTGAGTTTTTCGGATATTTTTGTTTGCCCAGATTATGGGCGGCCAACACGTTTAAATCGACATAATCGCCAATGTTTAAATTGTAATTGGCTTGGTAGTTGCGATTTTCTACTTTGCGGCTGCCGATGCGGTTGTTCATGGTACGAAGCTGAAGGTCCAGCTTGTTGTTGTCGTTTTCGTATTCCACTTTGACCAAATGGCTGTTTGAGCGTTGTTGCAGGCTGGTCGGGTCGATTGGAGTCAGGTCCCATTGCGGTGCCAAATTCTCTTTCCAGCTTCTTTCCAAATCATCGACATAATCTCTTTGCAAAACTTCAGGATCGTTATATTTTTTGGAGAAAGGGTAGTCCCAATAGCTTTTACCGACCGCATTGCGTTTGGAAAAGTCACGAACCCAGAGATTTTGTTCGTGGTCGAATTTCAATAAGTTGCTCTCAAAATATTCTTGTTTTTTACGGTCCAAATATTCTTCGCCAAAATTGCCGATACGCTGACCGCCGCCGCCCACTTTATAGTTTTGCTCGACATTACGGTGGCTGTAACCATATAACGCACCAAGGCGTGCACCACTGTCAAACCATTTTTGTACCGCTCCGGTTGCCATAAAATTGCTTTTGGTGCTGTTTGTGCCGGTCAATCCTTTGGTCAAGAGGCCGAAGGTATTGTTTCCGTGTACCACATCGTCTACCCGTAAAGTACGGAAATTGGCTGTACCGGATAAGGTATTGATGCCGTTGGCACCTGTGAAACTGCCTTTGGTTACATCCACGCCGGCAATGAAATTGGGATCCAGTGCCGTACCGAATTGCGAGGAGCTGCCGCTGCGTCCGGCATCGGCAGAAGTGGAATAGAAGGTTTGGGTGACGCCGTCAACCATCGTATTGACGCGTCCCAAACCGCTATCGCCACGGATATTGACCGCCAATACCCCGATCCCTTGTCTTGTTGGGTAAAAACGCCGGGCATGCTCCGAACGATGGTATCGATGTTTTCGCTGGATTGATAAACGCGTTCACGCGAACTTTTGGCTTGGCCTTCGGTAAAAACTTTTTTCTCTTTGGCAATGTGTTTGCCTTTGACTTGAATTTCATCAAGCTCTTGAGTTGAAACCTCGTCTTCTGCGTGTGCGATACTTGTTATAGCCAGTAAAGATAATGTTAGTAGATTTAATTTGAAATTCGGATTCATGATAGTTACCTCAGAAACGAAGTCGCTACTTTATAACATATTATTAAACTTTACAAATATTTTGATAATGGTTTTTATTTGTTAAAAAATAAAGCAGATACTTGTTTCAGGAGATAATCCAACCGCATATGATTAATCCGGCTGAAAAAATAAAGCAGGTCTGAATTTGAATTGGGTTGGTCAAGAAAAGGGGAGATTTAATTGAATTTAAACAGCCGGAAGAAGAAAATTTGATTGCGCTATGTGAATTGAGCCGTCGGTTTCAAATGAAACCGTTAAAAAACATGAAATGCAAAATATAAAGTCGATATAGAAAGGTTTGAAGTCAGTTGAAGAAAAGGCCGTCTGAAAATGATATTTCAGACGGCCTTTATTGTTTGTTTTAAGCCTTATTCCGGACCGCGGAATGTGTCGTGGCAGGATTTGCAGGTTGCACCGGTTTCGCCGTAAGCGGCTTTGATTTCTTCCAGTTTGCCGGTTTGGGCTGCGGCGTTGAGTTTCTCAACCGCTGCAACGAATTTTTCTTCTTCGGCTTTGAATTTTGCTGTGTCTGTCCAGATGGCAGGCAGGGCGCGGCCGTTGCCTTGAGGGTCGGATTCAAACAGGGTGAACGGTTTTTTGCTGTTTTCGGCAAAAGTGGCTGCAGCTTGTTTGAATTTCTCAACGTCGTAAGGCTCTTCGTCTTTGACCATTTTGCCCATGCGGGTAAACTCAGGCATCATGGATTTGAATGCGGCAGTGCGGTCTTCGGAAATAGGGCCTTTAGGCTGGGAAGGCGCACCGCTGCCGCCGCAGGCGGAAAGCGTAAGCACCACGGCTGCCAGCGCAACTGGGAGAAAACGGGTTTTCATATGGAGTGTGTCCTATTGTGATGATATGATTATCGTTAAATTTAGAATCAGTCGGCCAAACTCTCAGGCCGTCTGATAAGGCGTTATCATACCTTAAACCCAAGTCTGAAACGAGTATAGAAAGGAAACGATATGGCAATTTTGATTACCGGGGCATCGGCAGGATTCGGCGCGGCGATGTGCCGCACCTTTGTTGCGGCAGGCTATCATGTCATCGGTGCGGCAAGGCGCGAAGACAAATTGCAGCAGTTGGCAGAGGAATTGGGCGAGCAGTTTTACCCTTTGGAAATGGATGTTTCGCGCACGGAGTCAATTCAAAACGCTTTGAACAGCCTGCCCGAGCATTTGTCCGAAATCGATTGCCTGATCAACAACGCCGGTTTGGCTTTAGGTCTGGATACAGCCGATAAAGCCGATTTTGGCGATTGGGAAACCATGATTCAAACCAATATCATCGGCCTGACTTTTCTGACCCGCCAGATTTTGCCGCAAATGGTTGCGCGCAAACAGGGCTACATCATCAATTTGGGTTCTATTGCCGGCAGTTATGCTTATCCCGGCAGTAATGTCTATGGCGCGACCAAGGCTTTTGTGCGCCAATTTAGCATGAATCTGCGCGCCGAATTGGCAGACAAAAATATCCGTATTACCAATATCGAACCGGGCCTGTGCGGCGATACCGAGTTTTCCAACGTCCGTTTCAAAGGCGACGACCAGCGTGCGGCCGAGGTTTATGAGAATGTCGAGTTTATCCAGCCGCAAGATATTGCCGATACCGCTTTATGGCTCTATCAGCGTCCTGCGCGGATGAACGTCAATTCCATCGAAATCATGCCGGTTGCCCAGACCTTTGCAGGCATGAAAGTTTACCGTGACGCGCCTGCTCCGGCGAAGGAAGAAACGTTTGAAAAACAAAGCATGTCTTTGTTTGGAAAAATTAAATCTTGGTTTAAGTAATCGGCATCAGGCCGTCTGAACGTTTCAGACGGCCTCTTTGTTATCTGAAATTGAGTAAACACGCTATAATGTAATTTTTTATTAACAAGGCCGTCTGAAAGGCTGTTTCAGTTATGAACGCAATCAAACAAAAAATCTTAGAACAAGCGCAGCGCGATGGCGTGCAGGTAACCGCATTGCGTGAGCAAGTGCTTGATATTGTTTTGAAACAAAGCGGCGTGATTAAAGCCTACAACGTTCTGTCGCAGATGCAGCAGCAAAGCGAGGGTGTGGTTGCGCCGCCGACGGCCTACCGCGCCCTTGATTTTTGGGCGGAACAGGGAGTTTTGCACAAAGTGGCGGCGGTCAACGGCTATATTTTGTGCAGCCACGCGCAGCACGAGTGCAACGACCATTGCCACGACCACGAAGAAACAGAGGCGCACCACAGCGCGTTTATTTTGGTTTGCACCGAATGCGGTACGGCGGATGAGCAGACCTTGAGCCAAGAATGGGCGGCCTTGCGTGCAGGCGTGGCCGAAACCGGTTTCTCATTAAAAGAAGAACATGTTGTTTTAACAGGAATTTGTAAAAAATGTCAGAAGTAAAAAAGACCAAAGTCCACCTGATTTCAGGCTTTCTCGGAACAGGCAAAACCACCGCACTCAAAAGTCTGATGGCGCAAAAAGACCCGAATGAAAAATGGGTTATCATCGTCAACGAATTTGGCGAAATCGGCATTGACGGCGCCGTCTTGAGCGACAACGGCATTCCCGTGGCAGAAATCGCCGGCGGCTGTTTGTGCTGTACTGCCGGCGCGCAAATGGGTACGACCGTACAAAAAATGTTGCGCGACGCCCAACCCGACCGCTTGATGATTGAAGCCAGCGGTCTGGCGCACGCCGCCAGCGTTATCGACGAATTGAAAGCCAAACCGCTCGACAGTATGCTGGAAATCGGCGCAGTCTTTACCGTTGTCGATCCGCGCCAATTCATTAATCCCGATTACGCGCAACAAGCCTTGTATAAAGACCAAATCGGCATTTGCGACGTATTGGTCGCCAGCAAAACCGACTTGTGCACCCCCGAGCAGCTGGCTGAGTTTCACGATAAAGCGGCCAAGCTGTTCCCGCCTAAAGCCAAAGTGGTCGAAGTACAAAATGCGCAACTCGACATCCAATGGCTTGATATTCCCGTTGTCGAAAAATCGCGCTACCGCCTCAAAGCCTTGCCTGACAATACCATGGGCTTCCAGTCTCAAGGCTTCACTTTCCCTGCCGGACGTGATTTCGACGGCGAAAAACTGACCGATTTCTTCAACGACCTGCCTAAATTTACAGACGGCCTCGTCCGCGCCAAAGGCGTGTTTCAAGTACTCGGCACTTGGGTGTGGCTGAACTGGGTGGACGGTCAATGGGGCGCAAACCAAGTTTCATGGCGCCGCGATTCCCGCTTTGAATTGATTGCCAAATCGTTTGATGCGGATTTGATTGAGAAGAAATTGCAGGAGGCGTTGGAGAAGTAAATCATCGGCCAAACGCTTATTAATCCGTTACTATATGCCGTCTGAAGTCAGCGGTTTCAGACGGCCTTCAAATCAAAAAAATAGAGGAACACTTAACCATGTGGCGTTATATCTTTCATCGTATGCTCCTTTTGATTCCCACGTTATTGGGGATTTTGGCGATTACCTTCGCCGTGATTCAGTTTGTTCCCGGCGGTCCGGTGGAGCAGATGGTTCAGCAGCTGACGCAGGGTGCGGTTGGCGGTGAGACGGCAGGACACAGCATGCCTGGAACTTTGGCCAAAAACGGCAACCGCATCAGTGCGGAAGATTTGGCCGCGCTGAATGCTTTGTACGGTTTCGACAAGCCGCCTGTGACGCGTTTTGTTGATATGGTATGGAAATTTGCCCGTTTCGATTTGGGCGAGAGTTTTTTCCACCATCAAACCGTATTTGATCTGGTGAAAGAGAAAATGCCGGTATCGATGAGTTTGGGTTTGTGGACGTTTTTCCTGACTTATTTGATATGTATTCCGTTGGGTATTGCCAAGGCGGTCAGGGATGGTAGCCGATTCGATACGATTACGGGTATGATCATTTTGGTCGGCTATACTGTACCGCCGTTTGTATTGGGTTTGGTGTTGCTGGTGTTGTTTGGCGGCGGCAGCTTTTTTGCCTGGTTTCCGCAGGGCGGCTTGGTCGGCGATGATTTCGATACGCTCTCTTGGGCAGGTAAAGTCAAAGATTATTTGTGGCATATGGCCTTGCCGATTACCGCTTCGGTGGCAGGCAACTTGGCGGTGATGACCGTATTGACGAAAAATGTGTTCCTTGAAGAAATCCGCCGTCAATATGTATATACCGCGCGAGCCAAGGGTTTGCCTGAGAAGCAGATTTTGTGGAAGCATATTTTCCGCAACGCCATGATTCCTCTGATTACTGGTTTCCCGGCCGCATTTATCGGCGCATTCTTTACCGGAAGCCTGTTGATTGAAACGTTGTTCTCGCTGGACGGGTTGGGTTTGTTGTCTTACGAGGCAGTGATGAAACGCGATTATCCTGTCGTAATGGGTACACTGTATGTGTTCACGCTAATGGGGTTGTTGGCTAAATTGGTGTCGGATATTTCTTATTCGTGGGTCGATCCGCGCATTCACTTTGGCGGACAGAAATAAGGCCGTCTGAAAATATCTTCAATCCATTATTAAAGAATGTTTCGAACCATGAAAAAGAAAAAATCTACTTCAAACCCTACTTGGCAAGCCTTTAAGCAGCATAAGCGCGGTTGGTTGGCTTTGCGGATTTTGGCCGTTTTGTTTGTCGTCACTTTGCTTGCGCCTTTGTGGAGCAACGACAAACCTTTGTGGATACGCTATCAGGGCGAGTATTTCTTCCCCTTGGTAAACGAATACAACGAAACCACATTTGGCGGCGATTTCGATACGCCGGCGGATTATCTGGATCCGCTTATCCGTCACAACATTACTTCAGACGGCAATTTTGCCCTTTACCTGCCCAATCCTTACGATGCCGATACCTTGAACGATTTTGATACGGCACCCGATCCGGCCAAACCGTCCGAACGGCATATCTTGGGAACGGACGACCGCGGCCGCGACCTGTTGGCGCGCTTGGTTTACGGTTTCCGCGATTCGCTGTTGTTTGCCTTGGTATTGACTGTGGTGACTACCGTAATCGGCGTGGTTGCAGGCGCGGTACAGGGTTATTTCGGCGGTAAAACCGACCTTTTGATGCAGCGTTTTATCGAGGTTTGGGGCGGTATGCCGGAGTTGTACCTCTTGATTATCCTGTCTTCGTTCTTTAATCCGGGGCTGTTGATTTTGCTGGTGTTGCTGTCGCTTTTCGGCTGGATGGGCTTATCTGACTATGTCCGCGCCGAGTTTTTGAAAAACCGTCAGACCGATTATGTTTTGGCGGCGCGCGCGATGGGCGTGGGCAACCGTGAAATCATGTGGCGCCATATCCTGCCCAACAGCTTGACGCCGGTATTGGCCTTTTTGCCTTTCCGTATTTCGGGTGCCGTACTTGCCCTGACCAGTTTGGACTTCTTGGGCTTGGGCGTACCTGCCTCACAGGCGAGCTTGGGCGAGTTGCTGGCGCAAGGCAAAGACAACTTGGACGCGTGGTGGATCGGTCTGTCTGCCGTTGCTACACTGACGGTGATGCTGCTTTTGCTGGTTATGATCGGCGAAGGTTTGCGTCAGGCATTTGACGTACGCGCACGCAGTTAATTGCTTTTCTAAAGCGTGAAGAGGGTGGGCGGAAAAGCCTGTCCTGCATTCTTAGGGCCGTCTGAAAAGTTTCAGACGGCCTCATCCATTCGTTTGAATCATTAAAAACCATGAATCAAGAAATCACATTTCTTACGCTTTTTCTGCTCGGCTTTTTTGGCGGAACGCATTGCGTCGGCATGTGCGGCGGATTAAGCAGCGCATTCGCTTTGCAGCTGCCGCCACATTTAAACCGAATCGGGCTGATTGTATTGTTGAACTTGGGGCGCATCAGCAGCTATGTCGTCATTGGCCTTCTGGTCGGCTTGGTCGGGCAGGTCGGCATTTCCTTGGATGATACACGTGCGGTTCAAAACGGTTTGTATATTGCCGCCAATGTCTTGTTGCTTTTGCTCGGTCTGTATCTTGCCGGTATTTCGACTACCGCAACCAAAATCGAAGGCATCGGCAAACCGATATGGAAACGCCTGAATCCTTTGCTGAACAAATTGCTGCCGATTAAATCGGTATCTGCCTGTTTCGGCGTGGGCGTGCTTTGGGGCTGGCTGCCTTGCGGTTTGGTGTACAGCGCGTCTTTGTATGCTTTAGGCAGCGGCAATGCCTTGCACGGCGGACTGTATATGCTGGCATTTGCGTTGGGAACCTTGCCGAACCTGCTCGCGATGGGCATATTTGCAGCGCATTTGAAAACCTTTTTGCAAAAACGCATGGTTCGTTTGTGCGCCGGATTGTTGGTGGCAGGATGGGCAATATGGCGCTTGGCTGTATTTGCGATGGGGCAAATTAGGTAGAGAAAAAGATTTAATTTAGTTTGTTTTTATTGTCATGAAACAGGCCGTCTGAAAGAGTTTCAGACGGCCTTTTCACAAGAAAGATTTAATGAATCAAATTCCAAGTCATTTTGGCGGCAATCAGCAGCAACATGATGCCGAAGGCGATTTTGAGTTTTCGGGCGGGCAGCTTGTGCGCCGTTTTAACGCCGAGTGGGGCAAAGAGGATGGTGGCAATGCTCAAAATGGCTACGGCCGGAAGATAAATAAAGCCTGCCGCGCCTTCAGGCAGGTTGGCAATAGGCAAACCGTTGGCAAAATAGCCGATGGTGCCGGCAACTGCAATCGGCCATGCCAGACCTGAAGATGTGCCGATGGCGCGGTGCGCCGGAAAGTTGCAATACAGTAGGAATGGAACGGATAGCGAACCGCCGCCGATACCGACCCAGCTCGAAGCCGCACCAAAAAGCGTGCCTGCAGCTGTCAGGCCGGGGAGGGCGGGCAGGGTGCGTGAAGGCGTGGGTTTGGAATCGCGTAGGGTTTTGAGTGCGATAAAGGCAAGAAATGCAATAAAGAAAACCTGCAAAGCCAGCGTCGGCATATATTTTGCCGTTACTGCGCCGAGGAGGACGCCGAATATCATGCCCGGTGTCATCCGGCGGACGGTTGCCCAATCGATGGCGTGTTTTTTATGTTGGGCGTACATACTAGAGAAGGTGGTAAATACCATGACGGCAAATGAAGTGCCAATGGCTAGATGCTGGGCATAGGGGTGGCCGCCTATGCCTTGCAGCTGCAACGCCCATAAGACAACAGGAACAATTAACGTGCCGCCGCCTACGCCGAATAGTCCGGCAATAAAGCCCGCCGCGCTGCCGACGGCGAGCAGTGCAAGGATGATGTCCAAAGACCACATTTCAGACGGCCTTGTCGTGTTTGTGTGCTTTATGGCGTTTTTTAAACCAACGGATGACTGCCATCACATAACCGGACAGGCTGTAACCAAGGAAAAACAAGAAGAGGACGAGTGAAGGTTTCCAGTTGATGAGCAGCAGTACCAACACGGCAAGCACCATGCCCATGAACGGCACTTGGCGGCGGATATTGATTTCTTTGAAGCTCCAAAACGGAATCTGCACAATCATGGAAATACCGGCAAACAGGGTAATGCCCAATGCCCACCAATGCACGCCGGGGAAGCGTTCAAAGCTGTGATTGACCCAAATCAGGCCGACAATCAACGCAGCGGCGGTCGGGCTTGGAACGCCGATAAACCAGCGTTTATCGACCTTGCCGATGAGCGTGTTGAACAGTGCCAAACGCAGGGCGGCGCAAGCGCAGTAGATAAAGGCGACGGAATAACCGATTTTGCCAAACTGCCAAAGTTGCCATTTATAGGCAATCAGGGCAGGCGCTACACCGAAGCTGACCATATCGGCAAGGCTGTCGAGCTGTTCGCCGAACGCGCTTTGGCTGTTGGTTAAACGGGCAACACGTCCGTCCATGCCGTCGAGCAGCATGGAAAGGAAAACTGCAATCGCCGCCGTTTCATAACGTCCGTGCATGGACTGGGTAATGGCGAAGAACGCGCAAAACAGTGCGGCGATGGTAAAGGAATTGGGCAGCAGGTAAATGCTGTTTTTGCGGATGGAGTTGCGTGGAGGAATCGGATTTTCTGTATTTTGTGAGTTGTCCATAATGTTTCCGTATATGCTGCGTGTGCAGATGAGGCATTATACCGCATTGGTTGGTTAAGGATTTTTAAAAGGCAGACATAGTTTCACTTTATCAGCATAAAGTTTCAGACGGCCTTTATTTTGTCAGTCAAACAACTCGCCCTGCGCCTGCTCTTTGGTCACGCGTACGTCGGTTTCGCCGTCGGCAAAAGTGATGTGTAGTTTCTGCCCTTGTTTCAATGTATCAGCATTGCGGATGACTTGTCCGCGTGTGTTTTTGACGACCGAAAAACCACGCTCCAAAATATGCTGAGGCGATACGGCTTCGAGTAATGCGGCTTGGGCGGTCAGGCTTTGACGGCGGTGGACAAGCAGCTGGCGGAAGGAATGCGACAAGGTCGTCTGAAAGCGGTCGATATTTTGTGTGTAAACGGAAACATCAGGGCGGCAATGTTTCAGGGTTTGGGTTTGGCGTTCAAAACGGGCGGTGTGGGCGCGGACGTTTTGCGTCATCGAGTAAGACAGCGTTTGCGCCAGCTTGCTGATTGAGGCACGCTGCTCGTCAAGTTTTTGGCGCGGATGACGGATTTGCCGCGCCAGCCAGTCGAGTTTTTGGCTGGCATCGAAATAGCGTTGTTCCAAAACGGTTTTCAGACGGCCTTGCGCTTGGGCGAGGCGGTGTAGCGATTCTTGGCGGTTGGGGCTGACCAGCTCTGCCGCGCCGGTTGGTGTCGGTGCGCGCACGTCGGCAACAAAATCGGCGAGCGTGAAATCGGTTTCGTGGCCTACGCCGCTGACGACGGGAATCGCGCAGGCTTCGATGGCGCGTACAACCGGCTCTTCATTAAACGCCCACAAGTCTTCAATGCTACCGCCGCCGCGACAGACAATCAGTACATCACATTCGGCGCGTTGCGAAGCGGTTTTAATCGCTTGGGCAATTTGCAACTCGCTGCCTGTGCCTTGTACGGGCGTCGGATAAACGATAACGGGGATTTCGGGCGCGCGGCGGTTTAAGGTGGTCACGACATCGCGCAAAGCCGCCGCCGCCAGGCTGGTGACGATGCCGATACATTGCGGACGGGCAGGCAACGGTTTTTTGCGTTCCGCTGAAAACGCGCCTTCCGCCTGCAACTGCGCTTTCAATCGTTCATAGGCTTCGTAAAGCTGCCCCAAACCTTTGAGCCGTACTTCGTTTACGGTAATCTGAAATTCTCCACGCGCTTCATAAATGCTGATTTTTCCTGATACTTCGATATGGTCGCCTTCTTTCAAAGGCTTCGCCAAGCGCATAGCCGCGCCCTTAAACATCGCGCAACGCACCTGCGCACGGCTGTCTTTAAGCGAGAAATAATAATGTCCGCTGGCGGCACGGGTCAGGTTGGATACTTCGCCGGCAATCCACAAGCCTGCGAGATGGTCTTCCAGCAAGGCTTTGGCGAGGGCGTTGAGCTCGGATACGGAAATGGATGAGGGTGCGAAAAGTTCGGACATTACGAAATGGAAAAAATTTGGGAAAGTTGAATTATAAGGGTTTTAGAGCGATTCGTTGTATTCGTTTTCATGAAACTTGCGCCCTTTGTTTTAACATTATCAAAGCCGCATGTTCAGACGGCCTTGTATGGGCAGGCTTGTGTTATATTATCGTTTGATTTCCGCTTCAAAAGCCATGCGTATGCCCAAACTCCACCAAATTATCGAACGCCATTGGCAATCCCCCAATCCGTTTCTGTCTTTACTATTAAAACCACTGTCCAAGCTGTTTGCTAAAATTGCGGTGAAACGGCGCGATGATTTTGTTTCAGGCCGTCTGAAAAGCGAAAAATTGCCTGTGCCTGTGGTGGTGGTCGGCAATATCCATGCAGGCGGAACAGGGAAAACGCCGATAGTCGCCGCGCTGGTGTCGGGTTTGCAGGAAAAGGGCGTTAAGGTCGGCATCATCAGCCGAGGTTATGGGCGCAAGAGTAAGGCGGTTCATGTATTGAATACAGCCAGCAGCGCGGCAGATGCAGGCGACGAGCCTTTATTGCTGTTTCGCCAAACTGGCGCGCCGACGGCGGTGGGCAGCAGCCGTGCAGAAGCAGGCAGGGCATTGCTTGCGGCGTATCCGGAGCTTGAATTGATTGTGGCCGACGACGGCTTGCAACATTATGCCTTGCAACGCGATATGGAAATTGCCGTATTCCCGGCGGCAGATACAGGACGTACCAATTTGGATTTACTGCCCAACGGCAGCTTGCGCGAACCTTTGTCTCGATTGGCTTCCGTTGATGCGGTCGTCGTCAGCGGGTGGCAAGCAGATACGGCATTCAGGCCGTCTGAAAATATGTTTGCCAGCCATATTGAAACAGGGCAGATTTACCGTTTGAACAGGCCGTCTGAAAAATTGGATTTGGCGGGCTTAGGAAATCAAACCGTCGCCGCCGTCGCCGGTATCGCTAAGCCGGAGCGTTTTTTCAATACGTTGCAAAAGATGAATATCGCTTTAAAACAAACCGTTGCCTTGCCTGATCATGCAGATATTACGGCAGCGGATTTGCCGGACGCAGATGTAGTGATTATCACGGAAAAGGATGCGGTCAAATTTTCAGACGGCCACGGCCTGAATCATGTGTGGGTCTTGCCTGTTTATGCGATAATTGAGCCGAACTTGGCGGCGTTTGTATCCGCGAATGTTTCAATCTAAATGCTGATAGATGTTTCACAGATGTTTTAAATATGATCTTCAAACTACGCAATAGGAGTAAATCATGAAGTTAAAATATTTGTTGGTCGCTTGTGCAGCTTTATTTGTATCCACTCAAAGCTTAGCTGCTAAACCAAGTGATGAATCTGTAATGAAATGGTTGGAGATTCAAGGGATAAGCAATAATTATAGCGAGAAAGTACAACGTTCTTTGGAGATGGTGAATAAAGAGGACAATGAGCGCTTGTTAACGATGACGCCCAAAGCTCAAAAAGCGCAGATGAAGGCGGTCATCAGTCGTTATATGAAAAACATGCAAGACGATTTGAGCCGCCCTGAGTTGAAAAAACAATGGTTGGATGAAGAAAAGCGTGCCGTACAGAAAGTATTTACACAAGAAGAAGTCGATGTGCTCAACCGCTTTTTCTCTTCCCCTCGGGGCAAGGGTATTTTGAAAAAAAATCAATCATCTCAGACGGCATGGCGGAGATATTGATAATGTCCTGAGCCAAGCAGACGTGGATAGCATAGTAAAAGTATTTGAGCATGGGGCCGGTAAGTCTGCATTTGAAAAGGTGGAACGTTTCGATAAATTGAATGATGAGATTGTTGAAAAGACAATGAGCAACAACTATATCAACGCAAGCAGGAAATATACGCCTGCTTTTGAAGCGCAAACGCGCGATATTTTGTGCAAGGGCAATAAACATTCTTCGGAATGTGCCAAATAATTTTCCGACTATCTGAAAATATTTTTTTATTGAAAAGGAGAAAAAAATGAAACTGAAAACCTTATTATTGCCCTTCGCCATGCTGGCCTTGTGTGCCAATGCGTTTGCCGCTACACCTAGCGATGAGTCGCTGGAGCGTTGGTTGGATACGCAGAATTTTGACCGGGAATTAGAAAAAAATATGATTGACGGTTTCAATGTTGGATTTAAACCGTATGCAGATAAAGCCCTTGCCAAAGTACCGGAAGCGAAAAAAGAGCAAATAGCAAAAGCTATTGACCGTTATCGCGAAAATGTTTTGAGAGATTTGATTACGCCCGAAGTGAAACAGACTATCCGCAATAATTTATTAAAGAACGCCAAATTAACATACACTCAAGAAGAAGTTAACGGCATGATTGCCTTTAATAGTTCACCTGTCGGGCAGGCTGTTGCTGTTAAGACTCCTCTTATGCTCAATCAAGCTATGAACGAACTAATGACTTTTGGATTGGCATTAACAGAGAAAGTTGCACAGCGTCATATGCCTGAATTTGCGAAAGAGATGCAAGGTATCATGTGCGGCGGCAAAAAAACTGATGCAAGCTGTAATTAAGCCAAATAGGTTGGGAAAAGCATAAGAAATAAATTATAGTCGTCTGAAAAAATATTTCAGACGACCTCCAATTTATCAAACCCGAAAGTAAACCCCATGGAAAAAAAATTCTTAGACATCCTCGTTTGTCCTGTAACCAAAGGCAAACTCGAATACCATCAAGACAAACAGGAATTGTGGAGCCGTCAGGCGAAGTTGGCTTATCCGATTCGTGACGGCATCCCTTATATGTTGAAAAACGAAGCGCGCCCGTTGAGCGAAGAGGAACTGAAAGCATGACCGAATTTGTCGTATTGATTCCGGCGCGGTTGGATTCTTCACGTCTGCCGGGTAAGGCTTTGGCCGATATTCACGGTAAACCAATGGTTGTACGCGTTGCCGAGCAGGCAGCGAAAAGCAAGGCTGCGCGTGTTGTCGTTGCCACCGACCATCCCGATATTCAGACGGCCTGTCAGGCGCATGGTGTCGAAGTGGTCATGACTTCCAATCAACACGAAAGCGGTACAACGCGCCTTGCCGAAGCGGCCAATACGCTGAAACTGCCGCAACATCTGATTGTTGTGAACGTACAAGGCGACGAGCCTTTAATTGATCCCGAACTTATCAACCGTACAGCCGAAGTTTTGGTTGAAAACAATGTGCAAATGGCGACCGCCGCCCATGAATTGCACGATTTTGACGAGTTTATGAATCCCAACGTCGTCAAAGTCGTCCTTGATAAAAACCGCAACGCCATCTATTTCAGCCGCGCCCCGATTCCTTATCCGCGCGATGTGATGCGTGCCGAAAAACGCGAATTGCCTTCCGAAACAGCCGTTTTGCGCCACATCGGCATTTATGCCTATCGTGCAGGCTTCCTGCAACGCTATTCGGAAATGGATGTTTCACCTTTGGAAACCATCGAATCGCTGGAACAGTTGCGCGTCCTGTGGCACGGTTATCCGATTGCTGTTGAAATCACCCAAGAAGCGCCTGCTGCAGGTGTGGATACGCAGGAAGATTTGGACAGAGTACGTGTTGCGTTTAAAGCTTAAGGCCGTCTGAAAGGAAAAGACATGAATGATTTCCGCCATTTGAGCCGTGAAGAACAAAAATTGCTTGCCGACGTGGAGAAGCTGGTAAGAGATGACGAACAAGAATTCAACTATGACATGCTGAAAATAGAGGCGCCGGAGCAGGCCAGCGGCGAGTTTTGGTTCCGCATGGCAGAAATGCTCAGCACTTTGCCGCCCAACCAGTCGTTGGACTTGCGTATGAACGGCGGACGCTTGACCGTTGCCGTATCGATTTTGTCGGTATTGCTGCAAGACAATCCCGATATTCCGCAGCTTTGGGCACAAAAAATCATTGCGCTCAACTATTTGGCTCATGGCCATCAAACCCGTGCAATCGGTCTGGCGCAGCAGCCTGACAAAGCGGCCGAAGCCAATGAGGAAGAATATTTGGCGAAAGCCTTATCGCAAAACTTGCTTTCCACTTTGAAAGACGCGATAGAGCGATTCCCCGAAGACTCATGGTTTATCGAAATGCGCGACGATGCATGGAAGCATTTCGGCCCGAAAGAGGCCGTCTGAAGTTTTGAACGATAAACACAAGCCGTGTAAAATTATCTGAACATTAAATCCGTCAACCAAAAGGACTCATCATGAAAGTATTATTGTTGGGCGCACCAGGCGCCGGCAAAGGCACACAGGCTCAATTCATCACTGCTGCATTCGGCATTCCTCAAATCTCTACCGGCGACATGCTCCGCGCTGCCATCAAAGCAGGCACTCCGCTGGGTTTGGAAGCAAAAAAAATCATTGATGAAGGCGGTTTGGTACGCGACGACATCATTATCGGCATGGTTAAAGAGCGCATTGCCCAAGACGACTGCAAAAACGGTTTCCTGTTTGACGGTTTCCCACGCACATTGGCACAAGCCGAAGCCATGGTTGAAGCCGGTGTGGATTTAGATGCCGTGGTTGAAATAGATGTACCTGACAGCGTGATTGTCGACCGCATGAGCGGCCGCCGTGTGCATTTGGCTTCCGGCCGTACCTACCACGTTACCTACAATCCACCTAAAGTCGAAGGCAAAGACGACGTAACCGGCGAAGATTTGATTCAACGCGACGATGACAAAGAAGAAACCGTGAAAAAACGCCTTGCCGTTTACCACGAGCAAACCGAAGTTTTGGTTGATTTTTACAGCAAACTGGAAGGCGAACACGCGCCGAAATACATCAAAGTCGACGGCACCCAAGCAGTAGAAGCTGTAAAAGCCGAAGTACTGAAAGGTTTGGGCAAATAAGTTTTGCCGAAGTAAAATCATAAGGCCGTCTGAAAAAATATTTTCAGACGGCCTTATGTGTACAAAAGCTGTTAAAATCGAAGCTATAACCGTTTATCCGCAGGCATCTTATGAATCCCTTGATCTCCGACTTCCAAACTCAGCAACAACGCACCCCCGTTATCGTCGCCCTCGATTTTGCCAACGAAAAAGATACGCTCGGATTTGTCCGCAATCTTGACCCGACACTGTGTCAAATCAAAATCGGCAAAGAGCTGTTTACCGCAACCGGCCGTAATTTGGCAGAAAGCTTAATCAATCAAGGTTTCAAACTTTTCCTCGATTTGAAATACCACGATATTCCCCACACAGTTGCTCAAGCCTGTAAAGTTGCCGCCGATATGGGCGTTTGGATGGTCGATATGCACGCCTCCGGTGGCCGCCGTATGATGGAAGCCGCAGCAGAAGCCGTTGCCGGATATCAAACCAAGCCGCTTTTGATCGGCGTAACCGTGTTAACCAGTATGGAACAAAGCGACTTGGCAGAAATCGGTTTGAATATCGCTCCCGAAGAGCAAGTCATCCGCTTGGCAAAACTGACGCAAAGTTCAGGCTTGGACGGCGTGGTCTGTTCCGCCCAAGAAGCCGCGCCGCTGCGCCGTGAATTGGGACAGGATTTTGTCTTGGTCACACCGGGCATCCGCTTGGACGTTGCGGGCAACAACGACGACCAACGCCGCATCATGACACCAGCCGAAGCATTGGCTGCCGGCTCAACCTATTTGGTCATGGGCCGTCCGGTAACCAAAGCTGCAGATCCGGTAGCCGTATTGCGTGAAGTCAATCGGGTGGCAAACGCTTAAGGCCGTCTGAAGTATGAAGGCGATTGTAATTGGTGCGACAGGCGCAACAGGAAAATCCTTGTTGCCTCTGCTTGCAGCCAGTTCAGAGGTTGAGTCTATCGACTGTTTTGGTCGCAGACATCCTGATTTTACCCACCAAAAGCTAAATAGCCATCAAATTGATTTTACTCAGCCTAATATTTGGCACGAAGAAGTGCAGGGCGATGTATTGTTTGCCTGCTTGGGAACTACCTTGAAAGCGGCTGGCAGTAAAGAAGCGCAATGGGCTATCGATTATGAAGCGAATCTTGAATTTGCCAAAGCAGCCAGACAAAACGGCGTGAATACTTTGGTTTTGGTTTCCGCTTCCGGTGCAAATTCTGCTTCGCGCCTGTTTTATCAAAGGATGAAAGGCGAATTGGAGCAGGCATTAATTGCTTTGAACTTTCCGTGCCTCATCATTTTCCGTCCACCATTGCTGATTCGTCCGAATAGCGACCGATTGGGTGAGAAAATTGCCGAACGGATTTTGTATGGATTCAACCGCATCGGCATGCTGAAAAGCCAACGTCCGCTTGCTGTCGAAAAATTGGCACAAGCCATGCTGAAAGCAGCGTTGTTGTCATCTCATGAACAGGCGTTGTACTCGAAAAACCATATGCAGGTATATGAGCCTCAAGATATTTTTAGGCTGTTAGATCAATAATCTGATAACAGGCCTTACACAGAGATTTTAATGGAGCCAGTATGGTAACCAAGTTCCAACAAGAAACCCTTAAATCACGTTTTGCACAAGCCAAAGTCCTTGTTGTCGGCGATGTGATGCTCGACCGCTATTGGTTTGGCGATGTGTCCCGCATTTCTCCTGAAGCCCCTGTGCCGGTGGCGAAAATCGCCCGTATCGACCAGCGGGCGGGCGGGGCGGCAAACGTTGCGCGCAATATTGCCTCATTGGGCGGTAAAGTAGGGCTGTTGTCCGTGAGCGGCGATGACGAAGCTGCAGATGCACTGGATGCGTTGATGGCGCAAGACGGTGTTTCTTCCTATCTGATGCGCGACAAGCAGATTGCGACTACTGTCAAACTGCGCGTTGTTGCTCGCAACCAGCAGCTTATCCGACTTGATTTTGAAGAATTACCTCATCGTGAAGTGTTGGAACAAATCAAACATCAATTTCGTGAAGTGTTGCCTGAATACGATGCCATTATTTTTTCAGATTACGGCAAGGGCGGTTTGTCGCATATTTCCGATATGATCGATTGGGCGAAGCAGGTCGGTAAACCCGTTTTAATCGATCCGAAAGGCGATGATTACGAAAAATATGCCGGCGCTACGCTGATTACGCCTAACCGTGCAGAATTGAAAGAAGTAGTGGGCAGCTGGAAAAACGAAAATGATTTGACCGAAAAAGCCCAGAATCTGCGCCGTCATCTCGATTTGACTGCTATTTTGCTGACCCGAAGCGAAGAGGGTATGACACTGTTCAATGAGGGCGAGCCGATTTATCAGCCTACACGAGCGCAAGAAGTCTATGATGTATCCGGTGCGGGAGATACCGTTATTGCTGGAGTGGGCTTGGGTTTGGCTGCTGGTTATACCATGCCCGAAGCGATGCACCTTGCCAATACTGCGGCAGGGGTTGTCGTAGCGAAACTTGGTACGGCGGTTTGCTCATTTGCAGAATTGACTAAGGCATTGGAAGAGCAATAATTGCTGTTTCAGACGGCCTTAAAATCTAAAGGCCGTCTGAAAATAGAGTTGGAAAATAATCCAGACAGCAAAGTTTTTATTTTAGACGGCATGATTTCTTCAAGGTCGTCTGAAAAATCAAAATAAAGGAAATTCATTATGACCATTATCGTAACAGGCGCGGCCGGCTTTATCGGCAGCAACATCGTCAAAGCACTTAACCAACGCGGTATTACCGACATTGTTGCCGTCGATAATTTGAGCAAAGGCGAAAAATTTAAAAACCTTGCCGAGTGTGAAATTGCCCATTATCTCGATAAACACGAATTTATCCGCCAAGTGCGCGGCCATCTTCTGCCTTACGACGATATTGAAGCCGTTTTCCATCAAGGTGCATGTTCCGATACCATGAATCATGATGGCCTTTACATGATGGACAACAACTACCAGTACACGCTTGATCTCTTGGACTGGTGTCAGGATGAACGCATTCCGTTCCTTTATGCTTCCAGCGCCGCAGTGTACGGCAAGGGTGAAATCTTCCGCGAAGAGCGCGAACTGGAAAAACCGCTCAATGTATATGGCTACTCTAAATTCTTGTTTGACCAAGTATTGCGTCGTCGTATGAAAGAAGGTCTGACAGCCCAAGTTGTCGGCTTCCGCTACTTCAATGTTTACGGACAACAGGAACAACACAAAGGCCGTATGGCATCCGTCGCCTTCCACCATTTTCATCAATACCGCGAGCATGGCTATGTTAACCTGTTTGGCGCCAATGATGGCTACGGCAACGGCGAGCAAACACGCGACTTTGTCAGCGTAGAAGACGTTGCCAAAGTTAACCTTTACTTCTTCGATCATCCCGAGCTTTCAGGCATCTTCAATCTCGGTACAGGCCGTAGCCAACAATTTAACGAACTTGCCGCCGCAACCGTCAACGCCTGCCGTGCAGCCGAAGGCAAGCCTGAAATGAGTTTGAAAGAGCTGGTTGAAGAAGAGCTTATCCGTTATATCCCATTCCCAGATGCGCTTAAAGGCAAATATCAGAGCTTTACTCAAGCGGATATCACCAAGCTGCGCGAAGCCGGGTATAAAGAAGAATTC
Source organism: Neisseria subflava (assembly GCF_024205745.1). Lineage (NCBI taxonomy): Bacteria > Pseudomonadati > Pseudomonadota > Betaproteobacteria > Neisseriales > Neisseriaceae > Neisseria > Neisseria subflava. Next base: position 1,673,916 of record NZ_CP073117.1, read on the forward strand.
TTGGATGTAAAACAAGGCGTCAGCCGTTATGTTAAATGGATGTTGGAGAACTTGGTTTAATCCCTTTTGCTTAAATGAAGAAAGGCCGTCTGAAAAAGGGTTTCAGACGGCCTCATCATTTTGGGAGGCTTTAAAATTATAAATTTGCCTTTATTCGATAAAAATGGAAATAGCGTTTTTTACAACAAAGGTTTCAAAAAGGCTTAGTAGGGTAGCAGTGTATCTGCTGGAGTATTTGTAAAAGCTGTTGGGGTACTTAGATGTAAATAGATAAAATGAGATGATACTATAACCAGTAAAATCAAAATGACTGGAAGTTTTTTAGTCTATTTATTTTTTTAATTGATGGTTTGAGATTGTACTAGACAAAAAAATAACCGCTTAAAAGCGGTAAATGGTGCCCGGAGCCGGAATCGAACCGGCACGGCCGGTTTAGGGCCGACGGATTTTAAGTCCGTTGTGTCTACCTATTTCACCACCCGGGCGTAGACAATAAATTGAGATATTGGAGGCGGGGGCGCGGATTTGAACCGGCCTGTATAAGGGTTGCACCCCTTATAGCATAAACACTCTGCCACCCCGCCATGAAATGGATGGAGGCGAGAGTCGGAATCGAACCGGCGTAGACGGATTTGCAATCCGCTGCATAACCACTTTGCTATCTCGCCAAATAAACTACTTTGGAGTGTTGTTTGTAGTATTGAAACTGGAGCGGGAAACGAGTCTCGAACTCGCGACCTCAACCTTGGCAAGGTTGCGCTCTACCAACTGAGCTATTCCCGCGTATTCGGATGCATGATTTAATGGAGCGGGAAACGAGTCTCGAACTCGCGACCTCAACCTTGGCAAGGTTGCGCTCTACCAACTGAGCTATTCCCGCATTTAAGTGCATCTGAAATTAAACTGGAGCGGGAAACGAGTCTCGAACTCGCGACCTCAACCTTGGCAAGGTTGCGCTCTACCAACTGAGCTATTCCCGCATATTGAAAAAGAACAATCAACAAGTAATCAGAATGGAGCGGGAAACGAGTCTCGAACTCGCGACCTCAACCTTGGCAAGGTTGCGCTCTACCAACTGAGCTATTCCCGCTCTGATATTTGTTGCTTCGTATATCGAAGAAGACGCAATTATTATGGATTTAATCGTGTGCGTCAAGTGTTTTGTTTTTATTTTTTTAAAAATTTTATTTGAATTCTTTCCACGCCATTTTCAGGTAGTAGCACATGGACCAGATGGTTAATACAGATGCTATAAACATCAATATGTTACCAATGAGATAGAAAGGGTCATTATATTTGTCTGTGCCGATAAGCAAAAGGAAGATGGCGATCATTTGGGCAGTGGTTTTGAATTTACCGATAGTGGCCACTGCAACGCTGCCGCGTTTGCCCATTTGTGCCATCCATTCGCGCAGGGCGGAAATGGTGATTTCTCGGCCGATAATAATCATGGCGAAGATGGCGTATGTTCTGCCAAGGCTGACGAGCAGGAGTAGGGCAACGGCAACCATAAGTTTGTCGGCAACGGGGTCGAGGAATGCGCCAAAGTCGGAGGTTTGTTTCCAACGGCGTGCCAAAAAGCCGTCAAACCAGTCTGTAACAGCTGCAAGTGCAAAGATGATGGCGGCTGTCCAGTTGACGGTTTGTGGTTGAATCCATGTGTTCGGTAAATAGAATAGGATGGTGAACACGGGGATTAATAGGACGCGCATCCAGGTAAGTAAAATAGGTATGTTCCAAGGCATGGTTTGGGACCTTTTGGACGATGTGTCGGATTGTCCATTATAGCTTATTTGCTCGCTGGGCTTTTTTGAGTGTTGTTTTTTTGCCGACAAGTAACGTGGGCATAGGGCTTTGTTATGCGGGTTGTGAAGAAAGTCTGTTAAGGCCGTCTGAAAAATGGGCTGTTGAGGGGTATAAATATTTTTGGGCAGGTACGTGGCTGCAAAATAGTGGGCAACGAGGTCGGCTTGCTGCTCGATATTGAGTTGGTTGAAGTGAGGCAAAGGCATGGGATAGGCGTAAGCTTTGCGTTTCCTATATCCGCCTTTGAGCATAATGAATAAACCGGATAACCAAACTTTGTGACCGAGCTGGTGTTGCCAGACGTGTGTCAGTTCATGAATCAGCCAGATTTTGTAGGCGATGCCGGCTTGAGTGAAATCATCAGGGCAGTGTTTGCGCGGGAAATATATATTTCCATTGGGGGCGATAGCGGTATTGGGGTTGGGCAGGAAGGGGATGCCACGATATATTTTAATGCGGTTGAAGTCTATGCCGTCGGTAAAAACCTGTTTTGCCATACGGACTTCGTTTTCGGTCAGTCTGCGCCAATTGGAAAAAATCATATTTTAAAGAAGAATATAGGATATAAAGATTTTCAGGCCGTCTGAAAGTTTCAGACGGCCTGAACATGGGATTTATTGTTCTTCTGAAGCGGCTTGTTTGCCGTTGTCGAACAATTTGTCCATAGGCGTCAGATTAACTGCGTTGCCTTGGCTGACTATCCATTTGTTTTCAACACGCCACACGCCTGAGGTATCTTCAACACGCAAATACCAATGGTTGGTTTGGGGTAGAGGTTTGAAGATGGCTTCGTATTCCATACGGCCGTTTTGTGGTTCGGCAGTTACGGCGCGCAGCTTGACGGTTTGGTCGTCAGCTTTGCGTGTCGGGTGCATCAGCAGCAGGTTTAATGGCTGTTTGGGATCGAATTGTCCGCTGACGAATACTTTGGCGGCATTCATGTCCGGACTGATTAAAACCTGCACCTGAATCTGCCGTTTAACGGCTTCTTCATCGCGGTGAAGCTGGATTTCGATATGTTTGCCGTCTTTATAGTAATCGTCGGAAACCAAGTCTGTCGTATATTCTTTTGCGACGAAGAACATAGACACGCTGGCGATAACGACAAAGATGGGACCTGCCATCAGCACCCAAGGCCAAATGTGTTTATACCAAGGCTTAGTGGGATTGGGTTGGGACACCGTTGTTATTCTCCAATAAAGGTTGCTTTTTCATTCAAGACAGTCGGTTCGGCATCAGCGCCATCGGTTTCACGATATGTGAAGGTAAATTCAATCGGCTGACTGCCTTTTTCGGCGTACTCAGGGAGGGTGGACACTTGAACCGGAATGGTCACGGTTTCGCGTGGCGCAATTTTAATACCGTTTTCTGGCAAGCCGGTCAAGGCGATATCATCAAAACCTTTGACTGTTGCAGTAACGGTCTGTTCATGTTCACTCTTATTAATGATGCGCAGGTTGTAGGCATTTTCCAACCAGCCTTGGCTGTTTTCACGCACCATCACACCGCGGTCTTTCAGAATATCCACTTCGATCATTTTACGGGTAGAAATGCCGGTTAAGAAAGCAATAATAACCACAAACAATACTGCACCATAACCTGCAACGCGAGGGCGTTTCAGGCGTTTTTTGATGTCGCTTTCAGGGTATTCATGCTCCATTGCGCCTTCGGTGGTGTAACGGATCAGGCCGCGCGGATAACCCATTTTGTCCATGATTTCGTCACAAGCGTCGATACAGGCTGCACAACCGATACATTGGTATTGCAGGCCGTCGCGGATATCGATGCCGACGGGGCAGACTTGTACGCACATGGTGCAGTTGATACAGTCGCCCAAACCGCTGTCTTCTTTGTTGGCGGTTTTTTTGCGTGCACCGCGAGGTTCGCCGCGTTCGGTATCGTAGGAAATAATCAGCGTGTCTTTGTCAAACATCGCACTTTGGAAGCGTGCATACGGGCACATATGCAGACACACTTTTTCGCGCATAATGTGGGCAAAGAAGAAGGTCATGAATCCGTAAAACGCTGCGGCAAACATTGCGCCGCCGCCTGCTGCTCCGGTGAATAAATCGGGAACAAACTGGCGGATAGGGACAAACCAGCCTGCAAAAGTGATACCTGTCCACGCACAGACAAGGAAAATCAGTAGATATTTGGTGGCCTTAATGCGGATTTTAGTAAAGTTCCAAGGCGATTTTTCCAGTTTTAAACGTTTGTTGCGGTCGCCTTCAACCAAGTTGTCGATCCAAAGCATAATTTCGGTGTAAACCGTTTGCGGGCAAGAATAGCCGCACCACAAACGACCGGCAATGGTTGTCCACCAAAATAGGCCGAAAGCACAAATCATCAACAGCAAGGCAAGGTAAATCAAATCACCCATGCCCAGTGACAGGCCGAAAATGAAAAAATGACGGTCAGGGATATTGAATAAAACTGCCTGACGGTTACTCCAGTTAAACCATGGAATTACGTAAAATACAAACTGGGTCGCCAATACGGCGGCGATACGAAGTTTGGCAAAGCGTCCTTCTGCTTTTTTCGGATGGATGCGTTCGCCTTCGGGGTGAATTTGAATTACGCTGGATTTGGGTTTGGAAGGTTTGGGCGGAGTGGCTTTTGCCGTTTTTTCTGTTGAGGGTGTGGTGTTTTCAGCTTGGTTTTCGGGTGACATAATCAGTGTTCCTTAATCGAAGTGCACACAAGCCTTTTGTCATGGTAGTAGTTTGATGTGAGTATTTTCAGACGGCCTTGGGCGTGCATATAAAATCATAACATTTGACTCTATGCAAAGCAAAAGCGGGGCTTGCCCTTAACAATAGTTGAGGTACTCCTGTCTCATACAAGGCCGTCTGAAAAGAGCAGTATTCAAAGGCTTACGGAATAAGTGTAGGTTTATGCTTATAGTGATTTACTATTTATCCGATAAAAAATTTACAACATACTGTTTCAAAACGAAATAACAGTTAATATCATCTATCCTGTCCATTTCAGACGGCCTATTGGAAATCATGCCGTCTGACAATGCAAATATAAAAGGCTATTCTTGAAAGCACGGCTGATTCAGGCGATAATCGGCACACTTTTTCATATTTCCAATCTTGTCCAAGGAAGGTCAAACCATGTCTCAACTGGCAAACGCAATCCGTTTCCTCTCAGTCGATGCCGTACAAAAAGCCAACTCCGGCCACCCGGGTGCGCCTATGGGTATGGCGGAAATGGCGGAAGTATTGTGGACGAAGTTCCTCAATCATAATCCGGCCAACCCAAAATTCTACAACCGCGACCGTTTTGTCCTCTCCAATGGTCATGCCTCCATGATTCTTTACAGCCTGTTGCACCTAACCGGCTACAACGTTTCTATTGATGATCTGAAAAACTTCCGCCAACTGCACAGTAAAACCCCCGGTCATCCCGAATACGGCTACACCGACGGCGTGGAAACTACAACCGGCCCATTGGGACAAGGTATTGCCAACGCAGTAGGCATGGCTTTGGCCGAAAAAATCTTGGCTGCCGAATTTAATAAAGACGGTTTGAACATCGTTGACCACCACACCTACGTCTTCATGGGCGACGGTTGCATGATGGAAGGCGTATCGCATGAGGCCTGCTCGCTTGCCGGTACTTTGGGCTTGGGTAAACTGATTGTTTTATATGATGACAATAATATTTCCATCGATGGTAAAGTGGATGGTTGGTTTACCGAAAACATTCCGCAACGTTTTGAAAGTTACGGCTGGCATGTGATTCCAAATGTAAACGGTCATGACACTGATGCCATTCAGACGGCCATTGAAGCGGCCAAAGCCGAAACCGGCAAACCTTCCCTGATTTGCTGCAAAACCTTAATCGGCAAAGGCAGTGCCAATAAAGAAGGCAGCCATAAAACCCACGGTGCGCCTTTGGGTGCGGACGAGATCGAAGCCACGCGCAAACATTTGGGTTGGGCTTATCCTGCGTTTGAAATCCCTCAAGAAATCTATGCTGCATGGAATGCAAAAGAAAAAGGCGCGAAACTTGAGGCCGAATGGAACGAACTCTTCGCTCAATATCAAGCCAAATATCCTGCAGAAGCTGCAGAATTCGTGCGCCGCATGGATAAAAAACTGCCTGAAAACTTCGATGCTTACGTTCAAGCCGCATTGAAAGAAGTGTGTGCCAAAGCGGAAACCATCGCCACCCGTAAAGCCAGCCAAAACAGCATCGAAATCTTGGCAAAAGAGCTGCCTGAATTGGTGGGCGGTTCTGCTGACTTGACCCCGTCCAACCTGACTGACTGGTCAAACAGCGTTTCCGTTACCCGAGAGCACGGCGGCAACTATATTCACTACGGTGTGCGCGAGTTCGGCATGGGCGCAATCATGAACGGCCTTACCCTGCATGGCGGTGTGAAACCATTCGGCGCGACTTTCCTAATGTTCAGTGAATACGAGCGTAACGCCTTGCGCATGGCTTCGCTGATGAAAATCAACCCTGTATTTGTGTTCACCCACGATTCCATCGGTTTGGGTGAAGACGGTCCGACCCACCAACCTATCGAGCAAACTGCCACTTTGCGCCTGATTCCGAATATGGATGTATGGCGTCCATGCGATACCGTTGAATCTTTGGTAGCGTGGTCTGAAGCCGTTAAAGCAGCCGATCATCCGTCCAGCCTGATTTTCAGCCGTCAAAACCTGAAATTCCAAGCACGTGATGAGCAACAGCTGAACGACGTCAAACGCGGTGCTTACGTGATCAGTGAAGCTAAAGGCAATGCGCAAGCTGTTGTAATCGCAACCGGTTCTGAAGTTGAATTGGCTCTGGAAGCGCAAAAAGTATTGGCAGAACAAGGTATTGCCGTACGCGTTGTTTCCATGCCTTCTACCAATGTATTCGACCGCCAAGATGCCGCCTATAAAGCCGCCGTTCTGCCGGAAAGTTTGCCACGCGTAGCCGTAGAAGCAGGACATGCCGACGGTTGGTACAAATACGTCGGTCTGAACGGTGCAGTGGTCGGTATCAACCGCTTCGGCGAGTCTGCACCTGCTGATTTGCTGTTTAAAGAATTCGGCTTTACTGTAGACAATGTGGTTGCCACTGTTAAATCCGTTTTGTAAATCAGATTTTTGATTGAGATAAAAAGGCCGTCTGAAATTTCAGACGGCCTTTTATTTTTCAGTCGGTTAAACAGTTTCTGTTTCAGGTTTAACCTTGCTTTTCTTAAACTTCAACACGGCTTCTTCTTTCGCAGCATCCCAGTCTATCAGCACAAAGCCGCCTTCGGCGAGTTTGCCAAACAGGAGTTCGTCGGCGAGCGGTTTGCGGATTTTTTCCTGAATCAGGCGGTTCATTGGGCGTGCGCCCATTTGCGGGTCAAAACCTTTTTCTGCCAGATATTTGCGTAATGCCGGCGTGAATTCGGCTTCGACTTTTTTGTCGAGGAGCTGGTGTTCGAGCTGGAGCAGAAATTTGTCCACGACTTTGGCGATGATGGGCTCGGACAAGGGTGCAAACGGGATAATCGCGTCCAAGCGATTGCGGAACTCGGGCGTGAAGAGTTTGTTGATTGCCTGCATTTCGTCGCCGCGTTCGCGTTTGGCAGTAAAGCCGAGGCTGGGGCGGCTGAGGCTTTCCGCGCCTGCGTTGGTAGTCATAATCAGAATGACGTTGCGGAAATCGGCGCTCTTACCGTTGTTGTCGGTCAGTTTGCCTGCGTCCATGACTTGCAGGAGGACGTTGAAAATGTCGGGGTGGGCTTTTTCGATTTCGTCCAAGAGCAACACGCAATGCGGCTGTTTGTTGACGGCTTCGGTCAAAAGGCCACCTTGTTCAAAGCCGACGTAGCCCGGCGGCGCGCCGATGAGGCGCGATACGGCATGGCGTTCCATGTATTCGGACATATCAAAGCGTTGCAGCGGTACGCCCATCGAGTAGGCAAGCTGTTTGGCGACTTCTGTTTTGCCGACGCCGGTCGGGCCGGAGAAGAGGAAGCTGCCTATCGGTTTGTCGGGCAGTGCGAGGCCGGAACGCGACATTTTGACGGCGGCAACCAACGCATCGATGGCATTTTCTTGACCGTAAACCATGTTTTTCAAATCACGGCCGAGGAATTGCAACACTTGTTTGTCGTCGTGCGACACGGTTTTTTCGGGAATCCGTGCGACTTTGGCGATGACGGTTTCGATTTGTGCTTTACCAATGACTTTTTTCTGTTTGGATTTGGGCAAAATCCGTTGCGCCGCGCCTGCTTCGTCCATCACGTCTATGGCTTTGTCGGGCAGGAAACGCTCGTTGATGTAGCGTGCGGAGAGTTCGGCAGCGGCTTCAAGTGCGCCTTGCGTATAGCGGACTTGATGGAAATCTTCAAACATCGGTTTCAAGCCACGCAGAATTTGTACGGTTTCGGAAACGGTAGGTTCGACCACGTCGATTTTTTGGAAACGGCGGCTTAATGCGTGGTCTTTATCGAAAATGGTGCGGTATTCGTCGTAAGTGGTTGCGCCGATACAGCGCAATGAGCCTTTCGCCAATGCGGGTTTAAGCAGGTTGGACGCGTCCATTGTGCCGCCGCTGGTACTGCCCGCGCCGATGATGGTGTGGATTTCGTCGATAAACAAAATGGCGTGAGGGATTTTTTCGAGCTGTTTCAAGACGGATTTGACCCGAGCTTCAAAGTCGCCGCGGTATTTCGTGCCTGCCAAAAGCGAACCCATATCCAGCGCATACACTTCGGCATCTTTAAGCGCGTCGGGGATGTCGCCGTTGACGATTTGGTGTGCCAAACCTTCTGCCAGCGCGGTTTTGCCCACGCCAGCTTCGCCGACCAAAAGCGGATTGTTTTTGCGGCGGCGGCATAGGATTTGCACCAGCCGTTCCATTTCGTGTTTGCGACCAATCAAAGGGTCGATACGGCCGGCTTTGACTTCGGCGTTGAGGTTGACGGTGTAGTCGGAAAGGGAGCCGGTTTTTTGTTCCGCTTCCTCACCCTCGCGTCCCAGGCCGTCTGAATCATTGCCATCCTCGTCATCGGGCGAGCCATGGGCAATACAACGCAAGACTTCAAAGCGCGTAATGGATTGCAATTTGAGGAAATAAACGGCATGGCTTTCGGATTCGCTCATCATGGCAACCAAAATATCCAAAGGCTCTACTGCGGCTTTGCCGGCAGACTGGGTATGCACCATCGCCCGTTGGATGACGCGTTGGAAGCCTAATGTCGGCTGGGTTTCGACCGTATCCAGAAGATGATCGGGAATTTGCGGCGTATTTTCTGCAACGCTGGCCGCAAGCTGCTCGGACAGGACTTTCAAATCCGCACCACACAGTTTCAAGACGTTCGGTACCGCCGCATCTTCTTCTATCAGCACCAAAAGCAGGTGTTCCAAGCTGATAAACTCATAACGGGCGTTGCGTGCTTCACGGTAGAGCAGTTGCAGGATATGTTCCAATTCGGGTGAAAGCATGATTTAAACCTCTTCGACTATACATTTGAGCGGATGCCCTTCAGCTTTGGCACGTTCCATGACCTGATGCTGCTTGGTCTGCGCAATATCGCGCGTGTAGGTGCCGCACAGGCCTTTGCCTTCGTGGTGAACCAGCAACATGACGGCCACTGCCTGTTCCTGTGCAAGCATAAAGACTTCGGTCAGGATTTCGACAACAAATTCCATGGTGGTGTAATCGTCGTTCAATAAAAATACGCCGTAACGTTTCGGCGGCTGTGTGTTGATATCGCTGAGCAGAGTATCGGATTGGTGGTCGGTATTCGGATGGTTCATAATCTTAGGTTTCAGTTTTCAGACGGCTTGTTTTGATTGCAAACCGTTTTCTGTTGTATTTCGGCAATTTTTTTCTATTTTCCCACTTTTTTGAAAACATAGCTTGACGTTTTGTCTTAACAAATGTAAAAAGACGGTTAAGCAGAAGTTGGCACTCGACCGCGTATACAATACGGGGGAGAAACGCTGAACGTTTTAGTTTGCTGTATGCCTTGTTTTGCTGATTTTGTTAATTTTTAAGTATAGGAAGTTTCTAATGGCAACCGGTATCGTAAAATGGTTTAACGACGCTAAAGGTTTTGGTTTCATCACTCCTGATGAAGGTGGCGAAGATTTGTTCGCTCACTTCTCAGCGATCAACATGGAAGGTTTCAAAACCCTGAAAGAAGGCCAACGCGTGTCTTTCGACGTAACCACCGGCCCTAAAGGCAAACAAGCTGCTAACATTCAAGCTGCTTAATCAAATGCGCGGCGTAAAAGCCGTAAAATCATGGCGGGGTTTCCCGCCATTTTTTATGGGCGTTCGAGTCAAAAATTATGAATCAAAATTCATCTTATCAAAATGCTTTAAAGCAGCTAGACGAGCTTATCCGTTATTTCCGCAGCGAAGGCGAAGTTAGCTGCGCCGTTGCCGAGCGTGAAGACCAAATCTTGATCCGCCTTGCCGATTTGAAATTGGATTTACGCCCTGAAGATGAAAAAGCCATTGCCGATATAGACCGCTTTTACCGCCGCCATGTTTTAAGCGAATAAACGTTTCAAAACCGTTTGCCGTTTTATTTTTTAAGCATGCCTGATAAAATAGGCCGTCTGAAAAGTTTGTAAAGAATCAGCATAATGAGTATTGCCAATAATAAAAAAGCCTTTCACGATTTCTTTATCGAAGACCAAATCGAAGCCGGTATAGTATTGGAGGGATGGGAAGTCAAAGCCATCCGCGCTGCACGTGTGCAATTAAAAGAAAGCTATATCTACTGGAAAAAAGACGCATTCTATTTGGTGGGCTGCCACATTACCGCATTGCCCACTGCCTCGACACACGTCAAACCCGACCCTGTCCGTCCGCGTAAGTTGTTGTTGAAACAATCGGAAATCAACAAGTTAATCGGTAAAACCGAACGCGCCGGTTATACGATTGTGCCTTTAAACCTGCATTACACCCGCGGTAGAATCAAAGTGGAAATCGGTTTGGCCAAGGGTAAGAAACAGCATGACAAACGCCAAAGCCTGAAAGAAGCGGATTGGAAGCGTGAGAAACAGCGTTTGATGAAAAACGTACGTTGATTTTTTCAGACGGCCTTTACATAAAGGCCGTCTGAATATTTATTGTTTGAAAATTTTAAAAAGGAAAACAGATGAAAACCATGATTTTAGCGGCGGCTTCAGCCGTATTGTTGCTGGGCGCGTGTTCCACTACGGAACAAAGAGTATTGAAACCTGAAGAGCTGACCAGCATCAAACATGTCTGCATCATTCAAAATGCAAAAGTAAGACCGCATGATTTGGATCGTGCTTTGTCTAAAGCTTTGGCAAAGCGCGGCATTGGCAGCACTATTGTGACAGCGGATAACCGCGGCAAACTGTATGATTCTTCTTGCCCGTATAACCTGCGTTACAAAACCAAAGGCAATAATGAAATCTTGCGTAAAGGCGTATTTGTGTTGAGAAGCACCAAGTATGCGGTTTCTACTGTCAGCTACTCTTTGAATGATGAGAACCACTTCCGAACCAACCCTGATTTGGTGAAACAGGCTGAAGGCGTTGTGGCCAAGCTGTTGGAAAAAAACAGCAAATAAAAGCCAGAATAAAAAACCGGCTTGCCATGATATGGAGAATATCGGGCAAGCCGGTTTTATTTTCAGACAGCCTTAAATGGATTTGATTTTTTCCCAAAGGGTTCTGACCGTACCTTGGTAGTAGGTTTCGGAAGTGCAATAGACTGTTTCTAAAGCACATTGTCCTTGTGAGCCGTATTTTTTGATACACTGGTTCAAGGCAATTTGATGCACGGTTTTGAAACGTGGGGAGGTAATGGCCACTACGTTTTGAGCAGTCAATTTGCCCATGGCTTTAGGGTAGGCAACAGCGATACAGGTGTTGTGCAGAGGGACAACCGTTTTGCAGCCTGTTGCTTGACCTGCGCTGATACCGGCTAAGGCATCTTGGCCTTTACAGAATGTTTCGAGTTCGGCTGTCGCATCCAGTTGGGTGGCATTTTCTTTGGTGGTTTTGATTTGCAGCACTTCATTGCTGTCGGCAGGGTTTTGCCACATCGCCAGGTAGCCGTAAGTATCGGCAGCCAGGGCGGCAGGAGTCAGTGCGCAAAGGATAAGTGTCGTTAGTGTTTTTTTCATGTTCGTTCCCTGTTTGTTGGGTATTTGTCGTTATTATAAAGCAAAAGTACTTATTTGATATAAATTTGCTTTTAAAATGAATATTTGAGTGTGGCAGATAGATTATAGGCCGTCTGAAATTTCAGACGGCCTTTTGATTATGTTTTAAAGAATAGGGCGTAGCTTAGAGGCTCATACGCCGTGGCGGTCGAGCCAACGTTCGGCATCAAGCGCAGCTTGGCAGCCGGAAGCTGCGCTGGTGATGGCTTGACGGTAGGTATGGTCTTTGACGTCGCCTGCCGCCCATACGCCTTCGATATTGGTTGCGCCGACATTGTCACCGGTACCACCTTTGGTTTTCAGGTAGCCGGTTTCATCCATATCGAGTTGGCCTTTGAAGATATCGGTGTTGGGTTTGTGGCCGATGGCGATGAAAACGCCTTTGACAGCGATTTCTTCAGTGCTGCCGTCATTGTGTTTCAGGCGTGCACCGGTAACGCCGCTTTCGTCGCCCAAGATTTCATCAATCGAGCTGTTGAGCTTGAGGATGATTTTGCCTTCTTCGACGCGTTGCATCAGTTTGTCCACCATGATTTTCTCGGCGCGGAAGCTGTCACGGCGGTGAATCAGGGTAACGGTGTTGGCGATATTGGCAAGGTAGAGGGCTTCTTCCACAGCGGTATTACCACCACCTACTACAGCAACATCTTGTTTTTTATAGAAGAAGCCATCGCAAGTTGCGCAGGCGGAAACGCCTTTGCCGGCAAAGGTTTCTTCGCTTGGCAAACCTAAATATTTGGCGGATGCGCCGGTGGCAACGATGAGCGCATCGCAGGTGTATTCGCCCATATCGCCTTTGAGGGTAAACGGACGGTTTTGCAAATCAACGGTATGGATTTGGTCGAAAATCATTTCGGTGCCGAAGCGTTCGGCATGGGCTTGGAAACGGGCCATCAGTTCCGGACCTTGTACACCTTCGGCATCGGCAGGCCAGTTGTCCACTTCGGTGGTGGTCATCAGTTGTCCGCCTTGTTCAACGCCGGTAATGATCACAGGGTTGAGATTGGCACGGGCGGCATAGACGGCGGCAGTATAGCCGGCAGGGCCGGAGCCGAGGATGATGAGTTTATGATGGTTGCTCATGATGGTTTCCTTGCTGATAAATGATTGAATTTTGTCGTATCTAAGCTTTCAGACGGCCTGAATTTTACTTGAATTTGCCGCTGTCTGAAATATGTTTGTTGCTTGGGTTTAGTGGCTGTCTTTCCATTGATAATATTTTGAGCCGAGGAAAGAACCGAGTTTGCGCAGGAAAGGCTGGGTAATGATATTGCTGTGGCGTAGTTGCTCAAAAGGTTTCAGACGGCCGTCATCGCCCATGATGGCTTCGGCAATCGCCAAACCGGCAATGCCGGTAATCGCCATGCCGTGTCCGGAATAGCCTTGGGCGTAGAAAACGGTAGGGGCGAGGCGGCCAAAATGTGGGGCGAGGTTGCGCGTGATGTCGCATTCGCCACCCCAAGAATGCTCGATTCTGACATCGGCAAGTTGCGGGAAAACTTTCAGCATATCTTGGCGGACGAGTTCGGTCATGCGGTCAGGATCATCGATAAACTCATTGTCTTTGCCGCCGAAGAGCAGGCGGCCGTCGGCGCTGAGGCGATAGTAGTCGAGGACGTGGCGGTTGTCGCAGATGGCCATATTGTTGCGGATCAAGTCTTTGGCGCGTTCGCCCAGAGGCTCGGTGGCGATGATAAAGGTGCTGACTGCAATGGCTTTTTGTTCCAATACTTTGAATTTCGGGTGTAAGCCTGCATAAGTATTGACGGCATAAACGAGGTTTTTGCACTCAACGCTGCCATTGGGCGTGTGTACCAGCCAGCCGTTATCGCATGGCTCGATACGCGTCATCGGGGATTGCTCAAAAAGTTGTGCGCCTGCATCTGCTGCCGCTTTGGCAATGCCTAGGGTGTAATTGAGCGGGTGTAAGTGGCCGGATAAAGGATCAAATTGCGCGCCTTGATACATATCGCTGGCAAGTTGCTGCTTCAGCGTGGCTTTATCCCAAAGCTGGTAATGGCTTGCGCCATAATGTTTTTGGGCGTGTTCGTGCCATTGTTGCAATTCTTCCCAATGCTGAGGACGGACGGCGACGGTAGCGTAGCCGCGTTGCCAATCGCATTGGATGTTGTGTTTTTGAATGCGCGAGTTAACCAGTTCAACGGCTTGCAGAGATTGCTGCCAGAACCATTGGGCCTGTTCCAAACCGACTTGTTTTTCGATTTCTTCCATGCCGCAGGCAAAGTCGCTGATGACTTGTCCGCCGCTTCGGCCTGATGCGCCGAAACCGATACGGGCGGCTTCAAGTACGATGACTTCATGGCCGTTTTCGGCAAGCGGTAGGGCGGTGCATAAGCCGGACAGGCCGCCGCCGATAACGCAGGTTTCAGTTTTCAGACGGCCTTCAAGAGTCGGATAAGAAGGATGTGGATTGGCTGTGCTGACATAGTAGGAAGGAAGGTATTCTTTGAAGCTGGGATTAATCATGATTTGAGCTTTAGGTTGGTTTTTACTTCATTGAAAATAGGTTTTCAGACGGCCTGGAATGTGGGTTTGGGTTCAGGCCGTCTGAAAGGATAAGATGCAGTTAATAAAACAGGCTGTTCCGACACTTTATCGGACAGCCTGTCTGCATATTAGGCGGCTTTCTCGGCTGCCAATTTTTCTTGGCGGTAGGCTTCGGCAGCCTCGCGTTCCCGTTTGGTTGCCTGACGCATCATCCAATAGTTGACGACAATCACCAGCGTACCGATGATACCGATCAGGATGGTTGCCAAAACGTTCATCTGAGGGTCAAGGCCAAGTTTGATTTTGGAGAAAATCACTTGCGGCAATGTCGATGAACCCGGGCCTGACAGGAAGGAGGTAATCACCAAGTCGTCCAAAGACAGGGTAATGCCCAAGAGGAAGCCGGAAGCAATCGCAGGGGCAATCAGCGGCAGGGTAATCACGAAGAAAATTTTCAGTGGACGGGCACCCAAGTCCATAGCCGCTTCTTCCAAAGATTGATCCAATTCCACCAAGCGCGAGCGGATAACGACGGTAATGTACGCCATGCAAAGCGTGGTGTGGCCGAGGAAGATGGTGAAGAAACCTCGATCGAAGTAGAGCGATTGCAGCAATTCACTGCCTTGCAGGAACATTTGCACCTGAATAATCAACAGCAGCATGGACAAACCGGTAATCACATCAGGCATCACCATAGGCGCGGAAATCATACCGGCAAACAGGGTACTGCCGCGGAAGCGCTTGATACGCGCCATGGCGTAACCAGCCAATGTGCCGAGTGCTACTGCGGCAAGCGAGGAAACGATGGCGATACGCAATGACAGCCAAGCCGCTTCCAAGATGGTGTCGTTTTCCATCAATGCGCCGTACCATTTGGTTGAAAAACCGCCCCAAACGGTAACCAGCTTGGATTCATTGAAAGAATAGACGACCAAAACCACCAGCGGAATATAGAGGAATGCCAGCGAGAGCAGGAGCATCAGTTTCAAGAACCAGGATAATTTGGTTTTCTGCATTATTTGCCTCCTTCTTCCAATTCGCGGTTTTCATAGTGCTGGAACAGGGCAATTGGTACAACCAGCAGGGCAACCATGACAACGGCGACGGCAGAAGCCAGCGGCCAGTTGTTTTGGTCAAAGAATGCCTGCCACAAGACTTTACCGATCATCAGGTTTTCAGAACCGCCCACCAATTCAGGAATCACAAATTCGCCGACGGCCGGAACAAAGACCAGCATAGAGCCTGCGATGATGCCTGTTTTGGATAAAGGCAGGGTAATGGTAAAGAAGGATTTGATCGGACCTGCGCCCAAGTCGGAAGCGGCTTCGAGCAGACGGTTGTCCAGTTTTACCAGTTGTGTGTACAGCGGCAAAATCATAAACGGCAAATAGGCGTAAACCATCACCAAATTCAGTGAAAAAGCATTATAGAACAGGTCTAAAGGCTCGCTGATGATTCCATATTTGATTAAGAAATTGTTGATGATGCCGTTGTGACCCAATAAGCCCATCCATGCGTAAACACGCAACAGGAAAGAGGTCCAGAAAGGCAACATGATTGCCAACAGCAGGCCGTTGCGCGCAGCCGGATTGGCGCGTGAAATGGCATAAGCGGTCGGATAACCAATCAACAGGCAGATGATGGTTGTCGTCAGCGCAGTCTTAATCGAAGACCAGTAGGTCATCAAATAGATATTGCTGTTTTCACTGTCGCCAAACGGATTGAGCGTATTCCAAAAGTTTTGGAAGATGTCGGCATAGTTCTGATAGCTGATGGCAATGTTCAGACGGCCTAAGTCTTCATCAATCGTCGTCAACGGCGTAAATGGCGGAATGGCGATTTCTTGTTCGGCAAAGCTGATTTTCAATACGATGGCGAACGGAATCAGAAACAAAATCAAAAGCCAAATATACGGCACGGCAATAACTGCACGCTGGCCGGGGCGGCGGAATAGTTTATTTTTCAGTTTTTTAAGGTCCATTGCATTTCCCTCAAATTAACTGAACAGAGGCGTAGGTTGGTTTTCAGGCCAGCTGATATAGACGGTCTCGTCCCAAGTCGGCGGCGTAATGTTGCGCACATACCAATAAGGTGCGGGAACTTGGCTCTTAACGACACGGCCGTTGGCAAGTTTGATGTGGTAAATCGCAAAGCTGCCCAGATAGGCAATTTCTTTGACTGTACCTTGGGCCCAGTTGTGCGCGCCTAAGTGTTCCGGTTTCTCTTTGTGCAAATCAATGTCTTCAGGGCGGATACTGATCCAAATTTCATGGTCGTTCGGAACGCCCAAGCCATGGTCGATGCGGACGTGGTTTTCCAAGCCGTCACATTTGACGATGGAGAAATCGGCGCGGTCGTCAATGACGACACCGTCAAAAATATTGGTTTCGCCGATAAATTCGGCGGTAAAGCGGCTGTTAGGGTAATCGTACACATCGCTAGGCGTACCGACTTGGCGCAATTGGCCGTCGGACATAATGGCGATACGGGTAGCCATCGTCATCGCTTCTTCTTGGTCGTGGGTAACCATGATGCAGGTTACACCGACTTGTTCCAGCGTGTTGACCAATTCCAGTTGGGTTTGTTGGCGCAGTTTTTTATCGAGTGCGCCCAAAGGTTCGTCAAGCAGCAGGATTTTAGGACGTTTCGCCAGGCTGCGTGCCAAGGCGATACGTTGTTGCTGGCCGCCGGAGAGTTGGTGCGGTTTACGTTTGGCGTATTTGGTCATTTGTACCAGACGCAGCATTTCTTCGACGCGGGCGTCGATTTCGCCTTTAGGCATTTTGTCTTGTTTCAGGCCGAAAGCGATGTTTTGTTCAACGCTCATGTGCGGGAACAGGGCATAGCTTTGGAACATCATGTTGATTGGGCGCTCGTACGGAGCAAGCTTGGTAATGTCTTGGCCGTCGAGAATGATTTTGCCCTGATTGGGGCTTTCCATGCCTGCCAACATGCGCAGCAGCGTGGATTTGCCACTGCCTGAGCTGCCCAAAAGGGCAAAGATTTCATGTTGGTAAATGTCCAAGTCGATGTTATCGACAGCGTAATTGTCACCAAACTTTTTCACCAAGCCTTGGATTTGCAGATAAGGTTTGGCTGAAGACGCAGTGGTTGCGGTCATAATGGCAATACTCCAAAAAGAAAGACGAGTACCGGCAAAACGGATTTTCGAATGGGTGATAAAAAGCTGTTTGATTGCTGGCGGGAGTCGGACGGAGGCCGTCTGAAACTCTTGTAAAGCGCACGGGCAGCGTGGATAGAAAGCAGTTTAAGCCTAAGCTTTTGCTCTCGGCAAACTCGATATTATATTAGCCTAAGCCTCATAGGGGCAATATGAAATTGCTTGTATCGGCTGATTTGAAACAAATAGGAAAGGAAAGGCAGGCAGGGGAACAGGATAGCGAAAATGGGTAACGTTGTTTTTCTGCACAAAGGAGTGGTAATTTTATTCATATGTCTTAAAAAATTATTTAAAATAGAATAAAATAAGCAAATTGAATTTATTTGCTAAAACCATAATGGATGACGTTTTATATCGGGCGAGGCGGTTTTGCTCAGAATTGAAACTAAATCCGCTATATAAATAAAAGGGAAAACATGAGTATCAAAGAATGGCCCGAAGGGGAGCGACCGCGCGAGAAGCTCTTGGCGCACGGTGCGGCGGCGTTGAGCGATGCGGAGTTGCTGGCGATTTTGTTGCGTGTCGGAACGCGCGGTATGAGCGCGGTCGATTTGGCGCGTTATTTGTTAAGCGAGTTTGGCAGTTTGGGGAAGTTGATGAGTGCGGATGCCAAAACACTCGCTGCCTATAAGGGCATGGGTTTGGCGAGCTATACTCAATTTGCCGTGGTCAAAGAAATCGGGCGGCGGATTTTGGGTGAAGATTTGCAGGAGCAGATTGTTTTGTCAAACCCGAAATCGGTTGCGGATTATCTGCGCCTGCATCTTGGACATGAAAAAATCGAGGTCAGCGTTGCTTTGCTCCTCAACCGTCAAAATCAATTGATTGCGGTACGGGAATTGTCGCGCGGTACGGTGGCGGAAAATACGGTTTATATTCGTGAAATCGTCAAATTGGCATTGGATGAATATGCCGACAGTTTGATTTTGGCACACAATCATCCGGGCGGTTCGGCAAGGCCGTCTGAATCTGATGTGCAGTTTACAGAGCGTTTGAAACAGGCTTTAAGTTTGGTTGATATTACGCTGTTGGACCATTTTATCGTAACGGCAAAAGAAACCTGCTCTTTGCGCGAACAGGGCTATATGTAAGGATGAATGTTCAGACGGCCTCAGTAGGATTGGTTACCTTGCTGAGGCCGTCTGAAGCATCATTGCGTTACTTCGTCGGAGGACTCTTCCTTATAGATGATTTCTTCCGATTTTGGCTTTTCTTTGCTCTTTTTCTTCTCTTTTTCTTTATCCTTGTTTTTTTTACTGTCGGGAATGGCGGCATCAATCACTGCCCCCGTTCCTTTGACAACCAATTTTCCGGCAGTCAGGACGGTTGTGGCGGCCAAATCGACAGCCGCACCTACAACGCAGCCGTTAAGCGTCAGGCAAAGGGCAAGTGCCGGAATCAGGCGTTTTGTGCATCTCAATGACTGCATCCGCAGTGTCCTTCGTGATGATGACCGCATCCGAGTGCTTCTTGCCAAGCATCATCATCGCCGTCAAATTCTTCAACTTCGTCAAATTCGCCGTTTTCTACCATGCTTACCAGCTCTTCCAAGCTTTCTGCGCCTTCTACCCAAAAGCAGGGAATATCGGGTGGTGTGTCGGGGGCAAGCAGGGCGGCTTGTTGGTCGTGCCAAGCAATCCAATAGCCGTTTTGAGTTTGTACGAATACGGCATCGGGATGGATGGTTTCGTTTTCGGTATTGACCAGCATTCTGGCAGCGATATCGGTTTGAAAAGGTAAGGTTTGCATGATGGTTTGAGAATGTGGGAAAAGGAAGTATTGTAACATGGTGAAAACAAACGCACCGTCTGAGTCAGGCGGTGCGTTTGTGTCTCGGCAACTTGGGTGCGGTCAGTTTAGAGTGTCAGCCGCACCGGAAATGTCATTCCGTCAAGATTATTTGTCGTCGTTAGCCAAAACGAAGCGGTAAATAGCCGCGCCAACTGCTGCGCCGGCAATAGGAGCCAACCAGAACAACCACAGTTGTTCAACAGCCCAGCCGCCTTGGAACAAGGCAACACCGGTAGAACGTGCAGGGTTAACGGAAGTATTGGTTACAGGAATACTGATCAAGTGAATCAGGGTCAGACCTAGGCCGATGGCGATAGGAGCGAAGCCGGCCGGAGCCAGTTTGTCGGTAGGACCCATGATGATGATCAGGAAGAATGCGGTCAGTACGAATTCGATCAGCAAAGCCGCCATCATGTCGTAACCGTTAGGAGAGTGCTCGCCGAAACCGTTGCTGGCAAAGCCGGAAGCAACAGCATCAAAACCGGTTTTACCGGAAGCAATCAGATACAGAACGCCAGCAGCAATCGCACCGATCACTTGGGATACGATGTAAGGCAACAAGTCTTTACCGTTGAAACGGCCGCCGATGAAAAGGCCGACGGAAACGGCAGGGTTGAAGTGGCCGCCGGAAATGTGGCCGACAGCGTAAGCCATGGTCAGTACGGTCAAACCGAATGCTAAAGCGACACCGGTAAAGCCAATGCCAAGTTCTGGGTAAGCTGCTGCCAAAACCGCGCTGCCGCAGCCGCCGAATACCAGCCAGAAAGTGCCGAAAAATTCTGCAAAATATTTTTTCATTTGTTTTTCCTCGTAAAGGGTGGGGTGTTGCCGAAGGCATGAATCATAATAATATTGTTTCTAATCGAAAAATGGATTTATCTGTTTTTTCCGGTCTTGACAAAAGGCCGTCTGAAAATGGCGACAAATGAATAGGGATATATCTGGCAGGTCGAGTTTTGTTATTGAGGCTGGGTTTATTTAATAGCGAGGCAAATGCCGTTAATGCAAAAGCATTTGATTTTGTAGGTAATATTATTTACAGATTATTAATTTGATCAAAATCTCTGAACCCATTATCTGATTTAAAAAGGCCGTCTGAAAGTTTTCAGACGGCCTTGATTTAAGCGAGGATAAATTAATCCAGATGGTCGCTGCTTTGCGCCAAGATGGTGCGGTTGCCGTTGTTTTCCGCCGGGGAAACAATACCGTCGGCTTCCATTTGGTCAATCAGGCGGGCGGCGCGGTTGTAGCCGATGCGCAGTTGGCGTTGGATATTGGAAATGCTGGCCTTACGCGATTTTAAGACAACGGAAACGGCTTCGTCATACATAGGGTCGAGGTCGCTGTCGTTGCTACGGCTGGTGCCGGTAAAGTCTTCAGTGGAACCGCTGCTCAAAATATCGTCGATATAGTCAGGTGCGCTGAATTGTTTCAAGTATTCCACGACGCGGTGTACTTCGTTGTCTGATGCGAATGCGCCGTGTACGCGTTGCGGATAGACGATGCCGGGCGGCAGGAACAGCATATCGCCTTGGCCGAGCAGATTTTCCGCACCCATTTGGTCAAGAATCGTGCGGCTGTCGATTTTACTGGACACTTGGAAAGCAATGCGTGTCGGAATATTGGCTTTAATCAGGCCGGTAATGACATCCACGCTTGGGCGTTGAGTGGCAAGAATCAAATGGATGCCGGCTGCACGGGCTTTTTGGGCAAGACGGGCAATCAGTTCTTCAATTTTCTTGCCTGCAGTCATCATCAAGTCGGCAAACTCATCTACCACGACCACGATAAATGGCAGTTTCTCCAATGGTTCAGGATTTTCAGGCGTGAGGCTGAACGGGCTGCCGATTTTTTCGCCACGCGCGGCGGCTTCGGCAATTTTTTGGTTGAAACCGGCAAGGTTGCGCACGCCCATAAAGCTCATCAGGCGGTAGCGTTTTTCCATTTCGTTGACGCACCAGTTCAGGGCGTTTGCTGCCAGCTTCATATCGGTCACGACAGGGGCAAGCAGGTGCGGAATGCCTTCGTAAATGCTCAGCTCCAGCATTTTCGGGTCAATCATAATCATGCGCACGTCTTCCGGCGTTGCTTTGAAGAGCATGGACAGAATCATGGCGTTCACGCCTACGGATTTACCCGAACCGGTTGTACCGGCAACCAGCAGATGCGGCGCTTTGGCCAAGTCAGTCACAACAGGCTGGCCGGTAATGTCTTGGCCGAGCGCGAGGGTCAGTTTGGATTTGGATTCGGTAAACGCAGGCGAATTGAAGATTTCGCTCAAGCGGATCATTTGGCGTTTCGGATTAGGCAATTCCAAGCCCATGCAGGTTTTGCCGGGGATGGTTTCCACCACGCGGATGGAAGCCACGCCAAGCGAGCGCGCCAAGTCTTTTTCAAGGTTCAAAACGGCACTGCCGCGCACGCCGACATCAGGTTCGATTTCGTAGCGCGTAATGACCGGGCCGGAATAGGAGTCCATCACTTTGACTTTGACTTTGAACTCCGCCAGTTTTTCTTCGATGGTAATGCTGTTTTCCAGCAACTGTTCTTCAGTTTGCGAGGCGCTTGGGTCAAACTGCGGCGGCAGAAGCAGAGCGGTAGTCGGCAGGTATGCCTCGGTAAGTGTTGCCGAAGTTGGAATAGCTATGCTTGGTGTATTCTCTTGAATGCTTGGTTCTACGGTTTGAACAGGCGTTTCAACGACTGTTTGTGTATATTCAGACGGCCTTGCGATTGTTTCAACAGATTCAACGGGTTCAATAGGTTCAACCGCTTGAATAGCTTCTGCTTCCGGTTGTACAGTTGCTTCCGGCTCACTATCAAACTCTGTTTCTTCGACGGCAGATTCACTGATTAAATAATCGTGGATACTGCGTTCAGGCTGATTGCTGACGTGCGCATTGACTTGTGCATCAAAAATCGGCACTTGGATTTTATGTTCAAAAGTAGGCGGCTCGGGGATATCAATCGGCGCAATCGAGGTTTGGAAAACAGGCGGCTCGGGAATATCGGTTTTAGCCATAGGGACAACCGGTACGGCAGGCGGCTCGACTACGGTTGCGTTTGGTGCGGCAGGTCGGGAGATATAAGAGGATTTTTTAACAGGCATAGCCGGTTTCGGACGGGACGGCGTTGCCGGTGCGGTAGGTTGTGGTGCAACAGCTTCCGTGGCAGCTTGTTTACGTGCCCATCTTTCGGCGGCCGCTTCGGTATGGCGAACTTGACGGCGCAGGCTGGCAGGACGGCTGATTTGTCCCAAGTTGGCCAGAATTTCGTCATTTTCGATGGTGCGCGGAGAGTAATCGCGCAAAGGGGCGACGGCCGCGGCCAGTTTGTGGCGTGCGGCGGTACGGCGGGCAAGGTTGTCGTGAATATCTTTCGCTTGGATTTCAGAAGGGAATGCCTGCATGGAAGTATAGGGGAGGATGGCTTCTTTTTCGGCAGTTCTTAAGGCCGTCTGAACGGTTTCGATATGCGGCGCATTGGCTTCTGCCACGCGGACATTATTGGCGCGCGCTAAAGCACGTTCGCGTGTGCGGCGCAAGATAGGGTCGTTGTAGTCGATGATTTCCATGCCTGTCATCGGCAGGGATGAGGCGCGCAATAATGGAGTTTCGACTTCGTCTTTGTAAATCGGCGCATTTTTTTCGGCCAGATACTCGTTCCATTCTTCAACCGCAGCTTCATGCAGGGAACGGGTGGCTTCTTCTAATGTGATTTCTTCAAAATTGCTGTTTTGCACCAAAGACGGGCTGTATTCGGGCGTTTCCATTTGTGCAAACGGCGTGATTTTGGGAATACGTTCCGGTTTGGCAGATTTGCGGGTTTTAGGCGCAATTTTGATTTCTTCTTCGGCAGCTGCGATGTGTTCCGGCTCTTCGGCAACTGGCTCTGTTGTGTGCTCTTCTTCTGTTTCGGCGCGTTGCATTTTATTGTGTTCGAGCGCGGAAAGCAGGCGGATGCGGGCGATTTTATGGTTGTCGGCAGTTCGCTTGTTCATGCTGAACAAACGTTTCAGGCTCTCCAGTTGGTCGGAAAAACCGACCGGGCTGTTTTCTTCGTTTATTTCTTGTTCGTCGCCACTGAGTCGGGCCAATTCTTGGCGCCACTTTTGCTCTTGTTTCTGGCGCCACCAGAACAAGCCGGCTATGACAGCCAGCAGAATTAAAGCCAATATTGTCCAAAGCATGCGTCCATCCCCTTAATTAAACGGCAAAGTCCGTTATTCTAACGCTTTTTTCGGGTAAACAAAACCAGCCGAAACAAGCTTTAACGGCAAAGGCAGACAGGATTGTCAAAGCTATGGCTTGAGACGCGTATAATAGGCCGTCTGAACATTTTGCGGATGAGATGATGATTTTTCAAAACGGATGGTTTCCCGTTGGTGTCGTGATGGCGGCATGGCCTGTGTTGCTGGTGATTTTTGCTTTGTGCGCAAAGCAGGCATGGGTGTCGGTATCGCAGCATCGTTCCGCATTTTTGGTGGCTGCCGTGATGTTGCCGCTGGCTTGGAGTTTGAATGCTTCCCCGGAAAGCGGACAACTGGCCGGCATGAGCTATCATCTGCTTGCTTTAAACCTGACGGCTTTAATGCTGGGCACTTCTGTTGCGTTCTGCCTTGGCGTATTGTTTTTTCTTCCATATTTGTGGCTTTGGGGCGATTGGCATATGTTCCCCATTAATGCCTTGTCTGTATTGCTTCCGCCTTTGTTGGTGAACTTGGGTTTTCGCTATTGGGTGTCGCGTTTGCCTGCCAATATCTTTATCTTTATTTTTCTGAATGGTTTTTGGGCTGCGGCTGTCGGAATGGTGTTTACCGGCGTAATTTTGGTCGGTTTGTTGGACTGGGTGGATGTGTTTGATACATCGGTATTGTGGAAAACTGCCTTTCCTGTTTTCTTCTTAATCGCTTGGGCAGAGGCATTTTTGAGCGGTATTTCAACAGCCATTTTTATCGCGCTCAAGCCGCAATGGATTTGTACTTTCGATGACGACAGGTATTTGAAATCCGCGCCTAAGATTTGGCAATAAGATATGAAGGTATCCTTGCTTGGTCTTCAGACGGCCTAAATGTCCGAATGACCTGTTTTTGAATTGAATTTTTAACTTGTTATGTTTGCTTATATTTTTCCTATTGTTTGCGGTGCTGCTGTCGGAGCTGTATTGCGTTGGTTGTTTGGCTTGGTGCTGGTGTCTTCTGCGCCTTTTTCTATCGGTACATTGGCGGCAAACTGGCTGGGCGCGCTGCTGATTGGTGTGTTGGCGGAACTCTTAACCGATCCGCAATGGCGTTTGCTTTGGATTACCGGCTTTCTCGGCAGCTTGACCACATTTTCAAGTTTTTCAGTGGAGATGGTGGGTTTGATGCAGGCGCAACGTTGGGGCATGGCTGCGATGGCAAGCTGTCTGCATGTTTTTGGTTCGTTTGGTTTGACGGCGCTGGGGATTAAATTGGCGCAGATTTGGAAGTAAACAAAAACAACAGGGTGCAAAATAGCACCCTGTTATTTTTTATAGGCATTTAATCAATGCCAATAGGTAAACAGACAGTTTCTTGACAATAGGTTTTGCCGGATTCACTTAAGTGTGCCGGTTTGTAGGCGGCAAAGGTGTAGGTCAGGTCTGCGCGGAATGTGTCGGGATCGGCTTCGGCGGTGTCGCAGTTGAGGCCGGTGGGAATATCGAGGGCGACTTTCAGGCCGTCTGAATGATTGAGTTGGCGGCAGAGGACGGCGATTTCTGCTGGAAGCGCGCCGCTGAAGCCTGTGCCGAATATGCCTTCGATAATGAAGTCGTAGCCGTTTTTCAGACGGCCTTCCAGCTCTTGCTTGGTAATAAATTCAATATGGGGCAAACCGTTAAGGCGTTCGCGATTGGTTTGAGCCAAGGGGGAGAGGTTTTCACCGAGTGAAAACAGAATATCGATATGCCAACCTTGCGCCTGCATATATCTTGCCATGACTAGGCCGTCGCCGCCGTTGTTGCCTTTGCCACAAACGATCAGGGTGCGTCCGGCTTGAGGATGGCGCCGCATCAGGTCTTGCGCGGCAGAGCTGCCGGCGTTTTCCATCAGTTGGTCGAAGCTTGTGCCTTTATCGACGGCTGCTTGCTCGCGTTCACGCATTTGGGCGGCGGTATAGACTTTCATGATCGGCTCTCTTTGCAGGAAGTTATTTGTCGGTGGTATTCATCAGGCGCAAGGCTTTCAGACGGCCTATTTCTTTTTGATATTCGACCAGTCCGATAAATGCGCCGTCTCGGCTGTACACACGGATGGGCTGCTCGGCGGAAATGTCTTCGGTAAACTGGGGGCGCTGGCCGTGTTTGAGCATGGTAACGGCGTAGTCGTTTAACTCCAGTTTGGGGAAATGTTGCACCAAGACATCGCAAGGCAACAACAGGGCATCGCGTTCGGCTTCGTCCAATTCGGCCAAGGCTTCAAGCGTGTGGCTTTGGGCAATGGTAAATCCGGCGGTTTCGGTACGGCGCAGGGTGGTCAGGTGGGCGAATGTGCCGATGTGTTTGGCGATGTCTTCGCTGAGGGTGCGGATGTAAGTGCCCTTGCTGCAACGTACGTCTATCACAGCTTTGGGTGCATCAAACTCAGTGATATCAATGGAGTAAATCGTAATATCGCGCGCTTTGCGTTCGATAACGATGCCTTTGCGTGCGTATTCGTACAGCGGTTTGCCTTCGTGCTTGAGGGCGGAGAACATCGGCGGCACTTGGCGGATATCGCCTGTTAACGCTTGGCAGGCCGTCTGAAATTCGGACAATGAAATATCGGCGCGTGCGGTGGCAACGATTTCACCTTCTGCATCGCCCGTACTGCTGGCTTCGCCCAGTTTCAGCGTGGCCGTATAGGCTTTGTCGGCATCAATCAGATATTGGGCGAACTTGGTCGCTTCGCCGAAGCAAACAGGCAAAAGCCCTGTGGCCAAAGGATCGAGTACGCCGGTATGCCCGGCTTTTTCGGCACGGAACAAGCGTCGCGCTTTTTGCAGGGCTGTGTTGCTGGAAAGGCCTTCGGGTTTGTCGAGGAGAAGAACGCCGTTGACAGGGCGTTTGGTGGGTTTATTGGTCATATTAATTAGGGAATATTAATGTTCAGGCCGTCTGAAAGGGTTCAGACGGCCTGCGTGTTTTAATCAATCAGTCTTCAACCGGTTTTTCCGCCGCCACTTGGTCGATCAGGCTAGAAATGCTCATGCCGCGTTCGAGTGATTCGTCGTATTTGAAGTGTAGTTCGGGCGTTTTGAAGAGTTTGATGCGTTTGGCCAATTCGCTGCGCAAATGGCCTTTGGCGTGTTCCAAAGCTTCTTCGGTAATGTCGCGTGTGCTGTCGTCGAGGACAGTGTAGAACACGGTGGCGTGGCTGTAGTCGCGGGTGACTTCTACTTCGTTAATGGTGATGAAGCCTGCGCGCGGGTCTTTCAGGCCGGTGCGGACGAGTTCGGCAAGTTCGCGCATGATTTGTTCTTTGACACGGTCTTGGCGGGCGTAGCCGCGTTGGGGTTTTCTCATGGTTTTCCTTGATGTATGGCAGGCTGTCGTTTTCAGACGGCCTGCGGTTTGGATTTTGAAAAGCTACCTATTATAACGGAGCACGGTTTATTGTGCTTGAACCGAGAAAGGCATATCGATTTTTTGCCATTGCGCGCTTTCGTAGTCCAGCGCATCGGCGATGAGGGGGTGTTGCTCCAGCCATTGTGCGCTGATGCGCAGGATAAAGCTGTGGTTGTTTTCATCGACGCGAAGCTGGGTTTGCGGCGGCAAATCAAGCGGCAGGCGCGAGCGGCAGAAGAGGGCGGCCAGGCGCAGGGACAACACAGCACACCACATGATTTCGTTGCTGCCGATAATGTCCGCCATTTTCTTAAGGTCGCCGCGATGGCCGATAACCAGCTGCGCCAAAATGGTTTGCTCTTTGCGTGAGAAACCCGGCATATCGGCGTTTTCGAGAATGTAGGCGGAGTGTTTGTGATAACCGGTATGGGCAATATCCAAACCGATTTCATGCAGACGGCCTGCGCGGCTGAGGTATTGGTTCCACAGGGCAAGCTCTTGAACGGTTACGTTTTTGGCGTGGCACAGGCTGTTCATAAAGGCTTGCGCGGTATCGGCAACCCGTTTGGCTTGGTTGAGGCTGACGTGGTAGCGTTTTTGGAATTCGGCCGTTGTCTGTTCGCGCATGTCGACATTGAGGCTGCGGCCGATTAAGTCGTAGAACACGCCGTCGCGGAGGGCGGCTTCGGTAACGGTCATTTTGGTTAGCGAGAGTTCTTCAAAAGCGGCCATCATCACGGCCAATCCGCCCGCAAAAACTTCGATGCGTTCGGGTTTGAGGTTTTCAAATTTGGCTTTTTTAACCGAACCGGCTTCGATAATCCTATCGGCAAGATAACGCATACCTTGGGCGGTAATGTCGGCTTCTTGCGGCAATTCGGCCGCCAAAACGTCGCGTATGGATTTTGCCGAACCGGACGTACCGATGGCGAAATCCCAACCGGTACGCTTCATCAGTTTGCTGATGCGCTGGATTTCGATACGCGCGGCGGAAACGGCGGCTTGGAAATCTTTGGCGGTCACTTTGTTTTGGAAGAAGCGCATGCTGTACGTTACGCAGCCCAAAGGCAGGCTTTCTGTGATCAGCGGTTGCAAATCCGAGCCGATGACGAATTCGGTCGAGCCGCCGCCAATGTCGATAACCAGCATTTTGTCGCCTTTGGGCGGCAGGGTATGCACTACGCCGGTGTAAATCAGACGCGCTTCTTCACGGCCGGCAATGACTTCGATGGGAAAACCCAGCGCCGCTTCGGCACGGGGCAGGAATTGGGCGATGTTTTTGGCGACGCGGAAAGTGTTGGTGGCCACCACGCGCACGTTTTCAGGCTGGAATCCGCGCAGGCGTTCGCCAAATTTCGCCAAACATTCCAAGGCTTGTTCTTGAGAGGCTTCGCTCAGGTTCTTTTGTTCGTCCAAGCCGGCGGCAAAGCGAACCATTTGTTTGAACGAGTCGATGACTTTCAGCTGGCCGTTGTTGTTTTCACAAATTTGCAGGCGGAAACTGTTGGAACCCAAGTCGACGGAGGCTAAAACGTTGGCGGGAGTGGTGGTCATAAAAAATACCGTTGATTAGAAAAACCTAAATGTTACTTGAGGCGGTATCACTTGACAATAAAAGCTATACAGCTCTTTGATTCTGCTCATAGATGTATTTTATAATGCCGATTTTAAGCCAATATATCAAAGGCCGTCTGAACTTTTCAGACGGCCTAAAAAGAGAAAACACATGAAATCGGAAAACCAAGATTCCTTATTTTTATCGCGCCGCCGCCTGTTGCAAGTCGGCGGAGCCATGCTTTTGACACCTGCGACCGCATGGGCGGGGGCGCAACGTGAAGAAACGCTGGCCGATGATGTGGCTTCCGTAATGCGCAGTTCGATTAATAGCGCCAGCCCAGCGCGGCTGGTGTTTGCCGATTTGAGGGAAGGGGAACGTTGGTTGGCAGCGATGTCTTCCCGATTGGCACGCTTTATTCCCGATGAGGGCGAGCGTCGCCGCCTGTTGGTTAATATTCAATACGAAAGCAGTCGTGCCGGCCTCAACACTCAAGTGATTTTGGGTTTGATTGAAGTGGAAAGCGCGTTTCGCCAATATGCGATTAGCGGCGTGGGCGCGCGCGGTTTGATGCAGGTGATGCCGTTTTGGAAAAGTTATATCGGTAATCCGTCGCACAACCTTTTCGACATCCGCACCAATTTGCGCTATGGCTGCACCATTCTGCGCCATTACAATAATATCGAAAAAGGCAATATTGTCCGCGCTTTGGCAAGGTTTAACGGCAGTTTGGGCAGTAATAAATATCCGAACGCCGTGTTAGGTGCGTGGCGAAATAGATGGCAGTGGGGTTGATTCGGGATAAATGGGATAGGGTAGATCTTGCGTGACGTTGGTTTCTGTTGAAACTGTTTTATATCGATAAAACAGGTTTGCGATAAATGGCTTGCGATTTGACCCCATGCAATTCCTTTGAATCCTGTATAATCAGAGAATCTGTTAATTCACACTTTCAGACGGCCTTTCGCAAACTTAAGGCCGTCTGAAACATTATTTATGGCAAGAGATAACCGCATTCAAATGTTTCCGCACGAGTGGCGTGCCAGTACCACACTTTCCGGCGTTTACGCACTGCGTATGTTGGGGATGTTTTTGGTGTTGCCTGTTTTGGCGATGTATGCCGCTTCGTTGCCCGGCGCAGAAAACAATAAAGCGCTGGTCGGTATGGCGATGGGTATTTACGGGCTGACACAGGCTTTGCTGCAGCTGCCTTTGGGCATGGCTTCCGACAAGTTCGGCCGTAAAAAAGTGATTTATGCCGGCTTGATTGTGTTTGCGGCGGGTAGTTTTTTGGCCGCAGTTGCCGACAGCCTACAGATGTTGGTTGCCGCGCGTGCCATTCAAGGCGCGGGTGCCGTCAGTGCGGCGGTAACGGCTTTGCTGGCGGATTTGACCCGTAATGAAGTGCGGACGCGTGCGATGGCGATGATCGGCCTGAGTATCGGCTTGACCTTTTCCGTCAGCCTAGTGCTTGCACCGATGATTGCCAGCTTTATCGGCGTATCCGGCCTGTTTGCGTTGACCGGTATTCTGACTGTAATCAGTATCGGTGTGGTTGCCTGGATGACGCCTGATCCGGAAGTGTCAAAAATGCACGAAGACACGCAGGCGCAGCCTTCGCGTATGGGCGAAGTATTGAAAAACCGCCAACTGCTCAATCTCGATTTCGGTATTTTTGCCTTGCATGCGGCGCAAATGGCTTTATTTACCGCATTGCCGTTTGCCATGACGCAGTTGGGTTTGGAAAAAATCCATCACTGGCAAGTCTATCTGCCGTCAACCATTACTGGCCTGATTATTATGGTGCCGCTGATTATTGTCGGCGAAACGCGCAACAAACTCAAACAAGTGTTTATCCTGGGTATCGTCTGCATTGCTGCGGCGCAAATAGGTTTGCTGTTTGGAATGCACTCGGTATGGTTGATTACCGCTTATCTGATTGTTTACTTTATTGGTTTCAATGTATTGGAAGCCAGCCTGCCGTCTATGGTGTCGAAAATCGCTCCGTCCGATTTGAAAGGCACCGCGATGGGCGTGTATAACACCATGCAGTCGGTCGGCTTGTTTGTCGGCGGCGCAACCGGTGGTTTATTGTTCCAAAAATACGGTTTTGTAGGCGTATTTGCCTTTTGTAGCGTATTAATGTTGCTGTGGCTGGTATTGGCAGTCATTTCTCCGGCACCGAAACCTGTCAAAAACCTCAGCTATCCGCTTAACGCCGAATGGCAACAAAATCCGGATTTGCTCTACCAAAAATTGACCGAAATTGAAGGCGTTGAAAGCATCAGCTTTAGCGCAGACAAGCAAACCATTTATATCAAGGCCTTGCAAAAAGGATTCGACCAAGAGGCCGCCGAAAAAATTATCACAGGAGTGTAAAATGTCATTGAATAAAGTTATCCTCATCGGCCGCCTCGGCCGCGACCCGGAAGTCCGTTATATGCCCAACGGCGAGGCCGTCTGTAACTTCAGCGTTGCCACCAGTGAAACGTGGAACGACCGCAACGGTCAGCGCGTAGAACGTACTGAATGGCACAACATCACCATGTACCGCAAACTCGCCGAAATCGCCGGTCAATACCTGCGTAAAGGCAGCCAAGTGTACCTGGAAGGCCGTATCCAAAGCCGCAAATACCAAGGCAAAGACGGCATCGAGCGCACCGCTTACGACATCATTGCCAATGAGATGAAAATGCTCGGCAGCCGTAACGACAACAGCGGCGGCGCACCATACGATGACGGCTACAACCAAGGCGGCCATTCAAGCCAAGGCAGTTACCAACAAGCGCCACAACAGCAATACCAATCTGCTCCGGCTCAAGAACCTCCAGCCGCCCCAGCCCGTCGTCCTGCCCCGGCACAACCGACCGCTCCGGTTGATGATATTGACGACGATATTCCGTTTTAATCATTGAACAAATACAAAAGGCCGTCTGAAAAATATACTTTCAGACGGCCTTTAAAATGATTTAAAAGAGAATCCTACATTTGTACCGAGCCGCTGACGGTTAGGCTGATTTCTTCTGAACCTGGAGAGGCTGGTACGCCATCTTCTATTCCTGCAGCCATTTCTGCGACGGGGGCTGCCCGTAACATTTTGGCACGTGCGAAATCGCCGCCGACTTGGCGGTTGCCGATGTGACCCAGGTTGAGTTTAACGATTTTGTAGCTGGAGAAGCCGAGTGTTTGGGCGAGGTTTTGGGCGCGGTCTTTGAAGCGCAGGATGACGGCCTTGCTCAGTTGGTCGACGGTTTCTTCGCGTTTTTCTTTGGATACGGAAAATGAGGAGCTTTCCAAAACGGCGATATTGATGCTGTCGGTAATCAGGCGGTTGAGTGCTTCAAAGTCTTTGCTTTCTACTTTGAAGTAGGCGTGTTCTTCCCAACCGGTTTGGGTGCGTTTGCCGTTGGTGTATTGATAGCGCGGGGATGCGTTGCGCTCCATCAGTTCGGCTTTAAATTTACTGTTTTGGGAGATTTTGTTGAACTGGTTAAATTTCTTCATGAAGGCTTGGTTGACGGCTTGACGGTCTTTGCCTTCTGCGTTGATGCTGAAATGCGCGGTCATGGTATCTCGTGGCACTTCCATGTTGGCGGATTCGGAAAATTCAACGATGTTGTAGTTGAGGTTTTCTGCTGCTACGGGCAGGGAGGCAGCTAGGAGTAGGGCGGTAAGGGCTGGGCGGAGCATTTTGGTTTTCCTTGTAATGCGGATTTTAAAAAAGTAATTTAGCATGAAATATGGAAACGTTGGCTTTGGCAAGCGTAATGATTTGTACGGAGTGAGGCCGTCTGAAAAGAAGTTACTTTGTATTCATCAAGCCAACTTCATGGGGATTGAGGCGGGCTTTTTCTTCTTGGCCTAGGCCGACCAATTTCCGCAAGCGGGTCATGTAGGCGTTGACATCAAGACCACGTCCGTAGCGTTGTGCTTCCCAGATGGTTTCTGCCAAGGCTTCCATCATATCGTGTTCGGCTTTGACCCAGTCGCCGTTGTAACGGGCGCAAAGTTGTTGGTGGATGGCACGGATGCCCGGGGGCTGGTCGATGGCGCTTTGCTCTTGGAGGGAAAGGTGTAGCGACATGTGCAGGAATGGGTTGCTTTCGCCGTCTTCGGGCAACCATTCTTTATCTAAATATTGTTCGATGTTTTCGAGATAGTGTCCGTATTCGAGATGGGCTTCGATGATGCGCAAAGCTTTTTGTTGCAGGCCGTCCAATTGGAGCGGTGCAAGCCTGTGTTGCCAGACGTGGGCAAAGAATCGGCGGACATCGTGGGTGTTTACGTCATACATGATGGGGGGTGTGATTTGATTTTGGGATATGTGATTATATAGTGATTGCGATAAAAAAGGCCGTCTGAACAATATGTTTTCAGACGGCCTTTGTTTTGCAGGGTTTAGCGGCGGTCGATGATTCGGTAATACACTTCGCCGTCTTGAACATAGCCCAATTCGACGCGGGCAATTTCGGCAATAGCCTCTTGTCCGTGTGCCAAGTCTTCAACTTCCGCATTGAGGAAATTGTTGCGCAAAGTGAGCGTTTGGTTTTTTTCCTCCTGACGGACGAGCTGCTCCTGCAATTCTTCCGTATGCCCGACGCTGCCTTTACCAAACCAAAGGCTGTACTGACAGCACAAAAGTGCGAAGGTTAAAATAAAAGTCACCCACTTCATACAATCAATATCCTATATTCTGCTTATTTGCCCAATTGGTAGAATGCGGCTTTGCCAGGGTAGTAAGCGGCTTCGGCCAATTCTTCTTCAATGCGCAACAATTGGTTGTATTTCGCCATGCGGTCAGAACGGGACAGGGAGCCGGTTTTGATTTGCATACAGTTGGTGGCGACTGCCAAGTCGGCAATGGTGCTGTCTTCGGTTTCGCCGGAACGGTGGCTCATTACGCTGGCGTAACGGCTGCGTTTGGCCAAGTCAACGGCTTTCAGGGTTTCGCTCAAAGTACCGATTTGGTTTACTTTAACCAGCAATGCGTTTGCCACGCCTTTTTCGATGCCCTCAGCCAAGATTTTTGGATTGGTTACGAACAAGTCGTCGCCGACCAATTGAACTTTGCCGCCCAATTTTTCGGTCAGCAGTTTCCAGCCTTCCCAGTCGTTTTCATCCATGCCGTCTTCGATGGAAATGATTGGAAATTCGTTAACCAGGCCTTCCAAGTATTCGGCAAATTCTGCGCTGGTGTAAGAGCGGCCTTCGGCTTCCAAGTGGTATTTGCCGTCTTTGTAGAACTCGCTGGATGCGCAGTCCAGGGCGAACAATACGTCTTCGCCTGCTTTGTAGCCTGCGGCTTCGGTTGCTTCGACGATCAGTTGCAACGCTTCTTTGTGGCTGTTCAGGTTAGGTGCGAAACCGCCTTCGTCGCCAACGGTGGTTGGGAAGCCTTTGCTGTCACACAGTTTTTTCAGTGCGTGGAAAATTTCGGCACCGCAACGCAGGGCTTCGCGGAAAGATTTTGCGCCGACAGGCATAATCATGAATTCTTGGATGTTCAGGCTGTTGTTGGCATGTTCGCCGCCGTTGATAACGTTCATCATCGGAACAGGCAGAGCCATTGGGCCTGCGCCGCCCAAGTAACGGTACAGAGGCAGACCTGCATCTTCAGCGGCTGCGCGTGCTACGGCCATGGAAACAGCCAAAGTGGCGTTGGCACCCAAGTTGCCTTTGTTTTCAGTACCGTCCAATTCGATCATGATTTGGTCGATATAAGATTGTTCGTTGGCATCGATACCGATGAGGGCTTGCGCGATTTGGTTGTTGACGTGGTCAACGGCTTTCAATACGCCTTTGCCCAAGTAACGGGATTTGTCGCCGTCACGCAGTTCCAAAGCTTCTTTTTGGCCGGTTGATGCGCCGCTTGGTACGGCTGCACGGCCCATGACGCCGGATTCCAACAATACGTCACACTCTACGGTAGGGTTGCCGCGAGAGTCCAAAATTTCGCGTGCAAAAATATCAACGATTGCGCTCATGAATATCTCCAAATAGGATGGTAAAAGAAAAGTAGCTTTGTTACGCTTCAGACGGCCTTGAGGATGATTGCCGAAGTCTGATGAATGCAGCCATTATACCGTCTTTGCCGGGCATGGCATCGGAGTCGGTATGAAACCGACTGTAAGTTTGTTTCACGTCAATATCGCTCAAACAAACATAAGCCGTATAGTGTAACATTTTTTACCCTTTTTAGGGTGAAAAGCTGATTAAATAAGGCATAAGGCCGTCTGAAAAACGGATTAGCCTTCGCCCAAAATCATCGAGCCTACGCCGTCATCGGTCAGCACTTCCAAGAGCAGGGCGTTGGGAACACGGCCGTCTATGATATGCGTGGCTTTGACGCCGCTTTTGGCGGCTTCGACGGCAGAGGCAATTTTAGGCAACATACCACCGTACAGCGTGCCGTCTTCAATCAGTTCGTCAATGCGGCTTGGCGTCAGGGTGGTCAATAATTTGCCTTCTTTATCCAGTACGCCGGGGATATTGGTCATCATCAGCAGTTTTTCGGCCTGAAGTTTTTCCGCCAGTTTGCCGGCAACCAAGTCGGCATTGATGTTGAACGCTTCGCCGTTTTGACCTACGCCAATGGGTGCGATGACCGGAATGCAGCCGCGTTCGACCAAGCCTTCCACCAAACGGGTATCGATGTCGGCCACGGTGCCGACTTGGCCGATGTCCACGCCTTTTTGTTCGGGCGTGTCGATCAGGAGTTTTTCCGCTTTGATGAAGTGGTTGTCCCGGCCGGTAATACCGACGGCGCGACCGCCGAAGGTGGTAATCATGGAAACGATTTCTTTATTGACGTGTCCGCCCAAAACCATTTCTACGATGTCCATGGTTTCGCTGTCGGTCACGCGCATGCCTTGAACAAATTCTCCTTTTTTGCCGACTTTTTCCAACATTTCATTGATTTGCGGGCCGCCGCCGTGAACGATGACGGGATGCAGGCCGATTAGTTTGAGCAGGACGACATCGCGTGCGAAACCCTCTTTTAAAGCAGGTTCGGTCATGGCGTTGCCGCCGTATTTGATGACGATGATGGAGCCGGAAAAACGGCGGATATAAGGTAAAGATTCGGCAAGGACGCGCGCCTTGATAGCAGGGGAGACAGATTGTTGCTGGGTCATGGTTTCTACCTTGTTTCATGATTTCGGCTTTTATCTTAATCCCAAAGGCCGTCTGAAACAATATTTCCAAGCGCTTGAAATCCTGTTAAATCAGTTAAATGGTTGAAACCAGCCTCATGCAAACGGTAAAATGACGGTTTGCTTCGGCCTCTTCGCCGATTACTAAGGATACCCATGATGAAAATCAGCACCCAATTCGATGCCGGTTCGGTCGTTGTCAAAGACTTGAGCAACCCTACCGATATCCGCCTCGCCCTGCGTCCCGACAATGCTTCGGAGTTTGCCCAATGGTTTTACTTCCGTTTGCAGGGTGCGGCCTATCAAAACTGCGTGATGCATTTTGAAAATGCGGCGGACGCTGCGTATCCTTTGGGCTGGGAGGACTATCAGGCTTGCGCCTCTTACGACCGCCAAAATTGGTTCCGCGTGCCGACCAGCTACGAAAACGGCGTGTTGACCATCAACCATACGCCTTTGTCCAACAGCGTTTACTACGCTTATTTCGAGCCTTATTCCCACGAGCAGCATTTGAACCTTTTGGGCGATGCGCAGGGCAGCGGTTTGTGCCGCATCGACGACTTGGGCAGTACCGTTCAGGGCCGCGATATCAATCTTCTGACCATCGGCAACCAAGTCGAAAGCGATATGAAAGTCTGGATTATCGCCCGTCAACATCCGGGTGAAACCATGGCGGAATGGTTTGTCGAAGGTTTGCTGGGCCGCCTGCTTGATCCGCAAGATCCGACCGCGCGCATGCTGCTTGACCGCGCGACTTTCTACATTGTGCCGAATATGAATCCGGACGGTTCGGTTTTGGGCAATCTGCGCACCAATGCCGCCGGTGCCAACCTCAACCGCGAATGGGAAACCCCAACTTTGGAGCGAAGCCCCGAAGTCTTTACCGTCCGCGAAAAAATGATGGAAACCGGCGTAGATTTATTCTTGGATATTCACGGCGATGAAGGCCTGCCGTTTGTCTTTGTGGCCGGTACCGAAGGCGTGCCGAACTATAACGAGCGCATCGAAGCCTTAGAAGATCAATTCAAACTTGCGTTGCTCAATGCCAGCCCCGATTTCCAAGACGATTACGGCTATGACAAAGATGCGCCGGGTCAGGCAAACATGACTTTGGCGACCAACTGGGTCGGCAATCATTTCAACTGCCTTGCCTATACTTTGGAAATGCCGTTTAAAGACAATGCCAACCTGCCGGACGACGATTTCGGCTGGAACGGCCAACGTTCGCTGCGCTTGGGCGAGGCAATGTTGTCTGCGATTTTGAATGTGGTTGGCGATTTGCGTTAAACCATCCGACACCGCATACAGGCCGTCTGAAAGTTCAGGCTTTCAGACGGCCTTTGAGATAAGGAACACACATCATGATAATACATCCCCAGTTTGATCCGGTGCTGATCAGCATCGGCCCGCTTGCCATCCGCTGGTATGCCTTGAGCTATATCGTCGGCTTTATTCTGTTTACGATTTTGGGCCGCCGCCGTATCGCACAGGGCAATTCTGTGTTTACCAAAGAAATGCTCGACGATTTCCTGACTTGGGGTATCTTGGGCGTGATCTTGGGCGGCCGTATCGGCTACGTTTTGTTTTATAAATTTTCCGATTATCTTGCCAACCCGTTGGATATTTTTAAAGTTTGGGAAGGCGGTATGTCGTTTCACGGCGGCTTCTTGGGCGTGGTCGTTGCCATGTGGCTGTTTGGCCGCAAGCACAACATCAGTATCTTGAAATTGATGGATACCGTTGCGCCGCTGGTACCGCTGGGCTTGGCTTCCGGCCGTATCGGCAACTTTATCAACGGCGAACTTTGGGGACGCGTGACCGAACTCAATGCTTTTTGGGCGATGGGTTTCCCACAAGCGCGTTACGAAGATGCAGAAGCTGCGGCGCACAATCCTTTGTGGGCCGAATGGCTGCAACAATACGGTATGCTGCCGCGCCATCCGTCTCAGCTTTACCAGTTTGCCCTTGAAGGCATTTGCCTGTTTGTCATCGTTTGGATTTTCTCGAAAAAACCGCGTCCGGCCGGTCAAACGGCGGCATTATTCTTGGGCGGTTACGGTTTGTTCCGCTTTATTGCCGAATTTGCCCGTCAGCCTGACGACTATCTCGGCCTGCTGACTTTGGGTTTGTCCATGGGTCAATGGTTGAGCGTGCCGATGATTGTATTGGGTGTGATTGGTTTTGTTTGGTTTGGCCGTAAAAACAGTGTTGCCAAAGCATAAATAAAAC
Source organism: Neisseria subflava (assembly GCF_024205745.1). Taxonomy (NCBI): domain Bacteria; kingdom Pseudomonadati; phylum Pseudomonadota; class Betaproteobacteria; order Neisseriales; family Neisseriaceae; genus Neisseria; species Neisseria subflava. Next base: position 1,711,856 of record NZ_CP073117.1, read on the forward strand.
AATGAATAAAGGCCGTCTGAAAAGGTTTTCAGACGGCCTTTTTATGGCATTAAGTAAATAGATTTCGGGTTTAACCGAAAAAGCCCATTTTGACCTGAATGAGTTTTTCCAACTCCGGCAGAACGCGGCGGCGTGAGACGAAGAAGATAATGTGGTCGCCGTCTTGCAGGATGGTTTCGGTGTGGTGTCCCATGATGACTTCGCCGGTTTCGCCGCGGACGATGGCGGCGATGTAGCAGTCGCTCGGCCATTTAATGCCGCTGATACGGCGGCCGACGATGGCGGAAGTGTTTTTGTCGCCGTGTACCACCACTTCAATGGCTTCGGCTGTACCGCGGCGCAAAGGATGGACGGCAACGACGTCGCCGCGGCGGATGTGGGCGAGAATGGAGCCGATGGTAATCAGGTGGGGGAAACGACGATATCGATTTTGTTACCTTCAAGCAAATCGACGTAGCTTGAGCGGTTGACAATGGTGATTACGCGTTTGGCGCCAAGGTTTTTTGCCAACAGGCTGGACATGATGTTGTTTTCGTCATCATTGGTCAACGCGCAGAAGACGTCGATTTCGTCGATGTATTCTTCGTCCAGCAGGGTTTCGTCGGTGGCGGAACCTTGCAGGACGAGGGTGTTGTCCAGATTCTCAGCCAGCCATTCGGCGCGCTGGGGTTTGTATTCAATGATTTTGATGTCATATTTGGACTCGAGCTGCTTGGCGAGGCGGTAGCCGATATTGCCGCCGCCGGCAATCATAATACGGCGGGTACGCGCTTCTTTCGGACGCAATTCGCGCATGATGGCTTCAACGCTGTTGATGTCGGCGGCAAACAGGACTTCATCGCCTTCGATGATGACGGTTTGCGGGGTGGGGACGATCAGGCGGTTGTTGCGGTAGATGGCGCAGATTTGGCAGTCCACACCTTCGGGCAGGTGCTGGTTGATGTCGATAATTTCACGGTCGATCAGCAAACCGCCTTTGCGGGCTTGAACAATCACCATGCGGACTTGGTCGTTGGCAAAGCTGAGTACCTGCAATGAGCTGGTGTAGTTGAGCAGGCCGACAAGTTGTTCGGTAACCAGTTGTTCGGGGCTGATGGTTTCGGTAATGCCGAAGATATTGAGGCTGCCTTCTTCGGGTTTGTCGCTGCCGGCAACTGGATATTCGAGGTATTCGCTTGAGCGTACGCGTGCAATGCGGCTGGGGATGTTAAATAGGTCGGCGGCGATTTTGGAAGCAACGATGTTGGTTTCGTCGCTGCGGGTCAGGGCAAGCAGGAGGTCGGAGTCTGCCGCACCTGCTTGTTCGAGGGTAAAGGGCGATGCGCCGTTGCCGACGATGGTTTGGACATCGAGACGGCTGCTGATACGGTTGAGCGCTTTTTCGTCGATGTCGATAATAGTGACGTCGTTGCTGGGAACGGAGGCAAGGTTTTGGGCGACGGTCGAACCGACTTGGCCGCTGCCGAGGATGAGTATTTTCACGGTAATTTGAGTGTGTTCGGTAAAAATGAAATTGTAACAAAAGGCCGTCTGAAATTGGAGTTTTCAGACGGCCTGAGGTTTAAATAAGCCAGAGGGTTACCAGTAGCCCAAAACTTTCCACCACAAGATACCGACAGTGCAGAATATCAGGATTTCAAGCACGCTCATGATGAAGCCGGCTTTCCACCATTCGGTCATGGTTACATAGTTGGAGCCGTAAATGACAGGTGCAGAACCGGTGGCATAGTGGGTCAGCGACATCATGATGCCGGTAGCGGCTGCCATAATCAGGGCAAACAGCATCGGTGGTGCGCCCAAGGCCAAGCCTGCGCCGTAGAATGCGCCGAACATGGCGGTAACGTGTGCCGTACCGCTGGCGAAAACGTAGTGGGCGTAGAGGTAGGCCAGCATCAACAGGGCACAACCAGCTTCCCAACCCAAACCCATGTGGGCGATACCGCTTTGCATGGAGTCAGACAACCAACTGATGAGGCCCAGTTTGTTGAGGAAGTTTGCCATCATAACCAAGGCCGCAAACCAAACGATGGTGTCCCATGCGCTTTTTTCTTTTAGCGCGTCATCCCAAGTCAGTACGCCGGTTAAAAGGCACAGGCTCAAGCCGAGGAAGGTGGTGGCGGTAGCGTCAACTTTCATACCGAACAGCATCTCGGGAATACCCGCCCACAACAGCAGCAGAACCAGGAAAATACCCAGCATGATTTTTTCTTCACGCTTCATCGGCCCCATGGCAGCCAAATGCTCTTTTGCCAATGCAGTGGCGTTAGGAGTTTGTTTGATTTCAGGAGGATACAGGAAATACAGCACCAGCGGCATCAGCAGCATAGCAAGCAGGCCGGGTACGACCATTGCCAAGAACCATGTGCCCCAAGAGAGTTGGATTTGCGAATTGGTGGCTTTGGCAACCAATTCGACTACCAGTGGATTAGGGGCGGTGGCAGTGATAAAAATCAGACAGGTAATTACGTTGGAGTGGAAGTTGACCAGTGAAAGGTATTTACCGATTTTGCCTTCCGTACCTTTTTCAGGGTCGGAGTCGAAGCTCAGTGCGATGGATTTCATGATCGGATGCACGATGGCACCGCCGCGCGCGGTATTACTTGGCGTTACCGGACCGATGACCAAGTCGGCTAATGCTAGGCTGTAACCTACGCCCAGCGTGCGTTTTCCGAAGAGGGAAATCAAGAGGTAGCCGATACGCATACCCAAGCCGGTTTTCAACAGGCCGCGCGAGATGATGATGGCGATACCGATCATCCAGATGAGTGAGTTGTTGAGGCTGCTCAAAGCGTCTTTGGTTGCGTCTGCGGTTTTTTCGTTGGTTACGCCGGTCAGTGCAACCAAGGTAATGCCCAAAATCGCCATGGCACCGATAGGCATGGCTTTGCCGATAATGCCGGCAATGATGCCGATGAACAATGCCAAAAGATGCCATGCGTCAGGCGATACGCCTTGAGGAACGGGGATAACGAACCAGATAAGCAGCGTCAGCACAAGTGAGACCGCAGCAGGAATTGGCTTGAAGCCCATGTTGAATCTCCTAATTTGAGGTATTGGGGAAATCGGAGTTCAGACGACGTGTGCCTGATTTCGGCGGGAACAGGTCGTCTGAAACGTATTTGGGTGTGGTTATTTTTATGTTTTTCTTTTGGGTGTTTGGGTAATGCGTATTTTTGTGTTGCCATCTTTTTCAGACGACGTTTCTTGAGCTTTTACGTTTTGCCCTCTCCCTAACCCTCTCCCACGGGGAGAGGGGATAATGGCGCTGAAAATCAACCATTATCGGATTTTCTGCAATCTTTTCCCTTTCCCCGTGGGAGAGGGTTAGGGAGAGGGTAAAACCTCAGATTTAGTAGGTTCGGTTGTGAAACCCAACAAAGAATTAAATGTTGGTTCATGTCCCAAGCTACGAGCATTTTCAGACGACCTCCTATATAGAAAAGGCCGTCTGAAAACAACGCTGTTTTACTCTTGTTCTTGCGGCAGGCCGTACTCTTCGGGGAAGGTGCGCAGCGAGCTTTGCAACACGGTAACCGCGCCGTCAATCAAACCGCAACGGCCGCTTCGTGGCAACAGTTGGCACAGGCTTTGCAAGGCGCGAAGGTCGTCAGAAGTGCCGATGCCGGTGTCCACGCGGTTGAGCAGGCGGGAAAGCTGGAATGTGCCGCCTTTGCAAGGCGGACATTGACCGCATGAGTTGGAAGCAAAAAATTCCACATATTCGGCTACTTTGCGCACCACGCTGGTACCTTCGGAAATCACAATCATCGCGCCGGTACCGAGGCTGGATTTGCGTTCGCGTACGGAAACGAAGTCCAAAGGCACATCCAAATCTTTGACAGTTAAAAGCGTGTTTGACGGGCCGCCGGTAAATACGGCTTTAAACGTACGGCCTTCAAGCATACCGCCGCCGTGATCGTAAATCAGTGATTGCAGGGTCGTGCCCATTGGCAGTTCGTACAGCCCCGGATTCAATACGTCACCGGAGAGTGAGTAGAGTTTTGTGCCTGCGGCATCGCCCAAACCCAAAGATTTGTACCATTCCGCGCCTTTGGCAAGGATTTGCGGAATATTGGCGAAGGTTTCGGTATTGTTGATAAGGGTCGGCTCACCGTTGACACCGCTTTCGGCAGGGAAAGGCGGCTTGCGGCGAGGGAAGGGGAAACCGCCTTCCAACCATGAAATCACAGCGGTTTCTTCGCCGCCAATATAACGGCCTGAAGTTTCAACCAGTTGCAAGTCCAAAGGTTTACCCAAGTAGTTTTCGATGCGGATAAACAAATCGCTGTTTTTCCATTGCTCAATGGCCGGTGTGATGGAAGCGATGGATTCGGTTTGATGCGGGTTGACGTACAAAATCGCTTTGTTGGCACGGCAGGCAACGGCGGCAATCAGGACGCCTTCGATGACTTGGTGCGGCGTATTTGCCAGCAGTACACGGTCTTTAAATGTACCTGGTTCGTCTTCGTTGGCATTGCAGACGACGTATTTGTCGCCATTTTTGCTTTGGGCGGCAACGGCGGCCTCCCATTTGCGCCAAGTTGGGAAACCTGCACCACCCATACCGCAAAGATTGGCATCTTGCAGTTTGGAAACAATGCTTTGAGGATCGGCAAGCGCAGCCAGCAGGCCTTCGCCGCCGCCGACTTTGCGCCACGCGGCTAAATCTGCGCCGACTTGGCGGGAAGGATGCAGTAAGTTTTGATTGGCTTGATTCATGATTGTTGCTCCTGCAAACCGGCGTGTTCGCGCAAATCGAATTTGCCGTAGTCGGGATATAAAACGGGGGCTTTGATGTCGCTGGTCAGACCGGCACGGGTCATTTCGCGTTGCAGGTTGTGGACGTGCCCGACACCGCCGCGTACTTTTTTCAGCGGCAGGCCGCAATTTGCCGCGGCTTTACCGGCACGGCGGCCGAAGCTGATAATGTCCAAAAGCGCATTGCCCATCAGACGGTTGCGGCCGTGAATGCCGCCGGTTACTTCGCCGGCACAATAGAGGCCTTCGACGCAGGTTGCGCCGTCACCGTTGATTTCGATACCGCCGTTTTGATAGTGCAGGGTCGGATGAATCATGACCGGCTCAACAGCAGGGTCAATGCCGCATTTGTGGGCAACGTGGCCGAGTGTTACCAAACGGTTCAATACGTCAGGGTCGTTAGCAATCAGGCGCGGGGTATCGAGGAATACGCCGACTTGTCCGTCGCGTACTACGCCGCGGCCTTCACGGCATTCGCGCAAAATCGCAGCGGCAACAACGTCGCGCGGTTGCAATTCGTCAACGAAACGTTCGCCCAAACCGTTGACCAGCTTGGTGCCTGCGGAGCGCACGGCTTCGGAAATCAGCGCGCCTGCCAAGTGTGGAGGGTGAGCAACGCCGGTCGGGTGGTATTGGAAAGAATCGACATCGCGCAGTTTGGCGCCGATACGGTAAGCCATTACCAGGCCGTCTGCAGTCGCGCCATAATGGTTGGAAGTAGCGAAACCTTGCAAATGCAGGCGTCCGCTGCCGCCGGTTGCCAATACCACGGCTTTGGCGTGAACCAACACCAAAGAGCGTTTTTCCAAATCGTATAAAATCGCACCGACGCAGCGGCCGTGTTCATCCGACAATAATTCGATGGCGGGGTGGCGGTTGAGCTGGGTGATGTTTTCGTCGAGTTCGACTGCCTCGCGCAGTACGCGCATCATTTCGAGGCCGGTAAAGTCGCGGTAGCTCAAAATGCGCGGCACGGTCGTACCGCCTGCACGTTTGCGGCTCAACATACCGTTGCTGTCCGCGCCTTTGGCAAGGTCGAAAGTCATGCCCAAACCAATCAGCCAGCGGATGGCGGACGGCGCGTCGGTAACCATTTGCGCCACCAATTCTTTCTTGCCTGCGTTGTGGCCGCCTTTGATGGTGTCGTCAAAGTGCTGCTGCAAGCTGTCTTCCGCGCCGACAGCAGCCTGAATGCCGCCTTCGGCCATCACGGTATTGCTGTCGCCGATACGCAGTTTGTTCGCCATGATGACGCGCGCGCCTGCTTCAGTCGCTGACAATGCCGCTGCTGCGCCTGCACCGCCGCCGCCAATGACCAATACGTCAGTGTTCAAATGTTCAGCGCCTGACAAATTATAGTCGTCAATCAGAGGCTGACTGATTAAGAGTTTGGCCAAATCAGGATGGCAGTAATCGCCTTGGTTTGGGCCGATAGGCAGTTTTACACGCGCATCGGCCTGATAGTCAGGATGAAATTGGCTCAGTAATTCGTTTTTTTCCGGCAGGTCGCCACGCAGTTCCAATGAAGAAGCACGCAGGTTGGCAAGGGCGGTTTCGTAGTCTATGCCTTGGATTTTGTTAACCATTACACTGACTCCTCTTCAAATTCGACTTTCATTTTGCCGCTGTCAATTTCGCGCAGGCGGCGCATCAAATCCACAGGACGCAATGTACGCGCTGCTTTCATACGGCGGGCGAACAGGCCCAAGTGGTTCGGACGGATGTGTTCGGGGCAGGAGAGGGTGCAGAGGTTGCACATCACACATTGGTCAAAGGTCAGCGCAGCCGCGCCGAAATCGCCGGAAACTACTTGAGCTACGCCGTTTTCCACTTGCAAACCTTTAGGACAGGCGCGATTACAGCCGCCGCAATGGCGGCAGTTTTGCGCTTCAGGGAAGGCTTTGGCGGTATCGTTCAACCAGTTCCAGCCATCACCAATTTCGCTGACGTCGTAATATTGGATGTGCTCGGGGATAAAGTAATCCAAGAAGCTGACCTGCATGCCTTCTTCAACTTTGGTCTCGCATGCCAGTGCGGTGGTGACTTCACGTTCGCCTTCTTTACGAATCATGCAGCGACAGGAACCGCATACGCCTTGACCCATACAGCCGACATTGGCAGTAATCGCATTGCCTGAACGGGCATAGGCTTGGATGATTGACGAGTCGGCGGAAGCTTTGACTTCATGGCCGTCTATGGTCAGGGTTAACAAATTTTCACTCATGGTTTGTTCCTGTGAAATTGGAAGTTGGAATAGTGGATAATTTGATTAATTGTATTTTTATTACATCTATCGTGCGCGAGGAAATATCCAAGTCATTTACTCAGAAATTCTTTTAAAATCAATATTTATTTGTATGGATCGAAGTGTATCAGAATTTAGAGGTTTTGATGATAGGGGTAATCTAAGGTTTTATAGAGGAGGGATTACAAACAAAATATGCCTATTATTTAGACAAATTTATCATAATTATTTGATTTAAAAAGTAAAATAAAATTACTTTTTTAGTATAAATTTTAAAATATTTGTCTATTTGCTAGTAAAAATCATTATTGTATATTAGGTAATTTTACATAGCTTGTTGTATATATTGAATAATATTTAGGTATATGGGCGAGTGAAAAGACTGTTATAAAATTTCAGAAAATCAAACAAGTTTGATATCAGTCAAGAAGGTTGAGGGAGAAAATGACACAGGTTTTACAATTGTGTATTGTATTGGAAGATAAGAAAGGCCGTCTGAAATTTAGGTAGTTTCCTTTTAAATACAAGCTACTAAATTTCTTTCTCAGATGCTTAAGGTAAATATTTTCAGACGGCCTTGAAATAAGATTATTATTTAAAAATAATGTAATTTTATTTCTATGTAAGTGAATAGTCAGTGGATATAGATTATCAATAACCAAGTGATTTAATGCGATATTAAATTTCATTTAAATCAATAAGGTATGAAAATGATATTGTCTGGGTCATTCATTTGAAAGCACTATTACACTATTGAAGGCCGTCTGCAAAAATTGGTCTCTTAAGAAATAAACAAATCCTCCCTACCATGACTCCGAAAAGGAACACAATCATGACCGTCATCAAGCAAGAAGACTTTATCCAAAGTATTTTCGATGCTTTCCAATTCATCAGCTACTACCATCCTAAAGACTACATTCAGGCTTTGTACAAGGCTTATCAAAAAGAAGAAAACCCTGCCGCCAAAGATGCGATGGCGCAGATTTTGGTCAATAGCCGTATGTGTGCAGAAGGCCATCGTCCGATTTGTCAGGATACCGGTATCGCGACCGTATTCTTGAAAGTGGGCATGGATGTACAGTGGGATGCCGAGATGAGCGTACAGGAAATGGTTAACGAAGGCGTACGCCGTGCATACACCTATCCTGACAACAAACTGCGCGCCTCCGTATTGGCCGATCCGGCTGGCAAACGTCAAAATACCAAAGATAACACCCCTGCCGTTGTACACATGGAAATCGTGAAAGGCGACAAAGTCGAAGTCACTTGCGCAGCCAAAGGCGGCGGTTCTGAAAACAAAACCAAAGTGGCCATGCTCAACCCTTCAGACAATATCGTTGATTGGGTATTGAAAACCGTTCCTCAAATGGGTGCAGGCTGGTGTCCTCCGGGCATCTTGGGTATCGGTATCGGCGGTACGCCTGAAAAAGCAGTGTTGATGGCCAAAGAAAGCCTGATGAGCCATATCGATATTCAGGAACTCAAAGAAAAAGCCGATTCAGGTGCAGAATTGTCTACAACCGAAGCCCTGCGCTTGGAACTCTACAAAAAAGTAAATGCCTTGGGTATCGGCGCACAAGGTTTGGGCGGTTTGAGCACCGTGCTGGATGTCAAAATCCTTGACTACCCAACCCACGCGGCTTCTAAACCGATTGCCATGATTCCAAACTGCGCGGCTACCCGCCACATCGAATTTGAATTGGACGGCTCAGGCCCGGCTAAATTGGAAGCCCCATCTTTGGAAGATTGGCCGGATCTGACTTACAGCCCTGACAACGGCAAACGTGTCGATGTCAACAATCTGACCAAAGAAGAAGTGGCTACATGGAAAACCGGCGACGTATTGTTGCTAAACGGTAAAATCCTGACCGGCCGCGATGCCGCGCACAAACGTTTGGTTGATATGCTCAACAAAGGTGAAGAATTGCCGGTAGATTTCACCAACAAACTGATTTACTACGTCGGCCCGGTTGATCCAGTCCGTGATGAAGTTGTTGGTCCGGCCGGTCCGACTACTTCCACCCGTATGGATAAATTTACCCGCCAAATGCTGGAACAAACCGGCCTCTTGGGTATGATCGGTAAATCCGAACGCGGCGCAGCAACTTGCCAAGCCATTGCCGATAATAAAGCCGTTTACCTGATGGCTGTCGGCGGCGCGGCATATCTGGTTGCCAAAGCCATTAAAGCATCTAAAGTCTTGGCATTCCCAGAATTGGGCATGGAAGCGATTTACGAATTTGAAGTCAAAGATATGCCTGTGACCGTTGCGGTGGATAGCAACGGCGAATCGGTTCACGCCATTGCGCCAAAACAATGGCAGGCCAAAATCGGTATTATTCCGGTTGAAGCTTGATATTTGACTGAATAATCAAAGGCCGTCTGAACGATTTCAGACGGCCTTTTTTTGCTTACAAATAATTCAAATGTTTTCAAACGAGTAAATTTCCCTTTCTAAAAAGCACTTGTCAAAATCAGCGTTTGAAACTAGAATTCACAGCTTATCGAGTCGGAGTGTGGCGCAGTCTGGTAGCGCACTTGCATGGGGTGCAAGGGGTCGAAGGTTCGAATCCTTTCACTCCGACCAAAGAATTGGAAAGAGCCGTTTTGAAAACGGCTCTTTTTTCGTTTGGATGATTTATCTGAATAATGTGTCCGAATGGATTTTAAAACTTAATACCAATGGCATCTGAAACAAAACCTGCTTTCTGAAAAGCAGGTTTTGTTGTTTTCAAAGCAGAACTATTCGGTACTATCCTTCAGCGTGTCTTTATAAGTATAAAGATACGATGCGCCGACAAAGGATGCGCCACCGATGACATTGCCCAGGAATACGGGAATCATGTTGAAGAAAAATTGCCCCCACGTGATGTTTGCACCTGCCAAAATACCTGCTGGGATAACGAACATATTGGCGACAAGGTGTTGGAAGCCGTTTAATACGAAAATCATGACAGGGAACCAAATGGCCAGCATTCGTCCGGTTGTGTTTTTAGCAGCAAAGTGCAGCCATGCGCCCATGCAGACCATCCAGTTACATGCGACCGCCGATACGAAAGCGCGGCCGAAATCCATATGGACTTTTGCTTCCGCCACGGCAATGGTTTTTTCTGCCATGCTGCCTTCAATCATGCCGACATAGTATCCGAGGAAAAAAGCCATTGCCAGCGTGCCCACCAAATTGCCCATGCAAACGATCACCCAGTTGCGCAGCAGCATTTTGGAGGAAATCCGTCCGGCCAATCTGCCTAAAGACATGATCATCATGTTGCTGGTTACCAGCTCGCCGCCGCCAAGCAGGATGCAAATCAAGGCGATTGGGAACACGGCGGCGCCGAGTAAAGTGGCAAAACCGCCCCATTCGTGCGGAATGCCGCTGACTACTTTTAAATAGGCAAGATAACCGAAGCCGATGTATCCGCCGGCTAAAACGCTCAAGATTGCCAGTGTGGGGATGCTGGATTGTGCTTTGGCGCAGCTTTTGTCGAGAACAACCTGTAAAATTTCCTGTGGGTATAAATCGCGCGAAGCCATGATGTTCCTTAAAGTAGGTTGAGGAGGAAACGCCGTTTCAAAAGTGGCGCAAACTGTCGCGGTAGGGCAGTGTTATAGGGAGCCGGTGTACGATCTTTGTCTTATCAATCAGCCTAAATTAAACCTAAAAAACAGATACTTCGCCTTGCTTCAGCTCAAAAGAAATATTATTACATTTTGCTTCTGTATTAAAAAAGGCCGTCTGAACGTTGAGGTTTCAGACGGCCTTGTTTTGATTTTTTAAACTTACAAATGAGCCAGCTTTGCATTGCCTTCGCGAGGAATAGGGCGCGGATTGCCTTGTGAATCGATGGCGACGTAAGTGAACACGGCTTCGGTGACCAGTTGGCGGTCTTCTGTTACCATATCGTTCATCAAAGTCTTCACCCACACTTCGATTTTCAGTTGCAAAGAAGTATTGCCTACGCGGACGCAATGACCGTAGCAGCACACGACGTTGCCAACTTTTACCGGTCTGATGAAATTCATTTCTTGAACGGCCACGGTTACAATTCGTCCCTGTGCGATTTCTGCCGCCAAAATACCGCCGCCCAGATCCATTTGCGACATAATCCAGCCGCCGAAGATATCCTGATTGGGATTGGTATCGCGGGGCATGGCTACCGTACGCAATAAAAGTTGTCCTTCGGGTGCAGCATGTGTTTGTTTGTTGTCAGCCATAAATAATCCTGTCAAAAAAGTGCTATTTTACGCCATTTGTAGCGATAAACCTATGTAGGCCGTCTGAAAAATCAGCAGGCAAAGTGTTACAATCAACATATTCATCAGACAAAGGAGAAAGCTCATGCATCCGATTCAAGAACCACGAAATAGCGGCCTTTTGCGCGTATCCGACATTCACGAAATCTACTGGGAAGAATCAGGAAATCCTGATGGACACCCCGTGATTTTCCTGCATGGCGGCCCCGGAGCAGGGGCATCACCGGCCTGTCGCGGCTTTTTCAATCCAGAGCATTTCCGCATCGTCATTATCGACCAACGCGGTTGTGGACGCTCCAAACCCTATGCTTGTGTTGAAGACAACACCACATGGGACTTGGTTGCCGATATTGAAAAAGTACGCGAAATGCTCGGTATCCAAAAATGGCTGGTTTTCGGAGGCTCATGGGGCAGCACCTTGTCGCTGACTTATGCCGAAACCCATCCCGATCGCGTCAGCGGCTTAGTTTTGCGCGGTATTTTCCTGTGCAGGCCGTCTGAAATGGCATGGTTGAATGAAGCAGGCGGCGTCAGCCAAATTTATCCGGCTCAATGGCAAAAATTCATTGCCCCCGTAGCCGAAAATAAACGCCAAGCCCTAATTAAAGCCTACCATGAAATGCTGTTCAGCGAAGATGAAGCCACACGCCTCAAAGCGGCTAAATCATGGGCAGACTGGGAAAGCTATCTTATTCAGTTTGAACCTAAAGACGTAGATGAAGACCCGCAAGCCTCCCTTGCCATTGCAAGAATGGAAAATCATTACTTCGTGAACGAAGGCTGGTTGCAGGGCGATAAAGCCATCTTGGCAAACATCGACAAAATCCGCCATATCCCAACCATCATCGTCCAAGGCCGCTACGACCTATGCACCCCGATGCAAAGCGCGTGGGAGCTCTCGCAAGCCTTCCCTGAAGCAGAATTGAGAATCGTCCAAGCAGGCCACTCTTCTTTTGATCCTTCGCTTTCCGAGGCTTTAGTGAAAGCAGTGGAGGATATTAGAAGCAAGTTATAAAGGTTAATAAATGACAATGCCGTCTGAAAAAGTTTCAGACGGCATTTTTTAGTTAGAGTAAATGTAATTTAAATATATTTAAGAAATTATATTGCAGTTGAATATTTGCAAGTATATGATTGGTGGTAAGTCACAGTAATAATATTGTATGTCATGAAATTTACTTTTATTGCACATGTTCGTCAAACGGATAAGTGTCCTCAATCTGTTCAAACCCATTTAATAGAAACGTCAGAACTTGCAAAAATATTTGCTCGAAAACTAAATTTAGAACCAGTGGGTGAGTTGCTCGGCCTCATGCATGATTTCGGTAAATATTCCCGAAAATTCCAGAAATATATCCACGATGAAACCAGTTTGTTTAATCCTGATTTGGATGATGAAGAAAGTACCCCTAACGGCAGTAAAGTGGATCATTCCACCGCTGGTGCGCAATGGGTTTACCGCGAATTGAGAAAATCTGATAAATCTAATAAACATGGAGATGAAATTAAAGATAAGGGCATCGGTGAACTGTGTGGACAGATATTAGGTTTGTGTATTGCCTCACACCACGGTGAAGGTTTGATTGACTGTTTGGATGGAGAAGGTAATCCGAAATGGATTGAGCGGTTTAATAAAACTGATGAACTGACGCATTTGGCGGAATGCGAGCAAAATGCCGATGAAGTCGTTCAACAGAAAGCACGTGAATTGGCAGGAGAAAACCTAATTCGCAGCCTGCGGAATGCGGTGAAGTTGATTCTTTCCGACTCAACAGTCAATGACAAAATCAAAGAGTTTTATCTCGGCTGCCTAACCCGCTTTCTATTTAGTTGCCTGATTGATGCCGACCGTATCAACAGCTCGGATTTTGAACGGGAAGCGCAGAAAAAAGTCCGTCGCTTGAGCGAAAAACCAGATTGGCAATCGGCGATTGATAAATTGGAAACGCATTTGGCGGGTTTCGGAAACCGTTATCCTGCTGATAAAATCCGCCGCCAAATATCTGATGATTGTCTAAAAAGGGCAAAAGATTCCCAAGATAGGGAAGGAGACCCTCAAGGCATTTATACACTCACAGTGCCGACCGGCGGCGGCAAAACATTGGCCAGTCTGCGCTATGCCCTCCATCATGCGCAAAAGCACAATCTCGACCGTATTATCTACATCATTCCCTATACTTCCATCATTGATCAAAATGCGGAAGAAGTTCGTAAAATTTATTGTTTAGATTTGAAAGAAGATGACAATGGTGAATTTCATTCATGTAGAGAATGTTCAGAATGTGAGAAGTGGGTGCTCGAACACCATTCCAATTTAGAACCTGAAAAACAAAGCTGGCAGGACAAACTGCTGTCCGAAAACTGGGACAAGCCTATTGTGTTTACTACCATGGTGCAGTTTTTGGACGCATGGTTTGGCGGCGGCACACGCGGCGCGCGGCACATCCATCCGATGACCAATGCGGTGCTGATTTTTGACGAAATTCAAACCCTGCCTGTGAAATGCGTACATTTGTTTTGCAACGTATTGAACTGGCTGACGACATTTGGCAAAAGCACGGCGATTTTGTGTACGGCGACGCAGCCTTTGCTCGGCGAATCAGGCTTGCAGAATTTCCCAAAAGATAAAAGGGAAAGCATTGCCGCGCGCGGTTTGTTAAGGTTACCTGCACATGCCGAAATCATGGGAACTGATGAGCAAAGAGAAGAGCTTTATAAAAAGTTATCCCGCGTGGAAATTCGATTTAACGAAAAAGTGGGAGGCTGGAATGTAGAAGAAGCAGGCGCGTTCTTGCTGGAACAGTTTCAGACGACTCCAAGCTGCCTATTTATCGTCAATACCAAAAAATGGGCGCAGGAGCTTTATCAATATTCCCAAAGGCAGAATGTGCCGCCCGAGGCCTTGTTTCATTTAAGCACCAACCAATGCGCAGCACACCGCAAAGAGATTTTTGATACCATCAAAGCTCGTCTGAAAAACAAAGAACCTGTTATCTGCATCAGCACCCAGTTAATTGAAGCCGGTGTGGATATTTCCATGGCTTGCGTGATTCGTGCCTTAGGTGGGCTGGATAGCATTGCTCAAGCAGCGGGGCGTTGTAACCGCCACGGCGAGAAGGAAGGCAAGGGGCAGGTTTGGGTGTTGAATTTGCAGGAACAGGATTTTACGCGGATATTGCCCGATATTCAGGCAGGCAAGAACCATGCCGAACGTGTGTTTCGCGATTTTGCTGGACAGGATATTTTGCAGCCTGCCGCGATGGAACGTTATTTTGAATACTATTTTTACCAGCGCAGCGATGAAATGGTTTATCAAATAGGAACAAAGGGGGAAGATAATTTATTGAATTTATTAAGTGATAATTGTCGCAACAAAGGCGCATCAGATAAAAAAAGCGGTATGTTAAAAAATCATCTTTTAAGAAAAAATGATTTTTATCCTTTATTAATGCAGTCATTCAAAAGTGCGGGACGGGCTTTCCAAGCCATTGACGCGCCGACCCGCGCCGTGATTGTGCCGTATGGCGAAGGCAGGGATTTGATTGCTTCGCTTTGTGGCGAATGGGACCCGAAAGAAATGTACCGCACGCTGGCTAAAGCGCAGCGCTACAGTGTGAATGTGTTTCCGAATGTGTGGAAACAACTGCAAGAAAATCAAGCCTTGCAAGAGGTGCAGGCAGGTTTGGGCATTTATTATTTGAAAGACGGGCATTACACCGATGAATACGGCTTGTCGGTGGATGAAACCGGCATCATGCCTACATACACTTTTTAGATAAAGGAGCAATATGAACAGCACAATCACTTTCCGCGTATGGGGGCGGCAAGCGTTGTTTACCGATCCCGTTACCAAAATTGGCGGCGAAAAATTCAGCTATCAAGTGCCGACTTACGAAGCGGTAAAAGGCATTTTGAAAAGTATTTATTGGAAACCCACTTTGATTTGGCACATCGATAAAATCCGTGTCATGAAGCCGATTCGTACGCAAAGTAAATCCATCAAACCAAGGCAATGGGAATCACCAAAAGGTATCGATCATACGCTTGCGATTTACACCTTTCTGCAAGATGTGGAATATCAAGTACAAGCACATTTTACTTGGAACGAATACTGGCAAGAACTCAAAGACGACCGCAATCTCGGCAAACATATGGCGATTGCGAAACGGATGCTGGAGCACGGCGGACGACAGGATATTTTCTTGGGCACACGCGATTGTCAGGGCTATGTGGAGCCGTGCGAATTTGGCAGCCCAAGTCGAGATGGAAAAGCAGGCTTTTTCGATGGATACGGCAACTTGGATTTCGGTCTGATGTTCCACAGCTTCGGCTATCCTGAAGAAACTGGAAAGCCCGAATTGGTCAGCCGTTTTTGGATGGCGAATATGCAAGACGGTGTAATTGAGTTTCCAAGCATCGACGATACAGAAGGTCGTCTGAAAACCCGATTTATCCGTAAAATGCAGCCTGAAAAACCGTTTAAGCGCGGCGAAAATGTCAAGCCTGTGGAAGACGAAGCCAAGGAGCTGGAATTATGAGCTGGATGCAGAAATTGTATCAGACATATAACGAAGTTGAAAAAAGTGCTGATTTATTAGACTTAGATAAAGAAACTCTTGCGCCACTATGGCATAGTCCGCAAACCGCACATATCAAAATTGTTTTGAGTGCTGATGGTGATTTTATTTCCGCTGAAGTATTACCAGACAAAACAATAGTGATGCTGCCTGTAACGGAAGATTCTGAAGGGCGTACAAGCGGCTATAGACCCCATGCATTATGTGACAGTATCCAATATGTTGCAAAGGATTTGGGCCATATAGGCAAAGAAAAAATTCAAATCGAGACAACAGATAAGAAAGGAAATAAAAAACTTAAAGAAAAGACTATAGAGTGCGCAACCTTTGACTTATATATAAAGCAATTGGATGCGTGGTGTATGGATATGGAGACGAAAAATCCTAAAGTTCTTGCCATACAGAAATATGTACACAAAGGAACGGTTTTAGCGGATTTGATTAAAGCAAAAGTGGTGCCGATAGACAGCAGTGGAAAACTTTTGGAATCTTGGAGTAAGAAAGACGGCGATATACAAGATAAACCTAAATTATTGGATGTGTTGGGACAAAATCCCGAAATTCGCAAAGCTTTAGTTATTTGGTCGGTGCAAACACATGATTTGGTTTCTGAAACTTGGAAAGATAAAGAGGTTCAACAAAGTTGGAGCAAACATTATCAAGATACTCTGATCAGTCGATTTTGTTCAGTAACTGGTAAAGAACAGAAAATCCGCGAGAGTCACCCTGCTAAGTTAACTTATTCAGGTGATAAAGCAAAACTTATTTCTTCTAATGACAAAACAGGTTTTACTTATTTAGGTCGTTTTGAAGAGGCTAATCAAGCAGTTGCCATATCTGCCGAAGTTTCACATAAGGCGCATGCTGCATTACGCTGGTTAATCGAACGTCAAGGTATCCGCAATGATAATCAAGTAACTGTTGTATGGGCAACCAGATTTGCGAATGCTGATGAGGATAAAGTCTTGTCTTTACCGTATCGGGCTGAAACAGATATTTATGCTGCATTATTTGCCGAGGATAATATTAATGAAGCTGCTGATTTTGGTTTTGATGCGGCAAAGATCATGAAGAAAAGGTTGTACGGATATAGAGCAAAATTGCAAGACAATGATCAGATATCCTTACTTGTTTTAGATGGAACAAGTCCAGGGAAGGGGCGTGCTGCATTAACTTACTATCAAGAGTGCTTACCTAAAGATTATTTTGCTAACCTAGATGCCTGGATAGACGACTTTTCTTGGTATCAACGTTATAAGCCTAAAGAAGGTAAACCTTGGTTATTTGTAGCCCCATCTATAGAGCGTATTGCAGATACGATTCTTAGCAAATCTGAATTGGAGGATAAGAGTAAGAAAGCCAAAAAACAACTCTACGCCCGTTTGCTTCCCGTAATTGCCGGCGGAAAAAATGTGCCGATTCCTTATGATTTGGTGCAAAAAAGTTTTCAGACTGCTTGCAATCCCAACGGCAGCGAATATTGGGAGTGGCAACGAAATATCGGCGTTGCCTGCGCTTTATACAAAGGTTGGTATGTCCGTCATCACGATTTAGATTTATCAGAAAGGAAAACTTACTTTATGAGTTTAGAAAAAACAAATCAGTCGCGCGACTATTTATATGGGCGCTTGCTTGCACAAGCAGAAAGTTTGGAGTGGTATGCCTTATATTTGCAAAATGGCAAAAAAGCACCTACTCGAGCAACCAATGCAGAGCGCTATTTTCAACAATTTGCACAGCGCCCTTATAGCACATGGCTAAATATTGAAAGTGTCAAACTTGTGCCATATAAAAACTATTTGACCAGCTTGGAAAAAGATTTTTATAAACAAGCTATTGGAGAAATTATGGATCTATTCGAAAACGATGACTTTATGTGCGATGATAAATTAAGCGGTGAATTTCTGCTTGGATATCATTGCCAAAAAATGGAAATCAACCGACAAATTGCTGAGCGTAAAGCTGCCAAGGCCAAGCAAAAGAAAACCGAAACCGCTAAATAACCTAACATTGAAAGGAAAACAACATGAGCTTAACCAAAAAAATCGATTTCGCCTTAATTATCGGTGTACAAAATGCCAATCCCAACGGAGATCCTTTAAATGGCAACCGCCCGCGTGCTGATTTTTTTAATATCGGTGAGATAACAGATGTTTGCTTAAAGAGAAAAATTCGTGATCGCTTGCAAGAAAATGGGGAAGTTATTTTCGTACAATCAGATGAAAAGAAAACTGACGGGATGACGAGCTTAAAAAATCGTGCTGAATCAGAAGAGTTTGGTTTAGGTAAGAGTGCTTTTGAATTTAAAAAAGGTGATAAAGATAAGAATAAGAAAAAGGATCAAACGAAAAGTGCAGCATGTGCAAAATGGTTTGATGTGCGAACCTTTGGGCAGGTATTTGCGTTTGGGAAAGGTCAGAATGAAGATGGTGTCTCTATTCCTATCCGAGGGCCGGTTACTATTCAATCTGCTTTTAGTGTTCAACCAATACGCATCATTGATAATCAAATTGTGAAAAGTGTTGATAGCGATGATACTGAAGGAAAAAAAGCAAGAATGGGTATGAAATACCGTATAGATAAAGGTATTTACGTCGCCTTCGGCGCCATGTCGCCACAACTTGCCGAGCGCACCGGCTTTTCAGACGACGATGCCGAAAAAATCAAAGCCGTTCTCACCAAACTCTTTGAAGGCGACGCATCATCTGCCCGCCCCGAAGGCAGCATGCAGGTGCTGAAACTTATCTGGTGGGAACATAACAGCAAAGCAGGGCAATATTCTTCCGCTAAAGTGCATGGTAAGTTAAAAGAAATTATTGAAGAAAAAATAAAAAATAAATCCATTGATGGATTGATTGGGGACATAACCGAAGAAAAACTTACCGTTACGGGAAATGGAGCGTCATTGAAACCCGAAATCCTTGATGGTTTTTAACTTCTAAAAACGTTCAAAAAGATGACCGCACTTTTAACCGAAACCCAAGGGGAAAATCAGGATACGCACCTGATTCCCCTTTCCGCCCTGCAACACTACGCCTTCTGCCCGCGCCAATGTGCGTTGATTCACAACGAGCAGGCGTGGGCGGAGAATTATTTGACCGCGGAGGGAAAGGCGCTGCATGAGCGGGTGGATTCGGGCGAGCCGGAAACGCGCAAGGGCGTGCGCTTTGAGCGGACAGTGCATGTGTCGGCGGAGAAACTGGGCATCAGCGGCGTGTTGGATTTGGTGGAAGTGGATACGAAAACAGGTCGTCTGAAACCCGTGGAATACAAACGCGGCAAACCCAAACCCGACCCGATGGACGAAATCCAGCTTTGCGCCCAAGGTTTGTGTTTGGAAGAAATGACGGGGCAAACCGTCTCTGAGGGCGCGCTGTGGTATATGCAAACCCGCCACCGCGTCCCCGTCGTGTTTTCAGACGACCTGCGCGCCCAAACCCTCGCCACCATCGCCGCCGTGCGCGAACTCTTGGGCAGTGGACTAACCCCGCCGCCCAACTACGGCAAACGCTGCAAAGCCTGCTCGCTGGTGGAGATTTGCCAGCCGGAGTTGCTGGGGAAACGGGATAGGAGTGTGGGGTATGTGGCGGGGTTGTTTGGGGAAGATTAAAAAATAAATAATAGATGTGTAAGTACTTTTATGATGGGATAAACAATAAATGAGTCGAAAAAGCATTTTAGAACTGAACGCTAATGAAGCAAGGCAATTCTTTTTGAAACATGAAAGCTATTGCAACATTGATTTACCTAAATATTTTTCATTCTCTGAATTATTAGAGAAAATATCTAATGAATATTCAGGGAAATCGTTGGGAGATTTTTCAGACAAAAAGAAAATGACGAATTTAGATGATGTGAATTATCTTTTATATGCCAATAAAGATGGGAAATTATCATGGAGACCATTGCAGATCATAAATCCTCTAGTATATGTGGCATTAATACATAAAATTACTGAACAGAAAAATTGGAAAAAAATACAGGCAAGATTTAAGAATTTTAGTAAAAATGAAAAAATAAAATGTTTAAGCATACCTGTTCAATCGGAAAATAAACAATCTGACAAAGCTCAGCAAATTTCAAATTGGTGGGAACAAGTAGAACAGCAGTCTATTTTGCTCTCATTGGAGTATGACTACGTTTTTGATACAGATGTAGCAGATTGTTATGGTTCAATTTATACACACTCTATTGCCTGGGCTGTTGATGGAAGAAAAAAAGCTAAAAATAATCGAAAAAATAATTTGCTTGGCAATTTTATAGATGCAACCATACAAAATGCCCAGTATGGGCAGACTAATGGTATTCCACAAGGCTCGGTGTTGATGGACTTTATAGCTGAGATTGTCTTAGGTTATATAGATTTGATTCTCACAATAGCGCTAAAAAAATGTAAAGTTAAGCAGTATCAGATTTTACGTTATCGTGATGATTATCGAATTTTTGTTTGCAATTCTAATGATGGTGAGATGCTTCTGAAATTGCTTTCCGAAATTATGATGCCTTTTGGATTCAAGTTGAATTCGAGCAAAACCAAAGGAAGTCAAGATGTTATTACTCAATCGATAAAAAAGGACAAACTGGCTTGGTTAGCTATTCCTCAAAATAATAGAATCAGTTTACAAAAGCAACTTCTACTTATTAGACAGCATAGTATTAATCATGCTAATTCTGGTAGTTTAAATACCGCATTAAATAAATTTGATAAACAGATAGAGAGAATTAGAAATAAAAAAGGAAAGGTGCATAATATAGAGCAGCTTATTAGTATTGCAACAGATATTGCATACCATAATCCGAAAGTAATACCAGTGTGTTGCGCAATCATTAGTAAACTACTTTCAGAATTGGACGATAGCAAGCAAATATCTTTATTGGTTCATAGAAAATTAAGTAGAATGCCTAATTCAGGATTTGCACAGATTTGGTTGCAAAGAATGTTGAAAGATAATTTAAGTGAATTTAAGTTTTCTGAAAAAATATGTGAATTACAGAATAGCCAGATAAGTTTATGGAATTATAGCTGGGCAAAGGGTAGAAATATGCTAAATATATTAAATAACACATCTATTTTCCTACAAGCAGAATTTGATAAATTAGATAATATTATTCCTAATAATGAAATTGACCTTTTTGATTATTAGAAAATAAATAATTTTCAGCTAATCCTCTAACCAAAACGGAATCTAACCACAAGGAGCTTCCCCATGCGCAAACTGCAAAACACGCTCTATATCACCACCCAAGGCAGCTATCTGCATAAGGAGCGGGAGACGCTGGTGGTGGAGCAGGAGCGTAAGAAGGTGGCGCAGTTGCCGGTGCATTCCATCGGGCATATTTTCTGTTTTGGCAATGTGCTGGTGTCGCCTTTTCTGCTTGGGTTTTGCAGTGAAAATAATGTGAATTTGGCGTTTTTTACCGAAAACGGGCGTTTTTTGGGGCGGCTTCAGGGACGGCAGAGCGGCAATGTGCTGCTGCGTCGGGCGCAGTATCGGGTGTCGGAGCAAAATCCTGTGCCGATTGCGCGCAATATCATTGCGGCGAAGATTCAGGCGAGTAAACGGGTGCTTCAGCGGCAAATTCGCAATTACGGCGAGAATGCGGCGATTCAAAGGGCGGTCGATTCTTTGAACATTTCGCTGCGGCAGTTGAAGGGCGCGGCGGAGCTGGACGTGGTACGCGGTATTGAAGGCGATGCAGCGGCGCGTTATTTCGGCGTGTTTGGGCGGCTTTTGAGCGAAAAAAGCAGCTTTTCTTTTGACGGACGCAACCGCCGTCCGCCCAGAGACGGGGTGAACGCGCTATTGTCGTTTGTTTACAGCATCTTGGGCAAGGACATCAGCGGCGCGCTGCAAGGCGTGGGGCTGGATCCGCAGGTAGGCTTTCTGCACGCCGACCGACCGGGTCGCGACAGTTTGGCGCAGGATATTTTGGAAGAATTCCGCGCATGGTGGGCGGACAGGCTGGTGTTGTCGCTGATTAACCGCGGGCAAATCAAACCGCAGGATTTTGTTACCGAAGCAAGCGGCGCGGTAAGCTTAAAAGCCGATGCGCGTAAGCTGTTGTTCCAAGCTTTGCAGGTGAAAAAGCAGGAGAAAATCGTACATCCGTTTTTGGGTGAAGAAGTAGAAATCGGGCTGCTGCCGTATATTCAGGCAATGCTGTTGGCGCGCCATTTGCGCGGAGATTTGGTAGAATATCCGCCGTTTTTGATGAGATAGGCTTGCAGGTCGTCTGAAAACGGGTTGGATGTTTTCAGACGACCTTTAAGGCAGCCTGCACATGGGAATACAAATGCTGATGCTGATTACTTACGATATTTCGCTGGAAGACGCGGAAGGACAGGCAAGGCTGCGGCGCGTGGCGAAATTGTGTCTGGACTACGGCGTGCGTGTGCAGTATTCAGTGTTCGAATGCGACATCGCACCTGATCAGTGGGTTGTTTTAAAAGACAAACTTTTGAAAACCTACAACCCTGAAACCGACAGCCTGCGCTTTTACCATCTAGGCAGCAAATGGCGACGCAAAGTGGAACACCACGGCGCGAAACCGGCGGTGGATGTGTTTAAGGATACGTTGATTGTGTGAATCGCCAACCTGCGGTTCTCATGAAAATGCGGCAGGTTTGGCGAATTGGGATTGTTCTTTAACAATCAGGATATTGTGAATGCGGGTGTAACAGAAAAGGCTGTGTTATACTCGCATTTCTGCTTTTCTTGAGAGTTTAGCGAGATTAGGTTTACGAAACCTGATGGAGCAAGGCTTTTAAGAGAGGCACCAGCCGCCTTCAGGCGGCTGTGTGTTGAAACCGCCAACAATCGGCAAACCGATACAGCCTGCCTTCCAGCCGCCTTCAGGCGGCTGTGTGTTGAAACTGTTACTGATGAAAGTACCGAACGCCATGATGAATCCAGCCGCCTTCAGGCGGCTGTGTGTTGAAACTGGTGTTTGCGGAAGATATTGTGAACTGGATTCCCAGCCGCCTTCAGGCGGCTGTGTGTTGAAACTACAAAATCCGGCATAGACGACAAGTCCATTTTGCCAGCCGCCTTCAGGCGGCTGTGTGTTGAAACGCTAAACGGATTGCAGGGGGCAGTCTTGGTATGCCCAGCCGCCTTCAGGCGGCTGTGTGTTGAAACTCCAGTGCCATAGCTGTACCGTCGTCGGCGTAGATCCAGCCGCCTTCAGGCGGCTGTGTGTTGAAACATAATTTGACTCCTAAGATTTTGGATTCATGCGCCCAGCCGCCTTCAGGCGGCTGTGTGTTGAAACAACGAAGTCTTTGGCCGGTCGCAACTGCGTTGCCCAGCCGCCTTCAGGCGGCTGTGTGTTGAAACGTCCTCTGTGGCAAGAAGCCAGCCAGCCATTGTTCCAGCCGCCTTCAGGCGGCTGTGTGTTGAAACCTCTTGGCCGGTGCGTTGGTTATTACCAAAACGTGCCAGCCGCCTTCAGGCGGCTGTGTGTTGAAACTTGAATAAGCTGGTTTGTCTTCTGTTGGAACAGACCAGCCGCCTTCAGGCGGCTGTGTGTTGAAACCATCTTTTTTGTTGGTCAAAATGAACCACTAGACAGCCAGCCGCCTTCAGGCGGCTGTGTGTTGAAACTATTGGTTAATGTCTGTATAGTCAATTTCCGCGACCCAGCCGCCTTCAGGCGGCTGTGTGTTGAAACAGTGAGTAACCTATTCAAAGGATATTAAAATGACCCAGCCGCCTTCAGGCGGCTGTGTGTTGAAACCTCTTCGGTCACACCACCGATACTGCGCAGGACCCAGCCGCCTTCAGGCGGCTGTGTGTTGAAACAATCGCGTCATAGTAGTACACGTCAATACCACGCGCCCAGCCGCCTTCAGGCGGCTGTGTGTTGAAACCATCAGGTGGCTGGCGTGTTCGGTGGCGCAGTCACCAGCCGCCTTCAGGCGGCTGTGTGTTGAAACTAAAACCTGCTGGATGGGCGGCTCGACGGTGTACCAGCCGCCTTCAGGCGGCTGTGTGTTGAAACTGCCGAGCGTACATTCTCACGCTCCCGACGCTCACCCAGCCGCCTTCAGGCGGCTGTGTGTTGAAACATCGATTGAAGAATCCTCCTGAAAATATCTTTAAATCCAGCCGCCTTCAGGCGGCTGTGTGTTGAAACAATCGTAATGCCGACACCACGGACTACACCAATACCCAGCCGCCTTCAGGCGGCTGTGTGTTGAAACCTTGCAGAATCTTGAGGCGTTGCTCGGTGTTGATCCAGCCGCCTTCAGGCGGCTGTGTGTTGAAACATATGATTTAAATGAACAAAAATTATATGATAAAACCAGCCGCCTTCAGGCGGCTGTGTGTTGAAACATTAGCAAACAGTATCCAATATAATGTTTGGAAAGCCCAGCCGCCTTCAGGCGGCTGTGTGTTGAAACTAGTTCTTCTAAGTTTTTCTTATCTTTACCTTTGGCCCAGCCGCCTTCAGGCGGCTGTGTGTTGAAACAAGACAATGTTTCTGCAACAATTGTTGATGTTGACCAGCCGCCTTCAGGCGGCTGTGTGTTGAAACTTTTGTTTTGTTTAACCGTGTTGAATCACATGGTTCCAGCCGCCTTCAGGCGGCTGTGTGTTGAAACGACTGGGAGGAGGGTGTATATGAGGAAACTGTAACCAGCCGCCTTCAGGCGGCTGTGTGTTGAAACGGCAATCCTGAAGCCATGCACTTCGCGCCTGATGACTCCAGCCGCCTTCAGGCGGCTGTGTGTTGAAACTAAATATAGGTCAATCTAAGTATGCTTTATTGTCCCAGCCGCCTTCAGGCGGCTGTGTGTTGAAACTCGCGCTGAAGCTGATTGGTTATTTGGTATCAACGGCCAGCCGCCTTCAGGCGGCTGTGTGTTGAAACTCTTATCCCGAAGAAGTCGCGCGTAATCGAGACCCCAGCCGCCTTCAGGCGGCTGTGTGTTGAAACGCTCTGCTTTGCCCGCAGATTGGCAAAAGGTTTACGCCAGCCGCCTTCAGGCGGCTGTGTGTTGAAACAGTCATCACTTGTTTGATTTGGTATTTGACCCAGACCAGCCGCCTTCAGGCGGCTGTGTGTTGAAACGATTTCCTCTTGCTCTTCGGCGCGCTCGCCTGCTCCAGCCGCCTTCAGGCGGCTGTGTGTTGAAACCAACCATACAGCCATCAATGCCCAACTTCTCGACCCAGCCGCCTTCAGGCGGCTGTGTGTTGAAACAATGCACTCATACGGCTGCTGGCGGTAATGTGCCGCCAGCCGCCTTCAGGCGGCTGTGTGTTGAAACCTACCTTATCCAAAGTGGTCATATTGACCTGTCCAGCCGCCTTCAGGCGGCTGTGTGTTGAAACAGACGATCGTCGGGGTGGTTATTGCCGTGGTCGGCCAGCCGCCTTCAGGCGGCTGTGTGTTGAAACGACCGATAGAGAGGTGAACAAGACTTATTTTGCCAGCCAGCCGCCTTCAGGCGGCTGTGTGTTGAAACGAATCGCAGTAATCACGCCATTTGTAACCGTACACCCAGCCGCCTTCAGGCGGCTGTGTGTTGAAACCGTATTGACGAGCAGGAGACCCCATATCAAGGTCCCAGCCGCCTTCAGGCGGCTGTGTGTTGAAACATCGTAAACGTCTTTCAACGGCGGCTGTTTCGTCCCAGCCGCCTTCAGGCGGCTGTGTGTTGAAACTCGAATAGCGAAGCCAGCCTACCATCATTACACCCCAGCCGCCTTCAGGCGGCTGTGTGTTGAAACGGCACGAGTGCGGACGTGATGGAATGCAGTGTGTCCCAGCCGCCTTCAGGCGGCTGTGTGTTGAAACCCCTTAATTGCCTCTGATGGCGCGGCGGTCGCCCCAGCCGCCTTCAGGCGGCTGTGTGTTGAAACCGTAATATCCGCGACGGCCTGCTGCGTCAGCCCACCAGCCGCCTTCAGGCGGCTGTGTGTTGAAACAAGACAAAATCAAAGCCAAAGCCGCCATGATTCCCCAGCCGCCTTCAGGCGGCTGTGTGTTGAAACTTGATCATATAAGCTCCCGAGTCGGCGTGATAAGCCCAGCCGCCTTCAGGCGGCTGTGTGTTGAAACACTAAACTTTAAAAAAAGGACAAAAAATGAAGACCCAGCCGCCTTCAGGCGGCTGTGTGTTGAAACACAACCCCCCGTGCAACAGTGGTTAATCTGTCCGCCAGCCGCCTTCAGGCGGCTGTGTGTTGAAACAAAAAGCTGCGAAGCGCAGGCGATGTATTGGGGCACCAGCCGCCTTCAGGCGGCTGTGTGTTGAAACTGCAAGGCATCTTCGGAGACGATGCCGAGACGCTCCAGCCGCCTTCAGGCGGCTGTGTGTTGAAACACTCGCGCCCTGAATGCCTACCACATTCTCGCCCCAGCCGCCTTCAGGCGGCTGTGTGTTGAAACAATGCGAGGTACTCACTTAAGAAACCATATTACAACCAGCCGCCTTCAGGCGGCTGTGTGTTGAAACCATCATCTTCAGCCTTCTCAAGTCTTGGGGCAATCCAGCCGCCTTCAGGCGGCTGTGTGTTGAAACGATTTCCGCCTGTGCTTTGGCAAGTGCGTCATTCGCCAGCCGCCTTCAGGCGGCTGTGTGTTGAAACTCAATAGTTCGGCGGTCAGGTCATCGGCCTGCCAGTCAACCCAGCCGCCTTCAGGCGGCTGTGTGTTGAAACTCAATTACGTCTGAATCTTGCAAAAGGCGGCGATCCAGCCGCCTTCAGGCGGCTGTGTGTTGAAACTGCGTATAACTTCGCCATTCGTTGCTCCAAAAAACCAGCCGCCTTCAGGCGGCTGTGTGTTGAAACTCGATGACCAAACGCAGCACATCGTAGTTATCGGCCCAGCCGCCTTCAGGCGGCTGTGTGTTGAAACTGATGAAAGTGCTTTTGCATTGGGTACTTTGGCAAATCCAGCCGCCTTCAGGCGGCTGTGTGTTGAAACCGTTTCCGCGTATTTGGTCGTCACCCCACCCTTGCAACCAGCCGCCTTCAGGCGGCTGTGTGTTGAAACCGGCACAGGAACGATGGGCCTCCACAAATCGCGCTCCCAGCCGCCTTCAGGCGGCTGTGTGTTGAAACAAGAAGATGGTACGGCGTTATGGCCTGAAAAGCACCCAGCCGCCTTCAGGCGGCTGTGTGTTGAAACAAGAAGATGGTACGGCGTTATGGCCTGAAAAGCACCCAGCCGCCTTCAGGCGGCTGTGTGTTGAAACTGATAGTCAAGTCGATGTGTATGATATTAAAGAACCCAGCCGCCTTCAGGCGGCTGTGTGTTGAAACCTCAATCACTACGCCGGTGCCGTAGTACAAGCATTTCCAGCCGCCTTCAGGCGGCTGTGTGTTGAAACGTTACAAGAGGGAGAGCCGTTTACTGTAACGATTCCAGCCGCCTTCAGGCGGCTGTGTGTTGAAACAACTGCAGCTGCTGTTTCTGTTGGTGATGTTGATACCCAGCCGCCTTCAGGCGGCTGTGTGTTGAAACATCATTAAAATGTTTGATAAATCGTTTCAAAATGCCCAGCCGCCTTCAGGCGGCTGTGTGTTGAAACAACTGAAGCATCACGAGTTGTTGCAATTGGTTCACCAGCCGCCTTCAGGCGGCTGTGTGTTGAAACCAACACCAAAGACGCGCCCAGCAAGGCCACCGCAGCCAGCCGCCTTCAGGCGGCTGTGTGTTGAAACCGCCAATCGCCGAACAAATGGTTTTGCTCCGAATGCCAGCCGCCTTCAGGCGGCTGTGTGTTGAAACTTGTCAGGCTGTTATGGTTTGGAGAGGTGTGAAACCAGCCGCCTTCAGGCGGCTGTGTGTTGAAACAGCAGCTGAACAGCGAGCTTGAGCAGACAGACGGCCAGCCGCCTTCAGGCGGCTGTGTGTTGAAACAATCACGAAATGCAACGGAAAGGATTTGCAGCAGGCCAGCCGCCTTCAGGCGGCTGTGTGTTGAAACAGGTAGCCCCAAGCAGATGGAGATACAAGACAGATTCCAGCCGCCTTCAGGCGGCTGTGTGTTGAAACAAGATTATGTGGTTGATTTGTCAAACGAAACCAAAGCCAGCCGCCTTCAGGCGGCTGTGTGTTGAAACAAGATTATGTGGTTGATTTGTCAAACGAAACCAAAGCCAGCCGCCTTCAGGCGGCTGTGTGTTGAAACTTCAAGTCCTCGATACCGTTCTTCGCTTGGTATCCCAGCCGCCTTCAGGCGGCTGTGTGTTGAAACCGCCTACTTATTTAAATCAAGTTGTTGCGTACAACCAGCCGCCTTCAGGCGGCTGTGTGTTGAAACGCGCTGAATATGTTTTATGCACGTCGCGGCTATCCCAGCCGCCTTCAGGCGGCTGTGTGTTGAAACCCAAACGGTCAGCATGACGACCAAATCGACTGCTTCCAGCCGCCTTCAGGCGGCTGTGTGTTGAAACGCAGCACAGGTCAACATCGGTAACGTGATGTTATTCCAGCCGCCTTCAGGCGGCTGTGTGTTGAAACACACAATTACGCGCCCTTGCCGATAACTACGATGCCAGCCGCCTTCAGGCGGCTGTGTGTTGAAACTTCTCGGCTCTGTCTTTTGCTGGGTTAATCCCCTCCAGCCGCCTTCAGGCGGCTGTGTGTTGAAACAGGTTATCTGTTGCTGGTGTCGGCGTTCATTTGGCCAGCCGCCTTCAGGCGGCTGTGTGTTGAAACCTTTGGGTAAAGTGAGTGTGTTTGCCGCCTCTTCGCCAGCCGCCTTCAGGCGGCTGTGTGTTGAAACCGCATTCTCTTTCGTGCCGATAATGCGATAAAGGCCAGCCGCCTTCAGGCGGCTGTGTGTTGAAACAAATAACGGCGTGCGTTGGCGCAGGATTCATTCACCAGCCGCCTTCAGGCGGCTGTGTGTTGAAACAGGCTGTCTGACGAAACGCCGAAAATCGAAGTAGCCAGTCGCCTTCAGGCGGCTGTGTGTTGAAACCAACGTTGCCATCGGTCGTAACGCAGGGCAAGGCCAGCCGCCTTCAGGCGGCTGTGTGTTGAAACTTTTAAAGAAACGCTTAAACCAAGAAGCCCGACACCCAGCCGCCTTCAGGCGGCTGTGTGTTGAAACAATTGCTCATTCTTTATACCTTTTCTACATAAGTTACCAGCCGCCTTCAGGCGGCTGTGTGTTGAAACAAAGGCGAGAAAGGCGAAGATGGCGCGGCTGGTCCCCAGCCGCCTTCAGGCGGCTGTGTGTTGAAACTCGCTCATCTGCTTGATATGTTCTTCAAGCATTTCCAGCCGCCTTCAGGCGGCTGTGTGTTGAAACTAAACAAGCTGAGACCTTTGCAAAATTCCTTTTCCCCCAAACAGCCGAAATCCAAACACAGGTTTTCGGCTGTTTTCATCCAAAATCGCTTCTGATTCTACTCAAATACCCCCTTAATCCCTCTTGGATACCTGATAATCAGGCATCCGGCCGCCTTTTAGGCAGCTACAGGCACACTTAGCCTGTTGGCGGCTTTCAACAGGTTCAAACACATCGCCTTCAGATGGCTTTGCGCACTCACTTTGAGCAGCCCGAAATAGGCTGCCCGGGCATAGCGGAATTTACGGTGCAGCGTACCGAAGCTTTGTTCGACCACATAACGGGTCTTCGACAAATATCGGTTGCGTTTGGTTTGCGCTTCCGACAGCGGATGTTTGCGGTGGGCTTTGCGCATAATGCCGTCCAGTAACCGATGCTCTTCCAGATGTTGCCGGTTTTCCTCACTGTCATAGTCTTTATCGGCATAGACGGTCGTACCTTTGGGTAACCCTTCCAACAAAGGCGACAGGTGTTTGCACTCATGGGCATTGGCGGGGGTAATGTGCAGTTTCTCGATATAGCCTTCCGCATCGGTGCGGGTATGTTGTTTGTAACCGAGTCTGTAGAGGCCGTTTTTCTTTATCCAACGGGCATCTTTGTCTTTACTCGGTGTAGTTTGGCCTCTGACTTGTCCTTCCTCATCAACTTCTATGGCCTGGCGCTGTTTGCTGCCGGCGGTCTGAATAATGGTGGCGTCAACGGCGGCGGCGGATGCTTTCTCTACTTTTAGGCCTTTTTCGGTCAGTTGGCGGTTGATCAGTTCCAATAATTCGGACAGGGTGTCGTCTTGCGCCAGCCAGTTGCGGTAGCGGCATAAGGTGCTGTAATCGGGGATGCTCAGTTCGTCAAAACGGCAAAACAGGTTGAAGTCGATGCGGGTGATGAGGCTGTGTTCGAGTTCGGGATCGGAGAGGCTGTGCCATTGGCCGAGCAGGATAGCTTTGAACATGGACAACAGGGGATAGGCGGGACGGCCGCGGTGGTCTCTAAGGTAACGGGTTCTTTGACGATTCAGGTACTGTTCGATCGGTTGCCAATCAATCACCTGATCCAACTTCAATAGTGGGAAACGGTCGATGTGTTTGGCAATCATGGCTTGTGCGGTTTGCTGGAAGAAGGTGCTCATGGAAAATCCCCTAAATGTCTTGGTGGGAATTTAGGGGATTTTGGGGAATTTTGCAAAGGTCTCAAGCTGTTGTAACAGGTGTTGATGGTATTCCAGCCGCCTTCAGGCGGCTGTGTGTTGAAACAATACATCTTGAGTTCAAGGCAGGATGAACTTTTGCCAGCCGCCTTCAGGCGGCTGTGTGTTGAAACATCTCTAACAATTTGCAAGTATTCAGCAGTTTTTCCAGCCGCCTTCAGGCGGCTGTGTGTTGAAACGACCCGACCACCAAGAAAACCGAAACCGCCGCAACCAGCCGCCTTCAGGCGGCTGTGTGTTGAAACAAGGACGGCGTTCCGGTATTTGACGAAAACGGCAAACCAGCCGCCTTCAGGCGGCTGTGTGTTGAAACACGTTCACCCTCGGGTTTAAGCTGTTCCTGCTCCTCCAGCCGCCTTCAGGCGGCTGTGTGTTGAAACCTTCTAAAATGCAGTTAATCCCATGAATGAGGCTCCAGCCGCCTTCAGGCGGCTGTGTGTTGAAACATCGTTATCACGCACAATTGCAACCGAAACCGTACCCCAGCCGCCTTCAGGCGGCTGTGTGTTGAAACAAAAGGTAAAGCCGGTCAGCCGACATTTAAACGGCCAGCCGCCTTCGGGCGGCTGTGTGTTGAAACTCTAGCAACTACGAATTCTATGACGACCTATTCCGTCAGCCGCCTTTGGGTGGCTGTATGTTCAAATATCGTCCAAGCAGGCTACTCTTCTTCGGTGCGCAGGAAATTGCCAGCCAGACGGGACAGCTTCATGACTTAGGGAAATATTCGGAAGCCTTTAACCGCTGATTGTATGGTGGCTCTTCAGGCGATCATGCTACCGCCGGTGCAAAATTGCAAAAATGCTTGCTTTATAGTGAATTCCAAAGTATAAGCTGTTGTTCTCTTTCTTAGGCTAGATAACTTTGCTAATGAATTAAAAGGAAAAAAATAATGGGAAATAAACAAACCAATTCAACCATCAAATCTCGTGCAGCGGTGGCATTTGCACCAAATCAACCCTTACAAATTGTGGAAATCGATGTAGAAATGCCGCGTAAAGGTGAGGTGTTAATTCGTAACACGCACACTGGCGTGTGCCATACTGATGCATTTACGTTATCAGGAAGCGATCCTGAAGGTGTATTCCCTGTGGTGCTTGGGCATGAAGGTGCGGGTGTGGTTGTTACTGTGGGCGAAGGTGTGTCAAGCGTAAAACCGGGTGATCACGTCATTCCTCTTTACACTGCTGAATGTGGCGAATGTGAGTTTTGTCGTTCAGGTAAAACCAACTTATGCGTCTCAGTGCGTGATACGCAAGGTAAAGGTTTAATGCCGGACGGCACGACGCGTTTTTCTTATCAAGGTCAGCCGATCTATCACTATATGGGTTGTTCGACTTTCAGTGAATATTCTGTTGTTGCCGAAGTTTCACTGGCGAAAATCAACCCAGAAGCGAATCACGAACAAGTATGTTTACTCGGCTGTGGCGTTACCACAGGAATTGGTGCGGTGCATAACACAGCAAAAGTACAAGAAGGCGACTCTGTTGCCGTGTTTGGCTTGGGGGCAATTGGTTTGGCGGTGGTGCAAGGTGCGCGTCAAGCCAAAGCTGGTCGCATTATCGCTATTGATACTAATCCTGCAAAATTCGAGTTGGCAAAACAGTTTGGTGCAACGGATTGTTTAAACCCGAACGATTACGATAAACCGATCAAAGATGTGTTGTTAGACATCAATAAATGGGGCATTGATCACACCTTTGAATGTATCGGCAACGTAAACGTAATGCGTCAGGCATTAGAAAGTGCACACCGTGGTTGGGGACAATCCATTATCATCGGCGTAGCGGGTGCAGGACAAGAAATTTCAACTCGTCCGTTCCAGTTGGTCACAGGTCGTGTTTGGAAAGGCACGGCATTTGGCGGCGTGAAAGGCCGCTCTGAACTTCCGAAAATGGTGGAAGACTCAATGAAAGGCGACATCGAGTTAGAACCATTTGTGACCCACACAATGACACTAGATCAAATCAATGAAGCCTTTGAGTTAATGCACGAAGGTAAATCGATCCGCGCTGTTATTCATTACTAAGGCTCGCGATGAAACTGATTGAACAACATCAAATTTTTGACGGTTCGCAACAAGTTTGGGCACACTATGCCCAAACGCTGCAATGCGAAATTAAATTTGCCGTCTATTTGCCGGATAATCAGGAGAATCGACCGCTTGGTGTGATTTATTGGCTTTCCGGCTTAACGTGCACTGAACAAAATTTCATTACCAAATCAGGCTTTCAGCGTTACGCGGCAGAACATCAAGTGATTGTGGTTGCTCCTGATACCAGCCCTCGCGGAGAGCAAGTGCCGAACGATGCTGCTTACGATTTGGGGCAGGGTGCGGGCTTTTATTTGAATGCGACCGAGCAACCTTGGGCGATGAATTATCAAATGTATGATTATATTTTGAATGAGTTGCCTGGTCTGATTGAGGAGCATTTTCCTACCAATGGCAAACGTTCCATTATGGGGCATTCAATGGGCGGACACGGCGCATTGGTATTGGCATTGCGAAACCGGGAACGTTATCAAAGTGTTTCTGCCTTTTCGCCTATTTTGTCACCAAGCCTTGTGCCTTGGGGAGAAAAAGCTTTTTCTGCCTATTTAGGGAAAGATCGTGAAAAATGGCAGCAATATGATGCTAGTTCGCTCATTCAACAAGGCTATAAAGTGCAAGGTATGCGCATTGATCAGGGCTTGGAAGATGAGTTTTTGCCGACACAATTGCGTACCGAAGATTTTATCGAAACCTGCCGTGCGGCAAACCAACCGGTCGATGTGCGCTTCCATAAAGGCTACGATCATAGCTATTACTTCATCGCCAGTTTTATTGGTGAGCATATTGCCTATCATGCGGCATTTTTGAAGTAGTCCAAAGAATTGATTTGTTTTAATAAATTAAAAAGGCATCGGATTGATGCCTTTTATTTTTTATAAATGATGAAAAATAATGCGATTAAAATGAGCTAGCTTGTCCACTCTCATTTAAATATCCCCCATTCCAATCCAAATCGCTGTAAATATTTCCTCAATCGGTCGCTGTCATTGACTTTTGCCCTTTCTGTTCGGGAGACGTTGAACAATGCACGACCGGCAGCGGCCATGTTGGGGTGTTTGCGGCATTCGTCGATGACGTGTTGCAGTTGTAGTTTGTCAAACAAATCCAATGTGTCCCAATCGACTTTATCGGGGTAGTCTTGTGATTTTTCAGACGGCCTGTTATGTAGGAGGCCGTCTGAAAAGGGTTCTTCCGACCATAACCATTTGAGGCGTTCGATTTCGGCTTGGACTTGTTCTACCTGTATCCTGCCTTGCGGCGCAAGCGTGGCCAGGCGCATGATGCTGGCGGCTAGGTCGCGGAAGTTACCGCGCCATGGGGCTTGGTTGGAGTGGGCGAAGTCGAGGTAGACGGATAGGGCTTCTTTGTTGAAGCGGGTGGTTCGGCCGAGTTCTTGTGAGGCTAGGGCGAGCTGGTGTTCGACGTTGGGTTCGATGTCTTCGCGGCGGTTGGCGAGTGCGGGCAGTGGGTAATTCCAGATGTTGATGCGGGCGAACAGGTCTTCGCGGAAGCGTCCGGCGCGGATTTCGTGGCGTAAGTCGCGATTGGTGCCGGCGATGAGTTGGAAGTCGCTTTTGACTTCGCTGTCGCTTCCGACGGGATAAAAGTGTTTTTCTTCAATGGCTTTGAGCAACATGGCTTGCTCGTCTAAACCCAATTCTCCGATTTCGTCTAAAAATAATACGCCGCCGTCGGCAGTTTTCAGATAGCCTTCACGTTTTTCTGCGGCGCCTGTAAAGGCGCCTTTTTTGTGGCCGAACAGGGCAGATGCTGCGCCGTCGCCGCGAAGGGTGGCGCAGTTTACATCGATAAATGTGCCTTTAATCAGATGGCGTGCTTTTTTCAATTCAAAAATTCTGCGTGCCAGCATGGATTTGCCTGCACCTGTGGGGCCGGAAAGTAGAATGGGGGAAGGGGAATTGAGTGCGACCTGTTCGATTTCGGCAATCATGCGGTTGAAGGTGGCGTTTTGGGTGGAAATGTCGCTTTTCAGGTAGCGCACTGCGTCATCGCGTACAGCGGCAAGGCGTTCTGCCAGTACGTCGTAACGAGCCAAGTCTAAATCGATGATTTCATAATTTCCAACATCGCCTGAAATCATGCTGCGTCTTTGATTTTTCGGTGGCGCAGTCTGGAGCAACACCCCCGGAATTTGACGCGATTCCACCAATAAGAACAGGCAGATTTGGGCAACGTGTGTACCTGTGGTAATGTGGGTGAGATAGGTTTCTTCTTCAATATTAAATGTATAGCCTGCTGCCCAGTCGTGCAGTTTGGTATAAACCTCGGAAAAATCCCACGGGTTTGCCAGCTCCATAGGTACGAGATTGACGACTGTGTGCGGCGATGCCTGCTGAATATCGGCTTTTACATGATCTGCCAGTTCGCGGTATTTCTCCGCATAAAACAGCTCCATACGGTCAAGATGAAAATCTTGACGCTGATTCATGGCGACATTCGGCCGCCATTTCAACCAACGCTCTTGATTGAAACCTTTATCCAGCACTGTACCGAGAAAGCTGATGGCGACTTGTTTTTTAGGGTTGGTATTCATGTTCAGACGGCCTTCAAATTATTTTTTCCAATACAAATTTGCCGTTTACTTAACTGCAAGTGTTTGTCCAAATCATCGAATCTCATCATATATCCTTGTGTATTTTATTTTCTATAAAGCTATCTATAAATATATTTTCAGCATTTTACGCTTCTTGCTGATAAAAGCTACTTTAAAATATATTTTCTTTATATTCAATTAATTAAAAATTATTTTTATAAAAATTTTATTCTTGGCACGCTGTTGGCTAAGTTGTGAATGTAACGATACAGCAGATGCTTCGGGAAATACAGTTACCGGAGAAAAATTTTCCGTAAATTTAGTTGTTGTGTGGTTACAGGGCGAATGCCAACAAGACTACATTTGGATTAACAGGTTCGAATCCTGTCTCGTCTGATAGACGTTGAACGTCTTGTTTATTTAGTCGCCCACCCTTTTCCAATATGGCAGGCAAATGCCTAGGGAAACTACAACATGGATACCCTTATGTCGCAGGTTCGAGTCCTGTCTCTGTTGTTCAAAATAGCAGAGTAGCTCAGTTGGTAGAGCCAAGGCATGTTTCCCTGAAAAACTTGTTGCGTGCCATATTATTTTTACGGCAGTAGGTGGATGCTCGGAGAGGGTACATTAACTTATCACGTTAAAACCGTTTCTCTTCATGTTTATCCGCTACGCTGCCCACATTCGAGGCCGTCTGAAATATTCAGGCGGACCGATATAAAAACCGTTTTCGGTACATTCGGCAAATGCCGGAGGAATTACAGCCTGTAACGCTCGAGGTCGCGGGTTCGAATCCCGTCTCTGCCGCCAACTATGGCAGAGTAGCTCAGAGGATAGAGCGCGTAAAAATTTCTCCACTCTTTGTTGCCCAATGTGCCACCCCTTATGGGCGAATGCCATTAGGATTACATTCCTTTTCTGCTAAAACCTGAATGATCCTAGTAAATCTAGTCGCCCTACGGCAGTAGGCGGATGCCCGGAAGAGAATACATTAGCTTTCAGTTAAAAACGCTTCTCTTCATCTTTAGCCGCCATACTGCCACCCATTCAAGGCCGTCTGAAAAACAAAGCTAAAACAAGTTCAGACGGCCTCAAACCAACAATATGAAAGAAAATGAAAATGGCTAATACTACCTTGTTTCAATCGATTAAAAACCGTTTTACTAAAACCGATACCTATAATGAAGCCGGCGGCATCGCCTACACGCTGACGCCCAAACAACAGCTCGCCCAGCTTGCGGCTACCGGTTGTCTGAACAATACCTTCTATGCCGATGCCCAAAGTCAGCTTGACCAAGTGTTGAAATTGGCAGAAAGCCTGGATGCCGAGTTTATCGCCAAAACTGCCGTATATGCTCGTCAAAAAGGTTTTATGAAAGATATGCCTGCGCTGTTGCTTGCCGTGTTGGCGCAAAAAGACGTGAACATGCTCGCCCGCGTATTCGACCAAGTAGTGGACAACGGTAAAATGTTGCGTAACTTCGCACAAATTATCCGCAGCGGCGCAGTCGGTAGAAAATCTTTCGGCAACCGTCCGAAAAAACTGATGCAAACTTGGCTTTTGACCGCCACCGAAAAACAACTGTTGAACGCCGCCGTCGGCAATTCGCCGTCGCTGGCAGACGTGGTCAAAATGGTGCACCCCAAACCGCGTGAAGCATGGCGTGCCGCATGGTTTGCATGGCTGATCGGCAAACCGTACGACCGCGAAGCATTGCCGCCCATTACCCGCGCTTTTGAAGACTACAAACAAAGCCGAGAAGGCGCATTGCCCAACGTTCCCTTCCAAATGCTTACAGCTTTAGACTTGAACAGCGGCGACTGGGCGCAAATCGCCCGCAACGGCTCATGGCAGCAGGTTCGTCAAAACCTGAACACTTTCCTGCGCCACGAAGTGTTTGAGAAAAGTAAAAACATCAAAATGGTGGCGGAAAAATTGCGTGACGAAACAGCCATTGCTCGCGCCCGCGTGCTGCCTTACCAGTTGCTGACCGCGTATCAGGCGACATCTGACCAAATGCCGTTTGAAATCCGCGAAGCCCTGCAAGATGCGATGGAAACCGCCGTACAAAACGTACCGGCAATCCAAGGCAAAGTCGTGGTTTGCCCGGACGTCTCCGGTTCCATGCACAGCCCGGCTACCGGCTATCGCGGCAGTGTGTCCACCAAAACCCGCTGCATCGACATTGCCGCGCTCGTGTCCGCCGCTATGTTGCGTACCAATCCGCAAGCCCGCGTGATACCGTTTGAACAAATCACGGTAAACGTAAAGCTCAACCCGCGCGACAGCATCATGACCAACGCCGAAAAACTCGCTAATGTCGGCGGCGGCGGAACGGCTTGCAGCGCACCGCTCGCCCTGTTGAACCGTGAAAAAGCCGACGTGGATTTGGTCGTCATCGTATCAGACAACGAAAGTTGGGCAGATGATAGCCAACGATGGGGCGCAACAAC
This sequence comes from Neisseria subflava, assembly GCF_024205745.1. Lineage (NCBI taxonomy): Bacteria > Pseudomonadati > Pseudomonadota > Betaproteobacteria > Neisseriales > Neisseriaceae > Neisseria > Neisseria subflava. The sequence goes on from NZ_CP073117.1 coordinate 1,749,270, forward strand.
CAGCCTGATGAAAGAGTGGAATATTCTGAAACGACGTTGCCCTGAAGCCAAACTCGTTTGCCTGGATATCCAGCCTTACACTACGGCTCAAGCACGAAACCGTCAGGATATCTTGAACATCGGCGGCTTCTCCGACCAAGTATTCTCCCTGATTGGTTCCTTTGCCGAACGAGGTATGGGTACAGATTTCTGGGTAGAAGAGATTGAGAAAACCGAGCTGGCGGCGGTAAATTAGCCAAGGGGTCGTCTGAAAATAGGGTTGCAACGTTTTCAGACGACCTTACCGATAAAAGATTGAGTGGCAAACATGAATGCTGACGAACTTGTCCTGATTGAAACCTTTCCCGCAGCCTTGCGGCACGAAGCAGAAACGCTGATTTCGCGGCAGCCCTACCGCAGCCGCTTGCCCGTCCGCCAAGGGGAAACCGTTGTTTCAGACGGACAGAAAATCCGTCTCATCAGCCGTCAATATATTGTTTTTCATCCAACAGGGAACGAGGTTCGGCAACTGATGGCACACTGTCTGAATACCCGCCATCATGACGGTCATGTTCGCGAACGGTATTTCAAACCGCTGCTCGCTGCCGGACAGCCTGAGTTCGTCCTGCCTTTTGCCGCACAGTTGCTCGGCGAATACGTTTTGCCGATACAATTTGACGTTGCCGTATTTTTCGAGAACAACGCCGCTGCTATAGCACGCTTTTTCGCTGGCAACCCGCTTTATTGGCAAAAGCAGAAAAACCGCATCCGCAGCTATTGGCATTGTTATCACAGCAGCCGTTATCCCGATTGGCAAAGTTATCCCGTCCGTTTGCTGGCGGAAGAAATCGATAAGGAAATCGCCAGTATTGCTTTCAGACGGCCTCCCGCACCAAACGCCGTCTGAAAACCCAAATAAGGAAACCAAACACTATGCAAAAATTCATCTTAATCCGCGGTCATCAAGGTTCTGGAAAATCGACATTTGCCGAACAAAAAGCCGCCGAATTTAAAGCGCAGTATCCGGATGCGGAAGTTGTCCGTATTGAAAACGATTTGTTCATTACCGATGAATACGGTGAGTATTGCTGGTCGGGCGAAGCGGTGGATAAGGCGCAAAAACGCGGTAATGCTTTGATGACTGAAACCTTGAGACTTGGACGCCAAAATCCGAATCGAAATATTTTGATCATTCATTCCAATACCAACCAAAAAGCTTCGCGTTGCCGTCATTTGTTGGATCAGGCGGAGAAAAGCGGTTTCGAAACAGAGGTCTATCGACTGCACAATTTCTATCCCAACCTACACGGCGTAAAAGAGCATGACGTGTTGGCGGCGTATATCAAGTTGAACCAAAATCGAGTGGCAAACGAAATCCACATTGAGACCGTGCAACCGGCAAATGCGGAGCAGTTAGAAAAAATCGAACAGATGCAGGCCATTGAGCATAAGCCGCTGGTGTTTGATGAGGCGCAGCAAACCTTTGTGACCGATCATTATCTGCAACACGGCAGCCACAACTTTACCGCCAAAGCATCCAAGCGTTATCCCGAATTACGCGTGTTGAAATACGCACGCAGCGTGTTCTATAACAACCGCTTTGATGATGCGCTACTGGAAATGCGCGGTTTGATTATCGACGCGCATAATCGAATCATCGTGCGCCCGTTTAAAAAAGTGTTCAATTATTCGGAGCGTATTGCCAAAGGCAGCCGTTACCCGATCCGAATCGGCGATGAGAGATTGGTGGACGCGGTGGTGAAAGTAAATGGCTTCCTTGGTTGCTGTACTTTCGTCTCGCTTTCAGACGACCATCCGTCTAAAGGCGCGGCGTTTGACGGCAAAGTGCTGTATTCGACTACCGGCTCGCTTGATAGCGCGTTCGCGGACATGACCACCGCACACTGCGCGCAATACGAAACCCTGTTCCGCGCTTATCCGAATCACACTTTTTTGTTTGAAATCACAGACGCGAAAGACGTGCACATCATCCGCGAAGAATTGGGCGAGACCTTAATCGGCTGCATTGAGGTGGCAACAGGCCGTCAGTTTACTGAAGCCGAATTGGACGAAATCGGCAAACAATACGGCGTTCGCCGTCCAGAAATGCTGAAAAACATCACATTCGGCGAGCTGAAAGGCCGTCTGAAAAACGTGGAACACGAAGGCTTTATGGTGTTTGATGCTCAAACCGGCGAAATGCTGTTCAAACTCAAATCGCCGTATTACCTGATTTCCAAGTTTTTAGGACGAAGCAACGAGGGCAATATCGGCCGCAAACTCGACAAACGCCATGTTGATGAAGAGTTTTATCCTTTAATCGACTACATCCACGAGCATCAGGAAACATTCAATGCTATGTCGGAATTGGATAAGATTGCGTTTATTCAAGCGTTTTTGAAGCAGTTGTAAGGCCGTCTGAAAAAATGCTATATGCTTGTGTTAGTATAGCGCTGGCGGATGGAGTGTTTCATCTGCCATACTTTTAGTGAATAAGGAAAAACAATGAAAAAAACAAGTATCGTTAGGAAACTGATGCTCGCCATCGCTATGCTTCCGTTAGCTGTTCAAACTGCGCAGGCTGAGGAGTTTGGGTCTTTCGGCGCTCCGCCTAAAGGCTTCAAAGTCGGCTATCAAACCGCGCAAAATGGTGTGACATTGATAGAACTTGTGCCGCAGAAACAGACTGTGGAAGACTGGACGCAAATGGTCACGCTGCAATCCATGGCAGGTATGAAACCGGGTGTTGAGCAGTTTTTCGGCAATCTTTCAGCCTCATGGCAGAATGCCTGTCCGCAAAGTAGTGTCACCCCAATAACGGCAGGTGAAGAAAACGGCTATCCATTCGCTTTGGTGATGTTGTTTTGTGCCAACAATCCGCAAACCAGCAAACCTGAATTTACTTGGATAAAAGCCGTACAAGGTAACGAAGCTTTGTACGTGAAGCAATATGCTTTCCGTTACGAGCCGACGAAAGCCGAGTTGACCAATGCCGTCATGCATTTGCGCAATTTACGCGTCTGCGACAACAGCGCAGGACATCCTTGCAATAAAAAAGGAAAATAAGCGTTTAAATATTTTCAGACTGCCTTACCGGTTTTGCTAAAGCGAAACGTAACAAGGCCGTCTGAAAATATATGGAGCAACGTGTATTTATTTTCCGTGCTCATACGCTTCAATTTCGCCGATTTTAGGTGCATAACCGCTGCTTGTGTCGTGGCGCAAATCCAACCAAATATCGACCAATGCCCAAGCAGCCGGAGCGGCAATCACGTTTTGCCCCATACATAAAACCTGCGCATCATAGTTTTCCACCGAGCCGCGGAGCGTGAGCAAATCGTGCGCCGTTGCCGCCCGTATGCCGCGCACTTTATTGGCGGCGATTGCCGTGCCCACGCCGGTTCCGCAAATCAACAGCGCACGGTCGGCGCGTCCTGCCGCGACTTCTTCGGCCGCGGCAAACGAGAGTTGCGGATAGGTTCCTTCAGGCGAGGATAAATCGACCAAACTGCTGACGCGCGTGTCGTTTTGCAGATGCGCTTTGAGCGCGTCTTTCAATATTGCGCCGTTAGCCGGCGCGGCAATAACCAAACGCATAAAAACTCCTTGAAGCACACAATAAACATTATTCAGCATACGCCCGCGCGTGATACGATTCAAGCCTGCAACGCAGAAAGCACGGTATGAGCAAAATCTACTTCACATCAGACCTACATTTTTCACATAAAAACATCGCCAAATTTTGCCCGCAATTTCGACCGTTCGATAACGTGGCGCAGATGGATGAATTTTTAATTCAGACATGGAATGAAACCGTTACGCCTGAAGATACGGTGTACAACTTGGGCGATTTTTCCTTTGCCCACGACCATAAGCAGATAGAGCGCGTTTTGTCGCGTTTAAACGGGCAACATCACTTGATTTATGGCAATCATGATCATGTGATTCGGCAGCATGCCGATTTTTTCCGCAGCCAAACCAAGCATGACGGCCATCCGCTGCTGTCATCCATACGGCCGTATTTGAAACTTAAATTGCCGGAAATTAAGAATACGCTGGTTCTCTTTCACTATCCGATTCAGGAATGGGACGGCTGTTATCAGGGCTGGTATCACTTGTACGGTCATTTGCATGATAGGGTGGCGGCAATCAAAGGGCGTGCTTTAAATGTTGGATTTGATTTGCACGGCCGCTTTTTGACGGCAGAAGATATCGATAAGTTTTTGTGTGATTTGCCTAAAATTTCGTATTTTGGCGAAGCAGGGTTGAAGGCCAACTCGCCGGAAGAAGCGGCAGAGCTGGTGTCTTGGAAACTGGCGCAGTTAAATCAGGTATAATTTCAGACGGCCTTTGCGGATTTCCGGCAAAGGCCGTCTGAATATCAATTCCCATTTTTGAGTGAGACATGGACAACCTTTTGGCTTACTTACTACAAAAAATCAGCCTCCCCAACCAAACCGGCAAGGACAAGTCATGAGCGGTAAGCCTTTGAAGTATCCCGTTTCCGCTTTGGTCGTTTTGCATGATAAAGACGGCAATATCCTGCTGATTGAACGCACGGCGCCGCAAGGTTTTTGGCAGTCGGTTACCGGTAGCTTGGAAGAGGGCGAGCGTATCGAAGAAACCGCATGGCGCGAAGTATTGGAAGAAACCGGTATCCGCCTTGCAGACGGACAGCTGGAAAACTGGCACGACAGCACCGTTTATGAAATCTATCATCACTGGCGCCATCGCTATCCCAAAGGCGTTTTTGAAAACCGAGAACACATCTTCTCCGCCCAAATTCCGCGCGATACCCCCATCGTCCTGCAACCGGACGAACACGTTGCCTACGGTTGGTTTGGTGCGGAAGAAGCGGCGGAAAAAGTGTTTTCCCCTTCCAATAAACGTGCAATTTTAGAACTGCTCAAAAGGCTGAATGCCAAAAAGGCCGTCTGAATACGACAGTTTCACATTTTCAGACGGCCTTGGGTTTGCTATACTTTCGCCGTTTGACTCTCTTTAAAATCAAAGGAAACCATCATGGCAGACTTCAACAAAATCCTGACCCCGGGCGACGTGGACGGCGGCATCATCAACGTTGTCAACGAAATCCCAGCGGGCAGCAACCACAAAATCGAGTGGAACCGCAAACTGGCCGCGTTCCAACTCGACCGCGTTGAACCGGCAATTTTTGCCAAACCGACCAACTACGGCTTCATTCCGCAAACTTTGGACGAAGACGGCGACGAATTGGACGTATTGCTGGTTACCGAGCAGCCTTTGGCAACCGGTATTTTCCTGGAAGCACGCGTTATCGGCGTGATGAAATTCGTTGACGACGGCGAAGTGGACGACAAAATCGTCTGCGTTCCAGCCGACGACCGCAACAACGGCAACGCCTACAAAACTTTGGCCGATTTACCGCAACAACTGATCAAACAAATCGAGTTCCACTTCAACCACTACAAAGACCTGAAAAAAGCAGGTACCACTAAAGTTGAATCTTGGGGCGATGTAGAAGAAGCGAAACAAGTCATCAAAGAATCCATCGAACGTTGGAACAAACAAGCCTAATCGGTTTGTCCCGTCCAATATCAAGGCCGTCTGAAAGCAAAGTTCAGACGGCCTTTTTATGTTTCAAACCGATATAACAAAATCGTCTTTAAAACAAACAAACCATTCTTTCTCATTTTCAGACGGCCTCATTAAAGTAACGCCTATACCAAAAATAAGGAGTGCTTCAATGACTGCTACTACAACCGACCCACGAGCCAAGCTGCCTGAGACGCCTTTGTCCGGCAACGAAGCCTTGAAAGAGCGCAGCGATTATCTGCATGGTACGATTAAGGAAGAGTTGAAAGACGATTTTACCGGCGGCTTTACCGCCGACAATTTTCAGCTTATTCGCTTCCACGGTATGTACGAACAGGACAACCGCGATATCCGTGCCGAGCGTACCGAACAAAAGCTTGAACCCTTAAAAAACATGATGTTGCGTTGCCGTTTGCCCGGCGGCATCATTACGCCGAAGCAGTGGCTGGGTATCGACAAATTTGCCGGTGAAAATACGATTTATGGCTCTATCCGCCTGACCAACCGTCAAACCTTTCAATACCACGGCATTCTGAAAACCGATTTAAAACAGGCACATCAGGCATTGCACAAACTAGGTCTCGATTCCATTGCCACAGCCAGCGATGTCAACCGTAATGTGTTGTGCACCAGCAATCCTGTACAAAGTACTTTGCACCAAGAAGCCTATGAATGGGCGGCGCGCATCAGTATGCACCTTTTGCCGCGCACGATGGCATATGCTGATGTGTGGCTGGACGGTGAAAAAGTGTTCACGACCGAGCCGACCGAGCCGCGCAATAAAGAAATTGCCGATGAGGTCGAGCCGATTTTGGGTAAAACCTATTTGCCGCGCAAGTTCAAAACTGCCGTGGTGATTCCGCCTGATAACGATGTGGACATTCATTCCAATGACTTGGGTTTTGTAGCGATTGCAGAAAATGGCAGGTTGGTAGGCTTCAATGTATTGGTCGGCGGCGGCTTATCCAGTGAACACGGTAATACCAAAACCTATCCAAACACTTCTTACGAATTTGGTTTCGTACCGCTCGAATACACCCTCAATGCCGCCGAAGCCGTCGTCAGCACCCAGCGCGACTGGGGCAACCGCAGCGACCGCAAAGCAGCGCGTACACGCTATACGCTGCAACGCGTCGGCGTGGATGTGTTCAAAGAAGAAGTTGAAAGACGCATGGGCATTAAGTTTGAACCCATCCGCCCTTATGAATTTACTCATCGCGGCGACCACATCGGCTGGGTACAAGGGCATGAAGGCAACTGGCATTTGACTTTGTTTATTGAAAACGGCCGTCTGCTCGATTATCCCGGCAGGCCGTTGAAAACAGGTATCCGCGAAATTGCCAAAATCCATCTCGGCGACTTCCGCCTGACAGCCAATCAAAATCTGGTGGTTGCCAATGTGCCTCCGGAATTGAAAGACACGATTGATAAAATCGCTAAAGAGCATGGATTAATCAGCAAATCGATTACCATCCAGCGTGAGAACTCGATGGCCTGCGTTGCCTTGCCGACTTGCCCGCTGGCGATGGCGGAGGCCGAACGTTTCCTGCCGACATTCTCCGATAAAATCGACGAAATGTTCGCCAAATATGGCTTGGAAGACGAATACATAGTTTTGCGCGTAACCGGTTGCCCGAATGGTTGCGGCCGCGCCATGCTGGCGGAAATCGGTTTGGTCGGCAAAGCCGTCGGCCGCTACAACCTTTACGCAGGGGGCAACCGCGAAGGCACCCGCATTCCGCGCCTGTTTAAAGAAAACATTACCGAACCCGAAATCCTTGAAATTGTCGAAGGCTGGGTGGCAGATTGGTCTCGAAACCGTTTGGATGATGAAGGTTTTGGCGATTTTGCCATCCGTACCGGCATCGTCAAACCCGTATTGGATGCTCCGCGAGATTTTTGGTCATAACGCATACAAACAGACCTGACAAGTCTGCAATAAGAAAATAGAGAAAACCAAAGGCCGTCTGAAAATCTGATTTTCAGACGGCCTTTTATATTTGGAGCGTTTATATCCAGGAGTTAATCCTAGATTCATTCCAATACCAAGAGGGTTTGTAAAACAAAATACACCTATTACTAATGTTAAATACCCGGAAGGCATTAGTTTCGATACAAACCTAAAAAGACATCTGGCAAATGCTGATGGTTTTAGTCAAAAACAGGGCATTAAAGGAGCCCATAACCGCACCAATTTTATGGCAGAACTAAATTCACGAGGAGGACGCGTAAAATCTGAAACCCAAACTGATATTGAAGGCATTACCCGAATTAAATATGAGATTTCTACACTAGACAGGACAGGTAAACCTGATGGTGGATTTAAGGAAATTTCAAGTATAAAAACTGTTTATGATCCTAAAAAATTTTCTGATGATAAAATACTTCAAATGGCTCAAAAAGCTGCTTCACAAGGATATTCAAAAGCCTCTAAAATTGCTCAAAATGAAAGAACTAAATCAATATCGGAAAGAAAAAATGTCATTCAATTCTCAGAAACCTTTGACGGAATCAAATTTAGATCATATTTTGATGTAAATACAGGAAGAATTACAAACATTCACCCAGAATAATTTAAAGGAAAAATTATGAAAAATAATATTTTTCTAAACTTAAAGAAAAAATCTATAAATAACAACCATTTTGTTATTTCGATTTTTTTTGAAACAATTTACCAATTTGAAACTAAAGATACGCTTTTAGAGTGTTTTAAAAATATTACAACTACCGGACATTTTGGAGTAATAGGTGCTCAATATGAAAAAATAGATGCTACCAGATGGATTGGAGATTATGAAGAGGTAAATGGATTTGAGTATATTGATAAAGCTCCTTCTATTTATTTTTCAGTTGGAGATGATTTCAATCCTGAAGAATTAATTATACCTATTAATTTAGCATATCATTACTTTAATATTGCAATATCTGATTTCTTAATAGCTCACCCTGAATATCAAAAAAAGTGTAAAGAAATACAAAAAACATATTCTCAAACAAACTGTAGCCTGCATGAAACCTAAAATCCATGCGTAAGGTGTGTGCTTCAGCACGAAAGATGGAATATAAACCGAATCAGCGACGGCGGCCAAAGCCCCGACCCATGCTTGGGCGGCGGTAGTTGGAAGGCTGACGCGCGGTTTCGCGGTAACGCTGTTGCTGTTGAGCGTTTTGTTGTTGGGCACGCAGGGTGCGCGTATTCAGCTGTTGGCTGGTGCGTCCGTTTGGACGTGCGGTTTGATAATAGTTGGCACGGGCTTGACGGGCAATCGGGCTGTTTTGATTGCTTGCCTGTGTGAATTTGTTGGCCAATGCGTTGCCGATAAATGCACCGGCTGCAGTACCCACCAAACTTTGCAACAGCCAGCTGCCGGTGGATTGGTCGTAGATGTATTGTTGGCCGTCTGTACCGGTTACCGGTTGGCCGTTGTTGCCGTTGGCTTGTGCTTCGGCAGGAATGGTGTCTTTCACGGCTTCAGGCGTGAGCTGGTAAACCGTATTGTCTTCTTGTTGGCCGTTTTGTTGTGCCAACTGTTGTTGCAATGCTTCGATTTGTTTCTGTTGCTGCTCAAGCTGCGCTTGGGTATTGTCTTTGCAGGCAGCGAGGGCAAAAGTGGAAAGGGCGGCTAAGGCAATCAGTTTTTTCATTGTTTTTCCTGAGAGAGGTTTGTCTTTGCCGAGATTTCGGCGGAGTGTGTTTGCCTAATATTAAACCATTTCCCTGTTTTTCAAGTGGTTTTACAAAATAATATTGGAAAGTTGCGCTGCAAATGCACGGCTGTTGGCAGCCAGGTTGCCCAGTGCAGGCATTTCGTGTTCGGTTTCGATAATCAGCAGGTTGGCAGGGCGGCGGGCGTGCAGGGACATTTGCATTTCAGCGGGAGAGAAGGGCATGTGATGACGTTTGGCGAAAGCTTCGGCGCGTTTGTTGGCGGTTTTAAGCATAGGCAGCAGGGTAATATCCAAATGGAAACGGCGTACGCCCAGAACCAAAATACGCGCTGCGAAGAAATCTGCTTCATCAGTAAAAACGTTGGGGCTGCTTTGATTGAAGTCGTGGCGCTCTGCGGCAATCAAAGTCGCGATGGTGCGCACTTGCGGAATCAGGGCTTCGCTGATGAGGCTGTCAGGCGAATCTGGCAAAGTGTGCATGTTGAGCATGCTGTGGTGGCTGTTGCTGTCAACGACCATGCGGCAGGTGTGTAACATTTGGGTTTGGCTGTGGATTTTAGTTGAAGCGGTCATGGCTGTATTCCTTATTTCTTAAAAATGGGTGGATTTAAGCGGCCATGGTGGGTATAAAAAAAGCCGCTCAAGTGAGGCGGCTCTAATTTGCGTATTTTCAATTTGGTCTGTTTCAGACAAGCGCAAAAAAGTACCGCACGTTTGTGTGGTACCAATAGAAGAAAGTAGCAGAGCGTTGCGCGGTTTGCATGATGAAAATACGTCTTTAATGTATAAAAGAATGAAACGTAGTTTAAAACAAGAATGCCAGTAATTTCAATACCCAATCGACAAAACCCACCAATAAATCTACAAGTTGTTGTAATTCTTCCAATTTATTTTCTTTCGAGTGAGTCAAATTTGCACAATTATAATGCAAAACCGGGTGAATTGATAACAATCCGAGCTGGCTCTTTAAAAAGGCCGTCTGAAATTCAGCTTTCAGACGGCCTTGGGCCATCGCATTTGCTCAATGAAACAGCAAATTAAAAAAAGGGATATAACTGCATCATTAAAACAGAAAGTGTAAATTTAATGTAAATTAAATAATTACTATATCGAATAATAAGGTAGAATTGCCAAAGTTTATTAATGAATTATAAAAATACGCAAAGCAAAAAAAAGAGCGACAGTACCTGTCGTGACTGCAACATAAAATTCCGCCATTACATACGAAAACGAAAATTTATCTACTATGAGCCGGCGTACTAAAGCACAGGAAGCACTAGGCATCCGTTTGGCAGATATTCTGACACGTCTAAATCAAGGGGAAACGATTGATATTCAAAGTTTGCCCGAACGCTATGGCATTTCATTGCGTACAGCCCAACGTGATCTCAATCGTCTTGCCCCTTTATTGCAAACTACAGGTACACGTTATTACCGTCTGGATCAAAACCAGTATGGCCGTCTGAATAAAGACGAAATCCGCCGTATTTGTCATTTTGCAGGCTTACAAGACCTTTTCCCTGAAGCGGACCGCCGCTTTTTTCAAGAAAGTCTGCGTCAAAGCATTATCATCAAAGGCCATCAATACGAAAATATTCGTCATCGCCAATCAGATTTTGATTTGGTAACACATTCTATAGAAGCAAAGCAAACCATTAGCTTTAATTACACCAAAGCCGATGGCAGCAAAAGCCATCGTACTTTAGATCCTTACCGGCTCATTAATAAAAGCGGTATTTGGTATCTTATCGGACTCGAAAATGGTCGAGAAAAGACCTATTGCTTTACTCAAACATCCCAGTTGCAAACGACATCAAAGACATATGTTGCAGATGTAGGATTTGTAGAAAAAATTCAAAATACCGACAGCATCTCATACGGTAATCAAGTCAGTGAAATCATTATTCAAATCAGCCCACAGGCTGCGCATTATTTTTTGCGGCGCAAGCTGTTACCCAATCAGGAGATTATTCGCCGCCTCGATAACGGCGGCCTGTTGATTGCCTGCAAAAATGTTAACGAAATTGAAGTTATTCCCATCGTCCAATATTGGATACCGCATTCAAGAATTGTCAGTCCGCAAGAGTTGCAGGAAAAGATAATTGGCAAATTAAAAAACTATATCAATAACCATGCGGAGGGCTAATAACATGTGGCAAATCATACTTGGATTCATCATGTTGCCTGGTGCGTTTATGCAAAGAGGCGGAATTAGGGCAATTATAAGGCTAATCTATATGCATAGTACATCTTGGCTTGATTGGAACGTAACGTACAGGGGGAACTTGGAACTTATTTCTTGTTTTATTTTTAGTCTAATGGGTTTTTGTCTGCTAATGAGTTCGTTCAGTAAGGCCTAATCGGCACAAATAGCAGAAAGTAGTCATTTCCATTTAATTTTGATTCAGGAGAAATTTATTTTATGAACAGCAAAAAGCAATTTTTAGATTATATCGGCGAAGTTAAGAACATCATTTCCCCTTTGGAAATTTCAGATAACAAATTATCGGAAATTCAAGGAAATATTATGGGTGCAGAGCTGATTGTGCCAGTGGTTGGTGGATTTAGTGCAGGAAAAAGTACATTGCTCAATTCTTTTTTAGGCAATGAGATTTTGCCGACAGCTGTAACTCCGGAAACTGCATTAGCAACAGAATTGCGTTATAGCGATAGCAACTATATTGAAGCAGTAACGGCTTCGGGTGCGGTTGAGCGTCATCAATTGGCTGATTTTGCACGTTTAAAAGACAATGCACAAAACTTCAAAAATCTGCGTGTTTATTTAAATAATGAAAATTTAAAAGCCATTCAACCTTTGGTATTGGTTGATATGCCAGGATTTGATGCGCCGATTGAAAACCATAACCAAGCTATTTTGAATTACTTGGAGCGTGGCGTTTTCTTTGTATTCCTAACCAGCATCGAAGACGGAAACATTACATTGAGCATGAAGCGTGAAATTGACAATCTCCAACAAATTGGAAAAGGCTTTGCATTCTGTATCAGCAAAACCAATTTGCGCGCACCTGATGATGTTAAAGCAGTACAACAAAAAATTGCCGAGCAACTGGAAGATGATTTTGACTATACGGGACAAATTGCCCTTTTAGATATGGATGGTGGCAATAACCTTAAAAATATTTTGACTGCAGTCAATCCTGATGAATTGTTCAAACTTTTGTTTATTGATGAATTGCGTGAAAACTATACAGGATTAATACAAAGCATCAACGTCAAAATTTCTACATTTAAATCAGATAGAAAAGAAATCGAAGAAACTTTATCTGCCCTGCAAAACAGCCTGCAAGGTATTGAGGCCAAAAAACAATCTGCAATCAATGATGTCGAACAACGTTATTCACGAGATAGCGTATCTGTCATCAATCAGGCTGTCACATCTGCAATTTTGCAGCAAAAAATGCGACTGGTTGATTTGGCAATCAATAACCAAGGTGCATTTGAGCGCGAGCTGAACGACATTACAAAAAATGCACTGCTTTCCGCCGTTCAGACCCGCTTCCGAGCCATTAGCCAAGATTTGATAGAAGAAATGGGCAATGGTATCAATGCACAATTAGCTACTTTGCCGGATGGCGGTTTGGCTGGCATTGCAATGGATGTATTGGCCAATAGCGGGGCAGACGCTTTCGGAAAAGTAGCTAATACAGCATTAAAATCAATATCTAAAGCAATTATGGTTAATGTGACTTCGACAACATTGAAAGCATTGCTTGGTAGTGTATTTGGTATTGTAGGTGCCGTATTGCTCTTCCTGCCTGAAATTATTTCTTTATTTACAAAAGGAGAGAAGGAGCGCAGACAGCGTGAACAAGTAGAACAGGCAATTATCAATAATGTCATTCCACAAATTCAACAGCAGCTTAATAGCGTACTGCCTGATTTAATGAATCAGAATATTACAGCCCTGATTAATCAAGTCAGCGAACAGTTTGAGGAGCAGCTGCAACAAAAACGCAATGAGATTGAAGCAGCAGAGGCAGAAAAAGCAGCAAAAGCCGCCGAGTTGGAAAGCACGATTAATGAGTTGGAAAGCGGCAAGCAACAGCTGACTACAGCGGCAAACCGTTATTTGTTTGCCTAATCATTTTCAGACGGCCTCAATGATATCGAAGGCCGTCTGAAAAAATAGATATTCACAAAAATATTAAGGATCTATTCATGGATATCATCCAGTTAAACAACCAAATTGAAGAATTCGTAAATAAAAATAATTTCAGTCATGATGCCTTGGCATTGAAGCAGGAGCATGCAATTCAGAAAAGTGAAGAGTGGCAGAGAGTTTTAGATAGCTTTGCAGAACAAGGCCGTGTGTTGCGTATCGGCATTATCGGGCGTGTGAAGGCAGGGAAAAGCTCCATGCTCAATGCCTTACTGTTCAATGGTAACGACATTTTGCCCAAAGCAGCCACACCGATGACTGCCGCGCTGACCATTATGGAATACAGTGAAAATGTCAGCGCAGAAGTGGACTTTTTTACCCAACAAGACATTGATGAAATTAAAGTCAAATATGATTTATTCCAAAAAGCGTTAGATAGCAAAGTTAAAGAAAAAGAGCTGGAAAATGCTGAGAGAATTAAGAGAAAAAAGGGTGTTAATTCTTTATCGGCTGAAGAGCAGCAAGAATGCCGCAATAAAGCCAAATCTCAAGCCGAGCGGGAGATGAAGGACGATCCGTCTTTTGCTTCATATGATCAATATTGCCGTATTAAAGAATCAGGCAAATCATTAAGTGATTTGGAGCAATACCGTACGATTTCAGCGGGTAGTGTGGAAGAGCTGATGAATGGCGCATTGAACCAATTTGTTGGGTCAAGCGGTGCATTCATGCCGTTTACCAAGTCCGTTACATTGCATATTCCGGAAAAAGGTTTGCAGGGCCTGCAAATCATTGATACCCCGGGAATTAATGACCCTGTGACATCTCGTGGCGAACGCACCAACCAATTGTTGCAACACTGCGATGTCGTATTGATTGTTTCTCCTTCTGGACAATTCCTCAGCAGTGAGGATACCGATTTGATGCATCAGGTAACGACCAAAGAGGGGACGCAGCAAGCTTATCTTATCGCCAGCCAGGTGGATAACCAATTGTTTGGCAGTGAAAGTCAAGGCTTGAGCGATCCTATTCATGTTTTGGAACGTATTTCTGACAATTTGACCAAGCATGCGCGTAATGTTTTGGCCAAACAAGTCCAAGAATATCCGTCAATGAAAGTGGCTGCGGACAAGTTGAGCAAAAACAACGTAATTTGCTCTTCAAGCGTGGCGTTTTCAATGCAGCAGCGTTTTGATGAGCAACATACTTGGGATGCCAATTTGCAACATGTATGGCGCAATTTGAATCAAAAATTCCCTGATGTTTTCAGTCATGAAGAATTGGCTAAAAATGCATTAAACCAATTGGCCAATATTCATCAGATACATCAAATAGTGAGTGAAGTAACTGCCAATAAAGAACAAATTTTAGCGCAACGGCGCATTGATTTTGAAAATGGTAAACGTACCGCATTACAATGCTATTTAAAAGCATGGGCCGACCGTATCAATGAGCAGATTTATCAGATTCAGCATGCCGATGTGGACGAATTGCGCAAGCAAGAAGCCGAACTCAAAAATCAGCAAGCCACAATCGATGCAAATGTGGGCGGCGTGTATGATGATTTGATTTCGGATATCAAACTGAATTTGAGCAAACAATTAAAAGACAAATTGAAAAGTGAAATGCGCCGTTTTGACAGTGTTTCTGATGATGCTCAGGGTTCGGAAACCGAATATGAAGAGTATCAAGTTAAAGAAAAGCGTGGTGGGCTGTTCGGTACTCCTCTTGATTGGTTTGATGGTGGAAAAACTGTCACTAAAACACGTTCTCATTCCTACACTACTGTAAAAGCCAAACCGATTCGTCGTGCAATTGAAGAAATCCGTTCTAATTTGGAAGATGAATTGGGCCATTTGTCCGAAAGCTATTTACAGGCTTGGAAAAAGAAAATCTACAGCCAAGTTGTCAGCGCGTTGAGGGAGGCAATGGGTGACGGAGAGTTGGATGTCAATATTATTGCCCGTGCGGTCAAAAATGTTTTGGTGCGTATTCCTGAGGCTTCATTTAAATTAGAAGACGATATACCTAAAAGCCTGAAAAAGACAGGTAAGTTAACAGGTTATGAGGCAGAATCATTTATTGATGATGCAGAAGATTATATTTCCAATCTTAAAGACGTGGTTAATAAAGATATTTCTGCCTATATGACAACTTTGGTAAGCAACCTTAAAAAAATTGACTTGGCGAAAGAGTTGACCGCAGATCTGGAAAATAATCTGAAACAACTGCTGAGTGAAATTGAAAATAAAGAAGCGAGCTTATTTAATTATCGAGGTATTCAGAAAGAATTGGCAGGCTTAATGCAGTCTGCCGCTTAATCAAAATCAATCAGGCCGTCTGAAAAATTCAGACGGCCTGCAAGGAATAATTATGTCTCATCATTCAGTAGATAAATTGAAAGAATGGATCAGTCCGAGCATTCCTTTGGGCTTGATGTTTGGTAAGAAACAACAAGCCTTGGAAATTCTTGAACAAATCAAACAGCAACTTAAGAGCATAGACGTCATGCGAGAACAATTGAATCAGGCAGAGCAAGAGCTGCCTGAATTGAAAAAACAGCTTGAGCAAGCGCAAAAAAAATTAGAGCAATTACAAAGGAACTTGTCAGAAAGCGAATTGCGTCAGACTTTGATTGCAGACCTTCTATCGGCCAATAATCTGAATCCCGGTGTACGACAGTATTTTCAGCTTTTGGGAGGAGAGTTTTTAGAATTTGCCAATCAGGAAGATTCCTTGAAAGATGAAGCGGCGGCATTTTTAGAATTGCAGGCAATTGGTGATGAATTAAAAGTCATTGGCGCTTACCCGGAATTTTACAAAAAACGCTCGATTGCCATTGCCGGAGGTTTCAGCGCCGGTAAATCCGAATTTATCAGCAGTTTGTTTGAGGATCACAATATCCGACTGCCTATCGGCATCGAACCGACTACTGCCATTCCGACTTATGCTTTAAACGGTCAGGAAAACGGCGTGATCGGTTGCAGTCAGAACGGTGGTGTGATTGATTTGCTGAAGATTGATCCTGATTTTCAACAAAAATTGTCGCATAATTTTATCCGGTCATTTGGTTTCAACCTTAAAACCATCATGCCTTTTGTGTTTATGACTACACCGATGAAGTTTGAGCATTTGTGCTTTATCGATACGCCGGGATACAACCCGTCTGATGTGGCAGACGGACATACCGCGGAAGATGTAAAAACGGCGCAAGAGTTTGTCCAAAATTCCGAGGCTTTGTTGTGGCTGATTGGTTTGGATTCCAACGGTACGATTTCAAAAAGCGATTTGGATTTTTTAGATCATGCAGGACAATATAGCCAAAAACCGCTCTATATCGTTCTAAATAAAGCAGATTTGCGCCCATATGACCAGCTTGAAGAAATTATGGCAGAAATTGCCGATACTTTGGACGATTACGATATCGAAATTGCCGGTATTTCTGCATATAGTTCTATTACTAAAGAAGAGTATTCGTATCACAAACAGTCGCTGCATACCTTTCTTGCCAGCCTGGATCAGCCGTCTGAAAAGCAAACCTTGCTTATGCAAAGATTGTTTGCCGTAGATGAAAAATATCAACGTGCTATTTTGCGTACCATCAAAGAAAACAAGCAAATCAATGCGACTTTAAGCGGCTTCAAGTTGGATTTGTTAGAAAACGGCTTTGATGACCTGAGTTCGGATTTGTATGAAAAACTCAGCAAAATGAATTCTATCTTTACCATCAAGCAAAAAGAAGAACATCTGAAACAATTGGAAACAGTCACAATGAAGATTGTGGCGGCAATTGAGCAGGTATTTGGTCAGCCAAGTAAGGTTAAACGTAAGAATTGGACGCAGGACGAAATCGAGCTGGATGAAAAATTCGTTCGGTTAACCCAAGAAGAGCAAATGCCCGATGAATTGATGGATGAGCAGCCTTCAAATGACCAGCCTTCAAATGAGAAGGAAACATATTCAACAGAATTAAGTGCTAGATTTTGGGGGTATTGGGGAAATAGGCTAATAGGTAGTAATTCTAAAATAGAATTAACTGTAAATATGCTTTTGTTTGATAATAAAGAAACCTTTACATTTGATGAATGGAAGGATGTTTATAATAATTACTTTACAGATTTTCATCAAAATTACAGCTGTGATGATGCTTTGAATGCACTTTGTGAAGCAGGAATAATCCGTTGTATTGATGATGGAAGCAAGAAAAATGAATCTGGTTTTAGAGGTATATTTGATATGTTATCAATAGTAAGTAATCCAATTAAAACATACCGATTTGTTTTACCGGATAAAGAAATTTTTAATCAGTTTTTGCAACGGCACAATAATATTAATCTGTCGGATGAACAACTTGAGGCAATAAAGGTTTTGATAGAATCACAGCACTATTTTGATTTTGAGGATTGGACAAAAAATTACAATGGTGATTTTCCTGTTTTGACATTGGAGAGATTAATTAATGAAGGAGTTATCCGGAAAGAAAATGAAGATTATTATTCATTTGTTTAGTTGATGGCTTGGGCCGTCTGAACATTCAGACGGCCTCAGTAAGTGCAATATATCATTTTTAAGAAAATATTATGAAGGGTGTATTATGATTTGCTTCATTCCATTGCAGGATATTCCGTGCATATGAAGTGAATTTATCGATACGTTAAAAAGGAATGGCAATGAATTTATCTGGAATCAAGACATATTATCAAGACCATAAAAATACTTACTCGGAACACTTCCGCTTGCGTATCCACCGCTCTTTGAGCTGGCTGGAAAAGGCGGAGGAAAGATGGTCGGTACAGGATTGGGATTTTGCCTTCCAGTCTATGTGGATTGCGTTTAATGCGGCTTATGCTTATGAGCTGGACGGACGAACCATGCCTGCGGATCGAAACAAATTTCAGACTTTTTTAAATAAGGTCTGTGCTCTGGATAAGGATAAGCAGATTTATGCTTTGGTGTGGAAGGAGTTTTCGGGTGCGATTCGATCTTTATTGGGCAATCGCTATGTGTTTCAGGAATTTTGGGATTTCCATAACGGCTATATTTCTGAAGCCGCTTATTTGGAATGCTTTGAAAAAGAGCGGCGTAAAGTAAATGCGGCTTTGGCCGCGCAGGATACGGCAACGGTCTTGTTTGTGTTGTTTGACAGGCTTTACACTTTGCGTAATCAGATGGTGCATGGCGGTGCGACTTATAATAGTAGCGCCAATCGCGAACAATTAAAGGATGCCTGTAAGATTTTGGGCAGTGTCCTGCCGGTAATGCTGTCGATTATTCAAAAAAATGCCGATAAAGATTGGGGCAAGCCGTTTTATCCGTTTGTAAAGGAAGATTGATATGACAGTTAAACCCGGCCAAGATGTTTATTGGACTTGTCTGTCTTGCGGTTGGCAGCGTGAGGCATCTAAGGGATCGGATATGTTGTTGCCCAAGCCTGGACAATGTGGCAAATGCGGAAGTCAAGATTTGGAGCTAAAACAAGGTAATATGTTGTCAGGTTTATTTAAGATGTTTTCGGGAAAATGATAAGGATCAAAAGGCCGTCTGAAATTCAGCTTTCAGACGGCCTCTTTATTTTTGTTTATCCAATCAATAAATGTCACGTTGGTAGCGTTTGTCTTCACGCAGTTCGTTGAGATAGTCTTCGGCTTCGTCGCGGCTGAGTTTGCCTTGGGTTTCGATGACTTCGATCAGGGCGTTTTCGACATCGCGCGCCATGCGTGCGGCGTCGCCGCAGACGTAGATGTGTGCGCCTTGTTGCAGCCAGTTCCAAACTTCGGCGGCGCATTCGGCGATTTTGTGTTGGACATAGACTTTATGTTCGCCTTGGCGGCTCCATGCGAGGTCGGCGCGGGTGAGGAGGCCGTCTTTACGCCATTCACTCCATTCGAGTTGGTAGAGGAAGTCGTCGGCCAGGCGTTGGTTGCCGAAGAAGAGCCAGTTTTTGCCGCTGTCGCCATTGGCGGCACGTTGCTGCATAAAGGAGCGGAAGGGGGCGACGCCTGTGCCTGCGCCGATCATGATGATGGGGGTATCGCCGTTTTGGGGCAGGCGGAAGTTGGGGTTGGGCTCGACAAAGACGCGGACTTCGCTGCCTTCTTCGAGGCGTTCGCCCAAGTAGCCGGATGCTGCGCCGGTGTAGGTGTGGTCGTGGTGGTCGAAACGGACGACGCCGATGGTGAGGTGGACTTCTTCGCCGACTTCGTCTTGTGCGGAGGCGATGGAATAGAGACGTGGGGTTTGTGGGCGGAAGAGGTTGTATAGGGTTTGTGCGTCCAGTGGGTGCGGATAGGCCGCGAATACGCCTACGGGCGGTGTGGCGGCAAGGTAGGCGTCCAGTTGGGCTTTATCTGCAGCTATGGCTTTGAGTTCTTCGTTGTTTGTTAATTCGGCGTATTGTTGGATGAAGGCGGGTGTGTTTTGGGTAATGTCTGCGGATTCGGTCAGGGCGGTGCGGATATCGGTTTCGTGGCCGTCTGAAAGTTGGACGGTTTCGCTGCCGGTCAGTTGGTTGAGGTCGAGGATTTCTTGAACGAGGTCGGCGGCATTAAGCGGCCATACGCCGAGCGCATCGCCTGCCTGATAATGCAAACCTGAGCCGCTGAGGTCGATTTCGATGTGTTCGACGTCTTTTTCCGCATCGCGCGAGGTAATTTTTTTGCGCACGGATAGGGTAGCTGTGTAGGGTTTTTCTTTGGTGTATAGAGTGTTGCTGCTTGGTGCTGCTGAGTCGTTTGGTGCAGCGGTTGTACTTGGATTGGTTGCTTGGGCGGTTAATTCGGCTACTTTGGGTACGACGGCGGCAATCCATGCGTCGGCATCGGCTTGAAATTCTAAGTCGCAAATGCCCAAGTCGTTCAGACGGCCTGCACCCAGTTCGGCAAATTTGGCATCAAAGTCTTTGCCTGCTTGGCAGAAGTTGGGATAGGAGGAGTCGCCAAGGCCCAAGACGGCAAAGGTCAGTTTGCTGAGATCGGGTTTCTTTTTGCCGTAGATGAATTTGTACAGGGGCAGGGCTTCTTCGGGCGGTTCGCCTTCGCCTTGGGTGGAGGTAACTAAAAGCACGATGTCTTCGTCGGGCAGGGTCTTGCTTTTGAAATCGCCTGCGCTGCTGAGGCGGGCTTCGACGCCGGCGGCTTGAAGTTTGGCGTGTAAGGATTCGGCAACGCTGCGGGCATTGCCGGTTTGGGAAGCAGAGAGAACTAATACGCGGCGGCTGACTGTCGGAGCGGCTGTTTGCAGGGCAGACGGTTCGGCTGCTGCACCGGATATGCCTTGGCTTTGCGCCCAGCAATAGCCGGAGAGCCAGGCAAGTTGGGTGGGGGATAGGGTGGAGAGTTGGGCGGAGAGTTCGGGTGGAAGCGGATTGGCTTGGCTCATTTGGATTCCTTTGTTGGACGGCTATAACCGATTGTTTGAATAATGGACAGTCGCCACTTTAAACAGGCCGTCTGAAAAAAGGAAAGAATGCTTGGTTTTAATTTAAGATGATTTCGTTATATTCGGGAAAGTATTAGGCTGTCTGAGCATGCTTGTTCAGACGGCCTTGGATTGGATGAAACGAGATTTTCAGTTTCCGCTGGAGAGTTTCATCACTACGACGCCGGAGATGATGAGAAATGCGCCGAGCCAGCGGCCGAAGTTGGCGGCATCGTTGAAAAATACAACGCCCACTAAAAACGCTCCTGCCGCGCCTATGCCTGTCCAGACGGCGTAGGCCGTACCCATTGGAATACTTTTTTGGGCAAGGTAAAGGAAGTATCCGCTACCGGCAATGCAGGCAAGCGCGGCGGCAAAGCCATGCCAGCGGTAGCCTTCCTGTTGTGCCAGCTTTAAGCCCAATGGCCAGCCGATTTCCAACATACCGGCTAAGATTAAATAAAACCAACTCATAATATGTCCTGATAGTGTGTTAAGGTTTCAGACGGCCTTGGAAAGATTGTTTTCTTCTGAGAGTTCAACGCGTTGTCCGATATCTTTTAGATTGGAGTATTGTTCGACCAAGCGCGGTACATCGTCCAAGCTCATTGCAAACATCCATAAATAAGTGCTGACGGAATAGATATGGCCGGCGCTGCCATAGCCTTTAAGCGTCATGTGTATAAAGGCGAAGCCGAACAATACGCTCATCGCTATGCCGATACTGAGATAGCCTAAGGCTTCGCGGTTGGAAATCAGCACGCGTAGTTTGGCAACCCAGCCATAGTGGCGGTAGAGCTGACGCTCGTTGCCGTCGCGGATAAGGTGGTTGTCGCGTTCAAGCCGGTTGTTTAAACGGAAATATAGGTTTTCGCTGATGGCGGCAAAACGCGGCAGCAACCATAAAAACAGGGCAAGTATCGCGACAGCCAATACGCCCACCCAAAATTCCAATATCAGCAACATCATACATGCACCGAAGATGGAGACCAGCGAAGTAGCAGCGATGGGCAGGTGTTCTTCAAAAAAACTGACAAACTCACGCGATAGGGCAACGCGTGCGGTAATGGCGGAATGCGGTACTTCTCGTTTGCGCTGTTCCAAAACGACCGGGACGGCGATTTCGGTATAGATTTGGGTAAACGTACGCGTATCGGCTGCTCGGCGGGCGGCTCCGATTATCCACATTAATAAAACCACCACACCATACAACATTGCCTGCCAGACGTTGCCATCCATAACGGCATTAATCGCCCAGCCGCCAAACACGGGATATACCAGCAAGAGCAGATTATCCAAGCCGACGAGAGAGAAGGTTGTGATGAGTTTGCGGCGGTGTATTTGACTGATGTATTTCAACATTTTCCACATGGTTGCCCTCCTTATTTAGTATTGAGGGTTTGCGCCATTAATTCGGCCAACGCGTCCAAATCGGCAAACAGTCGGGCTGCACGTTTTTCACCGAAGGCGGTAAAAATTTGTTTGCTGAATTCCT
Organism: Neisseria subflava; assembly: GCF_024205745.1. Taxonomy (NCBI): domain Bacteria; kingdom Pseudomonadati; phylum Pseudomonadota; class Betaproteobacteria; order Neisseriales; family Neisseriaceae; genus Neisseria; species Neisseria subflava. The sequence goes on from NZ_CP073117.1 coordinate 1,771,523, forward strand.
GCATGTTTTGCACCAATGGTGCGGCGTATTCCTTGCCTTGCTCGGTCAGCGACAATAAGCGTTCGCGTTTGTCTTGTTCGCTTTCGTGAAATGTCAGCAAGCCTTGTTCCGCCAGCGTTTTGCATGTGCCGGAAACGGTTTGCTTGGGCAGGCTCCATTCTTCGCCTATGTATTTTTGAGTGCGGCTGCCTTCGGTAGCCAAAGTGTAGAGAACGGCTAAAGTGTTGTAGTTGGTGTTTTGCTGTTTAATCCATTGGTCGAATGCGCTGTCTATGCGGCTGATGCGCATACCGAGTTGGTCAAGTTGATTCATAAATTGGTCTCGATATTGACTAATTGGATGCGGATTATAGTCATGTTTAGGACTAATTGCAAATAGAAGGCCGTCTGAAACAATCGTTTCCAGACGGCCTTGAAACCGTTAAAATAATTAATGTAGAACCGATATATTCAAACTACGATAAACCTAATAAAACCATCTTCAACACATACGCCATGATTCATTTCTTATCTCAAAATATTTCATCCAAACAAGCCACTGCCATCGGGTTGCTTGCCGTTACCTTGTGGAGCTTCGTCATTTCCCTGATACGCTCTTTGAGCCTGCATATGGGGGCAGTGGGTGGCGCGGCAATGATGTATACCCTGTCCACCGTATTGATTTGGCTGATTTTCGGCCGGCCGCATTTGCGCAATTACAACCGAAGTTATTTGTTTTGGGCAAGCGTGTTTTTTGTCGGCTGCGAATTGTGTTTGTCGCTGTCGGTCGGCTTTGCACAAAACGCAAGACAGGCGGTGGAAATCGGCATGGTGAATTATTTGTGGCCGACGTTTACCATCGTCGGAGCGGTATATTTCAATAAACAGCCGTCAAAATGGTGGATAGTCATCGGCTTTGTGCTGTCGTTTTTTGGGATTGCCACTGTACTGGGCGGCGATGTCGGCTTGTCGGTTTCTGGTATTTACCACAATGTCCGCACCAATCCCGGCGGCTATATCATGGCATTTGTAGATGCCGTGTTTTGGGCGGCATATTGCACGCTGACGGCACGTGTAAAAGCGGAGGGCAGCAGCGTCGGCTTTTTCTTTGCGCTGGTGTCGATACTGTTGTGGATTGAGTATTTTCTCAGCGGCGCGGATACGTTGAATTTTGATTCCGTATCGCTCGGCTATGCCGTTGCCGCCGCAGCTTGCATGGGTTTGGGCTATGCAGTATGGAATATCGGTATTTCGCGTGGCAACCTGACTGTATTGGCAGGCGCATCTTATTTCATTCCAGTGTTGTCTGCGGTGGTGTCATCATTTGTGATTAGCGCGCCGTTGTCCATGACGTTTTGGCAGGGGGCGGGAATGGTGTGCTTAGGATCGATTGTGTGTTGGTTGGCGACCCGGGGAAAACAGATGGCGTGAGGCAACATCCCATAGATTTGCGATATAACGAAAACAGCTTTTTTAACAACCAAACATTCTTTCCCATTTTCAGACGGCCTGTTTAAAGTAGCAGTCAGTTTGAGAAATCACGAGAAATGGGAAAGAATCATGACCGCAGCTTCCGCTCCGCTTTTACGCTTCATCACCGCCGGCAGTGTCGATGACGGCAAATCCACGCTCATCGGCCGCCTACTCTACGACAGCAAAACCTTGCTGACCGATCAAATTGACAAGCTCAACCGCGCTGCCGAAAACGGTGAAACGCCCGACTTTGCCAGCCTGACGGACGGCCTTGCCGCCGAGCGCGAACAAGGCATTACCATTGACGTCGCCTACCGTTATTTCGCCACACCCAAACGGAAATTCATCATTGCCGATACGCCGGGACATGAGCAATACACGCGTAATATGGTTACCGGCGCATCGACTGCCGATGCCGCCATTATTTTGGTTGATGCCACTCGCGTTGATTTTTCAGGCAGCGAACCTGTCCTACTGCCCCAAACCAAACGCCACAGCGCGATTCTGAAACTTTTGGGCTGCCCCAACATCATCGTCGCCGTCAACAAACTCGACCTGCTCGACTTTGACGAAGCCAAATATCAAACCATTACCGAGGCCTACCGCAAACTGGCGGAGCAAATCGGCCTCAAGGCACAAATCCACTTCCTGCCCATCAGCGCATTAAAAGGCGACAATATCGTCAATGCCAGCAGCCAAACCCCGTGGTATCAAGGTTTGCCGCTTTTGCCTTTGCTTGAAAGCCTGCCTGTCAACCGTCAAAATGCCGCTGACCAAGCCGCGCATTTTCCCGTACAACGCGTGGCGCGCCAAGACGGCAGTAGCAGCGACGACTTCCGCGGTTATCAAGGCAGATTGGAAGCAGGCCGTCTGAAAGTGGGCGATGAAGTTAAAGTTTTGCCCAGCGGCCATGTTGCCAAAGTTGCCGAAATCTATAATGCAAACGGCAAAACCGAATCTGCCGAAGCAGGGGAGGTGTTGACTGTCGTTTTGGATGCAGACATCGATATTTCACGCGGCAACAGCATTGTTTCAGCCGACAGCGTTATTGTTCCCGAGCAACAATTTCAAGCCGCGCTTTGCTGGTTTGACGATATTCCGCTCAATCTGCGCCGTAAATATTTGCTGAAGCACACTACCCAAACCACGCCCGTAAAAATTAGCGAAATTGCCTATGTTTGGGACGTGAACACCCTCAGCCGGGTCGAATCCGCCGAAACGCTCAAGCTCAACGACATCGGCAGCGTCAGCTTCAAAACCCAGCAGCCGCTCGCCGCTGCCGCATACGAAGACAACCATGCACAAGGCGCGTTTATTTTGATTGACGAAGCCACCAACCATACTGTCGCGGCAGGCATGATACGTAAAGTCAGCGAAACAAACAGTTTTGAAATTTAAAAGAAAAGTTGAAATAAAAAAAGGCCGTCTGTTGTTCAGACGGCCTAATATTTTATCCAAGTCGGAAATGCTTATGCGCCGTAAACCGGATATTTATTGCACAAAGCAGTCACTTGTTCGCGGACTTTGGCGAGGTTGGCTTCGTCTTCAGGATTAGCCAATACGTCGGCAACCAAGTTTGCCAATACGCGCGCGTCGGCTTCGTTAAAGCCGCGTGTGGTCATGGCGGCAGAGCCGATGCGGATGCCGGAGGTAACGAATGGTTTTTCCGGATCATTTGGAATAGCGTTTTTGTTGACGGTAATGTGTGCTTTGCCCAAAGCGGCTTCGGCGGCTTTACCGGTGATTTTCATCGGTTGCAGGTCAACGAGGAAAACGTGGCTTTCGGTACGGCCGGATACAATGCGCAAACCGCGTTTAACCAACTCCTCCGCCATGGCGGCAGCATTGATTTTCACTTGTTTTGCGTATTGTTTGAACTCAGGCTGCAACGCTTCTTTAAACGCTACGGCTTTGGCAGCGATAACGTGCATCAATGGGCCGCCTTGCAGGCTTGGGAAAATGGCAGAGTTCAGCGCTTTTTCATGGGTATTGTCACGGCACAAAATCACACCGCCGCGAGGGCCGCGCAGGGTTTTGTGGGTGGTGGTGGTTACAAAGTCGCAGAATGGCACGGGGTTAGGATATTCGCCGCCGGCAATCAGACCGGCATAGTGCGCCATGTCGACAAAGAGGTATGCGCCGACTTTATCGGCGATTTCGCGGAATTTTGCCCAGTCGATTTGCAACGCGTAGGCAGATGCGCCGGCCACAATCATTTTGGGTTTGTGTTCAAGAGCCAAGCGTTCTACTTCGGCATAATCGAGAACTTCGTTTTCATCCAAACCATAAGTAATGGCGTTGTAGAGTTTGCCGGAGATATTAACGCTTGCACCGTGGGTCAAGTGGCCGCCGTGTGCCAGAGACATACCCAAAATAGTGTCGCCCGGTTTCAAAACAGAAGCATACACGGCTTGGTTGGCTTGGGAGCCGGAGTGCGGTTGAACGTTGGCATAAGCGGCGCCAAACAGTTCTTTTACGCGGTCAATCGCTAATTGTTCAACAATATCAACGTATTCACAGCCGCCGTAGTAGCGTTTGCCAGGATAGCCTTCAGCGTATTTGTTGGTCAATTGCGAACCTTGGGCTTCCATAACGGCACAGCTGACGTAGTTTTCAGAGGCGATCAGCTCGACGTGGTCTTGCTGGCGCTTGTCTTCTTGGGCGATGGCTGCTGCCAAATCGGGGTCATATTGTGCGAGGGTAACGCTTTTTGAAAACATGTTCTCGATTCCTTTGTGATGGGCTGAAAATATGAGATGGAGTGCTGCGGATTGGTTCAAGATGAACTATTTTTCTTGCATTGTCAACAATTGTGTCTGGTGTTTGGTTTCAGACGGCCTGAGATTGAAGGGGTTATTTGAAAATATCATCTTGTTTTAAATGAAAATCCATTTTTTCCAGAAGCGCGGCTAAATCGGCTTCTGCTTGGGCGGCTTTAAGATTTTTTGCCAGTTCTACCAAGGCTACCGCATTTAATCGTTCTTTCTCCAGCCGTAGGGCTTCTTCGCTGAAGATTTTGATATTGTCTGCCGATTCGGCAGCATCTATTTTTTCAAATGGATAAAACGATTCTTCGTGTACAGCCAAACCGTCGGGCAGGGGCGCGGCATGGTTGAAATCGGCATCATTGACCGGCATCCATGAAGGATGGTTTTCAAGCAGGATAAATTGTCCGTCCATGCCGTTGATATGACGGAATAGGGTGGTTCGGCCATTGTGTAAACGCATAAGCCCGATTGTATGCCCAAGTCGGCAAGCCGTCTATAAAGCCGTTTTTTTCTATTTTGGCGCTAACTTATGTTGATATTATTAATTTTGATGTAAAACAGTTTCGACTTAAAAAAGACTGGATAAAACGCCCGTGTTTGTTATAATGAAGCTAAAGATTGATTCGTCCTAGTTTTTGACCGCAGTACTTTTTTATTTAATTAACAAGAGAGGAAAACAAAATGTTTCCAGAATATCGCGATTTGATTTCTAAACTGAAACAAGAGGATGCACACTTTGCCCGTTTGTTTGACGAGCACAATGAGCTGGACGATAAAATCACCGGTTTGGTTAACAACCCTGTTACCAGCGGTGCCGAAGAGATTGAAGAGCTGAAAAAAGCCAAACTCAAACTCAAAGACGAATTGTATGCTATTCTGCAAAAAGCAGCAGGCAAATAATTAAGAATTGAATAAGGCCGTCTGAACGGTATGATAGGAATCTCGGATTTCGTTTCATGCCGGTTCAGACGGCCTTTTTAGTTGTTTGGTATTTTGTTATTTTTTATTAGCGTAATTTAACTATTAATTGTAAATCACTCTTAATTGCATTGAAAATTCTGTTAAGTTTATTTAAAATCCAAAATAATTTTCATTTTAATTTTAAACAAACAAAACCAAGAGAAACAATGCAATGAAAACATTCACACTCGCCATTTTGCCTTTGGCGTTAATTAGTGCATTCTCACACGCAGCTGAAGAGAAAGCCGTTGAGCAGGCTGAAGTCGATACCGTTTACGTTACTGCCGAGAAGCAGTTGCAACAGTCGCTCGGCGTATCGCGTATTTCTAAAGACGACATCGACAAACGCCCTGCAGCCAATGATATTTCCGAATTTGTCCGTACTATGCCGGGTGTCAACCTGACCGGTAATACGGCAACAGGTCAGCGTGGCAACAAACGCCAAATTGACTTGCGCGGTATGGGTCCTGAAAACACTTTGATTTTGATTGACGGCAAGCCGGTTAATTCGCGCCAGTCCGAGCGTATCAGTATGCGCGGTGAACGCAATACGCGTGGTGACAGCAACTGGGTGCCGGTTGAAGAGATTGAATCCATTACCGTCTTGCGCGGTCCGGCGGCAACACGTTACGGCTCCGGCGCGATGGGCGGCGTGGTCAATATTGTCACCAAAAAAGTGTCTAAAGAATTTAAAGGCCAAGTCAATCTTTACGCCAATCAGCCGCAAGACAGCAAAGAGGGCGCAACCCGCCGTATCGGCTTTAATTTGAGCGGTCCGATCATTCAAGATACTTTGGGCTTCCGCATTTACGGCAACCTGAATAAAACGGATGCAGATGCTGCCGATATTAATGCCGGACACGGCAATGACAGCGCGGCCGGTGTCGAAGGCGTACGCAATAAAGACATCGCAGGCCGTCTGCAATGGAAAATCAGCCCAGCGCAAACGCTGATTTTAGACAGCAGTTACAGCCGTCAGGGCAATATCTACAACGGCGATACGCAAAACAGCAATCCGCGTTCTGCTTTGGTTAATTCTTTGGCCGACAGCAAAGCCGAAACTGCCCGTTTATACCGTTCTGCTTATTCCTTAACGCATGATGGCGCATGGGAATGGGGCGATACCAAAAACGTGATCAGTTATGAGCGCACGGTCAACAGCCACTTGCCTGAAGGTTTGGCCGGTGGTCCGGAAGGCAGCTATACAGGCTTGGATTTTGTTCAAAGCCGTCTGAAAAACCTGCGTTTCAGCAGCGAAGCGAATATTCCTTTTAAACTTGGTGTTGATAACGTATTGACTGTCGGTGCGGAATTTACCGACAGCAAATTGGATGATCCTGCTTCCAATACTCAGGGATTTAAAGACCAAGGTAAAACCGATGCGTTTAACGGTATCTCCGCAACGCGCGGCGGCAAGGCTTCGCAACGCAACTGGGCGGCCTACGTTGAAGACAATATTTCGTTGACCGACAAAACCCATCTGATTCCGGCCATCCGCTTCGACCACAACAGCGACAGCGGCAGCAACTGGAGTCCGGCTTTGAACTTCTCGCATCAAATCGGCGAAAACTGGTTGGTCAAAGGCGGTGTTGCCCGCGCGTACAAAGCGCCAAACCTGTATCAAACCAATCCTGACTTTATCCTGTACACACGCGGTCAAGGCTGTCCGCTCAATGCGCCGAACAGCGTGCGTTGCTATTACATGGGCAACAACAATTTGAAACCTGAAACCAGTATCAATAAAGAGATTGGTCTTGAGTTCAACAAAAACGGCTGGCAGGCTTCCGCGACTTATTTCCATAATGCGTACCGCAATAAAATCGTAATTGGCGACCAGCTTATTGCCACCAGCAATATCGGCAACTGGCTCCTGCAATGGGAAAATACGCCGAAAGCGACTATTTCGGGTATCGAAGGCAACTTGGTGATTCCGTTGCATGACACACTCAAGTGGAGCAACAATTTCACTTACATGCACAAATCCGAAGATTATCAAGGCAATCCATTGTCTTTGGTGCCAAAACACACCATCAACAGCACATTGTCTTGGACGCCGAACGAACGCTTCGATGCCAACCTGACCTTTACCCACTATGGTCGCACCAAACCGCGCGGCGTAGCGATTAATAGACTGGAACGAGACGGCAATCCTCGTGCAGGCGTGGCAGCGTTGTCTTCCGAACACAGCCAAACCCAAGTCGGCTCTTACGGCATTTGGGGCATCAACGCAGGCTACAACTGGAACAAACGCGTGGCCGTCCGTGGCGGTATCAGCAATCTGTTTGACAAAAAACTGTACCGCACAACTGCCGGCGCACAAACGTACAACGAGCATGGCCGTGCCTTCTACGGCAGTTTGAAAGTATCGTTTTAAGTAAAAACGTATTAAATCAGGCCGTCTGAAACGGTGTGAAATGAAATCTAAGATTTCGGACACATGGTTTCAGACGGCCTTTTTGATATTAAATTTAGAAGCATTTGTTGTTACGGAATTTGCTTCACTTTTTTAGAAAAGTAAAAGGGCGGTATTTGCCGCCCTGAGAATACAAACTGCTTATTCGACCCAAGTTACCATTTCTTCAATCGGTTTGCGTGATTTTTTAGTGATTTCTTTGGCGCGATAGCCGAATGTTGCCGCTACGGATACGCCCCATTCGTTGGCATCAAACAGGCCTTCTGCTGCCAATACTTCGTTCATTTTGTCGTAGTTGAAGCCTTCGATTGGGCAGGAATTGATGCCGATGGCCGCTGCACCTGTGAGCATATTGGCCAAAGCAATATAGGTCTGCTTGCCGCTCCAGTCAAAGAGTGCGCGTTGGTCGTCGGCAATTTTAATGTCGGTTTCTTGGAAGCTTTTGTATCTTGCCAACGCTTTTTCCAGCTGCTCTCCTTGCAGGCCCCTGCGTTCGGCAACACTGCGGAAGAACGGGGTATCGTAACGGGCATTTTTCTTGGCAAGGATAATCACCAGATGGCTGCAGTCGTCCAGTTGGGATTGCATCCCCCAACTGAAAGGCTTGATTTTCTCACGCAGGGCTTTGTTTTGAATCACCAAGAATTTCCATGGCTCGGAGCCGACAGAGCTTGGGGAGAGGCGGGCAAATTCTAAAATCGCTGCAAAATCTTCTTGGCTGATTTTTTTATTGGGATCGTAATAACGGGTAGAGCAGCGATTTTCGAATACTTGCAGCATTTGTTCGCGTGTAATTTGATTCATCTGGTTTTCCTAATAAATGAAGATGTTATTCCAATATCCGGTTCCTTTTGAGGTATCATTACCGGCATAACCTTAATGAGGAAACAGGCTGGGGCAACACCATGTTAAATCAAACCTGACGCTCAGGCTATCTTTTAATTCTGAATTTCGCAAAAAAATTCGATAAAAATCAATATAAATACGAAAAGGCCGTCTGAAACTTTAAACGTTTAAAGTTTCAGACGGCCTTTGATTTCAAATCCTGATTACAGATGAGGATTCATCAGGTTTTCAGGAGAGAGGATGCGGTTGAGTTCTTCTTCGCTCAACAGACCGCGCTCCAATACGACTTCGCGCACGCCTTTGCCGGTTTGGGCGCAGATTTTGCCGACCAAGTCGCCATTGCGGTGGCCGATGTATGGGTTCAGATAAGTGACCAAACCGATGGAATTGAAGACGTAGTGTTCGCAGATTTCGCGGTTGACCGTAATGCCTTTGACGCATTTGTCGGACAGGTTGACCGCGGCATTGCCCAAGAGGGAAATGGTTTCAAACATACATTGGGCGATTACCGGCTCCATAACGTTCAGCTGCAACTGACCTGCTTCGGCTGCGAAAGTGATGGTGGTGTCGTTGCCGATGACTTTGAAGCAGACTTGGTTGACGACCTCAGGAATCACAGGATTGACTTTGGCAGGCATGATGGAAGAACCGGCCTGCAATTCAGGCAGGTTGATTTCTTTCAAACCGGCGCGCGGACCGGAAGAGAGCAGGCGCAGGTCGTTACAGATTTTGGATAGTTTAACGGCTGTGCGTTTCAATGCGCCGTGTACCATCACATATGCGCCGCAGTCGGAGGTCGCTTCGATCAGGTTTTCAGTCAGTTTGCAAGGCAGGCCGCTGACTTCGGAAAGTTTCTCAACGACCAAAGCCGCATAGCCTTTAGGCGTATTCACGCCCGTACCGATGGCAGTGGCGCCGAGGTTGACTTCAAGCAGCAGGGAGCGGGTGCGGTCGAGGTTGAGGATTTCTTCTTCCAACAACACTTGGAAAGATCGGAATTCTTGACCGGCAGTCATTGGTACGGCATCTTGAAGCTGGGTGCGGCCCATTTTCAAAACGTCTTTAAATTCTTCGGCTTTGGCGGCAAAGGCGTTTTTCAGGATAGCCAGTTTGTCGAGCAATTCGCCGATGCTGTAATACACGGCGAGGCGGAAGCCGGTAGGGTAGGCGTCGTTGGTGGATTGGCTGGCGTTGACATGGTCCATCGGATTGACGATGTCGTAGTGGCCTTTTTCGTGTCCCAAGACTTCCAATGCGAGGTTGGCAATGACTTCGTTGGTATTCATGTTGACCGAAGTGCCGGCACCGCCTTGATAAACGTCGGACGGGAATTGGTCGAGACAGCGGCCTTTGACCAATACTTCATCGCAGGCTTTTTCGATGGCGGCCGCGATTTCCGGCTTGATGGCACCCAATGCGCCGTTGGCTTGCGCAGTGGCTTTTTTAACCATGACCATGCTGCGGACAAATTGCGGTACGTCGGAAATTTTTTGTGTGGAAATTTTAAAGTTTTCAATGGCGCGCAAAGTATGGATGCCCCAATATACTTCAGCAGGGATCTCGCGGTCGCCCAATAAATCGTGTTCGATTCGTACAGTCATTTCTCTTACCTTCTTGTATAGTTGTGTTGGTGTGCATTATGCGTTTGGAACATTAGCCCAGTTCGGCAAGATTGTCCAGTTAATAAGGCTTAATCGTCAGGATGAAAGCGTGCCGCTTCGCGTTCCTTGGCAACCGTATCTTTGTCTTTCAGCTTCGCGCCCAGGCCCAACATTTTTTCGTATTCGGATTGCGGCGTGCCGTCTTCCTGCATACCGAACGCGCTGGCATTGACCCAGAGGGCGAGTAGGGAAACGATAATGGCGAAAAAGCCGACGATATACCAAAACATTTTTTTCTTCCTTGTGTGTCTGCGGGTGCAGATTGTTGTGGTTTGTAAAGATGTGAATGTAGCACAAACGCGGTTGGGTTTAAATTCTTCTCCCGCATCCTTTCATTGATTTACCTGTAAGTGTTTAGAAAGGAAAAGGCCGTCTGAAAAGTAAGACTTTTCAGACGGCCTCGGAGGCTTTGTCGGGAAGATTAGCCGCCGCATGCACCGCAGCAACCGCCTTCGCTGTGACCGCCGCGTTTTTCTTCGTTGTTGATAACGGGCAGCTCGGTTTCTTCGGTTTGCTCTTTTTTATCTTCAGGCAAATCGTTCACTTTGATTTTGTTTTCTTCAGCCATGATACATCCTTTCAATGAATTGAGGGGTGGAAAGATTCATAAAGATAGCATCTTTAAACGGATAAACCAAGCAGTACAAAACTGCCTTGTGATAATGCCATGACTTGGAACAATAAATTTGCTTGTAAAAGAGTTAAGGCCGTCTGAAAAAATCCAAAGAGGAGTGTTGGTTTTTATGGTTTGAAATGGCAGCAGAAAGATTTAAGAATGCTTGATTTGAAGGGATACACTGACATTGATTTCAAAAAAAACAATACAATGTTACCATCATCTGGAAACAGCCAATTTATCGGAGCATATATGTATTCATACCACAGCGAACGCCATTTCAGCGACCGCAACAGCTGGCTTCGGGCAAGCGTATTGGGTGCTAATGACGGCCTGATTTCCACTGCCTCGCTGTTGACGGGCGTAGCCGCAGCCGCGCCAGATTTCCAAACCCTGCTGTTGACGGGCGTTTCTGCGCTTATCGGGGGCGCGGTGTCAATGGCGGCGGGGGAGTATGTTTCTGTGTCCAGCCAATCGGATACGGAAAAAGCCGATTTGCACAAAGAACGCTACGAATTGGCAAATAATCCTGATGCGGAGTTGGAAGAGCTGACTGAAATTTACCGCCGTCGCGGTTTGTCCGACCCGCTCGCCGCAGAGGTGGCCAAAGCCTTGATGGAACACGATGCACTCGCCGCCCACGCGCGCGACGAAATCGGCATTACCGAAACCTCTGCCGCCCAACCCATGCAGGCCGCTCTTGCTTCTGCCGCTTCATTTTGTGCAGGCGCGATTTTGCCTTTACTGGTCGCATTGACGGCTTCTAGTGCCATTGTTCCGGCCTTGGCAGTTTCCACTTTATGCGGACTGGCCGGACTGGGCTATGTCTCCGCCAAACTCGGCGGCGCGCCTGTCGTTCCTGCCGTTTTGCGCGTGTGTTTATGGGGCGTTGCGGCATTGGTGATAACCGGGTTTATTGGAAAACTGGCAGGCGTGGCTGTCTGAATGTAAGGCCTTATATTCTTTTAAACCTGTATCCAGTAAAATTGAAAATCTATTTGATCGCTAAAGGCCGTCTGAAAATTTTTCAGACGGCCTATGGTGCTTGTATTTACTTATTACAAACTGTTTTGTCATGACTTATCCGATTCCCAAACCTCGTGAAAAATCCCGTTGGCTCAATCTGTCTCAAGGCTCGCTGCCCTTGGCTTTGGCGCGTTATCTGCCGCATAAGCAGCTCAAGGTTGTCTTGACCCAAGATGCGGAACAGGCGCTACGCCTTCAGACGGCCTGGCTGTTTTTCCGTCCGCGCGATACGGCTGTGTTCCTGCCGGACTGGGAAACGCTGCCTTACGAGCGTTTTTCGCCGCATCAGGATTTGGTGTCGGAGCGGCTCTCGGCGTTGTGGCAGATTAAGAGCGGCGCGGCGGACGTGTTGTTCGTACCGGTTGCCACGGCGATGCAGAAGCTGTCGCCTGTGCTGTTTCTGGCAGGGCGCACGTTTTGGCTGAAAACAGGACAGACTTTGGATATAGGCCGTCTGAAAAGCGATTTGGTGGATGCAGGTTATAACCATGTTTCCCACGTTGTCGCGGCGGGCGAGTTTGCTGTGCGCGGCGGCATTGTTGATTTGTTCCCGATGGGCAGCGAGATGCCGTACCGCATAGATTTGTTCGACGATGAAATCGACAGCATCAAAACTTTCGATACCGAAACGCAACGCACCATTTCTCCCGTTTCCGAAATCCGCCTGTTGCCAGCACATGAGTTCCCCACCGACAGCGAGGCGCAAAAGATTTTCCGCAGCCGCTTTCGTGAGGAAGTCGATGGCAATCCGAACGATGCCGCTGTGTACAAAGCCGTCAGCAACGGCCACTTCGGCGCGGGCGTGGAATATTATCTGCCGCTGTTTTTTGAAAACGAGCTGGAAACGCTGTTTGACTATATCGGCGAAGATGCGCTGTTTGTCTCTTTGGGCGATGTTCACGCCGAGGCGAACCGCTTTTGGAGCGACGTCAAATCGCGTTACGCCATGGCTCAGGGCGACGAAACCTATCCGCCTTTGCTTCCACAGCATTTGTATCTCTCTGCTGATGTTTTTGCAGGCCTTCTGAAAAACTACGGACAGGTGCTGCCCGATGTTTCCGGCAAGGAACATACTCTGCCCGACCTTGCCGTCAACCGTCAAGCAGATGAACCGTTGCAGGCATTGAAAGATTTTCAGACGGCCTTTGACGGACGAATTTTGCTGTGCGCCGAAAGTTTGGGACGGCGCGAAACCATGCTCGGTTTCTTGCAGCAAAACGGCTTAAAAGCCAAAAGCGTGTCCGACTGGCAGGGCTTTTTGTCGGCGCATGAGCCGCTGATGATTACAGTGGCGCCGTTGACTTACGGGTTTAAATTAGAAGATCAAAACATCGCGGTCATTACCGAATCCGATCTTTATCAATATGTCGCCCGCTCGCGCAAACATCATCGTAAGAAACACGCCGCCGTTTCAGACGGCCTGTTGCGCGACCTTGCCGAAATCAATATCGGCGATCCTGTTGTACACGAAGAACACGGCATCGGCCGATATATGGGCTTGGTCACAATGGACTTGGGCGATGAAACCAACGAAATGATGTTGCTTGAATACGCAGGCGAAGCGCAGCTTTATGTGCCTGTTTCGCAACTGCATTTAATCAGCCGCTACTCCGGTCAGGCGCATGAAAACGTTACTTTGCACAAGCTCGGCAGCGGCGCGTGGAACAAGGCGAAGCGCAAAGCTGCAGAAAAAGCGCGCGACACCGCCGCCGAATTGCTCAATCTCTACGCCCAACGCGCCGCCCAATCGGGACACAAGTTTGAAATCAACGAGTTGGACTATCAGGCGTTTGCCGACGGCTTCGGCTACGAAGAAACCGAAGACCAGGCCGCCGCCATCGCCGCCGTGATTAAAGACCTGACGCAGGCGAAGCCGATGGACCGCCTCGTGTGCGGCGATGTCGGTTTCGGCAAAACCGAAGTCGCCCTGCGCGCCGCGTTTGTGGCGGTGATGGGCGGCAAACAGGTCGCCGTACTCGCCCCGACCACACTTTTGGTCGAGCAGCACGCGCAAAATTTCGCCGACCGCTTCGCCGATTTCCCTGTAAAAGTCGCCAGCCTTTCGCGTTTCAACAACAGTAAAGCCACCAAAGCCGCGCTGGAAGGCATGGCGGACGGCACGGTCGATATCGTTATCGGCACGCACAAATTGGTGCAGGATGACATCAAATTCAAAAACTTAGGACTGGTGATTATTGATGAAGAACACCGCTTCGGCGTGCGCCAGAAAGAGCAGCTCAAACGCCTGCGCGCCAATGTCGACATCCTCACCATGACCGCCACGCCGATTCCGCGCACCCTCAGCATGGCGCTCGAAGGCCTGCGCGACTTCTCGCTCATTACCACCGCGCCCAGCCGCCGCCTCGCGGTAAAAACCTTTGTCAAACCCTTCAGCGAAGGCAGCGTGCGCGAAGCCGTATTGCGCGAACTCAAACGCGGTGGGCAGGTATTTTTCCTGCACAATGAAGTGGATACCATCGAAAACATGCGCGAGCGGCTCGAAACCCTGCTGCCCGAAGCCCGCATCGGCGTGGCGCACGGACAACTGCGCGAGCGCGAACTGGAACAAGTCATGCGCGACTTTTTGCAGCAAAGATTCAACGTATTGCTCTGTTCCACCATCATCGAAACCGGTATCGACATCCCCAACGCCAACACCATCATCATCAACCGCGCCGACAAATTCGGACTGGCGCAACTTCACCAGCTTCGCGGGCGCGTCGGCCGCAGCCACCACCAAGCCTACGCCTACCTGCTTACGCCCGAATACATCACCAAAGACGCAGAAAAACGCCTCGACGCCATCGCGGCGGCAGATGAACTCGGTGCGGGTTTCACCCTAGCCATGCAGGATTTGGAAATCCGCGGCGCAGGCGAAATCCTCGGCGAAGGACAATCCGGCGAAATGATACAGGTCGGCTTCACGCTTTACACCGAAATGCTCAAACAAGCCGTCCGCGACCTCAAAAAAGGCCGCCAGCCCGACCTCGACGCACCATTGGGCATTACCACAGAAATCAAACTGCACAGCCCGGCATTATTGCCAGAAGACTACTGCCCCGACATTCACGAGCGCCTCGTCCTCTACAAACGCCTCGCCGTCTGCGAAACCGTGCAGCAAATCAACGCCATACACGAAGAACTCGTCGACCGCTTCGGCCTGCCCGAACAACCTGTCAAAACCCTCATCGAAAGCCACCACTTACGGCTTGCGGCAAAAGAACTGGGCATCGATGCCATTGATGCGACCAGCGAAGCGGTAACGGTAACCTTTGGCAAAAACAACAATGTCGATCCAACCGAAATCATTCTACTGATTCAGAGCGACAAAAGATATCGCCTTGCCGGCGCGGATAAGCTGCGATTTACCGCGGAGATGGAAAATATCGAAGTGCGGATTAATACAGTGAAGAACGTATTGAAGACTTTGAAAGAAAGGGTGATGGTTAAGTAGAGAGGTTAAGAAAAGGCCGTCTGAAAATACTGAAACTGTCGGCGATTGAAAATTGAGTCTAAGGCTGCTAAATCGATCAGGGAGTTATTATGAAAATGAGGGTAATGATGCTGGGAGTAACAGGCTTGATATTATCCGGCTGCTTTTTCACTGATGAAATTAAGTTGGAAGATATTCAGAATTTTAAAATTACAGTCAATGAAGCTAAGGGTTATAGACAGGTTCATTTGACAGGCTTATTAGGCAATAGCGCAATTGGTATTTCAGATATCAAAACAACTAGCCACAACGATGAGCTGAATATTACTTTATTTCAAAAATTAGCAGGTTCGGAATACTCAGGAACATTAGATAAAGAAATTGTTCTTGAAAGCAATATCAAGAAGATTACTTATGGTTCTAAACACGAGATGATATGGCAAGACTAAAAATTATAGTAGAGGCCGTCTGAAAAAGATTCAGACGGCCTTTAAAAAAATTATAAATGGATAGATTTTTTGGCTATCCTATTTCGGCAATATTTCAAGATTTTTCTGCGCAGAAAAAGGAATACAGCAACTGTATCATCTCGGTTACCCTCGGGTCGGCAATGTAATATTGCCGTTCCCGATGGTTCACTTCAAACGCTACCAAACCGGCTTCACGCAGTAGCGCTAATTGGCTGGACATTGCCGCTTGCGGCAGTCCGGATGATTCAGCCAACTCGGTTACATTGTGCGGCCTTTCATGTAGTTTGCACAATACGGCGAGACGGTTGGGATTGGCCAGAAGTTTGAGAAAAGCGGTGGCTTCTTCGTAGGGCGGTTGATTGTCGGCAATGGTCATTTTTCACGCTTTTCGGCAAATGAGGAGGTCGAATTATCAGTCATAATGGCCTCAGCAGCAACTTTCAGACGGCCTTTGCTTAATGGTTCCATGGCATTTTGGCCAGCAGGCGTGCCATGCCGCAGAATCCGGTTAGTCCGGCAGTTAACAGGCCTGCGCCGACCATCACGTCTATCAGATAAAACCAAGGCGATACCAGCCAACCTGCCAGCATGCCCAACAGAATCAAACTGCCCGCAATGGTTTGCACCTGCCGCATGATATCCGGTGCGGCATGGTCGGTAACAATAGGAAGCCCTGCAGCCTTCCATGCCTGTAAGCCGCCTTCCAGAATATAGCATTCTCGACCTTGGCCAAGCACTGACAATATTGTTTCTGCCCGTGTTGTACGTTTACCGCTCAGACAATAAAAAATCAGGCATGGGGCTGTATCATCGGGCAGTTTGTCTCGCTGCTGTTCAGGCGGAAGGGATAATGCACCGACAATATGCCCGCCCCGATATTCGGCTTGGCTTCGGATGTCGACTGCCAGCGCGCCCTCACGGATTTTTGCCATTGCTTCGGAAGGCGTAATTCGCAGGAATTGTCCGACCGTACTCATGTTTTGCCTTCGTTATTTTTTGTTGATGCGGCAGGTGTTGATACCCAATAAGCTGTACAGTGCGCAGTTGCCAATCAGTGCTGTACCCAAGGGGATGATGCCCAGCCAACCCCACCAGCCAATGTGTCCGGTAGCGGCTGCAGCAATCAGCGCTACGCCAATCACAATACGGATTACGCGATCCAAAGTACCCAAGTTTCGTTTCATTTTATTGCTCCTTGTTTAAGAATAAATTATCTATAAATAAATATATATAACAAAAATCACATATAAGAAATATTATATCCCTAAAAATGACTTTGCCAAATTATTTATAACTATGCAGTTTGAAATAGGGATAGGTATTGGTTTGTTTGGTTGGTATAAATGATGGTTTAAGTATTTGATTTAAAATAAAGGAACGATTAAAGTTTCATATATAAAAAAGGCCGTCTGAAAACTGAATTTCGGCCTTTGCGTTTTAACAAGCTCGGTTATACAGTTTGTGAGTATGTAAACGAGGGGGCTTTTTTATTGGGGCTGACGTAGATTAGCAGTTATGCTAGGCTGCGAAAATGCAGATAACCAATTGTAAATTAAGCAAGAGAGTTCAAAAGAAACTACTTGAATTTTTTGTACTCCAAGTTACCGCCCGTTCCGCTGCCGATATTTTGGGCATTCAGCCCAACTCCGCTATTCTGTTCTATCGCAAAATTCGTATGGTTATCAGCCATTATCTGGCCTTGGTTGCCGATGAGGTTTTTGAGGGCCCTGTCGAGTTGGACGAAAGCTATTTCGGCGGACGGAGTAAAGGCAGACGTGGTCGCGGTGCGGCAGGAAAAGTGGTTGTCTTCGGCATTCTGAAACGCAATGGACGGGTCTATACCGTTGTGGTGGATAATGCCAAGTCTGAAACGTTACTCCCTGTCATTAAAAAGAAAATTATGCCGGATAGCATTGTTTACACGGATAGCCTGAGCAGCTACGACAAGTTGGACGTAAGCGGTTTTATTCATTACCGCATCAACCATTCCAAGGAATTTGCAGACCGCCAGAACCACATCAACGGCATTGAGAACTTTTGGAATCAGGCAAAACGCGTCTTACGCAAATACAACGGAATCGATCGCAAATCGTTCCCGCTGTTCTTGAAAGAATGCGAATTTCGATTTAACTTCGGCACACCGTCTCAACAGCTTAAAATCCTGCGGGATTGGTGTGGAATTTAGAGCTAATCTACGTCAGCCCCTTTTTATTTGGAAGGTGGTTGGGCATATCCGTTATCGGCTGGAAATGCGTCGGGTTCGCTGGTTTTTTGTGTCGGGTCGTACAGTTCAAAAATTGCTGTACCAATTACACCGGTGTTTTTGATGGAGCCTTTATCCGAGTTTGCGGCGTAAGAGTCTTCTGGATTGCTGAATACAAAAGATGCTACAGCATCGTCACTTTTACGGAAACCTTCGATTACCAGCGAATCATGTGGGTACAAAACATAGCCATCTGAGTATCTGCTGGCTGCTTGACCAGAGACGACATCCAAACCATCTACGCTGGCTACGATTTCCAAAGTTTTATTGCTATTGTTCTTATAAACCAAACGGTATGACTGACCGTCTTTCCCTTGTAAAAAGTAGTTGCTGCCGTCGCGGAAGATTGGAAACAGGTCGCCATTATCAGATTGCACGGATAATTCTACTTTACCTGCGGCTAATGAAATCGAGTTGATTTTTTTACCGCGATAATCTTTAGCAGAGTAATTCAATACACCTTCTGCCAAAGGGTTTTTAGTAACACGGCGCAAATCTACGGAATGAACGGAAGACTGTACTTCATCTCCCCAGCTGGTTCCTAGTTTTTCTGCTGTTTCTACGCTTTGGTTGGCCGTTTCTGATTCGGCTGTGGCAGGAGCTTCGGACGAGGGGGATTGTTGAGAACAAGCAGCCAAAATTGCAGCCAACAGCATTGGCAGCCACAATTTAAATTTTATTTTGAACATAATTGCTCCTGAGATAATTTAATGGGTTAACAGTTTGAATATGTTAGATAATATGAAAATTATCCGTATTCTATCCTATTAATCTAATTGGGTAGAAAGCCGGGCTGTAAAAACAAGATAAATTATTTATAGTAATTAAAACATAATGGGATATCTCAGACAGATTTGAAAATAAACCGGACTTTGTTTTTATGAGTTTGCATAGCCGATTAAACTATTTCCGTATAAAAATGCCGTCTGAAAAGTACTTTTCAGACGGCCTAAATATTTATGTTTTACAGTAAAGGACTCATCAGGCGGACGGCATTTTCCACGAGGCCGCGGAGTTTGGAGCGTTGTTGCCATGATTTGATGGCAATGTAGCTGCTGTTTTTGAGGTAGTCACGTTGGAGGTTGCAGATTTGTTTGGTGGTGTCGCGATCGTAGATGGCGAGGCTGATTTCGAGGTTGAGGAAGAAGCTGCGCATGTCCATATTGACCGTACCGAAGAGGGAGTAGTCTTCGTCTATGGTCAAGGTTTTGGCATGTAAAAGCCCACCTTCAAACATGGCGATTTTGACACCGGCTTCCAGCAACATAGGGTAGTAGGCACGTGAGGCATAGCGCACCATTAGTGAATCGACTTTGGCAGGCAGTATCAGGGTTACTTTGACGCCGCGTTTGGCGGCAACGGTTAACGCCATGAGAAGCGGCTCGTCGGGACGAAGTAGGGGGTGGTAATCGTGATTTGTTTGGTGGCGGCATAGATGGCGCTGATGATGGTTTCGTAGATGACGAAGCTGCTTTGCTCGGGGCGGAGGGAATGATTTGGGCAACAATATTGCCTTGCTGCATTTTTTCGGGAAGGATTTGGGGCAGCAGGTTTTTTGCTTGGTTGAGGTATGTTTGTACGTTTTGGAGGTTTTTATCGGTTTCGACGGCAAGGTCGGCGAAGAAGACGGCTGACAGTTCCAGTACCATAGGCCCTGTGCAACGCATCATGGCATCTATCCATTCTCCGACGCCAGAGTTTTGTTTGAAATAGCGTGGGTCGACAAGGTTGAAGCTGCCGGTGTAACCGATTTTGCTGTCGATAACGAGGATTTTGCGGTGGTTGCGCAGGTCGGTGCGCGTGAATAATGTACGCCAGATGCCGACAGGTAATGAGGTATGTACTTCAATGCCTGCTTGGCGCAGTATCTCTACCCAATCGCTTTCAAAAAAGCTCCTGCTGCCGACGGCATCGGCCAGTATGGAGCAGTCTACGCCTCTGGCTTTGGCGGCAAGAATTTCATTTAGAATTTCTTCAATGCGGCCTTTGGGTTCGATAATGTAAAAGGCCAGCAGGCAGGAATGGGTTGCGGCGCGTATGTCTGCGAGCATGCTGTCGATGATGGTATCGGTGGTTGAGAGCAGGCTCATGGCATTGCCTTTGGTTGCACCCAGCCCCGTTCCTTTTTCGGCAACTTTACTGATGCCGTGGTAACGTGATTTGACTTGGTCGGCAATGTCGAGATAGATATCGGCTAGATGGGTGGTGGCAAAGTTGCTGTAGAAGCGGTTCATTTCGCCGGTACGTTTGGCACGGGCAGTGCCGAGACGAGGTTCTCCGATAAGGATGTAGGCGATGGTTCCGAATACGGGGAAAAGGAATAGGATAATCAGCCAGGCAAAAGTTGAACCGATGTTTTTTTGTTTGTACAACACGCGCAGCATGCAGACGAGTGCGGCGCAGGTGTGGGCGAAGATGAAAATTTCGGTCCAGGTGATGTCTTTTAAAAAATTCATATTCGGTAGCGGGAGTGGATGTGTTTTTAAGTTTGAAGGTGTCAGCTGATAAGCTTCAGATATTAAGTATATAGAAAAACCGTCTGAAAGCAAATTTACTCGATAATCGTATTTTTGCTTTCAGACGGCCTTTGAGTTGCTTTAATTAACGGTGATACTGACGGGATAATTCGTGTACGGTATCGACCAAAATTTTAGCGTGTTCCGGATCGGCGTGTTGGTTGATGCCGTGGCCGAGGTTGAATACATGGCCGCTGCCGTTGCCGTAGTCGGCAAGGATGCGTGCGACTTCGGTGCGGATAGATTCCGGTGTGCCGAAGAGGGCAAACGGGTCGAAGTTGCCTTGCAAGGCAACTTGTTCGCCGACGCGACGGCGGGCTTCGCCGATGTTGCATGTCCAGTCCAGGCCCAATGCGTCTGCGCCGATTTCTGCCATGCTTTCCAGCCATAAGCCGCCGCCCTTGGCAAATACGATAACAGGCACGCGGCGGCCTTCGCTTTCGCGTTTGAGTCCGGCAACGATTTGTCGGATGTACTTCAGGCTGAATTCTTTAAATGCTGCATCGCTCAACACGCCGCCCCAAGTGTCGAAAATTTGTACGGCTTGTGCGCCGGCATCGATTTGGGCGTTGAGATAAGCGGTAACGGCTTGGGCATTGGTGTCGAGGATTTTATGCAGCAAATCAGGGCGCGAATACATCATGGTTTTGATGGTGCGGAATTCTTTGCTGCTGCCTCCTTCAACCATGTAGCAGGCGAGTGTGAACGGGCTGCCTGAGAAGCCGATCAGCGGAACTCGGCCGTCCAGTGCTTTACGGATGGAAGTTACGGCATCAAAGACGTATTGCAGTTTTTCCATGTCGGGAACTTGCAGTTTTGCAATGTCGGCTTCGTGTTGCAAGGCGCGTTCAAATTTCGGGCCTTCGCCTTCGGCAAAATACAGGCCCAAACCCATGGCATCGGGAACGGTCAGAATATCGGAAAACAGAATTGCCGCGTCCAGATCAAAACGTTCTAAAGGCTGGATGGTGACTTCGGTTGCCAGCTCGGTGTTTTTGCACAAATCGAGAAAGCTGCCTGCACGCGCGCGCGTAGCTTTGTATTCAGGCAGATAGCGTCCGGCTTGGCGCATCATCCAGATGGGAGTGTATTCGACAGGCTGTTTGAGCAGGGCGCGGAGGAAAGTGTCGTTTTTCAGAGCAGTCATGATAAATAGGCTTTCTGATTTGGTGTGTTGGACAAAGTTCAGACGGCCTTAGATATGTGTTGAGGCCGTCTGAAATGATTAAATAGTTGGTTCTGTTGTGGATTTCATATTGTCGCTTAATGCGAAATCAGCACATTAATTGGATTGAGGAAGGGCTGACGGATGTTCTTCTTCGGCCACGCTTTCCAAAACCAGATTGCGTTGTTCTTGCGCTTTTTGTGGTTGGTCTGTTTCATCAAACACGCGGGCCAAGACTAAATGTGCGGATACGCTGGGTTGCAGGGCAATGCTGGCTTCGAGGTAGCCTTGGGCTTTGCCCCAAAGTTTACGGCCGTAAGCCAGTTGGCCAAGATACATCAACAGCGGTGCATTGTCGGGTTGTTCTTGCAGCCAAGAGTCTGCCAAGTCGATGGCTTTTTGTTGCTCTCGCTCGCTTAGGAAACGTACGGATTCGACAAATGCTTCCAAAAGCTCAGGCTGACGGGTTTGCGGATAATGGGTTTTAACCCATTTGACTGCATCGGCATACAAACCCAAACGCTCGTATTTTTCGGCAATCGCGACACATAATTCGCCTGATTTCAAGCTTTCTGGAATGTGTTTCAAACAAGCTTTCAGACTGCGTGCATCGGTTACTTCGCTTAAGAGGCGGCGATATGCCCAATTTTGATACTGTTCGGCTTCGTAATCGTTGATGGCGCCGGCTTTGACCAGTTTTTCCGCTTTTGCCAAGACATCTGAAGCATCGCCGTGATCAAAGGCATAACGTAATTGCAGGCGGACCAGACGGCTTAAGTTGCTATTGATTTTTGCTGCTGCTTCAAGGTTTTGTGCGGCAGTCGGATAATCACGGCGGCTCAGTGCAGATTCGGCCAGCAAAAGATGACGGGAAAGCTGTTGTTTTTGTGGCAGGTGTTCGATTTCGTGCAGGTAGCGATCGCGCAATTCGAAGTTTTCCATTTGGTCGGCCGCGTGTGCACCCAACATCAAAGCCAGGGTGCGGTTGTCGCCTGCTTCTTTATTTTGCAAGACTTTGGCGGCTTCTTGTTCGGCTTTTTCAAAACGGCCTTCAAAATATGCCAGACCTGCGCTGTTCAAAGAGGCAGAAGCCTGACGGCCTTTGCGGGCAATGCCGAAGCGTTGCATACGCGCGGGAATGTTCAAGAGGCCGAACACGAATTTAATCAGGAAATACAAGACGAATACGCTCAACAGCAGGCCTAAAACAAAGGCATGCAGATTGATACGCAGCATGGTTTGCTCAACCACGACATACACGTTGCCGGTATAAATGCCGGAAGCCAAGGCTAAACCGACGGCAGCGGCAAACAGAATGACAATCCAAACGACGGTTTTCATGCTTGCTCTCCTTTAATTTTGGCAGCAGGCTTGGTTTGGTTTTGTGGTTTGGCAGCTTCAGCGGCCGGTTCTTTTTTGTTTTCAGACGGCAATGCAGGTGCTTCCAGAGATTGAGGGGCAGAAGCGGCAGCCGGTGCGGAAGTTGTGGCTTGTTCGGTAGTCGCAGCCGGAGCGGAAGCGGTTTGCTCGGCAGCTTGGGTTTGTGCAGCTTCCTCGGTTGTCATTTGTGTACGCGAACCTTCTTGATAAGCGCGAACGGCGCTCAAGCTGGCTTTCAGGCTGTCGTCTGAAATCATACGGACATCAAGGGCTTTGAGTTCGGCCAACTCTTTCAACCATGACTTGGTAGCAGGGGATTTGCTATCGAAGTATTGTTTTACAGTTGCTTCAACGTTGTTTAAATCGCTTTGATACACTTCACCGTTGTGTTGCAACAGGGCAATGCGCGCATCCAAAAGGCGCAGGCGCAGGTTTTCACGGATGAAGTAGGTTTGATCGGGTGAAATCAACATGGCGTCGTTGCTGTCCAGATGACGGACTTCAACCAAGCCTTTGAGGGCATTGAGGGATTTTTCCCATGTGTTTTCCCACCAAGTTCCTGAATTGGCGGCTTCGACAGGCGCGGCACCTGGTTTCAATACGCCGTCCAAAACCAAAGGCAGGCCTGAAATACCGGTTTCCAAACGGTCGATACGCAAGGCAGTGGCGGAAATATCGACATAAGGACGGTTTTTCAGCGCGGCCAAATCATTGCTGATGGCTTGCTTGATGGGGATAAGCTCAGGCTGTTCAAAACGGCTTAAGCGGCTGTCAATGTGTTCCAATACGCTGACCGCGCCTTGAAGGTTGCCTGACAGCATCAATTGTTGCGAAGCAGTGTTCAACATGGATTCGGCTTCGTCGACCAGCCAGTTGATACGGCCTTTGAGTAACTCTTGATAAGCTTTCTGCATTTGCAGGATTTGCTCGCTATTGCTTTTTTGACCGTTATTCAGGCGGTCTAACTCGGCCTGAATAGCGGTTTGGCGGTTGAGGTTGTCTTTTAAAAGGCTGGCGTTTTCAGATTCGCCCAACGCAGCTTTGTCGATTTTTTGGTTGAATTCGAGCTCTTGGTTTTTTAAAACATTTTGACCCTGTACAAACAGGAATCCGCTTGCGCCCAAGCCAAGCAGTGCCAAGACGGTCGCACCTGCGGCCAAGGCTTTGCCGCCAGATTGTTTGATGATAACAGGGGCGTTGTTTTGTGGGAGATTGTTGGACTCGGGCATGCTCGCCTCCACTCGCTGAGGTTGGGTAGGTTTGGTTTGTTCAGACGGCCTGGTGTTTTCAGAATGTTCAGGCGCTGGAGCTGCCGTATTGGCAACTTGTTGGGTATCTTTATTGTCTTCGACTGGGTTCACTGCTTGGCTCCTTTGTGGTGTGGATGAAAGTGCAGCGGATAAAGAAGTGACGGTTTCTACATGTTTGGCACCGACGATGCGAAGCGCATCGGCAATGCGCGGATGATGGGTAAAGTATAGCAAGGATTCGAAGAATCGGGAAAATTGCGGCGGAATCTGATGGAAAAATTCGCGCGCGAGTTCGCCGGATGTGACGTAGGCGGCGGCGATGTCTTCGGTTTTAAAGTTCCGCCAATCGATGGCGTGTGGCCGTCTGAAATAGATTTCGGCGATGTCGATTTGGAAACCCAGTTCGGTCAGTTTGTCTGCCAGAAAATCACGGCCGCCATGGCCTCGAATGATTAAAACTCGGGCGTTGGGTGGCAGGTTTTTCCAAATAGGCATTCTCAAGACGGCTTCGCTGTCGTTTCCATCTTCGGGTGAGAATACGGGATAAGGGGAGAATTGCGCCAAAGTATGTTGGCTGGTTTGGCCGACGGTAATGTGTGCTCTGGGGCCGTCTGAAAAGTTCAGATGAGGCGCTGCGGTTTCAATAGCGGTCGGGCTGACCCAAAACACCACATCGGCTTGCTTGAATTGCTCGGGAAGTTTTTTTAGCGTCGAACGATCCGCCTCTATTTCAATCGGACTCAATACCTGAGCCTGCCAACCGGCTGCATGGCAGGTTTGGATATCTTGTTGCGGACGGTTGGACGGTCGGATGATGAGTAGGGTAGGCATAATGTGGGATAAATTATTAAGGTTTTAGGCCGTCTGAAAGGAAAATTTCAGACGGCCTGTTACTAGCACAGCTTATTGATCGACGAATGCACGCTCAATCAGATAGTCGCCACGAACGCCGGTTTTTGGAGAAACGGTCAGGCCGAATTCGTCCAAGACGCTGCAGGTATCTTTCAACATGGCTGGGCTACCGCACAGCATAGCGCGGTCGTCTTGCGGATTGATTTTAGGCAGACCGATGTCTTCAAAGAGTTTGCCGCTGCGCATCAAATCGGTCAGACGGCCTTGATGTACATATTCTTCGCGTGAAACAATTGGGTAGTAAATCAGTTTTTCTTTAACCAAGTCGCCCAAGTATTCGTGTTCAGGCAATTCTTTGGTAAAGCGGTCGTAGTATGCCAAGTCTTTTTTGTAGCGTACGCCGTGAACCAAGATGATTTTTTCGAATTGCTCGTAAACATCAGGGTCTTTGGTAATGCTCAAGAAAGGTGCGATACCGGTACCGGTGCTCAAGAGGTAGAGGTGTTTGCCTGGATTCAAGTCGCCGGCAACCAATGTGCCGGTCGGTTTTTTACTGATGAGGACATCGTCGCCGACTTTAAGGTGTTGCAGGCGGCTGGTCAATGGGCCGTCTTGTACTTTAATACTGAAAAATTCCAGATGCTCTTCCCAGTTGGCAGAAGCCACGCTGTATGCACGCATCAGCGGTTTGCCATCTACCATCAGGCCGACCATGACGAATTGGCCGTTTTCAAAGCGCAAAGACTCGTCACGGGTACAGGTGAAAGTGAAGTAAGCGTCGGTCCAGTGGTGTACGGACAAGACTTTCTGGGTGTTGAATGCTGCCATTGATATTTCCTGTCGGATAAGGCCGTCTGAAAAGGATAGGTCGGGGCGGCCAAGGTTAATAAAAAGAATGGAATATGGTGTTCAGCTACTTGCTTGCCGGTTTGGCTGATTTTTCGCTGAGGCTGTGCAGGTCGGAATAGCGTCCGCCTGCGCTAATCAATTCATGATGAGTGCCTTGTTCGACTACATTGCCTTCATGCATCACAACGATGTTATCGGCTTTTTCGATGGTCGAAAGTCGGTGGGCAATCACCAATGTGGTACGGTTTTGCATCAGGTTTTCCAATGCGGTTTGTACCAAACGTTCGGATTCATTATCCAATGCACTGGTGGCTTCGTCCAAAATCAAAATCGGCGCATTTTTCAAAAGCGCACGCGCAATGGCGAGGCGTTGACGTTGGCCGCCGGACAGTTTTAAACCGTTTTCGCCAACTTCAGTGTACAAGCCTTGCGGCATTTTTTGGATAAATTCCCAAGCATTCGCGGCTTTTGCAGCATTGATAATTTCTTCTTCACTGAATTTGTCAGCTTGAGCATAGGCAATGTTTTCAGCAATCGTACCATTAAACAGGACAACGTTTTGGCTGACGAATGCCATGCGGCTGCGCAGGCTTTCTAGTGTATATTCATTGATGTTGACGCCGCTAATCAAGACCTTGCCTGCATCCGGATTAAGGAAGCGCGGCAACATATTGGCCAGGGTGGTTTTACCGCAGCCTGATGCGCCGACTAATGCAGTCACTTTGCCTTGTGGTACAAGCAGGTTGATGTGGTTCAAGCTGTTGCGTTCGGCTTCAGGATAGCGGTGTACAACATCGCAAAATTCGATATCGCCAGGGTTTGGGCTGAGGATCTGTTTGCCTTCGTTGCTTTCTTCGGGTTGATCCAAAAAGGTGAAGACACTTTCTGCCGCCGCCAAACCACGTTGTAGGGATTGCATCACGCCGGTCATGCGTTTGATTGGGTCAAACATCATGATCATGCTGGACAAAAACGACATAAAATCTCCTGCGCTAAAGCCGGAAAGCCCTGCTTGACGAGCCGCTGCGTAAATAATCGCGGCCAAAGCAACCGAAGCCATCAATTGCGTAATGCCAGTACCGGCAGAGCTGGCGGAAACCTGTTTGATCAGGTTGCGGCGCACATCGTCGGCAATACGGTTGAAGCGGCGGTTTTCATAATCCTGACCGCCGTAGATTTTTACAACGCGTTCACCATTAATGCTTTCGCCCAAAACCTGCATCAGCTGGCCAAGATAAATTTGGTTGTTGGCAGACAATTTGCGCAAGCGTTTGCTGACCGTTTGGATACATACGGCGACGACCGGCAAAATAATAAAAGTAATCAGGGTCAAACGCCAGTTTAGATAAGTCAACAAGCCTAACAGACCGACCACGCTCACGCCGTCTTTGGCGATCACGGTAATGACGTTAAATCCTGCATCGGTAATTTGGTTGACGTCGTTTAAAATGCGCGACATCAGACGGCCGCCGGTATTGCTGCTGAAGTACGAAGTCGGCAGGTGCATCATTTTGTTGAACATTTCACCGCGTAAACGCTGCACCAAGTGGCTGGACAGATAAGTCGTGCAATATTCGTTAATGAAGTTGAACAGGCCGCGAACGAAAAATAGCGCCACAATTGCCAGCGGCAACCATGACATGCTTTTCATGTTTTTATCGACAAAACCTTCATTAATCAAAGGCTTGAGCAAGTAACCGAAAGCCGGCATCGTACCGGCGACAATCAGCATGGCCACTACGGAGATGATAAACATCTTCCAATAGCTTTTTAAATATCCAAGCAAACGCTTGTACAGCTCCCAGTTGGATGTGGCTTGTGTTGTCTGCATATCAATCCAGATTTAGAGCAAACATGCAATTCTAAACGAAAATATCTGTCATTACAATGTTTGCAATTGAAAGTCGAAAGGAGTTGGTATTGTTTTAACGCCTTGATTTTATAATGGGAACGACTGTGATGAGGTAGAATTGGCAATAACGCTGCTCACTTCTCAAACACCAGTTGCGGCCGTCTGAAAAAGTTTCAGACGGCCTCTTCAGTCGTCAAAGACAGTCGATTAAGCCAAAGCTTCCTTAATGAAGTCTTTTACTGTCGTTGCATTATTAGGGACAACACGGACACGTTGCGGCAGGTTTTCCAAGCCTTCCAATGCGGCCGGACGGGGGATGGCAACTTCGCCGACCGCTTCGTGGATGGTGGCTTCAAATTTGGCAGCCAACGCGGTTTCAAGGCAGACAATGGTTTCGCCGGCTTCGCGTACTTCACGCGCTACTTTGATGCCATCAGCAGTATGCGGATCAATCAATTCACGGTCTTGTTCGTAAACCTGTTTGATGGTGGCAAGGCGGTTGGCATGAGTCGATTTGCCGGAAACAAAGCCATATTGTTGATGTACTTTGTTTAACATAAATTCCAAATTGAAACCTTTGCCGGAGCCTACTTCAGCCCATAAGGTTTTGATTTCGTCTGCATCGCGGTCCATCAGATCGAACACAAAACGCTCGAAGTTGGAGGCTTTGGAAATATCCATAGACGGGCTGGAAGTGACATGGGTATGTTCGCTGCTGCGTGGGCGGTATGCACCGGTTTTGAAAAATTCGTCCAATACGTCGTTTTCATTGGTGGCAACAATCAAGCGGTGGATAGGCAGACCCATTTGGCGGGCGATATGACCGGCGCAGACATTGCCGAAGTTGCCGCTTGGCACGCAGAAGCTGACTTTTTCGTCATTGCTTGAAGTGGCATTGAAATAACCGGCAAAGTAATACACGACTTGGGCAACGATGCGTCCCCAGTTGATGGAGTTGACTGTGCCGATATGGTATTTGGCTTTGAATTCGGCATCGTTTTGTACGGCTTTGACGATGTCTTGGCAGTCGTCAAACATACCTTCAACAGCGATGTTGTGGATGTTGGCATCTTGCAGGCTGAACATTTGCGCACGTTGGAATGCGCTCATTTTACCTTCCGGTGATAGCATGAAGACATTGACGCCTTTTTTACCGCGCAGGGCATATTCGGCTGCAGAACCAGTGTCGCCGCTGGTGGCGCCCAAGATATTGAGCTCTTTGCCTTCTTTATTCAATACATATTCAAACGCATTGCCCAAGAATTGCATGGCCATGTCTTTGAATGCCAAAGTCGGGCCATTGGACAGGGCTTGGATTTTAATGCCGTCTGAAAGTGTGCGCACCGGAGTAATGGCTTTGGTGCCGAATACTTTTTCGGTGTAGGTGCGGTTGATGATGTCGCGTAAATCATCAGCAGGGATGTCGGTGGCAAACAGGCTCATGACTTCAAACGCCAGCTCAGGATAGCTGAGTGTGCGCCATTGGTCTAAGGTAGCACGGTCGATTTGAGGGTATTGCTCAGGCAGCATCAAACCGCCGTCAGGAGCCAAACCCATCAATAAAACTTCGCTGAATTGCTTGCGTGCGGTTGCACCGCGGGTGCTGATGTATTTCATGGTTTCTTCTCTATGTATTTAAAATTCAAATAGAAAGTAAAAACGAATTCAGACGGCCTCGATATTAAAAAAGGCCGTCTGAATGATTATTTGTAGAGTCGTTTGAAGCAGGCGGTAACCGTTTTCGCGGTAACGGAAGCAATGGCCTGCTCGCGGGTTGCCGGGCTCAATACTTGCATCATTTCGGTTGCAGTCAATTGATTTGGCGCTTCTTCGCTGGCGCAGCCGCAGATTTTATTTTCCCATTCGGCTTGTTTTTCCGCGCTCATAGCTAAAGCAATGACGCGCCATTCGTTACGTTTGTTCAATTCGGTACGGCATTGGCTGTCTACCGCCATTTTTACTACGCTGCTGCCGATACCCGTACCACTGCCCAAACCGCCGAAAGAGTCGCCGCCGGTAGCGCATGCACCCAATAAGAAAGCTGATGTAACAGCTGCCAAAAGAGTTTTTGAAGTCATGATGTTTCCTGTAAGCAAGGCCGTCTGAAACGCCCGAAGAGTTCTCAAAATAGCATGTATTATACCGTAATGCGGCCCGATATGTGAGTTTGCGAAACTGCCGTATAATGCTAGCGAGTTTTCTTTTCAATCAGCCAGCACGAAAGCCGCTATGTCCGATCTTTTCGCCCGCCAACCCGAAGCCCCTTTAGCCGAACGCCTGCGCCCGCATTCCCTAGACGATGTCATCGGGCAGCTGCACTTAATCGGTGAAGGTAAACCTTTGCGCGTGGCTGTAGAGGGAGGAAAGCCGCATTCTATGTTGCTGTGGGGGCCGCCGGGCGTGGGCAAGACGACGTTGGCGCGGATTTTGGCGCAGAGTTTTAATGCCCAGTTTCTGCCTGTTTCCGCCGTATTTTCCGGCGTGAAGGACATACGCGAGGCAATCGACAAGGCAGAAATTGCTTTGCAGCAGGGACGCGCGACGATTTTGTTTGTTGACGAGGTACACCGCTTCAACAAAGCGCAGCAGGACGCATTCTTGCCTTATGTCGAAAGCGGTTTGCTGACCTTTATCGGCGCGACGACGGAAAACCCGTCATTTGAAGTCAATCCGGCATTGCTCAGCAGGGCGCAGGTGTATGTTTTGCAATCTTTGTCTTCAGACGACCTGAAAAAGCTGATTGCCAAAGTATTGGCGTTGCCTGAATACCAAGAGTTTACGATTGAAGCGGATGCGCAGGAGCTACTTGTCAATACCGCTGACGGCGATGCGCGCAGATTGCTGAATCTGTTGGAACAACTTTTACGCGCCGCCGACACACGTCGTCTGAAAACCTTAACCGCCGAATTTCTTGCCGATAGTTTGGGTGCGCAAATCCGCCGTTTTGATAAGGGTGGCGAGAGTTTCTACAACCAAATCTCCGCGTTGCACAAATCCGTGCGCGGTTCGCATCCCAATGCGGCATTGTATTGGTTCTGCCGTATGCTCGACGGTGGCACCGATCCGCGCTATCTCTCCCGCCGCATTGTCCGCATGGCATGGGAAGACATCGGACTTGCTGATCCGCGTGCCTTAACGATTGCCAATGACGCCGCCGCTACCTATGAGCGCTTAGGCTCGCCCGAAGGTGAACTTGCGCTGGCACAAGCCGTGCTGTACCTTGCCGCCGCTGCCAAATCCAATGCAGGCTATAAGGCATACAACCAAATGCGCCGTTTCGTCAAAGAAAATGCCAGCGACGAAGTGCCCGTCCACCTACGCAATGCGCCGACTAAGTTGATGAAAGAGTTGGGCTACGGACGTGAATACCGCTATGCACACGACGAGCTGAATGCCTACGCCGCTGGCGAAAGCTATATGCCCGACGGCTTGGACGAACCCGATTTCTACCAACCCGTTCCGCGCGGGCTGGAAATCAAAATTGGCGAAAAGCTGAAATGGTTGAAATCCTTGGATGAAGAAGCGTTGGATGATTAAAACAATAAATGTACATAATACAAATCTAAGATCAAATTGAATTTTTCAGACGGCCTTTGCTGTTTGAATATTGTTAACCGATACCATACACACACATTTTTATGAATATTTTTGAAGCCTTACTATTATTGTGCCTGCTGATTGTCATTAGCGCGTTTGTGTCCTGTTCCGAACTCGCGCTTGCTTCGGCACGCAAAATCAAATTGCAGGTCATGGCGAAAGACGGCGGCGATACGCGCGCGCTTGATGTAATCAATATGCAGCAGCAGCCGGGCAGTTTTATTACCGTTGTCCAAATTGGTTTGAACGCCGTCGCCATTCTTGCCGGTATCGTCGGCGAGGCGGCAATACGTCCGTATTTTGGCAAACTTTTGGAGAACGCAGGCAGTTGGGGCAGCACAGTTGCCTCTTTGCTGACTTTCTCGCTGGTTACAGGCAGCTTTATTTTAATTGCCGACCTGATGCCTAAGCGCATGGCAATGACCCATCCCGAAGCGGTGGCGGTACGTATTGTCCGTCCGATGATGTTTTTGATTTTTATCTTAAAACCCCTTGTCTGGGTTTTTGACGGATTGGCAAATGCAATATTCAAACTCTTCAAAATCTCAACCGTCCGTCAGGAGCAGCTGACCTCGGAAGATATTTATGCCGTTGTTGATGCCGGTGCGCAGGCTGGTGTATTGAAAGAACAAGAACACTATCTGATTGAAAACATTTTCGATATGCAGGAGCGTACGGTTACTTCCACCATGAGCACGCGCGAATATATCGCCTATTTCGATAAACACGACGACAGCGATACCGTGTTGGAAATGATGTCCGACAAACCGCATAATAAATTCCTCGTATGCGACGGCGACTTGGAACGCGTTATCGGCTATATCGAATCACATACGCTGCTGACCTTGTTTTTAAAAGAAAAAGACGTCCGCCTGACCGACAAGCGCGTGTTGCGTAAAGCCTTGTTCATCCCAGACACACTGTCGCTTTATGATGTATTGGAGAGCTTCAAGACTTCTGGCGAAGACTTTGCCGTAGTGGTAAACGAATACGCACTCGTGGTCGGCGTAGTAACGCTGAAAGACGTGATGAGCATTGTGATGGGCGAGCTGGTTAATACCGAAGAAGAGCCGCAAATCATCCGCCGTACCGAAGACACATGGTTGGTAGATGGCGCCACGCCGCTTACCGATGTTATGCGCGCACTGGATATTGAAGAGTTTCCTAATTCGGAAAACTACGAAACCATCGCCGGCTTTATGATGTATTCCCTGCGCAAAATCCCGAAGCGTACGGATTTTCTGGTGTATGCCGGTTATAAATTTGAAATCATCGATACCGAAAATTTGAAAATCGACCAACTTTTGGTTTCCAAACAAGGAAATATGGTGGGGAAAATGTAACAAGTAGCTGGGAACACTTGAAAAGAAAATTAAAAAATAAATAAAAAGGAAAAAATATTATGACGACAACCGAACCTCAAAATACGCCCGCAGCCTGCACGCGCCCATCAGCCTCGGTACCACCTCTGACGACCGCTTTATGCCGCGCGGCTTTCTTTCATATTTTGCCTCGTTGCCGAAATTGGTTTTAACCGAAAAATTAGATGGGCAAAACAACTGCTTTGCCGCGCACGGCCTCTATGCCCGTAGTCATGCTGCGCCTACACAGCATCCGTGGGATAAACCTTTGCTGCAACGATGGCAGCAAATCAAAGATGATTTAGGCGACCTTGAACTTTTTGGCGAGAATATGTATGGCATTCATTCGATTGCCTATTCGCAACTGGAAAGCTATTTTTACCTGTTTGCAGTCCGCCGTAGCGGACATTGGCTTTCATGGGAAGAGGTTAAATTTTATGCGCAGCTGTTTGATTTTCCGACTGTGCCAGAAATCCCCGTTGTCCAGCCGCTTGCAGATTTCACTCAAAAATACGCCAATGAAGATATTGCTTTAGCGCAATGGCTTGCCGCCAATTTGGGAGAGCCGTGGACGGACAGCGTACAAACTGCCGGTAAGCTTGGCGGCTACGATCCGAATACAGGAGCAGCGTGCAGTGAAGGTTTCGTTATCCGTAACGCCACTGATTTTGCCACCAACAACGGCAACCTGCCTGTTCAATCCAATGAATTCGACAATCTTTTCAAATTGGTACGAGCCAAACACGTTAAAACCGACGTCCATTGGACGAAAACTTGGAAGCCTGCCCGTCTTATCGATTACGACAAATACCATTGGCAAAGCTGGCAGTTTCAGACGGCCTGAAGTCCAATTATCCAATAATAAGAAAGACAATTATGTGGACATTCCCATATTACATACCCGGCCAACTTCCTGATTGGCAAGCCTTAGAACGTCGTTTCAGTTGGTTTGCCGATATGAAGGACGTTCCGCAAGACCCTGAGTGGCATGCCGAAGGCGATGTATTTACGCATACCAAAATGGTGTGCGAAGCCCTTTTACAACTGCCCGAGTTTCAAGCGCTTGATGAACAGGAGCAGCATATTCTGTTTGCTGCCGCCATGCTGCATGATGTGGAAAAACGCAGTACGACCAAGCGTGAAATTGAAAATGGCAAAGAGCGGATTGTCTCGCCGCATCACGCAAAAAAAGGCGAACATACCGTCCGTACTTTGCTGTATACCGAACTTGCCGCTCCGTTTGCCGTAAGAGAAGCAATCGCCAAACTCGTGCGCTTGCACGGATTGCCCTTATGGGCGATTAACAAGCCTAATCCTGAGCGAGCCGTCATAGCGGCCAGTTTGCAGGTCAACACTGCGCATCTTGCCATGCTTGCTAAAGCCGATGTTTTAGGCCGTATATGTTGCGACCAACAGGATATTTTGCTGCGCATTGATTTGTTTCGTGAACTCTGTGAAGAAAATGCTTGTTGGGGTAAGGCACGTACTTTCACCAGCGACTACGGACGCTATCTCTATCTTAACGGCCGTAGCGAAATGCCGGATTATCAGCCATTTGATGATCGGACCTTTGATGTGTACGCCATGTGCGCCATAGCAGGTAGCGGCAAAGACAGTTACATCAGGCAACATCTTGCCCATCTGCCCATGCTGTCGTTGGATGAGATTCGCCGTGAGCGCAAACTTGATCCCGCAGATTCCAAACATACCGCCGAAGCAGTGCGTTTGGGTAAAGAGCAGGCAAAAGAATACCTGCGTGCCCGTACGTCGTTTGTCTTTAATGCGACCAATCTTAACCGCGACCTGCGCAGCAAATGGCTGCCGATGTTTGCCGATTACGGCGCCCGCGTGCATCTCATTTATTTGGAAGTGCCTTACACGCAATTGCTATCGCAAAACCGTAACCGCGAATATTCTGTGCCGAATGATGTGTTGCACCGTATGATAGAAAAGTTAGAAATTCCTGATTACAGTGAAGCGCATACAGTGGATTTCGTGGTTTCTTCTTAATAGGTAAGAACCTTGTAATCAGGCCGTCTGAAACAATCCAATGTTTCAGACGGCCTTTTTATGAAATTAAAAATTGCTAGAGCTAAGACAGAGGTCTTTATTCGCAATTTAAGCCTTTTGTTTTTTCGGCGAATGTATCCATGGCAATTTGGCACATGCGTTCACGTTGGCCTACGTCGGCGGCGGGCAGGATTTGGCGCAGGTATTTTGTGTTGTCGCGTTGGAACGATGCTTTATCGCCTGCTTTTTGGTAACACGCATCCGCACGGGTAAAGTATTGCTGGCAGATTTTCGGCAATTCTTCAAAGGACAAGGGTTTGCTTTTGTGCATGCCGTGTGCGGAGACGGAGAGGGAGGAAAGGGCGCACAGTGCGATGATTAAGGTTTGGGAAATGGTTTTCATGGTAAGCCTATTTATTGAAGTGGTGTTTAAATCAATTGTTCGCCCCAGTGCAGCTTTTGGCGCAGGGTTTTGAAGTATTGGTAATCGGTGGGATGGAGGACGCGCAAGGGGTTGTGATAGCGGCGGATGATGATGCGGTCGAAGTTTTGCACGTCGATATGGGATTGTCCGTCAAAATGTGCGCGTGCGTCGCCGCTTTTGGTAATGAGGATTTCGATCACGCTGGTGTCGGAGATGGCAATCGGACGGTTGGTCATGGATTGCGGACAGATAGGCACAAGCGTGAAGGCGTGCAGACCAGCTTGCATGATGGGGCCGCCGGCGGCAAGTGCGTAAGCGGTCGAACCTGTCGGTGTGGAAATAATCAGGCCGTCCGAACGTTGGGTATAGACAAATTCTTGATTGATAAATACTTCAAATTCAATCATTTGGCCTGCGCCGCCACGAGACAGTACGGTATCGTTGAGGGCGAGGGCGCGTTCGATGGTTTCGCCGTCACGAATGATGCTGGCTTCGATGAGGATGCGCTCTTCGGGCAGATATTTGCCTTCCAGTACGGGGCGGATGCCCTCAACCATGGTGTCGCGTGAGATTTGGGTAAGAAAGCCCAAGTGGCCTTGATTGATGCCGATAATGGGGACGGCGCGGGGGGCGACTTCGCGGGCGGCGGAGAGGAAGGTACCGTCGCCACCGAGCACAATGACGAGGTCGCAGTATTTGCCCAATTGGGCTTTGTTGACGGTTTCGCAGTAGGCGGAATCTTGGATATAGACGCAGTGTTCTTCTACGCTCAATTCATCCAGATAGATGGTGAAGCCGTTTTCGCGTAGAAAAGAAACCAATGTGTGGACGGTATCTTGAATCTCGGGCGTATTGGGACGCGTAACGATACCGATGTTTTTAAATGGGCTTTTCATGTAATAGGCCGTCTGAAATTAAGTATTTAATCTATCCAGATATCGCGCTCGAGGCGGTCGAGGCGTTCGTTTAGGCGGGCAACGTCGTCACGCAGTTTGTCCACTTCTTCCAGCCATGCGGCAAGCGTGGCTTGGTCGATAACAGGGGATTCGGGTTCGCGTGAAAAGTCACTGATTTGCTCGGCAATGCTTTTGCCGATTTTTTTCATGGTGCGGCCGATGTCGCCGGCGCGCGAGCTGATGCTTTCTGCGGCCACATGACCGAATATCCGCGCCAAATCTTCGCTCGGATAATAGCGCAGTCCGCCCAAAATAGGAAGGACGGACATGCCCAATACCAAGTCGCCTTCAAGGCTGATGTCGCCCACGCCGGGCTGGCCGCCTTGGAGGATTTTTTGGATGGCGCTGTTGTGGAATGTGATGTTGGTGTCGGCGGTGTCGTTTGCGGTTTCTAGAAAACCTTGTTCGCTGATGCGTCCGGTCAGTCTGAAACCGGTCAGGCTGATGCAGATGATGCTGCCTGCAAATTCAGACAGCTCGCGCTGTTGCTCCGGATTTTGCTGTATCAGGTGGTTGATGATGGGAAATAGGGCGGACATGGTTTACTCTAAATGCCGTCTGAAACGGATTAATGGGTTGAGTCGCAATTTTACAGGCTTAGCCCGTCTGCGCAAACGGTATTTACAATTTTGCCGTTGCTTTCATCATCAACGATGAAATCAGGAGCCGGCAGGCCGAGTTTGGCTGCTTCGGCAGTATAAAATTCGGTCCGGCTTGGGTGGCGAGGTTCGACAATATTGCGGATACGTTTGCCGTCTGCTTGGCAGGCCGTCTGCAAAAGGACTTGGACGGCCAAGTCTTTATGAAGAATATTGACGGGTTGGTTGCCGCCTTGAATGCGTGTTTTTTGAACCAGCTTGGTAACAGGATGACGGTCGGCAGAATAAAGTCCGCCCAGTCGCAATATGTCGATATGGGGGACGGCGCTTTCCAGCAAGGCTTGCTCAACCGCGAGGATTTGACGGGCGGATTCGGTTTGCGGATCGGGCGGCGTGGTTTCATCGCATATGCGTGCTTGGTTGCCATATACGCTGGTGCTGCCGGTAAAGATGATGTGTTGTACCTTGCATCGCTCGGCAAGCTGAATCCATTTTTTCAGAGTCTCGGCGTAATGGTTTAATGACGAAGGCGGAAGCAGGCAAAACCATGTCGGCTTGTTGATGTGGTTTTGCCACAAGGCCGAACTGTGAAAAAGATCGTTTTGATTCAAATCGATGATGTCGAGCTCAATCGGCAGATTGATGTCGTCGGAGGTCAGGTTGCGTTTGACGGCGGCTACCTGACTGCCTTGCTCATAAAATTTTTGTGCCAGCGGCAGGCCGAGATAGCCTAGGCCGAGAATGGAAATATCGGGAAGGTGCATAAATAAAGCATCCGAAAATTAACAGGCCGTCTGAAAATAGCTTTAACTTAGTTAAAGCCACGTTTTCAGACGGCCTTTGTATGGAAAAATTAATGGTTGCTGCCGATTTTTTGGTCGAATTCGGCACGGTGTTCCGGCAGGAGGTAAGGGCGCAACAGGCTGAGTGTGCGGCTGATGCCCCGTACTTTGGAATCTTCGGTCAGCTTGGTGCGTCCGCGCAGGGAGCTGTCGAAGTCGAACCAGTATTTCGTTACCATCCACATATTGACGGCGAGGTCGTTCATGGCGGTTTGGTCGGCTTGGATGATGTTCAGACCGTTGAGCTGGGTGAGCAGGTTGACCAAGAGCGGGGAGACTTTGGCTTGGGTGAAGGTATTGTGCTCGCCCAATAATTCGGCACTGCGGGCAAGCAGGGTATTCACATCGCTGAAAAGGAAGCGGTATTCCCACATGACATCATAAATACCGGCCATGTAGTTGATGGAGTCTTCCACATTAGACGGCAATACGGCTTCGTTAAGGTAGGCAAGCAGGGCTTCGCTGTAACGTTTGAACAGTTGGACGATGATTTCGTCTTTGTTGCGGAAGTGGTAATAGAGATTGCCCGGACTGATGCCCAAATGTGCCGCAATATGGTTGGTACTGATGTTGCGCTCACCTTCCTCGTTGAAAAGCGTCAGGCTGGCGTCGATGATGCGGGTGTAAGTATTGGTTTTTGCAATGCGGGTCACGGGCATACTCCTTAGATTTATAGGCTGAACGAAGCGGGCAGCCAATTGGGTTCGGCGTGTAATTCTACCTGAAATTGAGTAAATACTGTATTACAAACATATTGAGCCAGCTGGTGGACATCTTGAGCGGACGCATTGTTTTTATTCACCAAAACCAAAGCCTGTCTGTCATGCACTGCCGCACCGCCGATCTGATGGCCTTTCAGACGGCATTGGTCAATCAGCCAGCCGGCCGCGAGTTTGACAGAACCGTCAGGCTGCGGATAGCGTGGCATATTGGGGTATTGCTGCAACAAATCGGCAGCTTTTTCAGCGCTGACAACAGGGTTTTTAAAGAAACTTCCGACATTACCAAGCACGTTAGGATTAGGCAGTTTACTGTTGCGGATTGCACACACTGCATCGGAAACATCTTTGGCTGTTGCTTCTTGGCCTTGGCTCAGTTCGGCAACCGCTGCCGCCAAATCGCCATAGCCCAAGTTCGGCACAAAATGCTCTTTTAACGCAAATACAACCGAAACAATCACATAACGGTCTTTGCCTTCCTGTTTGAACAGGCTTTCACGATAGGCAAAGTCACAGTCGGCATTGGAAAGCTCGACAAAGGTTTCCGTATCCAAATCAAAGCAGCGTACGCTATGGATAACATCTTTCGCTTCAACGCCGTATGCGCCAATATTTTGTACCGGAGACGCGCCGACTGTACCCGGAATCAGGCTCAGGTTTTCCAGCCCGCTTAAACCCAGTCCAACCGTATGCAAAACAAAATCATGCCAAATTTCCCCGGCTTGCGCTTCGATATAAACCAGGCCGTCTGAACGCTCAATTTCACGAATTCCCTTGTTTTCCATATGCACAACCAGACCGGCGTAGTCCTCCATCAAAAGGATATTGCTGCCGCCGCCGAGCCATAAAACAGTATCTCGGTTGAACTCGGGTAGCCGGATGATGTCGCGCAACTCGTCGGCATGTTTGAGTGCGACAAATGCTTGGGCTTGGGCGCGAAGGCCGAAAGTGTTGTAAGGGGTAAGGTCGGTTTGGTATTGGATGGGTTGCATGGGTTTAACTTTAAAATAGGAATTCGTTGATTAAATAGCGTAATCATTGGAGAAAGACTGCTTGTATTTTTCAGACGGCCTTATGCGATTTGACCATCTCTTTACTGCAAAGCTCCAAGCACCATACCAATGCGATAGCAGCAATCGTCAGTGAAACGGTCAGCGCGGTCCAGAAGCCGTAAATGCCCATATCGACATGATAGGCAAGCAGGTAGCCGGGCAACAGGCCACAGCCCCAGAAAGCGGCGGCATGGATGAACATCGGCATTTTGGTCACTTTATAGCCGCGCAGCGCATATGAAGCGATACATTGGGTGGCGTCTGCCAGTTGGAATAGGGAGGCGAAAAATAAAACGGTCGCGGCAATGCCTAATACTGCCGCATCGTCGGTGTACATACTGGCTAATTGAAAGCGAAAGATGACCAAGAGCAGCGCGGTGCAGGTGGCAAGTACCCAGCCCAACACCAGCGAAACGCCTGAAATATAACGCGCCCGCAAAAACTCGCGTCTCCCGAGAGAAAAGCCTACGCGTACCGTGCTTGCAGAGCCAACGCTTTGCGGAACCATATACAAAATGCCCGACAGGCTGATGACGACTTGTTGCGCAGCAACATAATCCTCGCCGAATGGCGCCACTAAAAAGACGATAAACGAAAACGCGCTGGCTTCTAGAAAATAAGACAAGCCGATGGGTGCGCCGATTTTCCAAATCTGTTTGAAAGCCGCCAAATCAGGTTTGCCGATTTTTGCCGTCAAGCCAAACGGACGGAAGAATTTTTCTTTGGCAATATAAAGCCACAAAGCCAATGCGCTGAACCAAAATACCGCTGCCGTTGCCACGCCGCAACCTGCGCCGCCCAAAGCAGGCATACCGAATTTGCCGTAAACAAACACATAGTTCAGTGGCACATTCAACACAAACGCCGCAAAGCTGACCAACATAATCACGCGTGGGCGGTTCAAGCTGGATGCATAAGCATGCAGGGCGCGGTGTATCATGGCGGCCGGCATTGCCAAGCTGGTAAAGAACATATATTGCGCCATCGTATCTTCGACATAATCGCTCAATGTCAGCCAATGACGGAAAGGCATAATCATCGCCCACATCAACAGCATGCCGAATACGCCCAAA
This sequence comes from Neisseria subflava, assembly GCF_024205745.1. Lineage (NCBI taxonomy): Bacteria > Pseudomonadati > Pseudomonadota > Betaproteobacteria > Neisseriales > Neisseriaceae > Neisseria > Neisseria subflava. The sequence continues at coordinate 1,811,928 of NZ_CP073117.1, forward strand.
CACAAGCCAAACCAAATGCCCTGCATTCCTGTTTTGCCGACTTCTTCGGTTTTACCTGCGCCGTACAGCTGGGCAATCATCGGGTTTAACGCCGCCATCACGCCCATAAAGGTAATGTAAATCGTAGAAAACGCGCTGCTGCCCAAAGCCACCGCGGCCAAATCTTCCTTACCTGCGCCGCCGGCCATCACCGTATCGACGAAACCAATACCCACTTGCGCCACTTGCGCCAACAGCATAGGCAGGGCGAGGGCAGTAAGCAGGCAGGTTTCTTTTAAGAAAACAGGAAAGGCAAAGCGGTTGAGGTTCAGTAGCATAATTGTATGTGGATTGAGGATAAAGGCCGTCTGAAACGAAAACTTAAAATTATAAAGGGTAAAGCTGATAAACAGGCAATATGTTGTTTAATCGCGAAATTTTTCAGACGGCCTTAAAAGTCGGATGTCTTTTTACTGCTTCCAACCAGCTGTCCGGCGTTTGAAACTGCATCAGGCCGTCTGAAAGCGAAACCGCGGCTTGGGTAGTCGAAGCGCGGGTCAGTTTTTCGTTGGTTTCGGCATCGTAAATGGTGTAATCGATACGCAGGCAGCTTTCGATTTCAACGATGTCCATATCAATGCGGATTTTTTGGCCGAAACGGGCAGGGCGGATGTATTTGAGGTTCATCTGCACAATCGGCCAGCTGTACCCTTGCCGTCCCATTTCGTTGTAGTCATAACTGATGGAAGACAGAAAAGCACAACGTGCGGTTTCAAGGTATTTGACATAGTTGCCGTGCCACACGATGTGCATGGCATCTACGTCAAAAAAAGGAACTTCGGTTTCAAAGCTGTGTTGGCAGTAGATGTGTTTTTTCATGGTTTAAAAGAGTAAGTGTGATGGTTTCAGACGGCGTCTTCGCCCCAAAAATCATAAAAATTGAACCATTGTAGCGGATTTTGCGCACATTCTTGCGCCAAAATGTCGGCAAAACCCTGCATCGCGTCTTTGACGGCAGCCTCGCGGTTGCCGCGTTTCCAGCTGGAAGTATCGGTAAAGCGGCGCAGTTTCAAATGATAGCGGCCGTTTTGTTTGACGCAAAACAACGTGTTTACCTGCGTTTTTAAAAGCGAAGCCAATAGCCATGCACCTTGCGGCATAGGGGCGGTATGGCCTAAGAAATTAATATCGGCGGTTTTCTCGCCGCGTACAGGCACGCGGTCGGCCGCGATGGCAATCCATTCGCCGTCTTCGATACGGCGGTTTAATTCCATCATCAGGGTGGTGTCCAAATCTGTTACTTGAATCAGACGGATATGATCTGCGCCGGCTTTTTGCAATGCCTCGTTAAATGCCTGTGCGTGTTTGCTGTGCACCAATACATTGAGCCTGAAATTTTTATGGTGCGACACCAGCGCACGGCAAACTTCAGTATTGCCCAAGTGTGAGCAGGCAAAAATCTGGCCGCGTTCGTTGCGCTTGACTTGCGAATAGATGTCGTCCGGATCTTCAATCACCAAATCTTCATAACGGATTTTGCGTTGCCACACGGCAAAACGGTCGCAAACCGCTTCGCCAAATGCGACGAATTGTTTGAATACGCTATGTTTCGGCAGGACGATATGGGGAAAGGCCGTCTGAAGACGGGTTTGATAGCGTAAAACATGACGGCGCGGTTTGGGCGCGGTTGCATAAAAATACAGCACCACAAACCAAATGAACGGCCTCATGAAAAAAGCCGGCAGATAGCGCACCATCAATGTTGTCAGAGCGAGAAACAAGCGGCTGCCGCGTTCGGGCTGCGCCGCCCAATGGGTTTGTTTATTATCGGTCATGGTTTCAGACGGCCTTTCCGAAAACTTTACCCAATCGGTGTTTCAACATACCGAAAAACAGCCGTGTGTGCATTTTGCTGATGCGGACATTGTCGGCAAAGGCATCGAAGTGAGACACGCCGTCGGCGGCGTATTGGACGGGCGTTTTAATCCAAACCGGCTTGACGTCGCGCCAGTAGAGGCGGATAAGGATTTCCGTATCGAAGTCCATGCGGTCGCCTACGGTTTCTTCGCGGACGACGGATAGCGCGGGTGCAAGCGGATAGAGGCGAAAGCCGCACATACCGTCTTTGATGTCGCATGACCAAGTGTGCAGCATATTCCAGAAATCGGTAATTTTGCGTCCGTAAAGCCGTGCTTTGGGCGCGTCATCGCCGTATTGTGGCCAGCCGCAAACAACGGCTTCGGGGTTTTGCTCTGCTGCAGCGAGGAGTTTGGGCGTGTCGTTCAAGCAGTGTTGGCCGTCTGCATCAACCTGCAAAACGTGGGTATAACCGTGTTCTTGAGCGTATTCCAAGCCGGTTTTAACCGCTGCGCCTTTGCCGCCGTTGATGGGGCGGTAAAGGACATCAATGCCGTCTGAAACCAAAGCCTGCAATACAGGTTTACATTCTTCGCGTGAACCGTCGTCTACAATTAAAACGTTTAAACCGAAGCCGCGCATGGTTTGGGCTACGTGGCTGATGGTGGTCGGGTGGTTGTAATGTGGAATAAGGGCCAGGGTTTTCATAAATATTTTTTAGACGACGTTAACACAATGCAGAGTATAGCAAATAAACATGCCATGGCGTTTGAAAAGGCCGTCTGAAACGGCGAGGACAAAATCGTTTGATTTCGTTTTTCACTGTTTCAGACGGCCTTTTATATGCCATTAATTCAGCATTGTACATGACCGACATCGAGGCATAAATCATGGAACTCATTGAGCGTACTGCGGTGTCCGATACTGATGATGATGCTGTCGGGCAGTTTTTGCTTTAAGGCGCGGTAGAGCATGGCTTCGGTCGGTTCGTCCAAGGCGGCGGTAGCTTCGTCGAGCAGGATGACTTTGGGCTGCGAGAGCAGGGCGCGGACGAAGGCGACACGTTGCAGTTCGCCCGGGGAGAGTTTGTGCTGCCAGTCATCGGTTTTATCTAATTTATCAACCAGATAACCTAATCGGCAGGTATTCATGGCTTCGATTAGTTCCGGATGTTGTTTGTCGATGTCGGGGTAACAAATCGCATCGCGCAGACTGCCTTGTGCCGTGTACGGGCGTTGCGGCAGGAAGAGAATCTCTTGATGCGGCGGATGGTTGACTTTACCGCTGCTGCCGAAAGGCCAAAGCCCTGCCAGCACGCGCAGCAACGAAGTTTTGCCGCAACCGCTCGGGCCGCGTATCAGCAGGGAGTTGCCGCTTTTGAGGTTGATATTGATACCGTCTAATAAAACTTCGCCGTTGTGGCGGTATAGGGCAACGTTTTCCAAGATCAGGCCGTCTGAAACTTCGGTAAGGTCGGGTTGTCGTGCGGTGTGTTTTTCTTCCGTACTCAGCAAAAAGCCGTACAGACGCTCCAGTCGGGCGCGGTAGGCGGTGAATTTGTTGTAGAACATTCGGAAGAAAGACAGCGCGTTTTGCAGTCGTGCGAAGGCTTGGACGGTCTGCTGGATATCGCCGATTTTGATTTGCCCGGCAAACAGGCGTGGAGCTTGCAAAATAATGGGAAAAAGCTTGATGCCGTTGGTGAACATATCGTTAAAGCCGCTCAGGCAGACGCTTTGCCGCGCAATGCGCCAACGGTTGCGGATAATGGCTTTGAAGCGGTCGGAAAGCTGGTCGTGTTCGTGTTTTTCGCCGCTGTAAAACGCCACGCTTTCGGCGTGGTCGCGTACGCGGATGAGGGAATAACGGTAGTCGCCGTTGAGCTTTTCGTTTTCATAGTTGTAACGAATCAACGGGTTGCCTATCCACATGGCGATAAAGGTCGCTAAAATCACAAAGATAAAGACGAACCAAACAATGCCGCGCGGAATGTCAAAGCCGAACACGGTCAGGATGCCTGCCAAGCCCCACAAAACAACGGCAAATTCCAGCGAGGTAACGACCGAATTGACCATGCCGCGCACAAATTCTATGGTCGAAGCGATGAAATCCTGCGCGTCTTGTTGGATACGCTGGTCGATGTTGTCCGGCGCATGGCGGCGCATTTGCAGACGGTAGTAGTTTTTGTCGGCAAGCCAGCGCGTTGTCAAAATTTCATTGAGCCGCTCCGACCATTTAATCGCCAAACCTTGATCGAGAAAATCGTTGACGACGTTGTTAAACGCCCGTATCAACACCACGCCCGCGTTCATCGCTGCAAACATCCAAAACGCGGAGGCGTTCAAATCCTGCATCGAGTCGTAAAGCCCTTTGGACATAAAGGTGCTCAACACATTCAGCCGGACTTCGGTCAGCAGCAGCGTAATCATCGCCGTAATCAGCAGCAAGACTTTGACCGCGCTTTTTGGCGTCAGGCAAAGGCGCAGGATATAGCTAAACTCGCGCCCAAAGCGTGTGTTGCGTGCAAAAAACAGAATGACCGCCGAGGCTGCAGCGACCATCAATAAGGTCTGCAATAGCCAAGACGGTGTGGAATAAAGCTCGGTTTGCCATTTTTGCATGGGGTGTTCTCTGAAAGGAAGTAAAGGCCGTCTGAAAGGACGGCAAATTTATTTGACTATGGTAACTGTAATAATAGTTTTCTGAACTGTTGTATTTTTTATATTTACAAACGGTTCTTATTTGTTTTTATGGAAAGCGGAAATCTTATCAAATATAATCGCAAAACTAAATTACTTTGTAATTTTTTACTCGATATAAGAATTATTAATATTTCAAACCAGAAGGTATTTTATGAACAGCAAATTAGCCCTGATGCCGCTTTTGATTATGAGCGCATTTTCTTATGCCGCCGATGAAGCGACACCCGAAACCCCTGTGCAACAGCAGTTGCAGGAAGTCAATGTCCGCGCTGACGCCAAACGCGTCAAAGCCGCCCGTTCTTATTCTATCGCCAGCGACGGCGACTTGCGCGACCGCGTGAACTTGGGCGTATTGGGCAAAGCCAACGCCTTTACCGCGCCGATTACCGTTGTCAACTACGACGAACAAGCCCTCAACAACACCGAAGCGCGTACTTTAGTGGATGCCGTAGCGAAAAAAGATGCTTCCGTATGGCAGTTCGGCGGCGAAAGCAACACGCTGACCGGCCTGTATTTCCGCGGTTATCAGCTTGATGCGCGCCAATTCAGCGTCAACGGTTTGGCAGGCATGTATGGTACGCAAGGCACAGCCAGTGTACAAGTCGGTTCCGCGCAACTGATTAAAGGCGCGTCCACTGCCGTAAACGGCATGGATCCTGAAGGCGCGGTATCCGGTTCCGTCAATATCGAAACCAAAAAAGCCGCCGATGAAGGCAACCGCAAAATCGGTTTGGGCTGGTTCAGCAACAACCGTGCCCAAGGTACGTTCGACTTGGGTCAACGCTTCGGCGAAAACAAAGAATTTGGCGTGCGCGCCAACGGCAAACTGCGCCATGGCGACACCCCGCGCCACGGTTACAGCGAGGACAACAAAGAATTTGCATTGAATGCTGATTATCGCGGCGAAAAAGTGCGTGTGGCGTTCGATTCCATCTACGCGAAACGCAAAACCAACGGCGGTCGCGCGCGTATGCAGGACATTCAAAACGCCAACGGCCGCTTGTTTGATGCGCCTGAAGGCAAAGTGAATTTGCTACCAAGTTGGAACTGGCAAAATACCGTCGGCCAAACCAATATGCTGACCTTTGAATGGGATGCGTTTGAAAATGCCCAAATTACCGGCGGTATCGGCTACAACAAAGCGCGCTATTACGGCACGCTGATTTCTCCGACCATATGCGGTAAAAATGGTGCAAGCAGTCAAACCGCAACCTGCTCAAGTGCCAACCAATACCACACCGGCACGGCGCGCCTGACTGACCAATATTTCCGTACTTTGAGTATGAATTTATCCGCGCGCGGCGAATTTGAAACCGGCCCGGTAACGCATAACTGGAGTACTGCTTTTGACCGTATCATTCGTCAGCGTGCGACTGTCCGTGGTTCGGCTGCAGGTAAAAGCCGCGTTGAGGTTGATGCAAACGGCAATATTGAAAATCAACTGGCTTCTTTTGTTCCTAATTACGCGACAGGCTGGGAAAGCTCAGCAAACTTGGATGCCAATATCAAAGTCAACAGCCTGGCCTTGTCCGACACACTGGGCTTTGCCGACAACAAATACCGTCTGACTTTGGGCGGACGTTTCCAAGCGGTTGAATACACCAATAAAAAAGAAGGTAAAAGCGGGGATTCCAAACGCTTCAGCCCGATGCTGATGGCTGCATGGGTACCGCAACCTGATTTGGTCGTTTACGGCAACTACATGGAAGACTTAGAGCCTGCGGATATCAAAACCGACGATGACGGCAATACCACCATGTCCAAACCGCGTGTCAGCCGTCAGTTTGAAGTGGGCGTGCGTAAAAACTGGGGCAATTTCGTGACCACGTTAAACGCGTTCCAAATCAAACGTCCGGGCTACTGGCGCGGTTCTACCACCAGCAAAACAGACTTCGCGGCGTATAAAGCCTTGGGCGGTGCAGCCGGAGATGAACAAGGCATGGAGCGCAGCCGCGGTATCGAGTTCAACACCTACGCGAACTTGCTCAACAATACATTGCGTCCGACTTTGGGCCTGATGTATCTGCAATCGACCGTGAAAGACTACCCAAATTCACGCGATATGTTGGTTAGCGGCGTACAAGTTGCCAATCCGCGCGTGATTGCCAAAGCGGGCGTGGAGTGGGATACCCCGTTTGCCAAAGGCTTGACTTTAAACGGCAACGTTTCGTACTTCGGTAAATCCTACCAAGACACGCAAAAACAATACGCCTTCCCGTCCTATACCTTGGTTGACGTAGGCGCGCGCTACAAAACCAAGCTCGGCAAAAATACTTTGACCGTCAGTAGCTCGGTAGAAAACCTGTTCAACAAAAACTACTGGCAGGTACAGCGCGGCCAATACGACCGCAGCTTCGCCGTTGTCGGTATGCCGCGTACTTACTGGCTGAAAGCGGAATTGGATTTCTGATCTGATTTCGGTTTGACCGTAATAGCAGGCCGTCTGAAAGGGAATGATAAAAAGCAAAAATTTGTTTTTTATCCCTTTTCAGACGGCCTGATTTGATTGCCTTATGTTTTTTGCTTGAAAAATCTTACATGTTTTTTATGGATTTCACGCGAAACAAGGTTAATATTCCATTTTCACAATACATCATTCGAGAAGACATATGAAAAAGTCCATCAAACTCACCCTGTGCGCCCTCGCACTCTCACTTTCCGTGCAAGCGCAAGCGGTTACCCACGCCGTGATTGAAACCAATATGGGCAACATCCAACTGGAATTGGATGAAGTCAAAGCGCCGAAAACCGTGGCAAACTTTGTCAATTACGCCAAAAAAGGTTTTTACGACAACACGATTTTCCACCGCGTTATCGACAATTTTATGATTCAAGGCGGCGGATTTACCGAGAATATGGTACAAAAATCCACCGATAAAGCCATCACTAATGAAGCAGACAACGGCTTGAAAAATAACGTCGGCACCATCGCCATGGCGCGTACCGGTGATCCGAATTCCGCAACCAGCCAGTTCTTTATCAATACGGCCGACAACGACTTTTTGAATTTCAAAAGCAAAACCCCTCAAGGCTACGGCTATGCCGTTTTCGGTAAAGTTACTTCCGGCATGGACGTTGTCCGTAAAATCAGCAAAGTGAAAACGGCGACACGCGGCTTCCACCAAGACGTTCCAACCGAAGCCGTGATTATCCGCAAAGTCAGCATCAAATAATTTTGCTTGTTTGAACCCAAACAACAGGCCGTCTGAAACATTCAGACGGCCTGAATTTATTTATTTGATAATAAGTAGCAATTTGGGCGATAATTCAGTATCCACAATTTAAGGAGTCGATTATGCAAACCCGCCTGCCTTTTTTCGGTGTTGTCCGTGTCAGCGGTGAAGACAGGGCTTCATTTCTTCATGGTCAATTATCCAATGATATTAATAATTTAGCTTCCGGTCAGGCATGTTACGCCACATACAATACGCCTAAAGGCCGTGTGTTGGCGAATATGTTGGTCGTCAATCGCGGAGAAGATTTACTGTTGGTCATGGCGCAAGATTTGACCGAAGCCATCGTCAAACGCCTGAGAATGTTTGTCTTGCGTGCAAAAGTCGTCTTCGAGCTTATGCCTGATTTAGCAGTCAGCGGCGAGTTGGCTGACAATACAGAACCTCATCCTGCTGCCGAACCGCAACTGTCTTTCCCAGCTCAAATTCAAGAAAACACCGTAGAAATTGCCTTGCCGCACACAGGCCGTCTGAAAATTTCAGCAGCCGAAGACGCAGCCGAATATCAAGCAGGAGCCGAAAACGCGTGGAACCTGCACGAAATCCGCAGCGGCTATCCGTGGATTTGCGCCGCAACCAAAGAAGCGGCTGTTGCCCAAATGCTCAACCAACACATCATCGGCGCAGTCCATTTCCGTAAAGGCTGCTACCCCGGCCAAGAAATCATCGCCCGCGCCCAATACCGAGGCCAAGTCAAACGCGGTCTGGCCGTATTAAGCGGCGATTCTTTAGAAGCTGCCGGTATTGCCGTCAAAGTCGGCGAGGAAGAAGCAGGCGTCATCCTTAACACGGCACTGACTGAGCAAGGCAGCCTAAGCCTTGCCGTTATCAAGTTTTCCGCAGCAGAAGCTGCATTAACTGATGTAGACGGCAATACTTTGAAACAGGAAGAACTGTTTTTTACGGTTGAGAAAGATTGATTGTTAGATGATTGAATAAAAAGCTTAAATATTAGCTTGAAATGAAAACAGAAAGGCCGTCTGAAATTCAGACGGCCTTTGATATTGAGTTTTGTTGGTACATGACCCAAGCAGCGTTTGCTGCCGACTGAATTACGGCATGGTTTGGGATCATTTGGTAACAACAAAAACCGCGTGCGTGCGTACCGCACACACCCTACACCTTAATCTTAAGGTTTGCGTCGCCCGCAGGTAGGGTGTGTGGCGTAGCCACGCACGCGGTTGGTGGGAATGCAGGCTACGGCTTGCTACAAATATTCACATTATCTTATTTTAACGAGCTTAGAAATGCTTTAATCAATTCATCACCACGTTTTTTAATATGTTCTGCATTCCATTCGGTTTTATCACACAGGTAATCGTTAATTTTGACGTTACCACTTTTCAGGCCGATATCGTTGCCATTTTCATCAATTACTTGCGATTTTCCAGCAAATGAGCGGTTATGCAGATTGCTGTTATATGCAGATAAAGTTAGGTTGCCCAACGAATGCAGCCATTCTTTGCAATCATCCGGCCATTCCCCCGTTTTGGGTTTTTGCGGATAAATGTGTTCCACTGACCAAACAGGTTTGCCTTTATCGGTGTTTGCCCAAAAATCTACCGCATTTTCGTCCGTTCGCTGTTTTTGTTCCAAATATACCAAGATATAACGTGTTAAATTGACGTTATCTTCATATAAATATTTGTTTTCCAAAGATTGTTTTATATATTTGGTATCAGGCAAAGCTTGTTGTAATTGGGCAATCAGTGCGGCTTCATCATATTTTTCATGCTGGGTCTTTGTGGCAGTAATAAAAATATCATCTGTACGGGAGGTTGCGGGAATATTGGTTAAATGGCGCACCATAAACCATTGTTCTATATAGTTTAATAAACCAGAAAAATCTTGTTGCGGATATTGGTCAAACAAAAACAGCAATAATGTATAGGCAGGTGCGATGCCAAGTTTTTTCAAATCAACTAACTTGTTTTGATAACGAACACATGCACTGTTTGCTGCAATATCTTCTGGGAATGATAGAGCATGATAAATTTTTGATTTTGAGATTAGTTCTCGAAGTACGTTTTCGGGTTGTTGTTTGATGGCTGCTGTATAAGTTTGGATTAGGTCATTTTTGGTAATTTTGTCTTTACCTTTGTCTTTATCCCAAATCAAACCAACAGGTTTAAACGCTTGATAGAAATGGCGCAAATAGCGGACTTGCACGTCATAGTCGTTCAGATTATTGATGATTTGCTGCCATTCTTCGTTGGTCTGTTCGGCTGATTGGTTTTTCAGGCTGCTAATCATGCTGTTTTTAATCAAATCCATCGGTGTAAGCGGCACGCCCCGGTTGTTGATGCTTTCAAACAGGATAAATGCAGATGCCGCATCTTGCGTATCAATCCGCACCACACAGGCAGCCGTAATTTTATCCAGCAGCTTAAACAAAGTATCCACATCATCGCCAGCATAGTGTTTAATGCGCTCTTTAAAATGATTGAATGCTTTTGTAATGCGGCGGTTGCCACAATTTCGCGGTTCGTTGCTATCATTGCCGTGCACGATTTTACGTACCAAATACGTATAATCAGCCTGATTGTTGTTTTGGATAGATGGGGTGAGGCGTGGTAATTTATTGTCGGAATGGTTGAGAAAATATTTTTTAAATGCAAGGCGCGCTTCCTGATAATCATCGTTTTCTATTACTTTGCGATTTTCATTTAATGGTTTTATTTTTTCATACAACGCAAGTAGTAATAAATTCAAAGTGGTTAAACGCTGTTGCCCGTCAATAACGGTGGCTTCTATGCTATCTCCTACGTTGCCGTCTAAAATACAAATCAGCGAACCGAGAAAATAACCTTTATCGTTATCGGTTAAATCATCAAATAGGTTATCCCATTGGTTTTTTGTCCATGCATATTCGCGTTGATAGGGCGGAATAACATAATGATATTTCGCGCCGTTGTTTTCACTTAACAAAGCTTTTACGGTAGTCTGAGCTGCAGTTTGAATCATAGTTACATCCTTCATTTCATAAATAGAAAATAGTAGTTGTTGTGGTTTATCAAATTTAATTTGGTTTTGAACATGGCAAGTTATAGTGCAGGCTGCCTGAAACCCACTTTCAGGCAGCCTGCACTTTCCTACATTACAGCTTCTCTTTAACCCAACCTTCCACGCTTACCAGCATTTCAGGCAATTTGTCGGCATCTGTGCCACCGGCTTGCGCCAAGTCAGGACGGCCGCCGCCTTTGCCGCCGACTTGTTCGGCTGCAAATTTAACCAGATCGCCTGCTTTGACTTTGCCAGTCAACGGTTTGGATACGCCTGCACACAGGGAAACTTTGCCGTCGTTGACTGAGGCGAGCAATACGATGGCTTGTTCTGATTTGCCGGTCAAGTCGGTAACGATTTCGCGCAGGGCTGCGGCATCGGCTTCGATTTGTGCGGCAACGAGTTTGGCTGAGCCCAAGTCTTTTGCATCATCCAAGAGTTTGGCGCCTGCATGGACGGCGAGTTCGGCTTTGGCGCGTGCCAATTCTTTTTCCAATGCTTTGGCGTGTGCCGCGCCTGCTTGGATTTTTGCCAGTACGTCTTTTTCGGTTTGGGCTTTGGTTTCGGCAATGATGTCTTTCACCAAACGCTCTTGTTCTTGCGCCCATTTGAGTGCGTTCAGGCCGGTGATGGCTTCGATACGGCGCACGCCTGCGGCAATACCGCCTTCGCTGATGATTTTGAAGAGGCCGATGTCGCCGGTGCGTGAAACGTGTGTACCGCCGCACAATTCGGTAGAGAAACCGCCCATTTGCAGTACGCGGACTTCGTCGCCGTATTTTTCGCCGAAGAGCATCATGGCGCCGGTTTTTTGGGCATCTTCCATGCTCATAATGGCGGCGTTAACGGCAACGTTGGCCAAAATGGCTTCGTTGACGCGGCGTTCGACTTCGGCGATTTCTTCGGCAGTTACCGCTTGAGGATGGGAAATGTCGAAACGGGTGGATTCGGCGGTAACCAAAGAGCCTTTTTGTTCAACGTGTTCGCCCAATACATCGCGCAGGGCTTTGTGCATCAAGTGGGTCGCGCTGTGGTTGCGCATATTGGCATTGCGGATTTCGTCATCCACTTTGGCGGTAACGCTGTCGCCGACTTTCAGACGGCCTGAAGTTTGTACGCCGAATTGGCCGAATACGGCCGCTTTGATTTTTTGGGTATCGAGTACTTCAAAGCGGTTTTCGCCTGCGAAGATATAGCCGACGTCGCCGACTTGACCGCCGGATTCTGCATAGAACGGGGTAAAGTCGATAACGATGGCACCTTCATCGCCTTCGTTCAATTCGTTGACTTGCTCGCCGTCTTTGTAGAGGGCGAGGACTTTGGATTCGGTTTGGCGTTCGCTATAACCTTTAAACTCGGTGTCTTGACCTTCGTAAGGAAGTTGGGCGTTGGCTTTGAAGCTTTGTGCGGCGCGTGCGCGTGCGCGTTGGGCTTCCATTTCGCGGTTGAAGCCTGCTTCGTCCAAATCGATACCTAATTCACGCGCCATGTCAGCGGTCAGGTCGTAGGGGAAGCCGTAGGTGTCGTAGAGTTTGAAGATATGTTCGCCACCGATAACGAGTTTGCTGTTGGCAATGTTGTCCATCAAATAGGCATTCAAGGTTTCGGCAAACGGTTTTTCCGCGTCGGGAATATGGGCGGTTTCCAAAGCAGCCTGCAAATCGATATACATGCCTTCGTTCAGGCTACCTGGCACTTGGGGACGGATAACGATTTGCTTTTTGCCCGAAGCGGCACGGGAGGCGGCGGTGAATTCCACACCCTCTGCGGTTTTCAATGCCAGTGGTTTGCCCGCACCATCTTGCGGCAGTAGGCTTTCCAGTTTCAGGAATTTCATGCCGTTTAACACTTGGTTGAACAAGCCCATGCCTTTTTCCAGCGTTTCGCCGAAGCGGCTTTCTTCCGCGCGCAAGGCTTCCATAATCTGCGTCTGTTTTTCTTTCAACTCGGGATAGGCGTCTCCCATTGCTTTCACCAAGTCGGGCACGAGTTTGTAGAAAAACGCCTGTTTCTGACCCAGTTTGTAGCCATGACGCACAGCGCGGCGGATAATGCGGCGCAATACGTAGCCGCGGCCTTCGTTGGAAGGCAATACGCCGTCTGCAATCAGGAACGAGCAGGAGCGGATGTGGTCGGCGATGACTTTCAGACTTGGTTCTTCCATGCTGAAAGGCGCGCCGGTTTCGCGGGCAACGGCTTTGAGCAGGTCTTGGAACAAGTCGATTTCGTAGTTGCTGTGGACATGCTGCATGACGGCGGCCATACGCTCCAAGCCCATGCCGGTATCGACGGATGGTTTAGGCAGCGGATTCATATTGCCTTGTTCGTCGCGGTTGAACTGCATGAATACGCAGTTCCAAATTTCGATCCAGCGGTCGCCGTCTTCTTCAGGGCTGCCCGGAATGCCGCCCCAGATTTCTTCGCCGTGGTCGTAGAAAATTTCGGAGCAAGGGCCGCAAGGGCCGGTGTCGCCCATTTGCCAGAAGTTGTCGGACGCGTATTTTGCGCCTTTGTTGTCGCCGATGCGGACGATGCGCTCTGCAGGCATACCGATTTCGTTCAACCAGATGTTGTAGGCTTCGTCGTCTTCTGCGTAAACGGTCGCCAAGAGTTTGTCTTTAGGGATGTTCAACCATTCCGGGGAAGTCAGGAATTCCCAAGCGAAGTGGATCGCGTCGCGCTTGAAGTAGTCGCCGAAGGAGAAGTTGCCCATCATTTCAAAGAAGGTGTGGTGACGGGCGGTGTAGCCTACGTTTTCCAAGTCGTTGTGTTTACCGCCTGCGCGTACGCATTTTTGCGCGGTAGTGGCGCGGTTGTAGGGGCGTTTGTCAAAGCCGAGGAATACGTCTTTAAATTGGTTCATGCCTGCGTTGGTAAACAACAGGGTCGGGTCGTCGTGTGGCACGAGCGAGGAGGAGCGGACGATGGTGTGGCCTTTAGATTCAAAAAATTTCAGGAATTTTTGGCGTAGTTCGGTGGTTTTCATAATGTCTCGATAAATTTTTTACAAGGATTTCAGACGGCCCGGACGGCGCGTTGCGATTAAAAACGAATGGGCGTTATCTTACCGCAAAACCATATTTCAAGCTATCGGCAGAAAGGTTTTAAGTTGGCAGTAATCCGTCTTTCAGACGGCCTCAAGCGGGACGATATCTTTTAACAATGAAGCCTATCCGCTCGAGCTTGCCTGCTTTATAATGCCTCTCTATTTTCAACCGGATACGCAAGGAATGATAATGACCAAACATCTGCCCCTCATCGTACTGACTGCGCTGGCACTGGCCGGCTGCGGCGGCTCGGACAAAACTACTGCCGACAAGGCGGCTCAAACCGATAATCAAAAGGTATTGAGTATTTACAACTGGTCGGAATATGTCGATCCCGAGACGGTTGCCGCGTTTGAGAAAAAACACGGTATCGCAGTAACTTACGATGTATATGACAGCGATGAAACGCTGGAGAGCAAGGTATTGACCGGCAAGTCGGGTTACGACATCGTGGGTCCTTCCAATGCGTTTGTCGGTAGGCAGATTAAGGCAGGTGCGTATCAGAAAATAGACAAATCCCTGATTCCCAACTATAAAAACTTGAATCCTCAGTTGATGAAGCTGATGGAAGGCGTCGATCCGGGGCATGAATATGCGGTGCCATTTTATTGGGGTACCAATACTTTCGCCATCAATACCGAGCGTGTGAAAAAGGCTTTGGGCACGGATCAGCTGCCGGACAATCAATGGGATTTGGTGTTTAACCCCGAATACACGTCCAAACTCAAACAATGCGGCATCAGCTATTTGGACAGCGCGGCGGAGATTTATCCTATGGTGTTGAACTATATGGGTAAAAATCCAAACAGCAGCGAAACGGCGGATATTAAGGCGGCTACGGAAGTCTTGAAGAAAAACCGTCCGTACATCAAGCGTTTTACCTCGTCCGGTTTTATCGATGATTTGGCGCGCGGCGATACTTGCGTAACGATTGGTTTTGGCGGCGATTTGAACATTGCCAAACGCCGTGCCGAAGAAGCAGGCGGCAAAGAAAAAATCCGTGTGATGATGCCGAAAGAAGGCGTGGGGATTTGGGTGGATTCGTTTGTGATTCCGAAAGATGCCAAACATGTGGCCAATGCCCATGCGTATATCAATGATTTCTTAGATCCTGAAGTTGCGGCGAAAAACGGCAATTTTGTTACTTATGCGCCGTCCAGCAAACCGGCTCAGGAGCTGATGGATGAAGAGTTTAGAAACGACAATACGATTTTCCCGACCGATGAGGATTTGAAAAACAGCTTTATCATGGTGCCTATCCAACCTGCGGCGTTGAAATTTATGGTCCGTCAATGGCAAAGCGTGAAAGCAGGGACATAAGCTGATTTGAACGTATTAAGGCCGTCTGAATGGTGTAATCGAAATGCTTGATTTCGTTTTACGGCTGTTCAGACGGCCTTTGGTTTGTCTCAGATTGGCTTGGAAGGTTTAAAAACAAAGGGCGTGTCTATCAATCACGCCCTTTGTGTTTGTTTCAGACGGCCTTAGAATTTCACGCCTTTATGCAGGGCGACGATGCCTGCGCTCATGTTGTGGTAATCCACGCTGTCGAAGCCTGCATCCAGCATCATTTGTTTCAAGGTCTCTTGGTCGGGGTGCATACGGATGGACTCGGCGAGGTATTGGTAGCTGTCGGCATCTTTGGCAATCAGTTTACCCATAATCGGCAACAGTTTGAAAGAATAGAGGTCGTACACGCCTTCCAAAGGTTTGTACACTTTGGAGAATTCCAACACCAGCAGGGTGCCGCCCGGTTTCAATACGCGGTACATTTCTTTCAGCGCGGCATCTTTGTGCGTCATGTTGCGCAGACCGAATGCGACGGAAACTAGATTGAAATAGTTGTCGGGGAACGGCAATTTTTCAGCGTCTGCCAACGATACGGGCAGAATCATGCCTTCGTTGAGCAGGCGGTCGCGGCCGACCGTCAGCATGGAGGAGTTGATGTCTGTCAGCCAAACTTCGCCTTCTTTGCCCACACGTTTCGCCCAACCTCGGGACAAATCGCCAGTACCGCCGGCGATATCCAATACTTTGTCGCCTTTTTTCAGGCGGGCGGTATTGATGGTGAAATGTTTCCAAACACGGTGCAGACCGCCGGACATTACGTCATTCATAATGTCGTAGTTTTTTGCCACGGAGTGGAAGACTTCGGCAACTTTGCCTGCTTTTTCGTCTTCGTCAACAGTCGTGAAGCCGAAATGGGTTTTGTGGTCGCTCATAGTGTCTGCCTTCTTAAAATAATACGGATTCAGATATCGAATACGTCGAAATCGCCAACCACTTTCGACGCGGGAAATATAGTTTGTGCCTGTCGCTCCAGCATCAGGCGTTGCTCTTCTTCGGTATAAAGTGCGCTGATGTGGGTCAGATAAAGTTGTTTCACATTGGCTTGCAAAGCCAGCTTGGCTGCATCGGATACGGTTGAATGGAGCTGTCTCTTCATCGCCTGCCGAAAAGGTTGCTTCATGCACCAAAACGTCTGCGTTTTGTGCGGCGTGCACTGCCTGCAGACAGGTCTTAGTATCGCCGAAGATGGCCGCTCCCCATCCTTTTTTGGGCGGGGAAAGGAATGCTTTGCCGTCAATGATTCTGCCGTCGTCCAATATTACGGTCTCGCCTTTTTTCAGACGGCCTTTCCGCCGCAACCGCCGCTACCGCAGGAATGTGTGTGTTTGGGTTTTAAATCTTCGGCACTTGGCGTTCTGGACGCACCGGCTTTCTCAAGGCGGTCAAGATAGTCTTGCCAAAGCGCATCTTGATTATGCGCCAGTCGGTAGAGATAGTCCCAATCGTAAAGGCCGCTGTCATGGCCGTCTGAAAAAGTAATTTTCAATGCGTATTGGCCGACGGGGTCCAAATCGGTAATGCTGACTTCGGCTTTGCCTGTTTGCAAAACATCTTGACCTGGACCGTGTCCGCGCACTTCCGCGCTGGGCGAGTACACGCGCAGGTATTCGGCAGGAAGGCTTTTGGCACCGTCAACATAGACCAAAGTCAGTACGCGCCGCTCTTGCTGGAGACGGATTTCTTGTGGAATTTTATCGGCTTGGGTCATGTCATGCTCCGTTCTTTTTACGCAAATAGGCAACGCGTACAGAAAAAATACCGCCAAGTACGGCAAACAGCACGATTGCGTAGAGTGAAAACCGTATCAGGATCACTTGCGTGTCCGCCGTCAGCCCCAAAGGCAGCAACATCACGGCCACGAATAGTAAAAACGTGGCCAACATGGCGGCAATGCTGGCAAAGGCATAGCGGGTATTGGCTGCTGTTTGCGGATGTTTGGTCATATTGGATAGCTTGCCGTAGGGTGGTGAGGCGGTATTTTATCAGCTTTTTGGTGCTTCATGCCGTCTGAAAACGGCTTTATTTCCATAAATAAAGTGTAATGGCACGCCTGTCTTCGCCTTCGGGCATTAAGCGGATGCTGCTGCCTTTGCTTCCGTTGACACGGATAATGATGCCGCCCGCCTGCCGCTCGATAATGTCGATTTGTGTGTCGCGGTTCGTTCGGTAGTTGTAGCGTTCACATTGCTTCAAGCACCAAAAATCCTGCCAATGGATAAAATATTTTTGTCCGGATTCGATAGCCAGTGTTTCGCCGCCTTTGACGATGAAGTAAGGGTAATCGGGTTTTTGCGTGCTGAATGTCCATTCGGCCGTTCTGTCTTTTCCGTTTTGACGGTATTCGAACACGGCACGGTAGTCGGTGTCGTATTCCAATGGCTGTAAAGGAAACAGCGCAAATTGGCGTTCGGTCAAGAGGCGGTTTGGGTCATTATCTTTATCTAAGATTTTGACGTCTCTGATTTCTTTTGTGTCCTGATACAGTTTGAACGAACGCATTTTGACCGGAGGCGATTGTTCTGAGAAGGCGATGCTGACCGGATTGCCGGTCATTTCATAATGTGGCATAGGGTCGGGACGTTCGCCGTGGAAAACCGGCGAAGCGAAGTTGCCTTGCGGATAGGTGATGTAAGGCCGGGTTTTGCGGTTGGAAATTTCATCCGCATAAACAATGGCATGGCCATGACAGGCATCTTGATAAAACGAACGGCTGAGATCGGATAGGGGGCGGTTTTTTTGGCAGAGGCTGTTGAATCTGCTGTCGCCCTGATTGATGCTTAGCGCGATTTGTTTGCCTTGCGATTCAAATGCGGCTCCGGCCTCGTCGATATTTTGATCGAGTAAGGAGAGACGGTGGTAAATCGCCGTCATTAGGTTGTCCAGCTGATGTTGGGCAGGTAGATGGTCGTTGATTTTTTCGTTTGGCGGATGCTGGCTAGTGCTGACGTTTTCGTGCACACCTTTATAGGCATAACCGGCTTTGCGCGTGCGGTCGGATGGGCGTGGACCTGTATAAAAGGGATTGCGCGTATTGTGTTCGTCATGTCCGTCGTCAGGGTTTTGCAGCAGATAGCGGGCATGATTGCGTGCGGCGCGTTCGAGTGTTGCCGAGTGCGCCAGTGCGGGCAGATTGGCTGAGGCGCGGATGAAGTTTAAATACGCCAAAGCATCAAAATCGGCAACGGCAGAACGATTTTGCGGCGGTTGGGCATAGATGAGCTGGTCTTCGGAATAGCGATGGGTTTCATAGTATTGGAATATGCCGAGGGCGACGGCAAAACCACCCAGCCAGTAAAGAATGTGTTTCATTATATGTACTGCGTTCAGACGGCCTTGAGCTACGGCTCTTTTCCCTTGAAACTCATGCCGTTAAATGATCATTTTGATAGCGGCTTGACTTGGAATGCTTCAGGATGGGATTTGAAATATTCGACAGCGATAAATCCGCCGCCAATAATAATCAACAGGGCAATGGCCATGCCGATCATCGCTAAAATGAATTTGTCCATATTTGTCCATTTGAATGAAGGCCGTCTGAAACACTTGAAAGCGTTCAGACGGCCTTAAGTCAGGTTAATTAACGTTCGATTTGCGATACGTCGCGGACTGCGCCTTTGTCGGCGGAAGTTGCCATCGCGCCGTAGGCACGCAGGGCCGCGGAGACGTAGCGGTCGCGGTTTTCCGGTTTCCACGCTTTGCTGCCGCGTGCTTCCATTTCGGCACGGCGTGCGGCAAGCTCTTCATCGGAAATGACAAGGTGGATGCTGCGGTTTGGAATGTCGATTTCGATGGTGTCGCCTTCGTGTACCAAACCGATAGCGCCGCCTTCTGCCGCTTCAGGCGAAGCGTGGCCGATGGACAGGCCGGAAGTACCGCCGGAGAAACGGCCGTCGGTCAGGAGGGCGCAGGCTTTGCCCAAACCTTTGGATTTCAGGTAAGAAGTCGGGTACAGCATTTCTTGCATGCCCGGGCCGCCTTTAGGGCCTTCGTAGCGGATGATGACGATATCGCCAGCCACGATTTGATTGCCCAAAATGCCTTCTACTGCGTCTTCTTGGCTTTCAAATACGCGGGCGCGGCCGGTAAATTTGAGGATGCTCTCGTCTACGCCTGCGGTTTTCACTACGCAACCGCGCTCGGCGATGTTGCCGAACAATACTGCCAAGCCGCCGTCTTGCGAGTAGGCATGTTCGACATCACGGATACAGCCTTTTTCGCGGTCGAGGTCGAGGGTTTTCCACATACGGTTTTGCGAGAACGCCTGAGTAGTGCGTACGCCGCCGGGAGCCGCTTTGAAACGCTCGATGGCATGGGTGTTTTCAGGGTTGGTTACGTCCCATTTTTCAATCGCGTCTTTCAGTGTCGGCGCGTGGATGGTGTACACATCAGTGTACAGTTTGCCCGCTTTGTCCAATTCTTTCAGGATGGCGAAGATACCGCCTGCGCGGTGCACGTCTTCCATGTAGTAGTCGTGGTTGTTTGGCGCGGTTTTACAGATGCAAGGCACAACGCGGCTTAAGCGGTCGATGTCGGCCATTTTGAAATCGACACCGGCTTCGTTGGCAACGGCCAACAGGTGCAAAATGGTATTGGTAGAGCCGCCCATGGCGATGTCCATGGTCATGGCGTTTTCAAACGCTTTTTTAGTGGCAATACTGCGTGGCAATACGGTTTCGTCGTCTTGCTCGTAGTAGCGTTTGGTGATTTCGACAATTATACGGCCGGCTTCGAGAAACAATTCTTTGCGGCCTGCGTGGGTCGCCAAGTATGAACCATTGCCGGGCAGGGAAAGGCCGAGTGCTTCTGTCAGGCAGTTCATGGAGTTGGCGGTAAACATGCCGGAGCAGGAGCCGCAAGTCGGGCAGGCGTTTTGTTCGACTTCTTCTACTTGTTTGTCGGTGATATTGTCGTCAGCCGATTCGATCATGGCATCAATCAAGTCCAAACGGCGTTCAGGCTGAATATTGGCCACGCCGATAACTTTACCGGCTTCCATCGGGCCGCCGGAAACGAAGATGGTCGGAATGTTCAGGCGCATAGCGGCAATCAGCATGCCCGGGGTGATTTTGTCGCAGTTGGAAATGCACACCAGCGCGTCGGCGCAGTGGGCGTTGACCATGTATTCGATGGAGTCGGCAATCAGGTCGCGGCTGGGCAGGGAGTAGAGCATACCGCTGTGACCCATGGCGATACCGTCGTCAATGGCGATGGTGTTGAATTCTTTGGCAATGCCGCCGGCTTTTTCGATTTCACGGGCAACCAGTTGACCCATATTGTGCAGGTGCACATGGCCTGGGACGAATTGGGTGAAAGAGTTGGCAATGGCGATAATCGGTTTGCCGAAGTCGGTTTCCATTACGCCGGTCGCACGCCACAATGCGCGCGCGCCTGCCATATTGCGGCCGTGGGTAGAGGTTTTGGAGCGGTATTCAGGCATTTTTGTTCCTTTGTTTTATGCTGAGGCCGTCTGAAATAGGCTGGTTGGTTGGCGGCCCGTTGTAGAAATAACTCGGTATTTTATACCAATTACGAGCGATGAAGCACGCTATTTTGTAATAAAACTAAACTGTATTTGCTTCACCTGAATTTGCTGCTCAATCCTTCAGACGGCCTGAAGTTTTCTTAAAATGAAACGCTGTCTTTCTCAGTTGCAAAAGATGTTGGCATCAAAAAGTGATATGATAGGGAACTTCTCACATTTTTAAGGATAAGACGATGAAAAAAATCATGTTTGCATTGTGTTCGGCCATGTTGGCTTCTGCTGCGTCTGCCGCTGTTTATAAAGTGGACGAATTCCACACCAATGCCCGCTTTGCCATCGACCATTTCAACACCAGCACCAACGTCGGTGGTATTTATGGTTTGACCGGCAATTTGGAATTTGACCGTGCCAAACGCCAAGGCTCTATCGATATCGTATTGCCTTTGTCCAAACTGCAAACCGGTTCTGACCACTTTACCCAACACTTGAAATCTGCCGATATTTTCAATGCAGACAAATACCCTGAAATCCGTTTTGTATCCACCAAATTCAATTTCAACGGCAAAAAACTGCTGTCTGTTGACGGCAATCTGACCATGAACGGCAAAACTGCGCCGGTAAAACTCAAAGCCGATAAATTCAACTGCTACCAAAGCCCGATGGCAAAAGCAGAAGTGTGTGGCGGCGACTTCAATACCACCATCGACCGCACCAAATGGGGCTTGGATTATTTGGTAGGTGCCGGTATGAGCAAAAAAGTAAACATCAATATTCAAATCGAAGCCGTGAAACAATAATTCTGCTTGATTTCAAAATAAAGGCCGTCTGAACGGAATCTGTTCAGACGGCCTTATGATTAAAGACGTTTAGGATTCTTTATTTTTATCGGCTTTGGCTGCCCAATAAGTTGCCAAAAGCGAGCCGGAGATATTGTGCCACACGCTGAACAATGCGCTGGGAACGGCAACAACCGGAGCGGCGGCAAAGTGTGCGGCGGCAAGCGCGGCGCCTAAGCCTGAGTTTTGCATACCGACTTCGATGGCCAGCGTTTTTTGTGCATCATAAGGCAGGCCGGTCCATTTGGCGGCAAAGAAGCCGAGCAGATAGCCGATGCCGTTGTGAAGTACGACAACGGCAAAAATCAACAGGCCGCTTTCAATAATCTTGCCTTTGCTGGCACCGACAACCGCGCCGATAATCAGCACGATGGCGGCAACGGAAACCAGCGGCAGAGCATCGGTCAGTTTTTCAGTTTTGTTGCCCAAGACTTTATGGACAATCAAGCCCAAAACGATGGGGAGTAAAACCATTTTGACGATGGACATCAACATGCCGCCCGCTTGGATTTCCAGCATTTCACCGGCAAGCATCAGGAAGATGGCAGGAGTCAGCAATGGGGAAATCAGGGTGGAAACCGATGTAACGGCAACCGACAAAGCCACATTGCCGCGCGCCAAATAGGTTATTACATTGGAGGCCGTGCCGCCCGGACAGCAACCGACCAAAATCACACCGACCGCGATTTCGGCAGGCAGGTTCAATAGTTTCGCCAGCAGATAGGCAGTCGCAGGCATGATGGCGAATTGGGCAATCACGCCGATAATGACGGCTTTGGGATGTTTGAACAAAATGTCAAAGTCGGAGGGTTTGAGGGTCAAGCCCATGCCGAACATGATGACGCCCAGTAGCCAAGGAATGTAAGGGCCGACCCATTTGAAGGTGTCGGGTGCGAAAAAAGCGATGCCGGCAAAGAGCGCGGCCCAGAGGGAAAAGGTCTTTCCGATAAAATCACTGATTTTGTTGAGGGTATTCATGATGATATGTTGTGAAGTTGTTTTTAAGGGAAACCAAGGATACACGCCTTAACCTTAATTTGCAAAATGGATTAGAATAAATAAGGCCGTCTGAAGATAAGAATTGATTTTCAGACGGCCTGTGATTTGTATTTGCTATATAGACGGCATTATTCTTTTGATAAAATATTGCGCAGCCATCGGGCGGCGGGTGCAATTTCTCCGGCAAGCATGCCGGTTTCGATTTGGCCGCTGTGTTTGATGACATCGGCTGCCGCTCCGTGCAGCCATACGCCAGCGCAGGCGGCTTGGAATATTGGAATGCCTTGTGCCAGCAGGCTGCCGATAATGCCGCTCAAGACATCGCCGCTGCCTGCGGTGGCCAAACCGGCATTGCCGCTGGTGTTGGTATAGACTATGCCGTCTGCCGTGGCCACTAATGTATGATGGCCTTTCAATACAACGGTCGCGCCATATTTACGGCTGATTTCGGTTACGGCTTTTTGCCTGTCGGCTTGAACTGATTGGGTATCGGTGCTGAGCAGGCGGGCGGCTTCGGCTGGATGAGGTGTCAGGACGATATGTTTGTACGATTTGAGGCGTTCGGCCAATTCGGAAGAGCGGGCAAGCAGTGTCAAAGCATCTGCATCGAGCAATAAAGGCTGGTTATGGTGTGTAGACAGGATTTGGGGCAGAAGCTGCTCTGATAATCCGTCCAAGCCAAAGCCGCAGCCGATTACCCGCGCGCTGACATCGTTGCGCTCCATCAGTTGGGTCGCAGTGGCGAGCATAATTTCAGGGCGTTCCGGAATAATGGCAAAGGGCAGCGTGGCTTGGTTGAAGCCTGCCCAAACCTTGCCACACCCTAGATATATCGCGGCTGTGGCTGCCAAAACGACCGCGCCGCTCATTCCCATTGCGCCGCCGATAATGGCAAGCGTGCCGTATGTGCCTTTGTGCGATTCTTGGGCGCGGGGGCGGAATACGTCGGGAAATGCTAAGGCCGTCTGAAAAGCTTGAAGCGATTCGGGAAGCGTGTAGATGGGCTGCATGGCGTAACCTTCCAAGATAAGAAATTTAATTTTAAATCAGAAAGTAAAAGGTAATGAAGCAAAAAATAAAAGTTTGGGACGCACCTACGCGCCTGTTCCATTGGCTCTTGGTGCTAATGATGGGTTTTATGTGGTACAGCGCAACCCAAGGCGGCGATATGCTGGTATGGCACTTGCGTGGCGGCTTGTTGATGCTGGCTTTGGTGGTTTTCCGCTTGTGTTGGGGAATTTGGGGTAGCGATACGGCAAAATTCAGCCGATTTGTGCGTCCGTTTCCCGAAATCCGCCGCTATACGCAAGGCCAAATGTCTGAAGACGAATTGGTCGGCCACAATCCTTTGGGTGCGCTGATGGTCATCGCTTTATTGGCCGCGTTGTTTTTTCAGACGGCCACAGGCTTATTTGCCGCCGATGAAAATACGTTTACCAATTCCGGCTTTTTGAATCATTTGGTCAGCGAACACGCCGGTACGCTGGCGCGAAAAATCCATGTCAATTTCTTTAATGTCTTAGCTGTTTTAGCAGGCGTACATATCGCGGCTGTTTTGCTGTATCGCTTTGTGAAAAAACAGGATTTGATTACGCCGATGATTAACGGCTTTAAAACCATCGATGCCCAGCAGCCTAAATTGGCCGGAATGGGACAACTGTTTGCCGCTTTGTTGGTGGCGATTGCTTTGGTGTGCGCAGTATGGATGTTGCGTGGCTGATGCATTAAGGCTGATACCTAAAAACAAACCGACCCCGATAGCTGAAATGGCTGTTGGGGTCGGTTTCTTTTTAGGGTTTAAAAGATAATGTTCAGACGGCCTTAACGCAGCGCAAGATGCTGTGGCCGCGGCCGATGCCGTCTGAAATTTCCGCTACTTTCAATCCGGCTTTTTCAACGCAACGGATCAGGTCTTCAGAGTGGAAGATTTTGCTGTTGCCGTTGGCCATGGCAGTGAAATACAGGCTGGTCATGGTCAGGCAGTAGGCGGCGGTTTCGTAGCGTTGTCTGTCCCAGAAAGGCTCCATGATGTAGAGGCTGGTGTTTTCGCTCATAGACGCAGCGGCGCGTTGAAGAATGCTGGTGGCTTGTTCCTCGGTGAAACAGTCTAGGAATTGGCTCATCCAGATCGCGTCAAAACCGGTTGGGAACGGAATTTCAGGATCAAGCAGGTTGGCCGGATGGGCGTGGATACGGTCCGCACCGTTTTTGCCTTTGGTCGCTTCGCGCATCAAGCCGATTTGTTGCGGCAGATCCATGATGGTCACTTCGACTTCGGCATTGTGGTTGACGCATTGCTCCGCCCAGCGGCCGGTATTGCCGCCGACATCGAGCAGTTTTTTAACCGGTTTGGCGAACACGGTGTTCAGTGCTTCGGCGAAGGAATTGTCGGAATAATAATGGTCGAATGCAAACCATTTTTCCTGCGCGATGCTTGGCAATGAAGACAAGCCTTCGTAAATGGTCGGCCAGTCGCCGAATACTTTCAGGCCTTCGGGCTTGCCGGTTTGCAGGGTTTTTTCCAAATCAAACATGCCTTGGTAGCAGATTTCCTGCGTGAAATCCATATTGACGCGGGCCATTTTGTCTTTGAGGACAAACCAACCGGCCTTGCTGATGAAATAGCGGTTATTGCGAGTCAAGACAGTGCCGATAGACAGCGAGGCTTCCAGCAGGGCTTGTGCCGCGTAGTTGCTGATTTTCGCTTTTTCAGCAATTTCGGCTTGAGTGAGGCCGTCTGGATGGTCGTTCAGCAAGTCCAGAATGCCAAATTTCACCATCAGGCGGGAAACTTGGAATACAATCGGTGCAAAAGCGATTTCTTGAGCCAGACGTTGAGCCTCGCCTGCGGACTGGTGTTCGTGGGAATAGCGTTGTTCTAGGGCAGGGAAGAGTTGCATATTGTTGGTTTTCCACTAAAAAGTTAATAAGTATATTCAGACGGCCTCAAACACGATCCGTCCTGATGCACACGGATACTCTCCGTTGTTGATTTTAAAGCTCAGTTTGTTTTTACTTTCATCAAATTTCAGCTCTACCGACACTTCATCGTGAGGACGGATAAACTGCTGATATTTTAGATTTTCGATGCGGATGACGCGCTGTTTACTCCATGGCTTGGGCGCGATCAGGTTGCGCACCCATTGTAGCTCGACCACGCCGGGAACCAGCGGGAAGGTGGCAAAATGGCCGCCGAAATAAACCAAATCCAAAGGCACGCGCCCGATAAAAATTTCGGTATTGGTTTCATCGTCAGATGAAGTTTTCGACCAAACGGGCGAAGTTTGGGCAACGGTAAAGGCCGTCTGAAAATCCGCCGCGGCGATTTTGGCTTGGGCGTTGCGCGGCAGGCCATCGGTAAAACGCCAGTAGCGCGGCAAGGCGATGGTGTCCTGCGTGGCGGCCAGATGGCGTTTGAGCGTATCGGCAACCGCAGCACGGCCTTTCTCACGCAAGGCGGCGATACCGTCCGCGTTCAATGCCGCCCATATGGCGATGCGTTGATGTTGCGGATGGCGGCCGCAGTGGGCGTCGGCAATCCAAGGGTGTTGTAAAAGTTCGTGTTCGATTTGGGTCAGCGACACGCGTTTGTCCTCAAATTTAATAATGCGGTCTTGGCGACCGAGTAACAGAAAACCGTCATCTTGCGGCTCGATCAAATCGGCTGTTTGACGGCGCTCGGGCGACCAAGGCGAAGAAGCCCACAGTGCGCCTTCTTCGTTTTGTCCGATTTCCACGCCTTCGAACGGCTGCCATTCTTGGCGTTCGCAACGTGAGGCAATCACGCCGGTTTCGGTACTGCCATAGACTTCAAACGGGCGGACGGCAGCCTGTTGCAGCAAATCCGCCGTGGCTGCGGGCAATGCACCACCGGCCGAGACAATGCCTGCAATTTTATGGCCGATACTTTGCCAGTTGCGGTTTTCACCTAAGCGGTTGAGTACGGCCGGACTGGCAATCCAAACCACTTTATCATGTGCGGCCGTGCTGGAAAGCAGGTTTTCCGGATAAACAGCCTGCTGTCGTTCCATAGTCCAACCCATTGTCAGCGCGAGTGCGAAGCGGAACGTGAAGCCGTAAAGGTGTTGCGGAATCACGCTGCCAATCACGGTTTCACCATGTTGTCCAAATGGTAGCGTATTTGCCAAAGTCAGGGTTTCTGCCTGCATTTGCGCGGCGGTTTTCACAATAATCTGCGCTTCGCCACTGGAGCCTGATGTTTTTAACCATGCTTCGGCATGATCGGGAATCAGATGGTTTTCAGGATAGGTGTGTAGCCCTTCCAAATCTGTTTTAGCTAATACATCAGGCAAGTGCCAGATGTTCAGGCCGTCTGAAGACAGCTTTTTATCTGTTGAATCCGTTAAAAATACTTCTGCCGTTTTGCCCCAATCCAAATTGTCTTGCGCCAAATTGGGCAACAATAAAACCTTTCCGCCAGAATGCCACACTGCCAACACGGAACAGGCAAACAGCGCGGCATCGTCAAACCACAACGCGGCAGTTTGCACGCCTGCCTGTTTCAGACGGCCTGACAGATGGAAAACCGCACGGTTGAAATCAGCACGCGTCCAATTCGGATGGGCGGCGATAATGTCGTGTTGGGGTAGGTCGGGGGATAGGATTCGGGTTAGGTACATAAGTTATTTTTGTCTTGTAAACATATGTTGGAAGTTTGAACTAATACTAATTCTGTATTCTCTATTTTCTCCTGCTTTTAGATTCACATCTTGCGTCAATTGAGTATTGGGACATAATCCCCCTCCAGTTGATGCACCAAGAAAATATTCACCAGGCTCAAGCGCAATAGTTAAATATTGATTTTGTTGAATACTGAAAATTTTTTTATTATTTAGAGTAATATCGTATGAGCATGCTGCACCGGTAAAGCCGGCATCTCGAAGTATTGTGATATTTCCTTTTGATGGGTCATCATTCTGTTTAACTATATTTTTTTCATAAATTAGATGTTCAGGAACGATGCTTCCATTACTTACTGTAATTGGAGTTGTTGAGCAAGCCGTAATAATCAGTATTGATGTCGTAGATAATATAGTTTTCAGCATTATGTTCTCCAATGTAGAAATAAGGTTAAGTATATATTTTAGTTGATAATTTTAGAGATAGATTAAACCTTCAAAACCAATTTCCGATAAATCCACTCTCCGGCAAATAAGATTCCCATTAACACATACGACACGATGCCTGTATAAGCCGCCCACCAATCGTAATATTGCAAGCCTGCCAAAATGGCGGCGGTTGCGCCGTTGAAGATAAAGAACGCGCACCAGATTCGCGTAACGCGTCGAGTGTGGTGCACACCTTCGGGCGGCAGGTCAGGGTGTTGCAGTCGGGCGATGCGTTCGATGACGGTTTGTTTGGCAAATAGGCTGCCACCGAAAACGGCAAGCATCAGCGCGTTGACGGCGACGGGATACCAATACATCGAGTCAGGCCGTCTGAAAACCAGTACCGCCGCAAAAAAAGCGGCAAGGATAATCGCCGTAATGCGTTGGGCTGCAGTTTGCGACATGGCGGCGCGTATCAGCCATAACACACACATGACCGCGGCAAGCCAGAAAAATGCGCCGTTTTCCCTGCCGTAATACCATATGAGCGGATAGGCGAGGCTGGCAAGGGTCAGTAGGAGTTTTCCTAGTATTTTCATGGTCGCGATTGATTTTCAGACGGCCTTGCCGATTGACAAGGCCGTCTGAAAATATGCTGATTCAAAGCGGAATCAGGAATCTTGTTGTACTTTCAAAACCGCTTGAACCACGTCTTCTACGGTACGCACATTGCGGAAGTCTTCGGCTTGCAGTTTGCGGCCGGTTTCGCGTTTGATGTGGTCGATAAGGTCGATGGCGTCGATGCTGTCGATTTCCAAATCTTCGTAGAGGTTGGTTTCGGGTTTGATGCGTTCCGGTTCGATTTCAAACAGGTTAACCAGTGCATCGGTCAGCAGGGTGCGTACTTCTTGTTCGGTCATCTTCTTTCTCCCTTATGCTTGGCGGCTCTTGACGAACTCGGCCAGAGTTTTGACGTTGGCGAAGTTTTCGCGCAGGTTGTCGTTTTCACCATCGAGCTGGAAGCCGAAGGTTTTTTGTACGGCCAAACCAAGTTCCAATGCATCAACCGAATCCAGACCCAGGCCGTCGTCGCCGAAAAGCGGATCTTCGCTGCCGATGTCGGCAACGGTAATGTCTTCCAGACCTAAGCTGTCGATGATTAATTGTTTGATTTGGTTTTCTAAATTGCTCATGTGGTTTTCCTTGTAAAATAGTCTTGCAGGTATTCGTTTAAACGTCGTGCGGCGATGGGCAGGGGTTTTTCTGCCAGCCATTCTTCCGGCAGTATGTCATCGCCGACGGTAATTTCATAATGAATTTTTTGTGGCGGGATTTTGTACCACGGTTGCCCCTTTTTAAAATTGGGCGGCGTCATCTTGATGCACACGGGTGTGATGACTGATGCACTGCGCAAACCGAGCGATACGGCGCCGCGGTGCATTTTAACCTGTCCGTCCCAACCTGTGCGCGTGCCTTCGGGGAAAATCAGCATACTTTGCCCGCTTTTGAACACGGCGTCGATTTCTTCCAACATTTCCATGCTTTCGTCGTTGGGAATGTAGCCTGAAGCGATAATTTGGCTTTTCATGCTGGGGTTGTGCAACAGGTCTTTTTTGACCAACACGTTCGGGTCGGGGAAGTGGCTGATCAGTAAAACAACATCCAAAAGCGAGGGATGGTTGGCAAGGATGAGCTGACCGGGTCTGCCGAGTTTTTCCAGGCCGTTGAAGCGGACGCTCAATACGCCTGACCATTGCAGGTAGCCGACAAAGAAACGCCAAACTTTGCCTATCATGCGTCTTGCTTCAAGTTGGCGCTTGATGTCGCCTTTGGTCGATTTGAGCGTATAGGGCAAAAGTGCGATTTTGAACAATACGCCTGCAACGCCGAAGAGGATGAAGCCGAAGAGTGTGGCAAAAAAGCGACGGAAATAGTCTAAAGTTTTCATGCGTTTTTCTGCCAGTGCCAGTTTCTACCGGCATAATGTTGCGTATGTTGTCGGCCGTCTGAAAGCAGGAAGCGTACCCACTCCAAGCTGCTCCAATAGGGCTCGACTATTGTATCGTTAGGGTTTTCAGACGGCCTTGCGGATGTGGTTTCCAAGCTTAAGGTATAGTCTTTGCCCTTTGTAATCACCAGTGCCAATGCATAGGCAAACGGCGCACGTGTAGCTAGGACGGGATAGTCTTCGGACAAAGGATCATCGGCAACAATCACTAAAACGGATGGCGCGCCGTCTTGTAAAAGCGCAAATGCCTCGGTCAGCGCGGTTTCAAAGGAATCGGCAGCAACGGCCAACGCGGTATGCTCACTCATGTCTTTGCGCAACATCGACCATTGCCCAATCGTCGCGTTGTGAACGGACAGGCCGAATGAGGTCGGCGACACGGTATGCGTGTTCAAAAGCTCTTGCCACAATTCAAAGCTGCGGTTGCTTTCGCCGTCGTGCGAAACGTACACCGGGACGCTTTCAGGATATTGGTCGGCCAGATTCCATGCGGCATCGCAAACCAAGCGTGCCGCTTTTCCCAGGCGGCGGCGTTGCATTGGCGGTAAAAAGGAGAGCGCGGGTTTGCACTCCGGCATTGAGGCGGTATCGAGTTTTCCCTGCGCCCAGTCCTGCCATTGCTCCGGCGTACTGATTTTGCTGGAGGAGGCCTGCCATGCGGCGATATTGAAGCTGAAACGGCAAACGTTTTGAGGCATGATGTCTTTCAATGTTTTACATTTTCATACATTGTAATGAAATGGGTTAGTAAAAGCTAGGCTCTGTTATAATGCATATTGTAACGTAATTTATTCCCGGATGACATTTTATGCCTTCAATACCGAGTGCCCCGATTTATGATGTGGCTCCACTGCTTCCGCACAGCGGACATATGGTGCTTATCGACTGTGTGAAAGAATTTGGCGATGACTATACGGTTTGCCGTGCGCCGGTTGGTGATAAGCATATTTTGCTGCAGGACGGCGTGTTGCCGTCTATGGCTTATATGGAATTGATGGCACAGGGCATAGGCGCTTTCGCAGGCATTGAGGCTTTAAAGGCCGGAGAGCCTGTCCGTTTGGGTTTTTTATTGGGAACGCGCAAGCTGGATTTGTTTGCCGATTCCGTGCCTGTCGGTACTGAGCTGGAGGTCAGGGCGCATGTGTCCATTCAGGATTTGGGCGGTATGGGCGTATTTGATTGCGAGTTGCGCTGGACGGATGCACCGGAAGATGTGAAGCATCTGTTGCCGCCGGACGGTTTGCTGGCAGAAGCTTCTTTAAATGTGTACAGTCCGAAAGACGGTCAAATCATTTAAACCGTTTACAAGGCCGTCTGAAAAGACAAAGATTCAGACGGCCTGTCGATATAGTGAGAAAACGTATGAGTGAAACTATTTTAATTACAGGATCTAATCGCGGTATCGGCAAAGCCGTCGCGCTTGGTTTGGCGCAGGACGGCTTTGATATTGTCGTCCACTGCCGCAGCCGCCGTGATGAAGCGGAAGCTGTAGCGGAAGAAATCCGTGCGTTGGGTAGAAATGCGCGCGTGTTGCAGTTTGACGTATCCGACCGCGAAGCATGCCGTGAAATTTTGACTGCCGACATTGAGGCAAACGGCACATATTACGGCGTAGTATTGAACGCCGGTCTGACGCGCGACAATGCCTTCCCCGCGTTTTCAGACGACGATTGGGATTTGGTGCTGCGTACCAATTTGGACGGTTTTTATAATGTGTTGCACCCTTTGACCATGCCGATGATCCGTCGCCGCAAAGCAGGACGGATTGTGTGTATGGCGTCGGTGTCCGGTTTGACGGGCAACCGCGGTCAGGTCAATTACAGCGCGTCCAAAGCGGGCCTGATCGGCGCGGCAAAGGCCTTGGCGGTTGAGTTGGCAAAACGCAAAATTACCGTCAACTGCGTGGCGCCGGGCCTTATCGATACCGATATTATCGATGAGAACGTGCCTGTTGAAGAAATCTTAAAGGCCGTCCCTGCCGCGCGTATGGGATTGCCCGAGGAAGTAGCGCATGCGGTGCGCTTTTTGATGGATGAAAAAGCGGCGTACATTACGCGCCAAGTGATTGCTGTGAACGGAGGTTTGTGTTGAATACCAGAAGAGTCGTTGTAACAGGTATCGGCGGTATTACCGCCTTCGGCCGTGATTGGCCAAGTATTCAGACGGCCTTTAAAGCTGAAAAAAATGCCGTCAAATACATGGATTGGCGCGGACGCTTTCCTGAATTGGAAGCGCAACTGGGTGCTCCGATTGAAGGCTATTCTCCTCCCGAACACTGGACGCGCAAGCAGCTTAGAAGCATGGGTCGCGTATCGCATTTGTGTGTCGATGCGGCGGAACAAGCCTTGACGGATGCGGGTTTGCTGGGTGATGAAAGCATTACAGACGGCCGTATGGGCGTGGCGTGCGGTTCGTCTGTCGGCAGTACCAAAGACATCGGCGATATGGGCGAACTTTTGCTTACCGGCACATCGCGTAATTTCAACGCCAATACTTATGTGCGTATGATGCCGCATACGACTGCCGCCAATATCGGTATTTTCTTCGGCTTAAAAGGCCGCATTATCCCGACTTCGAGCGCGTGTTCTTCCGGCAGCCAAGGCATTGGTTATGCCTACGAAGCGATTAAATACGGCCTGATTGATATGATGCTGGCCGGCGGCGGCGAAGAGTTTTGTCCGTCCGAAGTGTATGTATTTGATTCGCTTTATGCCGCCAGTCGCCGCAACGGCGAACCTGAGTTGACCCCGCGCCCTTACGACAACGCTCGAGACGGCTTGGTCATCGGCGAAGGTGCAGGCATTTTTGTATTGGAAGAATTAGAACACGCCCGTGCGCGCGGTGCGAAAATCTATGCCGAGCTTGTCGGCTATGGTGCCAACAGCGACGGCAGCCACGTTACCCAACCGCAAAAAGAAACCATGCAAAAATGTATGGAGCTTGCGCTGAAAGACGCCGGTATTACGCCTGATAAAGTCGGCTATGTCAGCGGCCACGGTACAGCGACCGAAAAAGGCGATATTGCCGAAACATTGGCGACTGAGGCAGTGTTTGGTTTTGTGCCGATGAGTTCACAAAAAAGCTATCTCGGACATACACTCGGCGCGTGCGGCGCATTGGAAGCCTGGTTTACCATCGAAATGATGAACAATGGTTGGTTTGCGCCAACTGTCAATTTGGAAAACATCGATCCGCGTTGCGGCAAGGTGGATTATATTCAAACAGGCGGACGTGAGATTCAAACCGATTATGTGGTCAGCAATAACTTTGCTTTTGGCGGCGTCAATACTTCGCTGGTGTTCAAACGTTGGCAAGAATAATCATCGCTTGATTTCATGATTAAAGGCCGTCTGAAACTTATCTTGAGTTTCAGACGGCCTTTATTTCATTTAGGGCTTGAGATGCTTGCGAATTTTATTCGTTTGTTTTCTTCTGATTTAAATCCACCAGCCTTGTTCCAGCCAAGAAGTCGTAGAGGAACTGGCGGTCAGGATGGAACAGGGCGAAGCCCCATGGCAGGATGAGCCAAATAAGCGCGGCGCCGAATGCGCCTTTGGGTGGGATATTGAGCAGATGACGCAATCCAGCGTAGGCAAATAGGGGAATGAAGACAATAAAAATGCTAGCCCAAATAAAGCGCAGGCGCAGTTGTGGTAGGGGCGGCTGGGTATCGTTTTTATCGGCTAAACCGATCTTCCATGTCTGCATGGCGAGGGTTTGGCCTTTTTTGTGCCAGTTGGCGCGAAAGTAGAGCCACCATGCGTAGAACAAAATCAGACAGGTTGTCAGCATGGACAGGCGCGTAGAAATGGGATTGAGAAAGATGGCGACAATGCCGGCTGCAAGGGCGGCAATGCTGGTAACGGCGCCGGTCAGCAGAAGTTCGTAAACCAATGCGGCGAGGCGGCGTTTGAGTGGGGCGGTAGGAAGACGGGTCATAATGCGATGGAAACGGAAATGGGTTTGATGGAAATAAAAACAGGCCGTCTGAAACGGGATAGGATGTTCAGACGGCCTGTTACTGTCGGGATTAGCGATGTGGACGTTTTTGACCGCGTGCCTGTTGGGCAGCCATTTGGTTCATTTCCTGACGGGTTGGACGTTTTTTGAAGATGGCGTGCGCTTCGTCAACGGAACATTTTTGTGACAGGCAAACCAAGGTAATCGCGTCTTTTTGATGTTGGCCGCCGCTGTGGTACATGCGGCGCAGGTTGGCTTCATTGATACGGCCTTTTTCCGGATCGATGTCGAATTTTTTCAGGCGCTCGAGGAATTGGCGTTGCTGACGGCGTGAAGTCCAAACGAAACCGCCTGCGGCAGCGGCCACGATGATGACGGCCAACAGGATGGCCAGCGGCCATGAATCGACGATCAGAACGATGATGAGGCTTAATACGGCAGTGGTCAGCAGGGCCAGACCGCCGATGCGAAGTTTGGTTTTATTATCCATATGGTTGGTGTTTCCTTGTTTTTTGCTGGAAGAGGCCGTCTGAAATACGAGGTTCAGACGGCCTGAATTTAAGTTTACGCTATTTTACAGTATTTTCTGTTTTTGGGGCGTATTGCGTGCAAGTTTCTTGATACGTGGCAACGGTTTCAAGCGGCCAGCGAGGTAACGAGTTGTTTGAACTCGGTCCATGCATCGCCTTCTTCCACACCTTTGATGATACGGTCGATTTTGGCGCAGGTTTTGAGCGCGTCAAGCAGGCGGTTGATGGAAATGCGTTTGGCCGCCATCGGTGCAAGGGTCTGCTTGTCGCCCCATAAGCGCAGGCTGTTGCGCAGGCTTTGGATATTTTGGCCTTGTTTGAGTGCGGCAGTCAGGCGGATTAGGGTGCGGATGTCTTCGGCAACCGCCCACAAAAGCAAAACCGGCTCTTCGCCTTCTTCTTCCAAACCGTCCAGTAAACGGGAAACGCGCAGGGCGTCGCCTTTCATCCATGCGCCTGCCAGTTGGAATACGTCGAAGCGGGCGACGGTGGCAACCGCGGCTTCCGCATCATCAATATTGATCAAATGGCCTTGGGGATGGAGCAGGGCGAGTTTTTCGATTTCCTGACGGGCGGCCAAAAGATTGCCTTCGACGCGCTCGGCAAAAAGGGCGAGTGCTTCAGGTTCGATATCCAAACCCTGCTGTTTCAGACGGCCCTGTATCCATTGCGGCAAAGCATGTGGCGCAACGGCTTTGGCTTCTAAGACGATGCCTTTGCCTGCCAATGCGGAAAACCATTTAGACTGGATTTGCGCTTTTTCAAGCTTGGGCAGGAGGATGAGCGTAACCGTATCTTCGGGCAAGCGTTCGGCGAAGGCTTGCAGGGCATCGCCTCCGTTTTTGCCGGGCTTGCCGTTGGGAATGTGGATTTCCAGCAGTTTCAAATCGGCAAACAAACCTGCGCTGCCGGCACTTTGCAACAGCTCGTTCCAGTCAAAATTGTTTTCGGCAGTATAAACTTCGCGGTTGAGATAGCCTTGTTTTTTTGCGGCTGCGCGCAGCGTATCCAAAGCCTCGATGCGCAACAAATCCTCTTCGCCGTGGATGATATACAACGGTTTGAGCAGCGTATCGGGGCGCAGGCTCTCAATGGGCGCGGCAGCCATTATTGCGCTTTCAGGAAAGTCAGGCGGCGGACGATTTGATCTGCGGCGTCGATGCGCATTTCAGACCAAATGGTTTCTTCCTCTTCCTGTTTGCCCAAAACTTCGCTGTCGGCGTAGTCCATGGTGCGGTGAACTTTAACTTCCATCGGTTCGCCAACCGGCTCGCCATTGCGGAAGGTTTGGACTTTAACGGTCATGGCCAGCAGGTATTCGTTGATTGCGGCGGCGCGGGTGATGGTGTAGATGTCGCGGCGTTTTTGAAAGTCGACAACGCGCAGGGTGATTTGTGATTCAGCTTCGCTAACCGGATGGCCGTCGGCACGGCGTAAGGCATTTTCCAGCGCTTTTTGCATGACGGCTCCGCCTTCTACATGCCAGTTTTGATAAGGCAGCGGCTGCGAAGTCACGCCTGTGCCTTTCAGGTGGAAACCGCAAGAGGCAAGCAATAGGACGAGTGCAGGCAATAGGATTTTTTTCATTGGATATTCCTTCGTTGAAACCGGTTACGGTATCGTCGGATTATAACGAATAATGTTTAGGCCGTCTGAAACCGCAAACGGAAAGTATTTCAGACGGCCTTGTCTTTAGATGGCGCAAATCTTATTTTTCCAACCAAATCAGGCTGACCATGCGGCCGGTTTGTCCGTCGCGGCGGTAGGAGAAGAAAGTATCGCGTTCCAAGACGGTGCAATGGGTGCCGCCATAAATCATGTTCACGCCTTCGCGATGCAGAATCATGCGCGCCAAAGCGTAAATGTCGGCAAGGTATTTGCCGCCGCCGATGTCTTCAAACGCATCGACAGCTTCCGGCATGGGGGTGCAAAACGCATCAAATACATCTTGCCCCACCTCAAACGCATCAGGGCCAATGGCAGGGGCGAGATAGGCCATGATTTCCAGCGGCTCGACATTCATTGCCGCAATGGTATTTTGCAAAACGCCGCCGGCCAAACCGCGCCAGCCTGCATGAGCTGCCGCAACGACTGTACCTGCTTTGTCACAAAACAAGACAGGCAGGCAATCGGCAGTCATCGAAGCGCAGGCGACCGTACCCGTCGTATCAACCGAGGCATCGGCGTCAGGCGTATTGCCTAATGCTTCTGCGGCATTTACAACGATGGTGCTGTGGATTTGATTGAGGTAGGCAACGGGCAGGCTGACTTGTTCCTGTACGATTTCGCGGTTGCGGAGCACGGCTTCCAGATTGTCGCCGACGTGTGAGCCGACATTCAGGCTGCGGTACACGCCTTCGCTGACACCGCCGTTGCGCGTGGTAATAAGCGTTTTAACATTGGCAGGGGCAGGCCAGTCGGCAGTCAAAAAATTCTTGCCCTGCGGGGCGAGGTTTAGGGTATCTGTGATGGTTTTCATAATCTTTGAATCGCTGAATATTGGAACGGATTGATTTCAGACGGCCTCAAATAATATTTTAGGCCGTCTGAAAAATGGGTTTAATCCCTTACATAAACGACTTCGACATCGTAGTCGTCTTCATTCCAATCATCGTCATCGTCCATGCCGAATTTTTCTTGCCATTCTTCCTCGTTGCTTAGAGATGAATCCAAACCGGCTTCCAGACGCAGGACGGAAAGCAGGTGGTACATATCGTCAGGTAAAGGTGCTTCAAAGGAAACGGTTTCGCCGGTTTTCGGATGCACAAAGCTCAAGCGGTAAGCATGCAGGGCTTGGCGCGCGCCGAGGGCTTTGATGGCTTCTTTAACCGCATCGCTACATGGATGGCGCAGGTTGCCGTAAACAGGATCGGCGGCCAGCGGATGGTTGGCTTCGCGCATATGGACGCGGATTTGGTGCGTGCGGCCGGTTTCGAGCGAGCATTCGATGTAGCTGTGTGCCAGATAACGTTCCAACACTTTGACGTGGGTAATGGCAGGTTTGCCGCCGAATTTAACGACTGCCATTTTCAGGCGGTTGTGCGGATCGCGGCCGATTTGGGTTTCGATTTTGCCGTCGAAAGGAACAATGCCGTTGGCGACTGCACGGTAAATGCGTTTGACTGTGCGCTCTTGAAGCTGTTGAACCAGTGAGTTTTGCGCCGGCAAGGTTTTGGCGACCACCATTAGACCGCTGGTTTCTTTGTCCAAACGGTGTACGATGCCCGCACGCGGCACTTGGCTTAATTCGGGGCAGTGCGCCAACAAGCCGTTGAGCAGGGTGCCGCTCCAGTTGCCTGCGGCAGGATGGACGACCAGTCCGGCCGGTTTGTTGATGACGATAACGGTATCGTCTTCGTAAATGATGTCCAAATCCATCGGTTCGGGCGTGAACGCGAGGTTTTCTTCGCTCGGACGTACTGTAACGGCAATCAATTCACCGCCTATCATTTTATCTTTGGGTTGCGCGGGCTTATCGTTTACAATAACTGCACCCTCTTTAATCCACGAACTCAGGCGGCTGCGCGAGTAGTCGGGCATGAGTTTGGCCAATACGGAATCCAGCCTTCCGCCTGCCATTTCGAGCGGAACGGTCAAATTAACACAACTTTCTGTTTCAGGGGATGACGGAAAGTCTAAATCATCGCTATAATCGGCTTCGTTATCAAAGGAAGTATTCTGCATGAAAAAAATTCTTTTAGTAGTTTCTTTAGGTTTGGCACTGAGTGCCTGCGCAAATAAAGGCACAATCGATAAAGACGCCCAAATTACTCAAGATTGGAGTGTGGAAAAGCTTTATGCCGAAGCGCAAGACGAATTGAACAGCAACAATTATACGCGAGCTGTCAAGTTATACGAAATTTTAGAATCCCGTTTTCCAAACGGCCGCTATGCCCAGCAGTCCCAGTTGGATACGGCGTATGCCTATTATAAAGACGATGAGCCGGAAAAAGCCTTGGCTGCCATTGCGCGTTTCCAACGCCATCATCCGCAACATCCGAATATGGACTACGCGCTGTACTTGAAAGGTTTGGTCCTGTTTAACGAAGACCAGTCTTTCTTGAACAAGCTGGCTTCCCAAGACTGGTCCGACCGCGACCCGAAAGCCAACCGCGATGCTTATCAGGCGTTTGCCGAGTTGGTTCAACGTTATCCAAACAGCAAATATGCAGCTGATGCAACCGAGCGTATGGCCAAGCTGGTGGACGCTTTGGGCGGTAACGAGATGTCTGTGGCGCGTTATTACATGAAACGCGGTGCTTATGTCGCAGCGGCCAACCGTGCGCAAAAAATCGTCAGCCGTTACCAAAATACCCGTTACGTTGAAGAAGCTTTGGCGATGATGGAACTGGCGTACAAAAAACTGGACAAGCCGCAACTGGCTGCCGATACACGCCGTGTTTTGGAAACTAACTTCCCGCAAAGCCCGTTTTTGCAACACGAATGGCGATCTGACGATATGCCTTGGTGGCGTTACTGGCGCTAAGCGTCGGGTTGTTCAGGCATGAATAAGGCCGTCTGAAAATGATGCAGCTATGCATTTGGTTTTCAGACGGCCTTTGTTTTTAATGTTTTTTTACGTTCTCTGTAAACAGGGTGCAAAATTCGTTTTAATATGGTAAAGTCTGATTTTAATAACTCGACGGTTTGAAGCCGTTACTCAGGGGCTGTTTAAATTTAAAATCAGTTTTGTTGAAGTCGCATCGAATTTACCGTTGATGCATTCAGGAAAATTTCAGTCGTCAGGCTGGTTTGGTTTTAAATTTAAGCAGCCCTTTATGTTTACAAAAAAACAGAGGTAGATTCTCATGAAGTCTTGGCAGCTTCCTGAACACGTCGCCGACGTGTTACCGACCAATGCCCGACAACTGGAAAGCGCCCGTGAGCGGCTATTGGCTTTGTTCCGCGTGCATGGTTATGAATTGGTGCAACCGCCATTGATGGAATACAGCCATTCCTTATTGACACATATCGATGCCGGTTTGTCGTTGAAAACCATTTTGGTCGTCGATCAGCTCAGCGGCCGTCAACTCGGTATCCGCGCGGATATTACGCCGCAGGTGGCACGTATTGATGCCCACTTGCTTTCTGCCAACCAAGGCATCAACCGTTTATGCTATGCCGGTTCGGTGCTTCATGCTCGGCCTGATGGATTGCTCAATATGCGCGAGCCTTTGCAGGCGGGGGCGGAAATGTATGGCTTGGAAGGCATTGAAGCGGATATTGAATTGATTGATTTGATGCTGAAAAGCATGAAGATTGCCGACATGGGCGAAGTTTTGCTTTCGTTGGGTCATATCGGCGTATTTCGTGCTTTGGCAAATGCCGCGCATTTGAATGAGCAGCAATCGGCAACCCTGCTTTCATCGATGCAGGACAAAGATGCTGAGGCCGTCAGCCAGTTGGTCAAAGAGTGGAAACTCGATGGTATGTGGGCAAAAGCGTTTTCACTGTTGCCCCGGCTGTACGGTGGTCGTGAAGTGCTGACTTTGGCTAGAGAGAAATTACCGGAATTGTCCGCAGTCAGTGCGGCCTTGGATGAATTGCAGGCAGTATGCAACGCGTTCCCAAATCAAAAAGTGCATATCGATTTGTCGGAATTGCGCGTTGACAATTACCACACCGGTTTGCTTTACGCGGCTTATGGTTCAAACCGTCATGATGCCGTGGCACGCGGCGGCCGTTATGATGGATTGGGCGGATACTTCGGACGCGCGCGTCCTGCGGCCGGATTCAGTTTTGATTTGCGCAGCTTTATCGGCCGCCTTCCTGCTATCGGACGGGAATCCGTGGTGGCTGTCGATGTAAAAGACATGCCTGCGGCTCAAGAAGCGGTAGATGCTTTGCGCGAACAAGGACAATGTGTCGTTATCGATTACGGTATCGGCTATAACGGTTCGGAAGAGGTTACAGGCCGTCTGAAACAGGTAGACGGCGTTTGGAAAGTAATCGCTTTGAACGATTGAGTTTTATTTTGAAATTTTGTATCTGAAATAAGGTTAGATGGCTATGGCTAAAAATGTTGTCGTAATCGGTGCCCAATGGGGTGATGAAGGCAAAGGTAAGATTGTTGACTGGCTGGCGGAAGAAACCAGCGGTGTTGTACGTTTCCAAGGCGGCCACAATGCCGGCCATACTTTGGTCGTCGGTGGCAAAAAAACCATTTTGCGCCTGATTCCAAGCGGCATTTTGCATGAGACTTTGGACTGTTTCATCGGCTCAGGTGTTGTCGTTTCTCCTGAAGCATTGTTGGGTGAAATCGATGAATTGAACGCTGCCGGTGTGAAAAACGTCGAAGGCCGTCTGAAAATTGCGCCGACCTGTCCATTGATTCTGCCTTACCACATTGCGCTTGACCAAGCACGCGAAGCTTCCCGCGGTAAAAGTAAAATTGGTACAACCGGTCGCGGCATCGGCCCAGCCTATGAAGATAAAGTTGCCCGCCGCGCGATTCGTGTGGTGGACTTGTTGCACCCTGAAAAACTAGTTGAAAAACTGGAAGCCGTTTTGGCTTATTACAATGTTCAGTTGCAACACCTGCACAATGCCGAGCCGGTAAAAGTTGAAGACGTGATGGCGGTCATTGAAAAAGTTGCACCGCGCATTACTCCGATGATTACCGATGTTTCCCGTGTTTTGAACGAGAAAAACCGCAAAGGCGAAAGCCTGTTGTTTGAAGGCGCGCAAGGTACGTTGCTGGACATCGACTACGGTACTTATCCGTTTGTAACTTCCTCCAACTGCTTGGCAGGTGCCGCTTCTGCCGGTGCTGGCGTAGGTCCACAAATGTTGGATTACGTTTTGGGTATCGTTAAAGCCTATACCACCCGCGTGGGTTCCGGTCCATTCCCGACTGAATTGTTTGACGAAGTGGGCGCAGGCTTGGCTGAGCGCGGCCATGAATTCGGTTCTGTAACCGGTCGTGCGCGTCGTTGTGGTTGGTTTGACGCGGCTGCTCTGAAACGCTCTATTCAAGTTAACGGCATTTCCGGCATGTGCATTACCAAGCTGGACGTGATGGACGGTATTGAGAACATCAATATCTGCGTAGGTTATGAATTGCCTGATGGCAGCAAAACCGACATTCTGCCTTGTGGCTCCGATGCGGTAGAAACCTGCAAACCGATTTACGAAACCATGCCGGGTTGGAGCGAGTCGACTTTCGGCGTGAAAGAATATGACAAGCTGCCTGAAAACGCTAAAGCTTATCTGAAACGTATTGAAGAAGTGTGCGGTGCGCCTGTGGCTATTGTTTCAACCGGTCCTGACCGTGAAGAAACCATCGTTTTGCATCATCCGTTTGCTTAATTAAGTGAATAAAAGGCCGTCTGAATGTTTCAGACGGCCTTTTATATGAAATGCAATAAAAATTCAGCCCTGAAGGATGTCTGTCTTCAGGGCTGAATTTTGTATTTTACGCCGTTTTTAAACGCGAGTGTTTGGAAACCGAGATGTAGTGCCAAGTAACAATTATTCTCATTGATGTAAGTCAAGAAAAGGCTAGTCTGTAATTTTATTTCAAGAAAACTCCTGTAAATGGAAGGGTATTAGTGCTATCCTTTCAGAAAATTTACGGTCTATATTTTCAATAAAATTAGGAGCTTGATATGTCAAATGATGTTCAGCAACGTCCAGCCGCTTGGGAAGGTTTTACTGGCGGTAATTGGGAAACCAACGTAGATGTTCGCGATTTTATTCAGAAAAACTACACGCCTTATGAAGGCGATGCCTCTTTCTTGGCACCTGCAACCGAAGCCACAACCAAACTGTGGGCGGACGTATTGGAAGGCATTAAAGTAGAAAACCGTACGCACGAGCCGTACAAAATCGACGCGCAAATCATATCCGGTATTACCAGCCACGCTCCAGGCTACATCAACAAAGATTTGGAAACCATCGTCGGCCTGCAAACAGACGAGCCTTTGAAACGTTCCATCATGCCGTTTGGCGGTTTGAAAATGGTGCAAGACGCGTGCAAAGTGTACAACGTTGAGTTGAACCCTGAAGTCAGCGAAATTTTTACCAAATACCGCAAAACCCATAACCAAGGCGTGTTTGACGTTTACACTCCCGACATCCGTCGTTGCCGTAAATCAGGCGTGATTACCGGTCTGCCGGATGCTTATGGCCGTGGCCGTATTATCGGTGACTACCGTCGTGTTGCATTGTACGGTATCGACTTCTTGATGAAAGATAAACTCAACCAGTTCAACTCACTGCAAGCCGATTTGGAAAACGGTGTGGACTTGGAAGAAGTGATCCGCCGCCGCGAAGAAATCAATGAGCAGTACAAAGCATTGGGCCAAATGAAAGAAATGGCGGCTTCTTACGGCTACGATATTTCCGGTCCTGCAAAAAATGCACAAGAAGCCATCCAATGGACTTACTTCGCCTACCTTGCCGCCGTTAAATCGCAAAACGGCGCCGCCATGTCCTTTGGTCGTGTATCTTCGTTCTTAGACATCTACATCGAGCGCGACCTGAAAAACGGCGTGATTACTGAGACCCAAGCGCAAGAATTTATCGACCATTTGGTGATGAAACTGCGTATGGTTCGTTTCCTGCGTACGCCTGAATACGACCAACTCTTCTCCGGCGACCCAATTTGGGCAACCGAATCCATCGGCGGTATGGGTTTGGACGGCCGCACGCTGGTAACACGTACCAACTTCCGCGTGCTGCACACCCTGTACAACATGGGTCCATCTCCCGAACCGAACATCACCGTGTTGTGGTCAGAACAACTGCCGCAAGGCTTTAAAGAGTTCTGTGCCAAAGTATCCATCGATACTTCATCCATCCAATATGAAAACGACGATTTGATGCGCCCGGACTTCAACAGCGATGACTACGCCATTGCCTGCTGCGTCAGCCCGATGGTTGTCGGCAAACAAATGCAGTTCTTCGGCGCACGCGCCAACTTGGCGAAAACCCTGCTGTACGCAATCAACGGCGGCGTGGACGAGAAATCCAAAGACCAGGTCGGTCCGAAAACCGAACCGATTTTAGACGAAGTCTTGGACTACGACACTGTTTTTGCGCGCATGGACAAATTCATGGATTGGCTGGCAACCCAATACGTTACCGCGCTGAACATCATCCATTACATGCACGACAAATACAGCTACGAAGCTGCGCTGATGGCGCTGCACGACCGCGATGTGAAACGCACTATGGCCTGCGGTATCGCCGGTTTGTCTGTGGCCGCCGACTCGCTGTCTGCCATCAAATACGCCAAAGTCAAACCGATTCGCGATGAAAACGGTATTGCCGTTGACTTTGAAATCGAAGGCGAATACCCACAATTTGGTAACAACGACGACCGCGTGGACGATATTGCCTGCGACTTGGTGGAACGCTTCATGAAAAAAGTGGCAACCCACAAAACTTACCGCAACGCCACCCCGACCCAGTCCGTGTTGACCATTACCTCCAACGTCGTGTACGGCAAAAAAACCGGCAACACGCCGGACGGCCGCCGCGCAGGCGCACCGTTCGGTCCGGGTGCTAACCCGATGCACGGCCGTGACGTCAACGGTGCAGTCGCTTCATTGACTTCCGTAGCCAAACTGCCATTTGAGTTTGCCAAAGACGGTATTTCCTATACCTTCTCCATTATTCCTGGCGCGTTGGGTAAAGACGAGCATTCTCGCGAACGCAACCTTGCCGGTTTGATGGACGGTTATTTCCACCATGAAGACGGTATTTTGGAAGGCGGTCAACACTTGAACGTCAACGTATTGAATCGCGAGACTTTGGAAGATGCGATGCACAATCCGGAGAAATATCCGCAGTTGACCATTCGTGTGTCCGGTTATGCGGTTCGCTTCAACTCGTTGACCCGCGAGCAACAGCTTGACGTGATTACCCGTACGTTCACAGAAACCATGTAAAGCAAAGGGTTTACAGTAAACCAAGCCGGGGGACGGATTATCTGGAACCCGGCTTGATTTTGCCTGAAGCAATGATTTGATAATATAGTGGATTAACTCCAAATCAAGACGACCGAAGCCAGTACAATAGGGAAATAAAATTCAAATGAGAAAATTGAATAATCACGATGTTCATAAACGGTATCAAAATCGTTTAGAAGATGATGTAGAGTTCACTATCAACTATGGGCTTCCTTTGAGTTGTTTGTGGTCGACCATCAAAGACTTTTCCAGCGATTTTGAAGAGAAAACCGAAGCGTTCTTTATTCTTTTCAAAGAGCTGCTGCGCAGAGGTCATCTGAAACTGCAACGCGACGGGCAAATCATCGAGCATACGCCCGAAGAATGGGGGCGGATATTTAGGGAAGTATGGCCTGAATATGAAATCGAACCCAAACCACTTCCCGGCTATGCCCCGTTTGATATTGGAATGTGGCTTACGGTCGAGGCTCCTGCCTACGCCGTATGGATAGATCCCGAAGATGGTAGCGAATACTGGGCGGGATAAAATACCAATGTTTGTAATAAATGCCTGTCTGAAAAACAGCTTCTTCAGACGGGATTTATTCCAATTATCGGTGATATACAGAGTTTTGTACAAGCACAGACCGCTGCCGATTACCTGTTTGCTTTGCTGGGTGCGGTTCTAGGTATCGGTGAAGCGATACAGGCCTATAAAGTAGCGAAAGCGGCAAAAAATTTACAAGGATAGAGTTATCATGAAATCCCGTTTACCTATTTAAAAACAGCCCATAAACTTCTCACAACAGGGAACGCAATGCCCGCACATTAATCCAATAAGAAGAACCCTCTGCAACACAAAAACAAGTTTTCAGACGACCCCAATATCCGGTACATCAGACACCATGCAGACAACCATCGCCATCAATTCCGAAACACCCGCCCCCGCCAAAGACCTCGGACACCGCCACTACAACGGCAAAGGCATCGTCCATTCCGTAGAATCCTGCGGCGCAGTGGACGGTCCGGGT
This sequence comes from Neisseria subflava, assembly GCF_024205745.1. Lineage (NCBI taxonomy): Bacteria > Pseudomonadati > Pseudomonadota > Betaproteobacteria > Neisseriales > Neisseriaceae > Neisseria > Neisseria subflava. Next base: position 1,856,907 of record NZ_CP073117.1, read on the forward strand.
TTGCGCTACGTGCTCTTTTTGCAAGGTTGCCTGATGCGTTGCCTGTATTGCCATAATCGCGATACTTGGGATTTTCATACCGAGCAGGCGCAGGAATTGGATGTGGCAACTGTGATGAAGCAGGTCATGACCTATCGTCATTATCTGCGTGCGACAGGTGGAGGTGTAACGGCAACCGGCGGCGAGCCGTTATTGCAATATGAGTTTGTACGCGATTGGTTTACGGCCTGTCGGGAACACGATATCCATACCTGTCTCGACAGCAATGGCTATGCTTTGCACTATGATTCGATTTTGGATGATTTGCTCGATCATACCAATTTAGTCATGCTCGACTTAAAACAAATCGATCCTGAAATTCATAAAGTGCTTGTCGGTATCCCAAATACCAAAACGCTGAAATTCGCGCGCTATCTTGCCGAACGCAATCAGCCGACGCGGGTACGTTATGTGGTTGTTCCAGGCTATACCGATGATGAGCGTTCAGCGCATTTATTGGGCGAGTTTATCGGTGATATGGAGAATGTCGAAATGGTCGAGCTTTTGCCGTATCACGAATTGGGCGCACATAAATGGGCTTTGTGCGGCGACGAATACAAATTAAAAGGCGTACATCCGCCGCCTAAAGAAACCATTTTGAAAATCAAAGAAATATTAGAGAGTTACGGAAAGAACATCATTTATTAAAATAGGAAAAGGCCGTCTGAAACGAGATAATCAGTTTCAGACGGCCTTTTCATGATTGAAAAAGACTTAAGCGTTCAATGCGGCCAAAACCTTGGCAACAACTTCTGATACCGCAACGGCTTGAGCTTGATTGTCACGGCGTTCGGCATATTCAACATTGCCTTCTTTTAAGGCGCGATCACCGATTACGATGCGGTGAGGAATACCCAACAGCTCGGAGTCATTCAGCAATACGCCCGCACGTTCGTCGCGGTCATCCAACAATACATCCGCACCGGCAGCCAAAAGCTCGGCATAGATTTTGTCAGCGGCTTCGCGTACGGCTTCAGATTTTTTGTAGTTCATCGGCACGATAACGACTTCAAACGGTGCCATTGCTTTGGTCCAAACAATGCCTTTTTCGTCGTTGTTTTGCTCGATGGCGGCGGCAACAACGCGGGTAATACCGATACCGTAGCAGCCCATTTCCATGATTTGGGATTTGCCGTTATTGTCCAAGAAGCTGACATTCATGGCTTGGGTATATTTGTCGCGTAATTGGAAAACGTGGCCGACTTCAATACCGCGCGCCAGTTTCAGACGGCCTTGTTCGTCGGGGCTGATGTCGCCTTCGATGACATTGCGCAAATCGACAAATTCAGGCTCGGCAGCATCGCGGCCGAAGTTGAAGCCGGTATAGTGGTAGTCGTCTTCGTTCGCGCCGATAACCCAGTCTGCACCTTTTTCGGTGGCAAAATCAGCATAGACTTTACCTTTGAAGTTGACAGGGCCGAGAGAGCCTCCATTTGCACCGAGCTGTTCAACAATCGCGGCAGGGCTTGCCATGGTCAGTGGCGATTTCACGCCGGCCAGTTTTTCTGCCTTGATGTCGTTAAATTCATGGTCGCCGCGTAACAGAAGCAGGACGAGTTCGCCTTCGTTTTCGCCTTCAACCACGATGGATTTGAGGGTTTGTTCAACCGGAATATTGAGGAATTCAACCAAAGACTCAATGGTTTTGACGTTTGGCGTATGTACTTTGGTCAACTCGGCCTGAGCAGCAGCGCGTTCGCTTTTAAGCGGCAAAGTCGGTGCCAATTCGATATTGGCGGCGTAATCGGAAGTGTCGCTATATGCAATAACGTCTTCGCCGCTTTCAGCCAATACTTGGAATTCGTGAGAACCGGTACCGCCGATGCTGCCGGTATCTGCAGCAACAGGACGGAATTTCAAACCCAAACGGGTGAAGATACGGCAATAAGCGTCGTACATGTCTTGATAGGTCGTCTGAAGCGAGGCATAGTCGGCATGGAAGGAATAAGCGTCTTTCATGACGAACTCACGCGCACGCATCACACCAAAGCGCGGACGCACTTCATCGCGGAATTTGGTTTGGATGTGGTAAAAGTTTTTCGGCAGTTGTTTGTAGCTGTTGATTTCTTTGCGCACAATGTCGGCAATCACTTCTTCGCAAGTCGGACCCATGCAGAAATCACGGTCATGACGGTCTTTCAGGCGCAGCAGTTCCTTACCGTAAAACTCCCAGCGGCCGGATTCTTGCCACAGTTCGGCAGGTTGTACCACCGGCATCAGCAGCTCCACGCTACCCGCGCGGGCCATTTCTTCGCGCACGATATTTTCAACTTTGCGCAATACGCGCAGGCCCATCGGCATCCAAGTATAAAGACCGGATGCGTTGGCTTTGATCAAGCCGGCACGAATCATCAGCTTGTGGCTGGCAAGTGCGGCTTCGGCAGGGGCTTCTTTAAGGGTAGAAATGAAGAACTGGGAGGCTTTCATGGCGTATTTTTCTTTCTTAAAAATAAGTGCGTATTGTAACGCAAAATGTATGGCCGCGCGTCTTTTGAATGGCATCTGATGAAATCGGCCGTTGTTTCACAGCGCTTTTGATTCGGGGCGATTTTTAGGGATGTCAACCCTAATTTATGCACAAAGCCGCATAACCTTGTTTTACCTATAAATTTTCACTGTATGATTATAGTAAAATCTTATAAATATAACTATTTGATTTTATTATGTTTTATTTGATTAAATTTTAGTCAATCTAAGACTTGGTTTGTTCCTAAAGAAAATTTTACGATTACCCAAAGCTTATCAACAGATTTATCCACAGAGATTGTGTATAGATTTTAAATGCTGTCGGCGTAATGATTTCGCATGATTGGCAAGCCTTGTTTAAAGCAGATTTGGTTGTCTTAAAAAGATGGGCAACAACACGATAGGCAGGTTTTGCGCTAACATTCTGCTTATTGTTGGTTGTTTCCTTACAAGGAATAAAATGAAAAATTCAGAATTGCATTTGCTGGAACGCAGAAAGATGTTTAACGGGCATCAGGAACGGTACCGCCATTTTTCTCAAACCTGCCGGACGGACATGGTATTTGATGTCTATCTGCCGCCACAAGTCTTAAAAGGTTATCCCGCGCCTGTTTTATATTTTCTTTCCGGCTTAAATAGTGATGGTTCTGAATTGGTTCGGCAAAGCGGAATCCAACGTTTTGCGGCGCAATGGAATATTATTGTGGTTTTTCCGGATACCTCGCCACGCGGTCAGCATGTTGCCGACAGTGAGGAACATTATCTTGGACAGGGTGCCGGATTTTATGTCAACGCAACTGAAGCACCTTGGGCGCAGCATTACCAAATGGAAAGCTATATCAGCCAAGAATTGCCTGATTTGATCGAGCATAATTTCCCGGTAACGAAAGAGCGCAGCATTGCAGGTTTCAGTATGGGTGGGCATGGCGCGCTGCATTTGGCTTTGAACTATCCCGGCCGATATGCTGCGGTTTCTGCCTTTGCACCTTTATGTCATCTTATCGATACAGAAGGTGGCAGACAGGCGTTGTCAGCTTATTTGGGCCAAAACATGGAAACATGGAAACGCTATGACAGTACAGAGCTGCTTCAGATCGCCTCGCATAAATTGCCTGTTTTGATTGATGTCGGCAGTGAAGATGCTTTGTATCCTGAAGTTCTGCAACCGGAAGGGTTTGTCCGCTCAGCACGCGAAAAAGGTTTCAATATCCAATATAAAGTACGTCCGGGCTATGGGCATGACTATTTCTTTATTGCCAGCTTTATCGATTCGCATATTGAGTTTCACGCTCAGGCATTAGGGCTTTAAGCAGCATTGAATAAAAGGCCGTCTGAAATCCGATTAATGGTCGGATTTCAGACGGCCTTTATTTGGTCTTTTTAACCTTTAATTTCAAACAGACTTATTCCTCAGGACGTTCACCGTCGGTGTCGTCCAATTTGCCTTCGGTGATATCGACATTGATACCGACTGCCGCACGGATTTTGGCATCAATTTCGTTGGCAACATCAGGATTTTCTTTCAGCCAAACGCGTACATTATCTTTGCCTTGGCCGATTTTTGCGCCGTTGTAGCTGTACCATGCACCGGATTTTTCAACGATGTCGTGTTTGACGCCCAAGTCGATCAATTCGCCTTCCCAGCTGATACCTTCGCCGTAAAGAATATCGAATTCGGCTTGACGGAATGGAGGCGCAACTTTGTTTTTGATGACTTTGACTTTGGTTTCGTTACCAATGACGTCATCGCCTTTTTTAATCTGACCGGTACGGCGGATATCGAGGCGGACGGAGGCGTAGAATTTGAGCGCGTTACCACCGGTCGTGGTTTCAGGGCTGCCGAACATCACGCCGATTTTCATACGGATTTGGTTAATGAAAACAACTAATGTATTGGTGCGTTTGATGTGGCCGGTCAGTTTGCGCAGGGCTTGGCTCATCAGGCGGGCTTGCAGGCCGACGTGGCTGTCGCCCATTTCGCCTTCGATCTCGGCTTTAGGCACAAGTGCGGCTACGGAGTCGACAACAACCATATCGATACCGCCTGAGCGCACCAAGGTATCGCAGATTTCCAATGCCTGTTCGCCGGTATCCGGTTGGGAGAGATAGAGTTCTTCGACTTTTACACCGAGTTTGCGGGCGTAAATCGGGTCAAAAGCATGCTCGGCATCGATGAATGCGCAGATGCCACCATTTTTTTGGCATTGGGCAATGGCTTCGAGACAGAGTGTGGTTTTACCGGAGGATTCCGGGCCGAAAATTTCAACCACGCGGCCGCGGGGCAGACCGCCAACGCCGAGTGCCAAGTCCACGCCGAGGGAGCCGGTGGAAATAACATCAAGGTTTTCTTCCTGTTGGCTGCCGTCCATTTTCATGATGGAGCCTTTGCCGAAGTTTTTTTCGATTTGGGCAAGGGCGGCGGCTAAGGCTTTGCTTTTTTCGTCTGACATGTTTTCTCTCCGAAAGGAAATATGAATTGCTAAGAATTTATTTAGCTATTATCGCATAAATTAAGAAAAAGTATAGTTTTATTTTTATTTTTCAGACGGCCTGTGTTTTTTGTATGCAACAGGCCGTCTGAAACGTTGAATAATCAATCAGTTGGTCAATGATGCAAAAACTTGGAAATAGTCGGGGAAAGTTTTATGCGTACATTTCGGGTCGTTGATGATAATGGGGACGCCCAAAAGCGAAGCCAGCGAGAAACACATGGCCATGCGGTGGTCGTCGTAAGTATCGATGACGGCATCAGGGGTCAGTGTTTCGGGAGGCGTAATATGAATAGCTTCGGCTTCTTCAACGACTTCTGCACCCAGTTTGCGCAGTTCGGTTGCCATGGCGGCGATACGGTCGGTTTCTTTGACGCGCCATGAGCCGATATTACGCAGGGTGCAGGGCTGTTTGGTGGCCAGTGCGACGATGGCCAAGGTCATGGCCGCGTCTGGAATATGGTTGGCATCCAAATCAAAAGCCTGAATCTTACGCTCGGCAGGGCGGGAAATCTCAACAAAATTTTCGCCCCAAATCACATCCGCACCGATTTTTTCCAGTTCACGCGCAAAGGCAACGTCGCCTTGAATGCTGTGTGCGCCGATACCGGTCACGCGGATGGGTGTACCTGCAATCAGGCCTGCGCCTAAGAAGTAAGACGCGCTGGAGGCATCGCCTTCTACATACAAATGTTCGGGCGCATGATATTTGGCACCGGCCGGGATTTTAAATACACGGTAGTCTTCATTGATGATGCCCACACCGAACTGCTCCATCAGCTTGAGCGTAATGTCGATATAAGGTTTGGAAATCAACTCGCCTACCATGTGGATTTCAAATGCTTGTCCGGTCAGGGGCAAAGCCATCAGCAGGGCGGTCAGGAATTGGCTGGAAACATTACCTTTAATCGGAATAACGCGCTCGCCGTTGTCTTGGCGTTTGCCAATCTGAAGCGGCGGATAGTTTTCATTGCCTAAATATTGTACGTCCGCGCCTGCAATGCGCAACGCGTCCACTAAATCGCCGATGGGGCGTTCGTGCATACGCGGTACGCCGTGCAGGTGATAGTCACCGCCCAAAACGGCAAGTGCGGCAGTCAAAGGGCGGAATGCCGTACCGGCGTTGCCTAAAAACAAATCGGCGGTTTGGTTGGGAAAGCGGCCGCCGGTGCAATGAATTTTCAGACGGCCTTCAGGTAAAGATTCAATTTGCACGCCGAGTTTGTCGAGTGCTTCAAGCATTCGGTCGGTATCGTCGGATTTGAGCAAAGAATGGATTTCGCAAACGTTGTCGGAGAGTGCGGCCAAGAGCAGTGTGCGGTTGCTGATGCTTTTGGAACCGGGCAGGGCAACGGTGGAAGGCTTGAGTGTAGAAGCGGGCAGGCGGATGGATTCGGTCATGGCTGTACTAAGCTCGTTTGAATTGTAAATTAGACCGATATTATACGCAGGCAAAGGCCGTCTGAAAAATGAAGAGGGCGCAATTTATTTGTGAAAAAATGAATTTTTATATCGTTACACTATTTTCCAATCGTTTATTTTGAAATTTCCTGCTTCTGTTTTATGTTTGCCGCTATAACTTATTTTGTTGTGGCAGGTATATAACCAAACACCATAAGAAAATCAGAAACCATTCTTTCCTATTTTTTCAGACGGCCTTTAATATCGGCGGACAATCATTGATAAAGCAAGAGCACGACCATGAGCCATTATCCTTTGTTTGCCGATTTGAAAAACCGCCCTGTTTTACTGGCAGGCGCGGGCAAGGTTGCCGAACGCAAGGCGGAAAGTCTACTGTCTGCCGGAGCGCGTGTGCGCGTTGTTGCGGAAACGTTGAATCCTCAGTTTCAGCAATGGGCGGCTGAAGGGAAAATAGTTTGGCTGGGCGGCTTGTTTGAAGAAGCCATGCTGGACGAGGTGTATTTCGTTATTGCGGCGACGGATGATGATGGGTTTAACCGCCGTATTTTTGAAGCGGCGGAGAGACGGGCAAAATTGTGCAATACGGTGGATACGGCGGATTTGTGTTCGTTTATCGTGCCTGCCGTGGTGGATAGGGGTCCGTTGAAGATAGCCATATCCAGTGGTGGTACTGCGCCTGTATTGGCACGTAAATGGCGACAGATTATTGAAACATTGATTCCGCTGCATACGGGCATAATGGCGCGTATTGCCGGAAAATGGCGTGAAAAGGTTAAACAGACTATTCATCATGTCGAACGCCGCCGTTATTTTTGGGAAAAATTGTTCGACAGCCGTTTCAGTATTTTTGCGGCTCAAAACAATATCGAAGCGGCAGAGCGTGAATTGATAACGCAGTTAAACCGGGAAACGCCGTTTGGCGGCGAAGTGGTTTTGGTGGGCGCAGGGCCGGGCGATCCGGGCTTGCTGACCATACATGCTTTGCAGGCGATACAGGCTGCGGATACCGTGTTTTACGATGCTTTGGTGTCGGATGAGATTTTGGCGATGGTGCGTAAAGATGCGGTGAAAATCAGCGTGGGCAAACGTGCCGGTGCGCACCATGTCCAGCAGGAAGAAACCAACCGTCTATTGGTTGAACACGCTCAAAAAGGCGAGCGCGTAGTGAGATTGAAAGGCGGCGATCCTTTTGTATTCGGGCGCGGCGGGGAGGAAGTGCAAACCCTGCATCAGGCCGGAATCACCTACCGCATTGTGCCGGGTATTACTGCCGCCTTGGGTGCTACTGCTTATGCCGGTATTCCGTTAACCCATCGCGATTGCGCCCAAAGTGCTTTATTTGTGACCGGCCACAGCAAACACGAGGGCAGTCAGCCTGATTGGCAGACTTTGGCTTTAAGCCGTCAAACGCTGGTGATCTATATGGGCACGCTTAAAGCGGCTGAGATTGCGGAAAAACTGATGGCTTATGGCAGACAGCCTTCTACACCTGTTGCTGTGATTTCAAATGGAACTTTACTCAATCAAACTGTGCGGACAGGCCGTCTGAAAGATTTGGGCGTGTTAGCTGCCGAAGCAGAGCGTCCGGCTTTAATGGTGATTGGCGAAGTGGTTGCCCTGCGTAATGAGATGAAATGGTTTGGAGAATTTGTCGAATGCTATGAAGAAGCTGCATAAAGAGGATTGATTAAATAAGGCCGTCTGAATATTGGTTTTCAGACGGCCTTGCCTTATTTAAAAGCTTGGCAATATTGCTGATAACGTTCTGCCAGTCCATATAGGATGATTGCTGTCAGCCCCCAAATGTCGTAGTGCCGAAAAGGTAGGGCGGGGAGGGCGAGGGTTTGATTGTTGTGATGAAGCTGACGGAATGTGTAGTTTTGCAGGTTTAAGGCAAAATCCAAAGGCAGATAAAAAATTTCAGCTACTTCATCGGGATTTGCTTTTGGGTTGACGAGCTGGACGCAAATTGCCGGAACAGGCGTAACACGGTAGCCGGAAGGTGTGTCATAAAAGGGTAGCGGCGCAAAAGTCTGCCATGCGGTAATCGGAATGGCGGTTTCTTCATAAGCTTCTCTTAACGCCGTTGCCGTTAGACTGTCGTCTTGGGCATCTTTGCGGCCGCCGGCAAAGGCGATTTGTCCGGTATGCTGCCTTAAGGTCTCGGCCCTTGTGGTCAGTAAAATTTGCCATGCTCCTTCATGCAAGACAATGCTGACCAAAACGGCTGCTTCTTTAACCGTTTTTGGGGTAACTAATTGATTGCGCTCTGCTTGCATACGGCTGTTGAAGTGTGAAGCTTGAGTTAGAAAATGGATAAGTTGGTCGGTATTCATCTTTGATGCTGATCGTTTTATGCAGATGAGGATTACACAAGGTTTACGGTTACCGTGTCAACAAAATAGGGTGCGTGTGTTACAGTTATGCCTGAATGATAAATAAAGCTTTGCGTCTGTTTTGCAAGTGCTTAGGCCGTCTGAAAATGCCGGCAGGTTCTCAAAAAGGATAGTTATGTTGTTTTCCCCATCCCGTATTCGAGTAGCAGCTGCGGCTGTCATGATGTTGTTTGCTACACAAACTTTTGCCGCGCCCAACGATTCAAAAACAGTTTTTGAATCGGCTAAGATTATTAAAAAGAAAAGCCGTACCGACCATTTTTCTCCCGAAGAGCGCGAGCAGGAACGGATACGTCTGTTGGGTATACAAAACCGCACCTCGCAGGTTTTCACTTTGTTAAATTCAGAACTGGCCCTGCAAAAGGGCGATGCGGCTTCTGCGCTGTTTACGTATATTTTGACGTTGCATCGCACCAAATCTCCCGAAGTGGCCGAACGCGCTTTGGAGATGGCGGTTTCTTTAAACGCCTTTGAACAGGCTGAAGCCATTTATCAAAAATGGCGAGAAATTGAGCCGGAGCCTGGTGAAGCACAAAAGCGTATGACTTGGTTGCGCAATTTGCTGCTGGGCAAAGCCGATAAGAATTTGAGCGGATTGGATAAGGTGATTGCCGGCGGTAGTGAAGACGAGCAAAAGCGCGTGTTCCTGCTTTTGGCACAAACCGCAGCACAACAGCCGAATCTGACCAGCGATGCAGTCAAACAGGTGCATAAAACAGCACTGAATTATAAAGACTTTCCAGAAGCAGCGATTGCAGATGCAATTTTTAGTGCAAAAGACGGTCAAAAGAAACACGCCATTGCGGCATTGCAGCGATTGGCCAAGTTGGATAACGAAATCCTGCCGCCGACTTTTGTCACCCTGCGGCTGATGGCGCAACGGCATCCTGATATTCTGGACGGCTTCTTCAAAGAGACAGACACCAAAACCTTATCTCCGATTTGGCAGGAATTGGACATCGCCAATTTGATCGCCCATGGTCAAAATGATAAGGCTTTTAAGCGATTGCAGACTTTGTTGGAAGAAAATCCCAACCCTGATTTGTATATTCAGGCTGCCTTATTGTCAGCCAGCAAGACGGAAAATATTTCTGCGGTAAACAGCTATCTGGAAAAGGCTTATAAAGCCGGTACGGAGGAGCAGCGCAGCCGTGCGGCGTTGATTGGTGCGGTTTCTTATAATGATGCTGAAGAATTTGCCAAAGCCAAACAATGGCTGGATAAGGTAACGGCTACGGCTTATACATTTGATAAAACCATTTTGGCTGCTTCCATTGAAGCCAAACAGGGCAACCATAAAGAGGCTTGGGCTTTGGTGCAACGTGCACAAAAAATGCCCGAGCAAAGAGGACGTTATTTTGAAGCCAGTGATTTGCTGAATACGGCTTTGTTTGTATTGTCTAAAAATACCAATCTTCAAGAATCGTTGAACGCTTTGAACAGTTTGGTCAACTCCACCGAAAAATCCTTGAAAACCCAAGCTTCTCCCGAGCTGCTTGCCAATGTGTTGTATCAGCGTTCGATGGTGTATGAGAAGCTGAATCAGCCAGGCAAGGCGATTGCCGATTTGCGCCGTGTGGTAGAGCTGTATCCGGATAATCCGCACGGTTGGAATGCTTTGGGCTATACCTTGTTGTCAAACGGCAAGAATTTGGAGGAAGCGTTTAAAATGGTTCAGACGGCCTATCAAATGGATCCGGAAAGCGCAGCAATTAATGACAGTGTAGGCTGGGCTTATTATCTTAAAGGCGATGCGCAAATGGCTTTGCCGTATATTCAATACGCCTATGAAAAAGAACCTGAAGCCGAAGTCGCCGCGCATTTGGGCGAAGTCCTATGGACGCTTGGAGACCAAGACAAGGCCAAAGAAATCTGGAATGACGGATTGAAACGCGGAAGCAATCTCCGAGTATTAAAAGAGACAATGTCCAAATTCGGTATAACGCCCAGCAAACCGCATACTCAAAAACACAAATAAAACCAAAAGGCCGTCTGAAAAGCGTTTGATTTCAGACGGCTTATGAAGGAATATCCATGAATTTAAAACAATTATCATCGGTTACAGCCTTATTGCTTTTGGCTGCCTGTGCGCAGCCAAATTTACCTCAGCAAAACAGTTGGCAAGCAGCAGAGCAGGTGCAGGATTTTAGCGCAGACGGTCGATTGGCTGTTAAAGTGGAAGGCAAAGGCTCATATGCTAATTTCGACTGGACTTATCAGAATGCGGTTCAAACCATTGATGTCAATACACCATTGGGCAATACCGTAGGCCAGTTGTGTCAAGACAGTGAAGGCGTATTGGCAGTAGACAGTAAGGGTAAGGTTTATCAGGCGGAAACGGCTGAGGAATTAAGCAGACAGCTTTTGGGCTTTGCTTTGCCGGTTCAATATCTGCATATTTGGGCGGATGGTAAACGCGTTGCCAATGCGCCATACAAAATCTTGCCTGATGGCCGTCTGGAGCAGTTTGAGTGGACAATATCACGCACTTTAAATAGTTCAGGACAGCCCAAAACGCTTCAACTTGAGAACGCCAAGTTTAATATCCGTTTGGTGTTCGACACGGTAAACCACTCTTTAGATAAGAATGGACAAACCCGATGCGCAGCACGCAAATAGAGGATGCCATGTCTGTTTCAGAGGAAATCCAAGCCTTTCCTGCGCCGGCTAAATTAAATTTGGATTTGAGGATTACCGGCCGTAGGAGCGATGGTTATCATAATTTGGAAAGTATTTTCTGTTTGATTGGCTTATACGATACCGTTCATCTGAAAATGCGTACTGATGGCCAGATTGTTCTGCATACTTCGGTCGAAGGGCTTGAGCCTGAACAGGACTTGGCTTATCGGGCGGCTAAATTATTGTTGCCATATGCAAACGTACCGCACGGTGTTGAAATTTGGTTGGATAAAGTGATTCCGACGGGCGGCGGATTGGGCGGCGGCAGCTCCGATGCGGCCACAGTTTTAATGGTTTTAAACCAATGGTGGCAATGCGGTTTGAGCAGGCAGCAACTGATTGATTTAGGTGTAAGTCTTGGTGCGGATGTTCCTTTTTTTATTTTTGGAAGAAGTGCTTTTGCCAAAGGAGTAGGCGAGAAGCTGGCTGAAATAGATGTCCCTAAACAATGGTATGTTATCGTTAAGCCCCCCGTCCATGTGGCAACAGCTAAAATTTTTGCACATGAAGGCTTGACACGTGATTCCAAACCCAGCATAATGCCGACTTTCCAATCATTACAGCCGTTTCAAAATGATATGCAGGCGGTTGTATTTCAGGAATATCCTGAAGTTTGGAAAGCTTATGTTGAGTTATCCCAATATGGTTATGCATTAATGACCGGTTCCGGAGCTTGTTTGTTTATAGCAAGTGCATCTCATCAAGAAGCAAATACAATTTACCAACAGGTTTCTCAATCATATGAAGCTTATTGTGTGGAAGGATTAGATATTCATCCTCTGTTTCATATGATTTAGTAAGTTGGGGAGTCGTCAAGCGGTTAAGACACTGGATTTTGATTCCAGCATGCGAAGGTTCGAATCCTTCCTCCCCAGCCAAACCCTTTGTTGGGGAGTCGTCAAGCGGTTAAGACACTGGATTTTGATTCCAGCATGCGAAGGTTCGAATCCTTCCTCCCCAGCCAACACCCTTTATTGGGGAGTCGTCAAGCGGTTAAGACACTGGATTTTGATTCCAGCATGCGAAGGTTCGAATCCTTCCTCCCCAGCCAAATAAAAGCGTGTAAGTTTTCTTACACGCTTTTTTACGCTAAGAGCAAAATAACGCTGAAAAACTTCTTTTTACCCGTCTTTACGCGTATAATTGCATAATTAGTGTCTTAGACATGGGGCAAAGGGAAGCGTAATGTTTTCTGCGCGTAAATCAAATCTAGAATCAGGTGAAGATATGGCTGCTTATGACAGTTTAATGGTGTTTACCGGTAATGCAAATCCGGAATTGGCGCAACGTGTTGTCAAACATTTGGATATTTCACTCGGTGAAGCCACTGTTTCCAAATTCTCTGATGGTGAAGTAGCCATTGAATTGTTGGAAAATGTGCGTGGTCGCGATGTGTTTATTTTGCAACCTACCTGCGCGCCAACCAATGACAACCTGATGGAAATTTTGACTATGGCCGATGCACTCAAACGTGCTTCTGCCGGTCGTATTACTGCCGCGATTCCTTACTTTGGTTATGCGCGTCAGGATCGCCGTCCCCGCTCTGTCCGTGTGCCGATTTCTGCAAAATTAGTGGCAAATATGTTGTACTCGGCCGGTATCGACCGTGTACTGACTGTTGATTTGCATGCCGACCAAATTCAAGGTTTCTTCGATATTCCGGTGGATAATATTTACGCTACCCCGATTTTGTTGAACGATATTAAGCAACAACGTATCGACAATCTGACTGTTGTCAGCCCTGATATCGGTGGTGTTGTACGTGCACGTGCTGTTGCTAAATCTTTAAATGCTGATTTGGCCATTATCGACAAACGTCGTCCTAAAGCCAACGTGGCTGAAGTGATGAACATTATTGGCGATATTCAAGGCCGTACTTGCTTGATCGTAGATGATATGATCGATACAGCAAACACCTTGTGTAAAGCAGCCGTTGCCCTGAAAGAGCGCGGTGCAGATCGTGTATTGGCATACGCCAGCCATGCAGTATTCTCCGGTGAAGCAGTGAATCGAATTGCTTCTTCCGAAATTGACCAAGTAGTTGTGACAGATACGATTCCGTTGTCTGAGGCAGCTAAAAAATGTGAACGCATCCGTCAAGTTACCATTGCCGGTTTGCTGGCTGAAACGGTACGCCGTATTAGCAATGAAGAATCCGTCTCATATCTTTTCAATGAGGATGTGATGACTGGCGGCATGTTGCTGCCATAACCCGATGTCGTCTTAAGCTGGTCGCGGCCGATGACGACGATTTTATCTAAATTGGAGTATTAAACATGACTTACGAAATTCAAGCCTCTGTTCGCGAAGCCCAAGGCACTGGTGCGAGCCGCCGCCTGCGTCGCGAAGGCCAAATCCCTGGCATTCTGTACGGTGAAGGTCAAGAGCCTGTTGCTATCGCTGTAGACCACAAAACTGTATTCTACGCATTGGAAAAAGAATCTTTCCATACTGCTTTGATTAAACTGTCTTTGAACGGTGAAACTAAAGACGTTATCGTACGTGACTTCCAAATGCACCCATTCCGTCGCGAAGTTCAACACATCGACTTCCAAGCTGTAAAAGCTGATCAACCTGTACGCATCCGTGTTCCTCTGCACATTGTTAACGCTGAAAACTCTCAAGCTGTTAAATTGCAAGGTGGCCGCGTATCTCTGTTGAACACTTCTGTTGAAGTAGTTGCTTTGCCTGCAAACATTCCTGCTTTCTTGGAACTGGATTGTGCATCAGTAGTTGCCGGCGACATTCTGCACTTGTCAGACATCAAATTGCCAGAAGGTGTTGAAAGCGTTTCTCTGAAACGTAACGAAAATCTGGCTGTTGCTACTGTTACCGGTAAAAAACGCTAATCGGTAGTTAATATAAGAAAACCGTATCAGATTTATCTGATACGGTTTTTGTTTTGCATATAAAAGCATTTGCTATAGAACTTAGGTAAATGTAACAGCATATGTACCTTATAAGATTGAAGCAATTTCATTGCGAAGCTTATTAAGAAAGCGTCCATGCCGTACCCATTGTGCGGCTGATTCATAATCCTGTTTTTCAAATGCTTGTTGCAAATCTTGATATAGGTTGCTTTGTACTTCTTGGATTTCTTGATCCAGTGCTCGGATGGCATCATGGTTTTGTTCCATTTGAGCATCCATCAATGTTTCCCGCCATTCCATCTGCTGCATGAGGAATTCTGGTGAAAACGAAGTGTGTTCAGGTGCATCGGCATCGATATTTTGGCTTTTCAAGAGATAAGCAGCCCGATCAATAGGACTTTTTAATGTGCGGTAGGCATCATTAATTGTAGAAGACATCATAACAGCTTGTTTCTGCTCAAAAGCTGAAGCAGAAGCAAATTTATCGGGATGAAAACGGGCTGCTAAAGCTCGATAGGTCTGTTCGAGTGCTTCGGTATCAATATTGAAAGATGGCTCAAGCTGGAAGAGGTTGAAGTATTGAGACATGATATTAAGGGAAAAAATCTAAAGAGGAGGACTATTTTACGATATAATCCGGAAACTGTTTATACGAAAGGAAAACAGTATGAGCGGTAAGGTGCAACACAATAAAGGCAAGATACGAGACAATGCCTTAAAAGCCTTAGTCAAATCTGATTTGTCCCGACATAAAGTAGAACGAAAAAGACAAGGCAAGGGTAGCTATAATAGGCAAGAAGCCAAAAAATGGCGGGATGGTTTTGATACTTTCCCGCCATTTTTTATATTTTAAACGTGGAAGCTTTCACCACAGCCGCAGGAGTCTTTAACGTTTGGGTTTTCAAATTTGAAACCTTCCTGTAAGCCTTCTTTGGTGTAATCGACTTGCGTGCCGTCTAGATAAACCAAGCTTTTCGGGTCGATATAAACGCGTGCGCCGTGTTCTTCAAAAATCAGGTCATCCTCGTTCACTTCATCGACAAATTCAAGGTTGTATGCCATGCCTGAGCAGCCACTGGTTTTCACACCCAAGCGCACACCCAAACCCTTGCCACGTTTGGTCAGGTAGCCGTTGATGTGTTTGGCTGCGTTTTCTGTGATGGTAATCATGCTTTTTTCCTCATTTCGCAATCATTTTCTGTTTTGCCTGTTTTTTTATTTCAGACGGCCTCTTGACTCTCAGGCCGTCTGAAAACGCTGTTTTGCCCACTCTATTGCAGCGGCAATGGCAGCTTTTGCCTGCGGACTGTTTTTCCAACAGGTCGAGCCGGTCAATTGTGCGCCCTGTTCCAAAATATCGTCCAAATCTGCCGCCGCCAGCTTGGCAACATCATCCAACCCCATTTGCTGCAAACGCTGTAATATGGTTTTACCTATGCCTTTGACAGCAAGTAGGGATTGGATTTCTTCATCGGTAAAAGGCATTTCGCCTCCTTTGATTTTGCAGGTACTGGCGTACTTATATGGCAGTTGGTGCCTATCAAGCTGATTTAGGCATTAATGTCTGCAAACTAAGTATCTGGCAAACAAGGTTATTTGTTTTCCTGACGTTTGCGATAGTCGGCAACGGCCGCTTTTACTGCATCTTCGGCTAAAATGGAACAGTGGATTTTAACTGGAGGCAATTCCAACTCTTCGGCAATTTCGCTGTTTTTGATTGCCAGTGCATCGTCAAGGCTTTTGCCTTTGACCCACTCGGTAATCAGGCTGGAAGAAGCGATGGCAGAACCGCAACCGTAAGTTTTGAATTTTGCATCTTCGATAATACCCTCATCGTTTACTTTGATTTGCAGACGCATTACGTCGCCGCAGGCCGGTGCGCCGACCATGCCGGTACCGACAGATTCGTCGTTTTTGTCGAAAGTACCGACGTTGCGGGGATTTTCGTAGTGGTCGATTACTTTATCGCTGTATGCCATGATGTGGTTTCCTTTGTGTTTTTAGTGGTGTAAATGGTTTGTTTACGAATATTCAGACGGCCTGAAGTTTAGATTTTACACGCGCCGCCTTCGCAGCCGTCATCATTCTCTGAATCAACGCCGCCCTCTACGGTAACGCCGTCAAAATCTTCGAGCAGGTTGTCGAGATTATCGAGGTCGAGCTCTTGTTCGTCCATGGGCTTGTATCCTTAATTTGAAGATTGTAGTTTTTAGGTCGTCTGAAAAGGTTTTTTTAAGGTTTCAGACGTCCTTTTAAATGTCTAAGTTGATTGCCTATTACAGTTGTTTTATCAGCCATTTATAAAGGCACATTCTAAAATTGTTTGGGGTTTTCCGTTAACATTAATCGGTTTTAGTTTTGCTTGCAGGGTTTCGTATTCTTCTAAAATCAAACTGTATTTTCGAACAGGACGATATTTTCCTTTTAACACCTTGCGTGCCTGTTCCAAAGGTACATCCAACAACAAACGGGTGTAGCTGTAACCTGCGGTTTCTAATTGGAATGTCTGGCTAATATGAACCACAGGCAAGCCATAGTAAGTACCGCTGAGTTTCAAACGGGTTTGATCAAGAATAAACTGTTCTCCATCTTCACTAAACTCCGCGCGGTGCAAAGCCATCGGCGGGTGCGCAAGATCACGGTAAGCCTTTGGCAGCTGGACTCTATTGGGATGATTCAAACGCAGGTTTTGATATTTAGAGTCTTTATCGTTCCAGTTATCGCTTACATCACTAAATGGTTCCAACAGGTTTTCCAAACGCTTATCGAATTGGCAGCCGTTTTCAAATGATTTGAATATAGGTGACCAATCAGGTTGTGTTTGTGCTGAAACCATCGGGGCAGAGCATAGAGTCAGACAAGAAAGTAAGTGGCGTATTTTATTTTTTATTATCGTCATTTTAGTATTTTTCTTGATGAGGTCGTCTGAAAAGGTAAAGGTCTTTTAAATTTTTCAGACGACCTTTTCTCTTGATTAATGCGCCGCCCATTCAATCGAGTTCAAATCGATACCGTCTTTGAACATTTCCCACAGCGGAGACAGTTCGCGCAGTTTACCGATTTTGGATTTAATCAGTTCTGCTGCGAATTGGACTTCTTCTTCGGTGGTCATGCGGCCGAAGGTGATGCGTAGGGAAGAGTGCGCTAATTCGTCGTTGCGGCCGAGTGCGCGTAAAACGTAGCTTGGTTCGAGACTGGCAGAAGTACAGGCTGAGCCACTGGATACGGCGAGTTCTTTGACCGCCATAATCAGGCTTTCGCCTTCGACGAAGTTGAAGCTGACGTTCAGGTTGTTTGGAGTGCGGTGTTCGAGGTCGCCGTTGATGTAGACTTCTTCGATGCCTTCGATACCTTTGAGGAAGATATCGCGCAGTTTGCGGTAGTGTGCCATGTCTTGCTCGAGTTCTTCTTTGGCAATGCGGAAAGCTTCGCCCATACCGACGATTTGATGGGTCGGCAATGTACCGGAACGGAAACCGCGTTCGTGGCCGCCGCCGTGCATTTGGGCTTCGAGGCGGACGCGTGGTTTACGGCGTACATACAGGGCGCCGATGCCTTTAGGGCCGTATACTTTGTGGCCGGACATGGACAGCAAATCGACTTTGGCGGCTTCAACATCGACAGGCACTTTGCCGCATGCTTGTGCTGCGTCAACGTGGAAAATGATTTTGCGTTCGCGGCAGATTTCGCCGATGGCGGGAATGTCTTGCACTACGCCGATTTCGTTATTCACCCACATCACGGAAATCAGGATGGTATCGTCGCGGATGGCGGCTTTGAGTTCTTCCAAATCAATCAAACCGTTTTCTTGTACGTCCAGATAGGTTACTTCGAAACCTTGGCGTTCGAGTTCGCGCATGGTGTCGAGTACGGCTTTGTGTTCGGTTTTGACGGTGATGAGGTGTTTGCCTTTGGTTTTGTAGAAGTTTGCCGCGCCTTTGATGGCGAGGTTGTCGGACTCGGTCGCGCCGCTGGTAAAAACGATTTCTTTGGGGTCGGCGTTAATCAGGGCAGCAATGTCTGCGCGGGCTTTTTCGACGGCTTCTTCTGCTTCCCAGCCGAATGCGTGGCTGTTGGAAGCGGGGTTGCCGAAGGTTTCGGTCAGATAGGGAATCATTTTTTCGGCAACGCGTTTGTCAACGGGGGTTGTGGCGGCGTAGTCGAGGTATACGGGGGTTTTGACGGTCATGGTTTGCTCTTTCGTTTGCTCATCTGCCTGCGGTCTTTGCCGCAAGTCGGTTTAATGAATGTGTGTAAAGGTAACGACATGACTGCTGTCGCTGCAGTTTTTTTGTTCAATGATGCTTTGCAGCGTAACGCCGCTGAGGTAATCATTGATGGTTTTGTTTAAGTTTTCCCAAAGGTCGTGGGTCAGGCAGGGGGCGCCGTGGTTGCAGTTTGCTTTGCTGCCGCATTGCGTGGCATCCAGTCGGTCTTCGGCTGCGGAGATGATTTGTGCAATATTGATTTGCTCGGCGGGAGCGGCAAGGATGTAGCCTCCGCCAGGGCCGCGTAGGCTTTCAACCAATCCGGCACGGCGCAGTTTGCTGAATAATTGTTCGAGGTAGGAAAGCGATATGCTTTGTCGTTCGCTGATGGCACTGAGTTTGACAGCGCCGGTTTGAGCGTTCATCGCCAAATCTATCATGGCGGTTACTGCAAATCGCCCTTTGGTAGTCAGTCTCATGGTGTGGTTGCCTGTGTGGGGCGTTTTTATTAGTGGGGAGAATTGTCTAATATCTGAGTGTTTCAGTCAAGTATGTGGCGGCTCGGTTTGATTGTTTGTTTAAATGGTGGCATTGGCTGATTTTTAAATCGGAAAATATTTTCTTTATTTTTCTGTAATTTGGATTTAAGGCCGTCTGAAAAAAGGCTATCAACCTTACAAATATCAGGGTTAAAATGTTTTGATTTAATATTGATAGTAATATAGATTATCAAATTATTCTTAAAATTTAGTTGTTTTGATGGAGTAAAATAATGAGGTGTTTGAAATGTTCAGACGGCCTTGACCATCCATCTTTACCTTAACAGAGGCAATCGACCATGAAATCTGATTTAAGCAAAATAACCTGTATCGAAGACTTGCGCCTTGTTGCCAAACGTAAAATGCCGCGTATGTTTTATGACTATATTGACTCAGGCTCTTGGACGGAAACCACTTATCGTGAAAATACTTCGGATTTTAAAGACATCCGTTTCCGTCAAAAAGTATTGGTTAATATGGAAGGACGCAGCCTTGAGACCAAAATGATCGGACAGGATGTGAAAATGCCGGTGGCGATTGCACCGACCGGTTTCACAGGTATGGCGCATGCCGACGGTGAAATCTTGGCGGCGCGGGCGGCGGAAAAATTCGGTATTCCGTTTACGCTTTCAACTATGTCCATTTGTTCGATTGAAGATGTGGCTGAAAACACCAGCTCGCCGTTTTGGTTTCAGCTTTATGTGATGCGCGACCGCGAGTTTATGGAGAACCTGATTAAGCGTGCGAAGGATGCCAAATGTTCGGCTTTGGTATTGACTGCCGATTTGCAGGTTTTGGGTCAACGTCACAAAGACATTAAAAACGGTCTGTCTGCGCCGCCGAAACCGACTATTGCCAATTTAATCAATTTGGCGACCAAACCGGAATGGTGTATGAAAATGCTGAATACGGAACGCCGCACCTTCCGCAATATCGTCGGTCATGCGAAAAACGTCGGTGATTTGTCTTCGCTGTCTTCATGGACTTCCGAACAATTCGACCCGCGCCTAAGTTGGGACGATGTGGCGCGCATTAAAGATTTATGGGGTGGCAAGCTGATTATCAAAGGCATTATGGAGCCTGAAGATGCGGAAAAGGCAGCGAAAAGCGGTGCAGACGCATTGGTCGTTTCCAATCATGGCGGCCGTCAGCTTGACGATACTGTGTCTGCCATTAAGGCTTTGCCTGATGTGGTCAGCGCGGTGGGTAGCGACATCGAGGTTTGGATGGACAGCGGTATCCGCAGCGGTCAGGATATTTTGAAGGCTTGGGCTTTGGGTGCGAAAGGTACGATGATAGGCCGGGCGTTCCTGTATGGTTTGGGTGCGTATGGTGAAGAAGGTGTAACCCGTGCGCTGGAAATCCTGTATAAAGAAATGGATATTTCCATGGCGTTTACCGGTCATCGCAATATTCAAGATGTGGATTCCAGCATTTTGCGTTCTACGTGTTGGCATCAAGATGAATTTTAATTTCTGAACATAAGAAAAGGCCGTCTGAAAATCTGTTTTCAGACGGCCTTTTTATAGACGGCTATTTCTCGTTTTTGCGATACCATTCAATGAATGCATCGGGTTTGACAAAGCCTAATAAGGCTTCGCTATGGCTGCCGTCGGCGCGGACAACAAACACACCTGGAGGGCCGAAGAGGCCGTATTCTTTCAGTAAGGCCTGATGGTCGGGAGTATTGGCGGTCACGTCGATTTGGAAGAAGCGCTGCATATCGACTGCTTCGTGTACCTGCGGTTGGTTGAGCGTGTAGGCGGCCATTTCTTTACAGGATACGCACCAGTCGGCGTAGAAATCAATCAGCACAGGCTTGCTTGGGTCGGCTTTCAAAGCGGCATCCATAGCGGCTTTGAGTTCGCCGACATCGGTAAACATCTTGCCGTGGTCAGTTTCTTGTCCGGCTTCGGATGGCGGAACCAGCGTTAAGAAGTGGTGCAGGGCGGTGGTTTGTTTATTAAAACTTTGCCAGCCAAACCATGAGCCGCCAATCAGCAGTAAAAAGCCCAATACGGCGGCAACTGTTTTCAGACGGCCTTTTTGTTTGCCGGATTTCGCCAAAAGCATAAGGGCGGGAACAATCATCAGCAAGGTGTAGAGGCCGACTACTGCGAAATAAGGCAGATGCGGTGTGGCAAGGTATACGGCAACGGCCAGCAA
Organism: Neisseria subflava; assembly: GCF_024205745.1. Classification (NCBI taxonomy): domain Bacteria; kingdom Pseudomonadati; phylum Pseudomonadota; class Betaproteobacteria; order Neisseriales; family Neisseriaceae; genus Neisseria; species Neisseria subflava. The sequence continues at coordinate 1,878,181 of NZ_CP073117.1, forward strand.
GATGAAGCCGAATGCGTATTTGATGCCGTTCATCCAGTCGCCTGCTTTAGGCAGGATATGGCCACCGAATGTACCGATGATGATGAGCGGTACGCCGGTGCCGAGTGCCAAGACATAAAGAGCAAGGCCGCCCAATACGGCATCGCCGGTCTGTCCGATATAGCCCAAAGCAAATGCCAGCGGAGGCGCAACGCATGGGCCGACAATCAGGGCGGACAAAATACCCATGATGAAGACGGAAACGATTTTGCCGCCGGAGAGTTTGTTGCTTTGGTTTTGGAAATAGGATTGGACAGAGTTGGGCAGCTGGATATTGAAGAGGCCGAACATGGACATAGCCAGTACCACCATCAGCGCTGCGGCGGCAAGTACGACCCACGGCTGTTGCAACCATACGGTCAACAGCGCGCCGGTCAAACCGGCAATCACGCCGACCAAGGTATAGGTTAATGCCAAGCCTTGTACATACACCATAGACAAGGTAAACGCGCGGCCTTTGCCGGCCTTTTTATCGCCTACGACAATGCTGGAAACAATCGGCAGGAGCGGATACATACAGGCTGTAAAGCTTAAGCCCAAACCTGCGACAAAAAACGCCAACAGGTTGGCGTTTAAAGTATCCCAAGAGAGCTTGAAGCGGCTGCTGTCGGGATTGTTTGTACTGGGTTGCGTGGGTATTTGGCCGTCTGAAGAGGCGGATGGTTGCAAAAAGCGGTCTTTGGCAGAGACCGGCTCATCGCTTTGAGGCTGATAAACCCCGTTGCCTTTTACGTCAAACTCGGTGTCCACCGGCGGATAACACACACCCACTTCGGCGCAGCCTTGATAAGTCAGCGTCAGTTTGTATTGCGGCGCGGCTTGTTTGTAAGGCAAGTCAACCTGTGCGGTATGGTGGTAAACCGTTTGTTTGCCGAAGAATTCGTCTTCTTTTTCTTCGCCTTTGCTGAATTTGGGTTCGCCCAAGACTTTGTCAGGATTGGTCGCTGCAACGATTTTGGACTGGTACATATAGTAGCCGTCAGCGATTTTGAACTGCACGCTGATGCCTTGATCGGTTACATTGACTTGAGGTACAAAGGCTTGCTCTGGAGGCAGCAAATCATTGGCATCTACTGCGAATGCGAAGCTGCTCAATCCTAAAAATGCAATAAGGAAATAAAGGAATTTTTTCATAGTATCTACGGAGATGCCGTTGAGGAACCGTCATTATAAATGATGGGCAAAACAAGCGGCTTAATTTATGTTAAATATTGCGAGAGAAATCTAATGCTTTTGAATTATATCGAAATAGGGTTGCCCATATATGACCGATAGTCTCATGTTATCGTTCAATCTATGCCAAAGGCCGTCTGAAACTTTCAGACGGCCTTTGTTTCTATTCGGCTCGGCTTTTAAGGATAAGCGATATAAGCGTAAGCGGAATGGTTGTGTATCGATTCAAAGTTTTCGCTTTCGACAACAAACGATTCAATGCGTTTGTCGGCAATCAGCGCAGTGGCCACATCGCGAACCATGTCTTCGACAAACTTCGGATTTTCGTATGCTTTTTCCGTTACATACTTCTCGTCAGGGCGTTTGAGCAAACCGTAGAGCTGGCAGCTTGCTTGTGCTTCGACGTAATCGATGATTTCTTCAATGCCTACATCCGCATTTGCAATCAGGCTGACGGTCACATGCGAACGTTGGTTGTGCGCGCCGTATTGGGAAATTTCTTTGGAACACGGACACAATGAAGTAACCGGAACCATTACTTTCAGATTGTGGCTGTATGTACCGTTTTTGATTTCGCCGGTCAGGGTAACATCATAGTCGAGAAGAGATTGGATGCCGGAAACAGGCGCATTTTTCTTGCGGAAAAACGGGAAGGAAACGCTGATTTTGCCGGAATGCGAATCCAACAGGGCAACCATATCGGCTGTCAGCTTGTGCAGCGTATCGAAATCCAAAGCATCGGTTTGTTTTTCCATCAGGGCGACAAAGCGCGACATATGCGTGCCTTTTTGGTCGGCAGGCAGGAAAACCGTCATGGTCAGGCGGGCGACGGTGGATTGTTCGCCTTCTTTGCTTTTGAGGGAGATTGGAAAGCGCAGGTCTTTGATGCCGACCTGATTAATCGGCAGGTTGCGTAAATCGCGGCTGGATTGCACGTCTGCAATGGCGTTCATGCGTGGTATGTCCTTCATGATAGGATTGTTGAGATGCGTGTGGAGGGAATCGGCTCGTGTCGGCCGATTTGCAAATGCGAGATTATATCACTTGCTTTATCCGCCTGCATTGATTGTTTCTATTTTTCAGATAGTGATAAAATCTTCGATTATTCACATCTACATAGGCAGAGACCAAATGAAATTCGCCACGAAAGCCATTCATTCCAGCTACGATTGCGACGAACACAACCGTGCGCTGATGCCGCCAATTTATCAAAACAGTATGTTTGCGTTGCACGAGATTGGCGAAAATGTGCCTTACCGCTATTCGCGCCTGAGCAACCCGACCCGTCAGGTATTGGAAGATACCGTTGCCGATTTGGAGCACGGTGCGGCAGGCTTTGCGTTTTCCAGCGGTATGGCGGGGATTGATGCCGTATGGCGTACTTTCCTGCGCCCTGGCGATACCATTGTTGCGGTCGCCGATATTTACGGCGGCGCTTATGATTTATTGGTCGATGTTTATCAAAAATGGGGTGTGAACGTTGTTTTTGCCGATTTGGGCAATCCGGATAATCTGGACGGGCTGCTCAAAGCGCACAATGTCAAACTGGTTTGGCTGGAAACGCCGTCCAATCCGCTTTTGCGCCTGGTAGACATTAAAGCCCTTGCCGCGAAAGCCAAAGCAGCCGGTGCACTGGTCGGTATCGACAACACCTTTGCTACGCCGTATCTGCAACAGCCGTTGGATATGGGTTGCGATTTTGTGTTCCATTCCGCTACCAAATATTTGTGCGGCCATTCCGACGTATTGATGGGCGTAGTTGTTGCCAAAACCAAAGAGCTGGCTCAGCCTTTGCACGACATGATGGTGCATACCGGCGCGATTGCAGGCCCGATGGACTGCTGGCTGGTGTTGCGCGGTATCAAAACGCTGGCTCTGCGCATGAACGCCCATTGCCAAAACGCACTCGAAATCGCGCGCCGTTTGGAAGCCCATCCTGCCATTGAAAAAGTGTTCTATCCCGGCCTGCCGTCTCACGAACATTACGAACTCGCCCAATCACAAATGCCCAAAGGCATCGGCGGCGTGGTTACGGTTTACCTCAAAAACAACACGCGTGAAGCAGCCAATAGCGTGATTAAAAACATGAAACTGGTCAAAATGGCTTCCAGCCTCGGCGGCGTGGAAAGTCTGGTTAACCATTGCTATTCCCAATCCCATAGCGGCGTGCCGCATGATGTGAAAATGGAAATGGGCATCAAAGTCGGCCTGCTGCGTTTCTCTGTCGGTATTGAAGATGTGGACGATATTTGGAACGATATTTCCAGAGCATTGGATACGACTTTGTAAATAAGGCTTATTGGTAGCTGAAATGCTACCAATCATTATGGAGTGCAAATTGAAAACAAAATCTAAAAAACTTTTTAGGCTTGTTACCTTATTTGTAGCGGCATTCTCCATCTCTACGCCTACGGTAATGTACTTCAGTACAGGCGAAGCGACATTAAATCTTTTTGTTGAGGGTTTTTGGATAATTGGATTACTCCAATCACTCGTTTTTGTTACCATTGTAGACTATTACACCGAATCTAAACACGCAAGTAAGTATTTTTCTGCTGCAGTTAAAACAAACATGAGACAAACCAATGGCAAATGGCGGCCTGTTGATATGCCTATTGGTGGTTGGAATTCCAAGATTCAAGGTAATGATCCATTTGCGGAATTTCATGACGAATTTTTTGAAAAAGAAATGAGACAAAACGATCCATTTTACGCTCATGAAGTTGATAACATTTGGCATGGAACGCACTTAGACTCGAGTTCTGAGGAGTATTGGAAATAAAAAATGGTTAAATTATCTATGTCTCTAATACCTTACCAATTGAAAGACCGTCTGAAAGTGAATGGTTTTTCAGACGGCCTTTAGCAATAACCAAGGAATAGATATGAAAACATTATTCGGCGTGTTAATGAGTATGGTAGTTTTGGCAGCTTGTACATCTCCTTCAGTATCTCAGCCTGAACAAGCCTCTAAAGCTCAGGTGCAAACTCAACAAACGGTGCAACCGACTCTAGCCGCCAAATGGCGTGTTGTCGCTTTCAATAAATTCACCGAAAAAGATTTGGCCAGTACTGATGCCTATCTAGATTTGAGCGAGATGCCTAAGGCGTATGGCAAGATGGGGTGTAACGGTATGATGTTCCAAGCCAATACGATTGGTTCGGACAAAATTGATTTTGGCCATATTGCGGTAAGCATGATGCTGTGTGAAGACATGAAGCTGGAAGATGCGTTTTTACGTCGGCAAGGTATTTGGAACTATCGTTTTGATGGTAACGATTTGATTTTAGAACAAAAAGGCATCAGTATCCGTTTGCGCCATGAATAATCTTAAAGGCCGTCTGAAAATAAATATTTCAGACGGCCTTTTGAATCTTTATAATAAGCCCTATTTGAAACTGAGACCGAATATCAAGGAAACCTATTATGGCAGCTTCTCCAGAAGCCAAGTTTACCGAAGAAAAAATCTTGTGGATCAAACACCATACGCCTAAGCTGATGACTTTTGCCATTAGCCGTCCCGAGTCCTACCGTTTTTCGGCAGGGCAGTTTTCACGCCTTGGTTTCCGTGACGGCGAGGGCTTTATTTGGCGCGCGTATTCTGTCGTGTCTGCCGAATATGCCGATACGCTTGAGTATTTCGCGGTGTTAATCGAAGGCGGTCCGATGTCGGCGCGTTTTGCTGCGATGAAAGAGGGTGATACTATTTTGCTGGATAAAACGGCTACCGGTTTCCTCTTGCCCGAGCGTTTCCCTGACGGAAAAGATTTGGTCATGCTTTGCACGGGTTCCGGCATTGCGCCTTTCCTCTCCATTATTGAGCAGCCTGAAATCTGGAAGCGTTTCGACCGTTTGGTTTTGGCTCATTCCGTCTCTTATGCTGACGAGTTGATTTTCAACCAACGCCTTGCCGATTTGAAAGAGCATCCGCTGATTGAAGAATATTTCCATAAATTCACTTTTGTTCCGGTCACCACGCGTGAGGAAACGGAAGGCGCATTGAGCGGCAAACGGATTCCTGAATTGCTGAAGAATGGCGACTTGGAAGAAAAAGTCGGCTTCAAGTTCACCAAGGCCGATACACGCTTTATGGTCTGCGGTAATCCGGCAATGGTCAAAGACACTTTCCAAGCCCTGATGGATTTGGGCTACGCCATGCACCGCAACCGCATCCCCGGCGAAATCATGATGGAAAATGGTTTTTAACAGATAAATGGTCAAAGGCCGTCTGAAAGTTTCAGACGGCCTTCAATATTAAATATAAACCGAAAATCAGAGAAAATATGAATATCAAACAATTTATCCAAGCCCTGCCCAAAGCCGAGCTGCACGTCCATATCGAAGGGACGTTCGAGCCGGAGCTGATGTTTAAAATCGCCAAGCGCAACCACATAGCGATTCCTTATGAAAATGTCGATGCGGTGCGGCAGGCTTATGATTTTCACAATTTGCAGTCGTTTTTGGATATTTATTATGCCGGTGCCGGTGTCTTGTTGCACGAGGCAGATTTTTATGATTTGACCCTTGCGTATCTTGAGCGTTGCCGTGAAGACAATGTCGTGCATACGGAAATATTTTTCGATCCGCAAACTCATACTGCGCGGGGCGTGGCGTTTGAAACCGTAATTAATGGCATTGTCCGCGCCTGCCGTGAAGCCGGGCAGCAATGGGGCATAAGTACGTGTTTGATTATGTGTTTCCTGCGGCATTTGTCGGAAGAAAGCGCATTTGAAACCTTAAATCAGGCTTTGCCTTATAAAGAACACATCATCGGCGTAGGCTTGGATTCGAGCGAACTGGGGCATCCGCCGTCTAAGTTTGAGCGCGTGTTTGAGCAGGCGCGGGTGGAGGGTTTGTTGACGGTGGCTCATGCCGGAGAAGAAGGCCCGCCGGAATATGTTTACGAGTCTTTGGACTTGCTGCATGTCCGCCGTATTGATCATGGCGTACGTGCGGAAGAAGACGAGGCATTGATGGCGCGTTTGATTAAAGAGCAAATGCCGTTGACCGTTTGCCCGTTGAGCAATTTGAAATTGAAAGTATTTCAGGAGATGGCAAAACACAATTTGCGCCGTATGTTGCAACGCGGCGTGTTGGTAACCGTCAATTCCGATGATCCGGCGTATTTCGGCGGCTATATGAACCGCAATTTTGAAGCGCTTGCCGAGGCTTTAGATTTGAGTGCGGAAGAAATCAAAACCTTGTGCACCAATTCGTTCCGCGCTTCGTTTTTGAGCGAGGAGGAAAAGGAAGAGTGGATACGGAAGATTGAAGGTTTTGATGCTGAATAACGATAAAAGGCCGTCTGAAAAAGTTTTAGACGGCCTTTTATGTCGGCGACGGGCTTATTCGCCTACGGTTTTTTGTATCAGTTTTTCGGCGTTTGCCAAAGTGTTTGCCACTTCGTCAAAACCGATGCGGCTGCCGGCGATGAGGGCGCGCGTATCGGTATAGGCGGCGCGTACTTTGCCGTCCGTTTCGGTAACGAGGACGCGCAGGGGCAGTTGCAGGGCGAAGGCGGGGTCTTTGACCATCAGCGGCGTGCCGGCTTTGGGCGTGCCGAAGACGATGACTTTTGCCGGCTGCATCGTTAAGCCGTTTCGGCGGGCGGCTTCCTGATGGTCAATGACGGCAAAAATGTCCATTCCTTTGCTTTTTATGGCGGTTTCAAGGCGGCTGACGGTTTCGTCAAAGCTGTATTTTGAGGTGAGGGTATGCGTGGTCATAGTGGTTTCGTTTTGGGTGGACGGTTCGCCGGTAGGATGTGCCGAAGCGGTTGAAATGCAGAGTGCGGATGCGGCAATCAGGGGGAGTATGTGTTTCATCGTATTTCCTTATCGGTTTGTTTATCAGGCTTCGGACGGGGCGGCACGCGCCGCGCCTGATGTTGCGCCGCGTGCCGGAGTGCCGTATGCCGTCTGAAAGCCTGTCCTTTCAGACGGCATTATGATGGCGGTTAATAGTCGACTTTGATTTTGGGTGTTTCCTGAGCGGCTTTGTATTCTTCTTCCAATTCAAAGCGCAGCGGATACAAATTCAATTTCTCCATCAGCAGGCGGTCGCCGTCTTCGTCCGGATTGCCCGTAGTCAGCAGCTTGTCGCCGTAGAAAATCGAGTTTGCGCCAGCCATGAAACACATGGCCTGCATGGATTCCGGCATATTGCTGCGGCCTGCGGACAGACGGACGTAGCTGTGCGGCATAGTAATCCGTGCCACAGCGATGGTGCGGACAAATTCCGTCCAGTCCAAATCTTCGGCATCGGCCAGCGGCGTGCCTTCTACTTTAACCAACTGGTTGATCGGCACGCTTTCGGGCTGAGGGTCGAGGTTGGCAAGGCTGGCAATCAGGCCTGCGCGTTCGGCGCGGGTTTCGTTCATGCCGACGATGCCGCCGCAGCAGACTTTTAAACCGGCATTGCGGACTTTGCCCAAAGTATCCATGCGGTCTTCGTGTTTTCGCGTGTGAATGATGTCGTTGTAGCGTTCGGGGTCGGTGTCGAGGTTGTGGTTGTAGTAGTCCAAACCGGCTTTTTTGAAGTCTTCAGCCATGCCGTCTTCGAGCATGCCGAAGGTGCCGCACACTTCCATGCCCAAGCCTTTCACCGCGCTGATGATTTCGGAAACGACAGCCACGTCTTTGGGTTTGGGGCCGCGCCATGCCGCACCCATGCAGAAACGGCTGGCGCCGCGCGATTGGGCAATTTTGGCTTTTTCGACGATTTCGTCCACATCCATCATCTGCTCTTTGCCCAGATTGGTGTTGTGGTGTGCCGATTGCGGGCAGTAGGCGCAGTCTTCGGGGCAACCGCCGGTTTTGATGGAGAGCAGGGTGGAGAGTTGGATTTCGCGCGGGTTGAAGTTTTGGCGGTGGATTTCGGCGGCTTGGAAAACGAGGTCGAGGAAAGGCAGTCCAAACAAAGCCTCGACGTCGCATTTTTTCCAATAACGCGCAGTCGGATGCGGCTTGCGCTCGGTTTGACGGCGCAAGGCTACGGGAGATACGGTCATAGTGTGTTCTTTCGTGTTTACAGCGACGCAGTGTCGCTGACGGCTTGACTGCCGGCGCAATGACGGCAGCAGCAGGTTTGAAATCAATATAAAAGGCCGTCTGAAACGGCGCAGCAAGTGTAACGCTTTTGATAATGTAGAGCAAATGTTTCAGACGGCCTGAAATATGGTCTGCCCGGGTTTGCTATAATCGCATTTTTAATTTTTCCGTTTTCTTATGAACGCGCCCAAAGCCTTCGCCGTACTCGGCCCGACAGCCGGCGGTAAAACCGCACTGGCCTTAAATATTGCCCAATCGTTGCAGGTGGAAATCATCAGTTTGGATTCCGCACTGGTGTATCGCGGCATGGACATCGGTACGGCCAAGCCGACTGCCGAAGAGCTTGCCGCCGTACCGCATCATTTGATTGATATTATCTCGCCGCTGGAAAGTTACAGCGCGGCGGATTTTGTCGGCGACTGCGTGCGCTTGGTGAACGAAATACATGCACGCGGACGCTATCCGCTGATTGTCGGCGGCACGATGATGTATTTCCACGCGCTGACGGAAGGTTTGAACGATTTGCCCGGCGCGGATGCGGCGGTGCGCGCACAGCTTCAGGCGGAAAAGAATGAATACGGTCTGGCAGGCCTGTATCACCGTTTGCAGGAAGTTGACCCGATTACGGCAGGCCGTCTGAAAGCCAATGACAGCCAGCGCATTGAGCGCGCTTTGGAAGTCTATCTTCTGACCGGCAAGCCTTTGAGCGAACATTTCACGGAGCAGAAGCAGGCTGCGCCTTTATTGGATTTATGCACGGTTGCCCTTATCCCTGAAGACCGTCATTTGTTACACCAGCAAATCGAAAAACGCTTTTTAAGTATGCTGGAACACGGTTTTCTCGATGAAATGCACGCTTTACGCCGTGATTATCTGCAGCTGCATGCCGATATGCCGTCTATGCGCTGCGTGGGCTACCGTCAGGCTTGGGATTATCTCGAAGGCGAAACCGATTATGACACCTTTGTCGAAAAAGGCATTGTCGCCACACGCCAGCTTGCGAAACGCCAGTTGACCTGGTTGCGGAAAATTCCTTTGGCGCACACGCTAGACCCTTACGCAGACAGCGATTATGTTCAGACGGCCTTAGCCTTGGCGCGTCAGCATTTTCAGGAATAATCCATGCTGACCACGCCACCACTTGCGCCTAAGACGTTGGCTGCATTAAAAGAATTAGGTATTTACACACTGGAAGATTTGCAAAAAATCGGCGCAGTCCGCGCATTTCTATTGCTGAAAGCATCGGGTTTGACCGTAACCAAAAGCACCTTGTGGCAACTGGATGCGTTGGTTTCAGGTGTGGACGTCCGGCATATTTCCGAGGAGAGAAAGACGGAGCTGGGCGAAGCATTAAAAAACCATCCGCCTGTTGCCGTTTTCCCTTCGCAAAACGATATGGAAGCCTTTATGCGGCTGGCAATAGAACAGGCCAGACAATCGGCAGCATTGGGCGAAGTGCCCGTTGGCGCGGTCATCGTATATCAAGGCGAGGTAATCGCAGCAGCACACAATACCTGCATTGGCGACCACAATGTCAGCCACCACGCCGAAATCAACGCGCTTGCCACTGCAGGCAAAGCTTTACAAAACTATCGTTTGGAAGATTGCGATGTGTACATTACCTTAGAGCCTTGCTCCATGTGTGCATCTGCCTTAATACAGGCACGGGTCGGGCGCGTGATTTATGGTGCGGCCGAAGCTAAAACCGGTGCGGCAGGCAGCGTGGTCGATTTGTTTGCCGACAAACGTCTGAACAAGCATACCGCAATTTTAGGCGGCATATTGGCAGAAGAATGCCAAAGCGTATTGCAGGATTTCTTTGCGGCCAAACGTAAGGCCGTCTGAATTTCAGACGACCTGTCAGCAAAAACACTTTATTTTAAATTTTCGGATTTCCCATGTCAGTCAATCATTACGAAAACTTCCCAGTCGGCTCCATTGTGCTGCCGCGTCGTTTGCGCAAGCCGGTTCACGCTGTTTACGCTTTTGCACGGACGGCGGACGATATTGCCGACGAAGGTAATGCCGAAGCAGCCGAACGCCTGCGCCAACTGGACGAACTGAAGGCAGAGTTAGACCGTATTGCACAAGGCGGGAAACCGCAAACGGCTTTAATGCAGCGTTTGTACAACGAAGCGATTGAGCCGTTTCAATTACCGTTGCAGCCGTTTTACGATTTGCTGGCGGCATTCAGTCAGGATGTGGGCAAAACCCGTTATGAAAACTTTGGCGAATTGATTGCCTATTGCCGTTTGTCCGCCAATCCGGTGGGGCGCATTATGCTGCATTTGTACGGGCAAACCGATGAAGTGAGCATGGCGCAAAGCGACGGCATTTGTACTGCCTTACAGCTGATTAATTTCTGGCAGGATGTGGCGGTAGATTGGCAGAAAGGTCGCGTGTACATCCCTCAGGAAGATTTGCAGAAGTTCAAAGTCAGCGAAGAGCAGATTGCGGCCGGCAAAGCCGACTTTGCTTTTCAACGACTGATGGTGCACGAGTGCCAACGTGCTTTTCAAATGCTGAAGGCAGGCTCGCCGTTGGGCAAAACCCTCAAAGGACGAATCGGTTTTGAGCTGCGCATGATTATTGTCGGTGGCCAGTTGATTTTGCAGAAGCTGGACGGTTGCAAATATGACGTGTTTAACCAGCGGCCGCTGTTGGATAAGAAAGACTGGATGATTATCATCAAACGGGCTTTGATGAAGAAATAAAAAAGGCCGTCTGAAATGGATGTTTCAGACGGCCTTGATGTTTTCGATTAGCGGTTTTTCAAACGGTTGATGCGGTTGTCCAAAGAAGGATGGGTACTGAACCAAGAATCTTTGGCTTCGCTGGCAATGCCCATTGCGGTCATGGTTTGTGGCAGATCGCTGGTGCTGCCTTTTAAGCGTTGCAGGGCGGCAATCATTTTCGGCGCGCCCACCAGTTTTGCAGCGCCCGCATCGGCGCGGTATTCGCGTTGGCGGCTGAACCACATCACAATGATGCTGGCGAGGAAGCCGAATACGATCTGCAATACCATGCTGACCATGAAATATGTACCTTGCGAAGTGCTGCCGTCATTGTTGCGCGCCACCATGCTGGAAACGATACGCGCCAAGAAGACGACAAAAGTATTCACAATACCTTGAATCAGCGTCAGCGTTACCATATCGCCGTTGCCGACGTGCGCCATTTCATGCGCCAAAACGGCTTCGACTTCATCGCGGGTCATGTGGTCGAGCAGGCCGGTGCTGACGGCGACGAGCGAGCTGTTTTTGGTTGCGCCGGTTGCAAAGGCGTTAGGCTCGGGAGAGTCGTAAATGGCTACTTCTGGCGTTTTCAGATTCCATTGACGGGCTTGCGCTTCAACAGTTGCCAACAGCCAAGCTTCTTCTTCGCTTTGGGGCTGGTCAATGACGACGGCGCCGACCGAATGTTTGGCGATGGTTTTCGACATCAGCAGGGAGACAATCGAGCCGCTGAAGCCGACGACGGCGGAATAAGCCAACAGGCTGCCGACTTGGTCGGTACTGTTGATGCCCAAGATGGCCAAAATAACACGGATGACAACCAAAACTGCAATATTGGTCGCAATAAATAAGAAAATGCGTTTCACCGATTATTCCTTTTTAGTGTGGTTTGTGAGGTGATTTTTATATGGGCGCATTGTCTCAAAAACTCCATAGAGATGAAACAGCGCAATAGGCAAAGGTATGCAAATTCAAAGCAATTGAAGCAAAGGCCGTCTGAAAAAGCAGTATTTATGATTAAAAACAGCTTTTCAGACGGCCTGTATTGCAAACGGATATTATTTTCCGAATTCTTTCAACCAGTCTCGCGCTACCAAAAATTGATTTAATGCGGCTTCTGGAGAACCTTCTTCCGGCGCATATTGATACTCAAAGCGTACCAAAGGCGGCATGGACATCAAAATGCTTTCCGTACGGCCGCCGCTTTGCAGGCCGAACAGCGTGCCTCTGTCCCAAACCAAGTTAAACTCGACATAGCGTCCGCGACGGTAGAGTTGGAAATCTCGTTCACGTTCTCCATAAGGCGTGTTTTTGCGTTTGGCCACAATCGGCAGATACGCTGCGATATAGCCTTCCCCGACTGCCTTGATAAAGTTCAAGCAGGTATCGAAATCCCAACGGTTTAAATCATCAAAAAACAGACCGCCCACGCCGCGTGTTTCGTTACGGTGTTTTAAATAGAAATATTCGTCACACCATTGTTTGAATTCAGGATAAACCGATTTGCCAAATGGCGCGCATACGTCCCGCGCCACTGTGTGCCAATGCACGATATCTTCTTCAAAGGGATAAAACGGTGTCAAATCAAAGCCGCCGCCAAACCACCAAACCGGCTCGGCATTTTCAGGATAGGCAATAAAAAAGCGCACATTGGCATGGCTGGTCGGGACATAAGGATTTTTCGGATGAATGACCAGCGACACGCCCATGGCTTCAAACGCCGCGCCTGCCAATTCCGGACGATGGGCCGTAGCAGAAGCCGGCATTTTTGTTCCCTTTACATGCGAAAAATTCACACCGGCCTGCTCGAATACTGCACCGTTTTTCAATACACGGGTTTCGCCGATACCCAGCTTCCCAGTCCATGCTTCATGCACAAATTTGGCTTCGCCATCTTCTTGCTCCAGCGCGACGCAGATTTGGTTTTGCAGTGTTTTGAGGAGGGTTAGAACGGATTCTGTGTGCATGATATATCCTTGATGGTTTCGTATTTGTAAAATGACAGGGCGGAAGATGATTTAAGTTGTTGAAACTAATTGTTATTTTTCTGTTTCTTTATTATAGGTAAATTTTTGCATGGGCGTATCTTGCAATCAAGCGTTACTCATCGGCAATAGATTGAAAGGTATTACGGGGTTAAAAATACAGTTGCTACTCTTGCTGCATGATATTGGCAAGATTTAATTTAAATGTTTGTTGAATCTTGCTTACATCCTTAGCAAAAATATGATAGTCACTCGAAGAATAGATAGATTTTATTCTATCCAAATTAGTTTGTTGATAACATTTTTTCATTTCCGCGATGAAAAAATTATCTTTTCCTCTTTCATTGAGACAGTTATTTTCTAACAGATAGATTGCCCATGCTGTAAAAATAAATGTACTATCTTCCGGATATTCAGATAAATAAATTTCGAATTCAATTATAGAATATTCAGCTGCTTCAATTAATGTTATATCTAAATCTCTGACAAATTTTTCCGTTATATTTTTAAATAATTTCTTGAATTCTATATAATTTTTTATTTTTTCCATGATTCTATTTTCCTGTAAAAATATTTAATTGAATATTTGGATAGCGATTTCTAAACTCTAAAATAACATTGCTGCAAGATTGACAGGCCTTTAATGATGATATTGCGATACCTTTCAGACGGCCTTGATTTATTCAGTAAAAAAAGTATGTGCGCCCAAATAGTTTTTTGCGTAGAACGGAGTGGAAAGTTTTTCGGTTTTGATGGTTTTACCGCTGCTGGGGGCGTGGATAAATTCGCCGTTGCCGATGTAGAGGCCGACATGGGAATATTTGTGTGCGCCGCCGGTGTTGAAAAAGACAAGATCGCCGGCTTTTAATTTACCGTCGGGAATTTTTCGGCTGGCTGCGGCCATATCGCGTGCGGTGCGTGGCAGATTGACGTTGAGGGCGTTTTTATAGACGAATTGGATCATGCCGCTGCAGTCAAAGCCTGTGGCTGTGGTGCTGCCTCCCCATTTGTAGGGCGTACCGATCAGGCCTAGGCTGTGAAGCATCAATTCCTGCGAACCTTGGGTGTGGTCGATATGGGAAATGCGGACAGGTTGGATTGTTCTGGCGGTTGTTTGCGGCTTGTGGGATTTGTGTTTGCCGGTAGTGCCGCAGGAGGCCAACAATAGGCTGGTGGTACAAACAAATAGGGTTTTGCAGATGAGTCGAGACATGGTGAATTCCTCCAGCCGCATGATTTTTGTTTTCAGACGGCCTCTATAATAATCCTTCTATGGGCAGGATGGACAGGATTTTTGAAGTCATCCGTTTCCAGAATTTGGCTTCGGGTTCGTGTGCGTAAGTTCGTTTTTCGCTTGGGTCATACCAGTATAGTTTGTTGTAATTGCCAAGTGTTACCTGATAGGCGTAGCTTGGGGTAGTCGTTACGAGGGTGCGCTGCATTTGGCCTGCGATTTCGGGACTTTCGATGACGACACCCATTTCGGTATTGAGGCGTGCGGAGCGTGGGTCGAGGTTGAATGAGCCGATGAAAATGCGTTTCTCGTCCACGATGAATGTTTTGGCATGCAAGCTGGTGGCGGAGCTACCGGTTAAGCCGCGGTCTTTGGAGGTCGGAACGGCGTGGTTGGGCTGGAGCTCGTAAAGTTTGACCCCGGCTTTAAGCAAGGGCTTGCGGTATTTGACGTAGCCGGAATGGACGGCGGCAACGTCGGTCGCTTGGAGGGAGTTGGTCAGGACGGTAACGTCCACGCCGTTGTGAATCAGCTTTTCTATGGCCTTAACGCCTGATTTTGTGGGTACAAAATAAGGGTGACAAGATAAACGCTTTTTTCGGGTTGCTTGAGGGCATCTTGCAGGCGTTCGGAAATAGGCGGTTTGTGCCGGTCGCGGTCTAAGCCTTTGGCCGGGTCATCGCTGATCAGGCGTGTGCTGACGCTTTGCCACTCCATAAGGTTGCTCTGCATTTTTTGATAGAGGTTGGAGTGTTCGATGTTTTGACGGTAGCGGATGAGCGTTTGGTTTTTATCTTGGTCGGTGTAATTGAGCTCTGCCAACCCTTTTTGCAGGTTTCCCCGTTTGATGATGCTGGTCGCGTTGTAGGCGGAATGGCTTGCCCAGTAGCGGTCGAAGTCTTGGGATACTTCGGTTACGACGCGGCCTGTGGCGAGGATATCGAGGTCGGCAAAGATGGTATCGTCGTTAACCTTAAAATATTCGTCGCCGATATTGCGCCCGCCTAAAATGGTGGCACGGTTGTCGGCGGTAAAAGATTTGTTGTGCATTCTGCGGTTAAGTCGCGGAAAGTCGGCAACGTAGCCGAGTGCACGCCATTTTCTGAAAATAAAGGGATTAAACAGGCGGACTTCGATATTGGGATGATTGTCGAGTGCCAGCAGGAGATCATCCATGCCGTTGGTGTTGTTGTCGTCCAGAAGCAAACGCACACGGACGCCGCGTTCGGCCGCGCGATGAATCAGGTTGAACAGAAGCTTGCCGGATATGTCGTTGTGCCAGATATAGTATTGCAAATCGAGGGTATGGTCGGCGGATTCAATCAGGGCTGCACGGGCGACAAAGGCTTCATGGGCATCGTTCAGCAGATAGATATGGGAAACATCGGTCTTGGAGGACGTAGAAGGAATGCCTAATGCGCTGTCCAGCCGCGGGGTTGCAGGTATGTCAAGATAACTGCTTTGGGTGCGTTCGTCCAATGATGGCAAAAACGCGGCGCAACCGCCCAATAGCAGGGTATAAAGAAGGGGAAGATAAAATTTCATGGGAAACCGGTACAAACAATCCCTACCTAAATGACATTTAGGCAGGGATTGAATTGAAATTAGGTTGCTTGAATCAGCTTAGAAGGCAACATAATTTGCCGGATTGACCGGTTTGCCGTTTTGACGGATCTCAAAGTGCAACTGGGTACGAGATGCATCGGTATTACCCATGTGCGCAATGGTTTGACCTCGTTTAACGGTTTGGTTTTCATTAACCAGCAGGCGTTGGTTGTGGCCGTATGCGCTCAAGAATGAGGAGTTGTGTTGGATGATGACCAAGTTGCCGTAACCGCGCAAGCCTGAGCCTGCGTAAACGACTTTACCGTCTGCCGCTGCAACAACAGGCTGGCCTTGCGTACCGGCGATATCCACACCTTTGTTGCTGCCGCCGAAGTTGGCAATAACGTTACCGGTAGTCGGACGCTGCCATGTGATGCCGCTGACGTTGCGGCTGCTGCCGGTAGATACGGTTGGTGTATTGGCAGGAGTGCTTGGAGCCGGAGCAGTGGTTGTCGTTGTTGGAGTAGAAGGTTTGCTTGCAGAAGCTGCAGGTGCAACGTAGCCTTCAGGTTTCACGCGCAGGGTCTGACCAATGCTGATGGTGTTGTCGGCCAGGTTATTCCATGCACGCAGATTGTCTTGGGTAATGTTGTAGCGTTTGGAGATGTTGTAAACGGTATCACCACGAACAACAGTATGTGTCGCTGCATTAATATCAACAGGCGCATAAGAAGGCGTGTAAGTGCCGGTGCTGCCGCTGTTATACGTTGGAGCAGGTGTACTTGCCGGCGGAGTGTATGGAGCATCTGCCGCTGGGCTGGTGTTGGTATTGTAAGGCGCTGCACCGTAAGGATTGTCAGCGGTAGAGCTTGTTGTTGAACCACCGCTTTGTGTGCCGACGACTACAGGAGCCGGTTGTTGGCTGGCACAGGCTGCAAGTAATAAAACCAAAGCTGCCGATCCGGCATAAGATACACTTTTTTTCAACATGTTAATGACTTTCGTATTCGGGTAATTGTTCTCATCGGGGCATATCATAATAAAAATATGCTTGTTTCTCAAGTGTTCGGCTGTTAGGGACTGTTAAGGTGCAGGGATTTCTGACCAAAAGGAAGCGGTTTGTTCCATTTGTCCGTAGGCAGTCAAATCGACTTGTAGGGGGTAATCGTGATGAAGCCGGACGCGCATTCGCCAAAGTCGGTACCTTCTTCGCTGTCGGAAACATCGCCGACCGGCCCAATCCAATAAATTTGTTCGCCACGTGGATTATACATGGGAACAATGCTTTGTTCATGATGACGACGCCCGAGTCGTGTAATTTTTATGCCTTGGATATCCTCAGGTGCGACGGCTGGGATATTGATGTTCCATAAGATGGGTTCGGAAATAGGGCGTTTGAGAAAGTAGGAAAGCAGTATCCAAGCGGCTTTTTCCGCGGTTTCCCAATAACGGCCGCTGGAATCGGCAAGCGAGAAAGCAATGGCGGGTATGCCCATCAGGTAGGCTTCCGTCGCTGCGGCAACCGTACCGGAATAAAGCGTATCGTCGCCCATGTTTGCGCCGTTATTAATGCCGGACAAGACTAAGTCGGGTTTGAAGTCGGCAAGGGCATGCTGGCCGACATGAATGCAGTCGGTCGGGGTACCATTCACATAGTAAAACCCGTTTTCTGCCTGTTTCAGTTGTAAAGGACGGTCTAAAGTTAGGGAATTGCTGACACCGCTTCGATCGCGTTCGGGCGCAACCACCCTGACATTGGCAAATTCTGCGCACACTCTTGCCAAAACAGCCAAACCGGGCGCAAGATAACCATCGTCGTTTGAGATTAATATGTTCATGTGACAATATTGTGTCTATCGGTAAGATGGGCGGTATTGTACTGGTTTGCTTGAGCGATTGTCCATGAATCGGCAACGTTTGGGCGGAAAGGATAATAATGAAACATTATGAGTTAGACCCCAAAGCTTTATTGGGCGGCGTGATTGCTTCAGACGGCAATCAGGAGATTGTTCAGCTTTCACTGCAGAAGGATAATGAAATTCCGGCCTATGAGGCGGATGCGATTATTTTGCTTTTGGTTTTAAACGGCAAAGCCGAAATTAAAACGGTGGACGAAGTTTTGCAAACCGAAGGCTTGCAAGTTATTCGTCTTGAGCCGATGGAAGCGCACAGCATTCGTGCGTTGGCCGATAACACTAATATTTTGGTTATCAAACAATTGATTCATGAAACCGGTCTCAGCAAACGTTTGAGATTTGGAAGTTGCTGCCTGTAATGGCAAAAAAGGCCGTCTGAAAAGTTTCAGACGGCCTTTTTAAAATTAGCTAGATTTATTTCAAACCTTTTTTCACCAAGTCTTCATAACCGCCATAGTTGGTTACGTTGGTGTAGCCGGCTTTTTTCAGCTCAGTCAACGCGGCTTCTGCACGGCGACCGCTGCGGCAGTAGAGGTTTACCGGTGCGTTTTTATCCGGGCTCACGGATTTGATGCGGTCAACGATTTGGTCATGTGGAATATTGAGTGCACCTTGCAAATGGCCTTCTTGAAATTCTTCGGCAGAGCGGACATCAATCCAAACGCCTTTTGCTTTTGCAGGCTGTGCCGCGCTTTTTTCAACTTTAGGCATAGAGGCAGCGGAAGCAGCCAAAGGAGTGGCAACAGCGGCGGCAAAAAGTACGGCGGTCAGCAGTTTCTTCATGGTTCAATCTCCTATTAGACAGAAAACAATATGATAACTTTATCAGTTTAGCATTTCATCAGGCCGTCTGAAAGGGGAGTCGGCTTTCAGACGGCCTGATTTTATAAACCGATTAGCGTTGGGTTTCTACTGCTTCCAAAGCGCGTAAAGCGTATGTATAAGCGGCACCTGCATTCAGGGCGATAGCGGTGGCCAATGCGCCGGCGATTTCGCTTTCGGTTGCACCTGCTTTGGCTGCAGCGGCCGCATGCACGCTGATGCAGCTTTCGCAACGTGTGGTAATGGCAACGGCAATGGCGATCAGTTCGCGTGTTTTGGCATCCAATGCTTCGGCAGCGGCTGCTTGATCCAGTGCGCCGTAGGCTTGCAGCATTTTAGGATGGTTTTTACCCAGTTCGCCGAATGATTTTTTTACCAAGGCGGTATGTTCAGGCCAGTCTTTAAACATGATATGTCCTTTCTTAATGTGAGTGGATAAGATAAAAAATCCTATCCGTTTGTGTTTGGTGTGTGTATTATTGCAATAATTGGAAGATTTAAATCGTCAAAACATCTCATTTATTGGTAAAAAACACTATGGATATTTTGGATAGGCTGGTCGAATTGGCGCAGGTAAAAGGCAGCGTGGATGTTCAATGTCTGTTTCAGGGGGAATGGTATGTGCGGCATGAACCAAAGCGTGCGCATGGTTTGGTGCATATCGTCACTGCCGGTTCGGGTTATATCCGAATTGATGGGGAGCAAGAGGCTAGGCTGTTGAGTGCAGGGGATGTCATTTTTTTCCCGCGCAGCGTAGGGCATACTTTGAGCAGCGACAGCAGTTGTGAAAATCTCGGCGTCAACGTGCTGACGAGTGAAAAAGGTGCATTTAAAGTCAAGCAGAGTCATGCAGGAGGCGATGCGGCTTTACATCTTTTCTGCGCGCGGTTTGAATATGAAGCGCAGGCGGATATTATGGCGGGGCTGCCTGATACGATTTTACTGAATATCCACCATCCTTCTTTGCAGTATTTGGTGGCATTGTTGCAATATGAGAGCGGTCAGGCTTTGTCCGGCTCGGTAGCGGTTGTGAATGCATTGGCTTCGGTGTTACTGGTATTTCTGCTTAGAGCCAGCCTGGAGAAAAATGGGAAAGCGCAATTAAGCGGTTTGCTGAATGGTTGGCAGGACAAACGCCTGCGGAATTTGCTTCAGGCAGTAGTGGATAAGCCGGAAGAGGAATGGAATATCGAGAAAATGACCGCGATTGCCAATTTGTCTCGCGCCCAGTTGATGCGGGTATTTAAGCAGCAGACGGGAACAAGCCCGCATGCCTTTGTAAACAGTATCCGTTTGCAACAGGGGGCATTATTGTTGAAACAGACGGCGGATTCGGTTTTATCAGTTGCGCTCTCGGTGGGTTTTCAATCGGAAACGCATTTTGGCAAGGCATTTAAAAAGCAATATGGGATATCGCCGGGGCAATATCGTAAGAATGATCGCGCTGATGAAGCTGCAGTACAAGCGGAAGAAATGCCGATTTACTTTATTTGAACAGATGATAAAAGGCCGTCTGAAAGTGTAGAAATGAAATCTAGGATTTCTAAAACACTTTTCAGACGGCCTTAGTTTTAAAACGTATCAATCAAACAGAATTAATCCAGTTTTTTGAAATGACGGCGACGTTCCAATTCGCTCAGGTAGCGTTTACGCAGGCGGATGGATTGTGGCGTAATTTCAACCAGTTCGTCATCGTCGATGAACTCAACTGCACCTTCCAAAGTCAATTTGATCGGCGTAGTCAGGCGCACGGCTTCATCTGTACCGCTGGCACGGACGTTGGTCAGTTTTTTACCTTTCAGAGGGTTTACCACCAAGTCGTTGTCGCGACTGTGAATACCGATAATCATACCTTCGTAGACTTTGTCGTTTGGAGAAACGAACATACGGCCGCGGTCTTCCAAGTTCCACAGGGCGTAAGCAACGGCTTCACCTTGCTCTTGAGAAACCAGTACGCCGTTGTGACGGCCGGGCATATCAGGTTTAACCGGTGCGTAGTCGTCAAAAACGTGGCTCATCAAGCCGGTACCGCGGGTCAAGGTCAGGAACTCGCCTTGGAAACCGATCAGGCCGCGTGCAGGAATGTGGTACTCCAGACGGGTACGGCCATTGCCGTCGCTTTCCATATTGGTCAATTCGCCACGGCGACGGCCAAGCTCTTCCATAACGGCGCCTTGGTTGTCATCAGGTACGTCCACAGTCAGGTTTTCGTAAGGCTCGCATTTTTGACCGTTAATTTCACGGAATACCACGCGCGGTTTACCGACTGCCAATTCAAAGCCTTCGCGGCGCATGTTTTCCAACAAAATGGTCAGGTGCAATTCGCCGCGGCCGGAAACGCGGAATACATCAGCGTCGGCGGTATCTTCAACACGCAGGGCAACGTTGGTCAGCAATTCTTTTTGCAGGCGGTCGCGGATTTGGCGGGAAGTCACGAATTTGCCTTCAGTACCGGCCAAAGGAGAAGTGTTAACCATAAAGTCCATGGTCAGGGTCGGCTCATCTACGCTCAACATAGGCAAGCCTTTAGGATTGTCTTTGTCGGTAATGGTTACGCCGATACCGATGTCTTCGATACCGGAAATAATCACGATGTCGCCGGCTTCAGCTTCTTCCAAAGGTACGCGTTCCAAGCCTTGGAAACCCAATAGTTGGTTGATACGGCCCTGGGCAACTTGTTCTTCATGGTTCATAACGGCAACGACTTGGCCGGGTTTGATGCGGCCGTTCAGGATGCGGCCGATACCGAGGCGGCCGGTATAGTTGTCGTAGTCCAGTTGGGAAATTTGCAGTTGCAGCGTTTCGTCCGCGCTGCCGCTTGGTGCAGGCGTGTGTTTCAAAATGGTCTCGAACAGAGGACGCATATCGCTGCTCTCGTCGTTTTCATCCAGTTTGGCAAAGCCGGACAGGCCGGAAGCATAGACGATAGGGAAGTCCAATTGTTCGTCAGTTGCGCCCAAGTTGTCGAACAATTCGAATGTTTGGTCGATAACCCAGCTTGGACGGGCAGACGGTTTGTCGATTTTGTTGATAACAACGATAGGTTTCAGACCCAAAGCCAAGGCTTTTTTGGTCACGAAACGGGTTTGCGGCATAGGGCCTTCTTGTGCGTCAACCAACAGTACGACGCAGTCAACCATGCCCAATACACGTTCCACTTCGCCACCAAAATCGGCGTGTCCCGGGGTATCTACGATGTTGATGTGGTAGCCTTCGTATTCGATGGCGGTATTTTTAGCAAGAATGGTAATGCCGCGCTCTTTTTCAAGATCGTTGCTGTCCATTACGCGCTCTTCTACTTGCTGGTTGGAACGGAATGTGCCGGACTGACGCAGCAATTGGTCAACTAATGTGGTTTTGCCATGGTCGACGTGGGCGATGATGGCAATATTGCGGATTTGTTTCATGATGATTTATGTGTTTCAGCTAGGTGCTTAAAAAAAAGATAACTGGTAATTATAGCACGATTCCTAAGTATTGACCGAGTAGAAGATTCAAAAAAATGAGGCAAAAGCAGTTGAGAATAATTCATAATTAAATTTGATTGATTTTGTTGGATTATTTGCTTTTATTTATGGTTAACGAATGTAAATGTTTTTGAATAATGCAATGGATTCTTAATACTAATGTCAAAAAAATGTTATTAAAAACAGGGGATTAGTTTTTCAGACGGCCTTTTAGACGGGTTAAATTTTTTGATAATTGTTTGTATTTTAAATAGAAAATTTGTCAAAAGTGCTACTTATGCATACAATTACCTCATTCCATAACAACACACGAATCTTCATTTCGTGATCATCAACTTTTAAAAGAAAGAGAAAGAATTATGCAAGGCAACCAAGCAGTTATTGATTACATGAACGAATTATTGTCTGGCGAGTTGGCTGCTCGCGACCAATATTTTATCCACTCTCGCCTGTACTCCGAATGGGGCTACACCAAACTGTTCGAACGTCTGAACCACGAGATGGAAGAAGAAACCACTCACGCCGAAGACTTCATCCGTCGTATCCTGATGTTGGGCGGTACGCCTAAAATGACTCGTGCCGAACTGAACATCGGTACTGACGTAATCTCTTGTCTGAAAGCAGACTTGAACACTGAATACGAAGTACGCGATGCGTTGAAAAAAGGCATCAAATTGTGCGAAGAAGCTCAAGACTATGTTACCCGCGATTTGATGGTTGCCCAACTGAAAGACACTGAAGAAGATCACGCTCACTGGTTGGAACAACAACTGCGTCTGATCGAATTGGTCGGCGAAGGCAACTACTACCAAAGCCAACTGTAATCTAGCGTATAACATATAAGGAGCTGAATATGAAAGGCGATCGCTTAGTTATTCGCGAGCTGAACAAAAACTTAGGTTTGTTGCTGATTACCATTAACCAATACTTCCTGCATGCCCGCATTTTGAAAAACTGGGGCTTTGAAGAATTGGGCGAACATTTCTTCAAACAGTCCATCCGTGAAATGAAATCCGCAGACGATTTGATCGAGCGTATTTTATTCTTGGAAGGCCTGCCTAATCTGCAAGAATTGGGTAAACTGCTGATCGGTGAATCTACCGAAGAGATCATTGCCTGCGATCTGAAAAAAGAGTATGAAAAACATGATGCTCTGGTTGCAGCCATCGCTCTTGCAGAAGAGCAACAAGACTACGTCAGCCGTGATTTGTTGGAAAAACAAAAAGACATCAACGAAGAACATATCGACTGGCTTGAAACTCAGCAGGAATTGATTGGCAAAGTTGGTTTGCCAAACTACCTGCAAACAGCGGCGCAAGAGGACTAAAACACAAACCACTGCCAAATATAGCAGTCCCTGCTCCCATTGACGGCATATCTTTACGGATATGCCGTTTTCTTTTGTGGAAATGCTTAAAGGCCGTCTGAATGTTCAGACGGCCTTGATTTTATATCGCTTTCAAACGGTATAGATAAGTGGTTTCCTTGTTTCTGGCAAACGCCAAAGGATCGGATTCATCTATTGCTTTTTTGTGTTGCGGTTTGGTTTTCAAAATATCGACTACATTGAGTGAGGCCGTCTGAAAGTATTGGTTTAGAAAGTCTTTGTCGCGCAAATGTAAGTGTTCTGCCAAGTCGGAAATAATCAACCAGGCTTCGCCGTTTGGATTTAAGTGCTGGCGTACGCCGTTGAGGAACGCGGTCAGCATGGCATGATTGGGATCGTAAAGGGCAGTCTCAATAGCGGAGGTCGGTTTTGCCGGCAGCCAAGGCGGATTGCAGACGATAAGGTCGGCGCAAGTTTCGGGAAATAAATCAATCGATTGAATACTGACAGCTTTATCCAAGCCTAGGCGTTCGAGGTTTGCTGTGGCGCAGGCTATTGCTTTTGGGTTGGTGTCTGTGGCAATGATGTCGGGTATGCCTCGCTTGGCCAAAATTGCGGCAATAACACCTGAGCCGGTGCCGATGTCAAAGGCCGTCTGAATATTGGGAGCGAGTGGCGCTTGGGCGATTAAATCCAAATATTCGCCACGCAGTGGAGAGAATACGCCGAAAGGAACATGGATTTTTCCATCTAGCTGCGGAATGTCTATACCTTTTTTGTGCCATTCGTGTGCACCTATAAAGCCTAGCAGTTGATTTAGCGGCAAAAGAAATGGCTTGTCGTTAGGTGTGTCGTAAACATCGCGAAGGGCGGCGTAGATATCGGGTGCACGCGCATTGTCCAGTTGAAAATTCGGTTGGATTTCAACGGCAAGCATATTGAGCAAACGGCTTTGCTGCGCCTGTTTCATACGGTGGGCGTGAAAGGCCGTCTGAATATTGGCAGGTGCGTCTTTCTTTTTTTCAGACGGCCTGCGGATACGTTTTTTCATTGCAGATAAGACTTGCTTGGCATTGTGAAAATCGCCAGTCCAAACGGTTGCAGTTTGCGCGTGGGCATTTTTTAAGATTTCTGCTGCACCTGCTTCTTGTATGTAAACCGCCTGTTTAGGCGGTTTTTGTGTGCTTTCGGTGCGCCATTCGATGTCGGAACGGTTGGTAGGGATGGTGTGGGGCATAATGTGTTTCAAATCGGGGAAATAGGGGATTAGTTTACTATATTTAGGATGGGTTCGGTTTGAGAGGAGCTTTTAATAGTCTAAATTAGACAAAATGTATAAAAATTTCTCAGGTTTTAAAATTTATACCAATATTTTGATAAAAATAGATTGTCGTTTTGTCTAAAATGAGTATAATGCACAACCAGAACACAATAATCTTAATCAGATTTGGACAAGGAATATCATGCAATTAGACATTGACCGTTTGGTTGCCTATTTTGGCGGCGTAAACGCGCTGGCCGAAGCCCTGAAACAGCACGACCCGGAAAATGCTGCAACCACAGCGGCTATCTACAAATGGCGTACACGCGGTTCCCTGCCTTTGGCTCAGTTGCAAAAACTGACCGCTTTGGCGGAAGCGCAAGGCAGACCGCTTGATTTGAATGCTTTTTTACAAAAAAACGAATCTCTGGAGAGAACAGAAATGACACAAACCAATCGTGTAATTATTTTTGACACTACCATGCGCGACGGCGAGCAGTCGCCTGGTGCATCCATGACCAAAGAGGAGAAAATCCGCATTGCCCGCCAGTTGGAAAAGATGGGTGTCGATGTGATTGAGGCAGGTTTTGCAGCAGCCAGTCCGGGCGATTTCGAGTCGGTCAATGCGATTGCCAAAATCATCACCAAATCCACGGTCTGTTCGTTGGCGCGTGCCGTTGAAAACGATGTGCGCAAAGCGGGCGAAGCCGTTTCTCCCGCTCCGAAAAAACGCATCCATACCTTCATCGCCACCAGCCCCATCCACATGGAGCACAAACTAAAAATGAAGCCGCAGCAGGTCATCGATGCGGCGGTCAAAGCGGTAAAAATCGCCAAAGAATACACCGACGATGTGGAATTTTCCGCCGAAGACGCCGTGCGTTCGGATTTGGACTTCCTCGCCAAAATCTTTACGGCGGTTATCGAAGCGGGCGCGACCACCATCAATATTCCCGATACCGTCGGCTACTCCATCCCTTCCGTGTGGTACGAGCGTATCAGCAACATCATCAAAAGCGTTCCCAATGGCGACAAAGTAGTTTGGTCGACCCACTGCCATAATGACTTGGGTATGGCGGTTGCTAACTCATTAGCTGCTGTTCAGGCAGGTGTGCGTCAGGTGGAATGTACCATCAACGGTTTGGGAGAACGCGCAGGCAATGCCAGCCTTGAAGAAATCGTGATGGCGTTGAAAGTGCGTCATGATTTGTTTGGCTTGGAAACCGGCATCGATACCACGCAAATCGTGCCGGTTTCCAAACTGGTGTCTACTATCACCGGCTATCCGATTCAGCCAAACAAAGCAGTAGTCGGCGCAAACGCCTTTGCGCACGAATCAGGCATCCACCAAGACGGCGTGTTGAAACACCCTGAAACCTATGAAATCATGACTGCCGAATCAGTCGGCTGGTCAACCAACCGCCTGACTTTGGGCAAATTGTCCGGCCGTAATGCTTTCAAAACCAAGCTGGCAGATTTGGGCATCGAGTTGGAAAGCGAAGAGGCATTGAATGCGGCATTTGCACGCTTTAAAGAGCTGGCGGATAAGAAACGCGAAATCTTTGATGAAGACTTGCACGCATTAGTGTCTGATGAAATGGGCAGCCTGAATGCTGAAAGCTACAAATTCATCTCTCAAAAAATCAGCACCGAAACCGGCGAAGAGCCTCGTGCCAATATCGTGTTCAGTATTCGCGGCGAAGAAAAACACGCTACCGCTACCGGCTCCGGCCCTGTTGACGCGATCTTTAAAGCCATTGAAAGCGTGGCTCAAAGTGGCGCGACCTTGCAAATTTACTCTGTCAACGCGGTGACGCAAGGTACCGAAAGCCAAGGCGAAACTTCTGTCCGCCTACAACGTGGCGATCGTGTGGTCAACGGTCAAGGCGCTGATACCGACGTGTTGGTGGCGACTGCCAAGGCTTATCTGTCTGCACTGAGCAAATTGGAATTCGGTCAAGCCAAGCCAAAAGCACAAGGCAGTGGCATGATTTAATTTATTGAAGAGATAAAGGCCGTCTGGAATCGTAGTGATACGTTTCAGACGGCCCTTTTTATTTGGTTAAAAAATAGTTTGTTTATTGAAGTTTAAGCAACCGGTCTTGTTCGACAGACAATACGCCGTTTACTTTTTTGAAATAGGCAATGGCATCTTCAATATTAGTCTTGGAAGACGGACGGATAGCAATGCCGTACAGGTTTTTGTATTCGTAAACCAAAGTTGCACCGGAGGTTTTCACTGCTTTTAGCAATGGCGCAGAACCGGTTTGCGTATCATAGAAGATAATCAGATTGCCGGTAGTATCTTGGGTTTGTTGCTGAGATGGGGTGGCAGTTGATTGAGCTGGAGTGCTTGGGCTTTGGCAGGCACAAAGCAGGGTGGTGAGTAGGACGAATACTAGGGTTTTCATGGTATTAGTTTAATTTGATAAAAGAAAAAAAGGCCGTCTGAATAATCGTAAAACGAAATCAAAGTTTCCATTTACAACTTTCAGACGGCCTTAGTTCCTTATGCTTCGGGCAATTCCATGGCTAGAACAGTTTGTTCTTGTTTGGCACGGAAGGCCGCCAGTTTTTCAGCCAACTCAGGATTTTCGTTGGCCAAAAGTGAAATGGCAAACAGCGCTGCATTGGCCGCACCGGCTTCGCCAATGGCAAATGTGGCAACAGGAACACCTTTAGGCATTTGCACAATCGAAAGCAGGGAGTCCTCGCCACGCAGATATTTGCTGGGAACGGGAACGCCCAAGACGGGAACCGTGGTTTTGGCGGCAACCATGCCCGGCAAATGCGCTGCGCCGCCTGCGCCCGCGATGATGGCTTTGATGCCGCGTTCGCGGGCGGTTTCGGCGTATTCAAACATCAAATCAGGCGTACGGTGTGCAGAGACGACACGCGCTTCGTATTCAACGCCGAATTCTTTGAGAAATTGTGCTGCCTGCTGCATCACCGGCCAATCGCTGTTGCTGCCCATAATAATGCCGACTTGGATCATGAGGAGTTCCTTTTGCTTGAATGGATTAAGGGTAAAAAATATTCAGACGGCCTTGGGGATGACAAGGCCGTCTGAACGTTTATCTTTGTTTGAGACTGATGGAAGCGCGTTTTGCCGCCTCGCTGTTGGGGAAGCTTTGTATCAGTTTGCGCCATGTGCTGCGGGCGATGTCTTTTTGTTGCAGCTTGTATTGGCACTGGCCGATGCTGTACATGGCATCAGGAGCTTGTGGGCTGTTGCGGAATCGGTTGGCGTAGCGGTTGCCGATTTCGATAACAGATTCGCAGTTGCCCAGACGTTGTTGGCTTTGCAGGAGCAGGTACATATTGCGGCGGGCAATTTCGCTGCCGTTGCCGCCGTCAGCTTCTTTTAGAATGGCCACTGCGGCGGAATAGTTGTTACGCTGATAGTATTTTTGCGCCTGATTATAAAGGCGCAGTTCGTTTTGCGAAGCTGAGTCTGTTTCAGACGGCACGCTGCCACCATTGGCCAAATAATTCATTTTCAGCTTGCGGTCGTCCAATCGCTGGGCTTTGGGGTTGGAAGCCGAAGTAGTCGGACGCTTGATATTTCGTTGTTGTTCCAATGTGTGCAAGCGTTGATTTAATTTTTCAACCGTGCGTTCCAGTCGGGCAATTTGTATACCTAAGTGGTCAATCTGGGTTTGTGCGTCCAAACGCGGATAGGGAATACTTTTTTCATGCAAAGGCTCACGCGGAATATCCGGCAGGACAAAGTTGGGATTGTCGGCAGGTTGAGGAGGATGGGAAACGGCGCACGATGCGGCTAATAGAGTAAGCGGCAAAAGAAACAGGGAATGTGATAATGTTTTCATCGGATTGTGTCGTTTTATTTTTTTAGTAGCAATGTCAAACCGTCGCCGACAGGCAGGGTAATGGGAATAATGCGTGTATCGTGCGGCAGATTTTGGTTGAAATGGCGCAGGATGTTCAAGCTGGGCGGATCATTTTCTGCAGCTTCATTCATAACACGTCCTCCTAACAAGATATTGTCGATGGCAATTACGCCGCCGCTCCGTACCAGTTGCAAACAGCGTTCAAAATATTGCGGCGTAGGCGGTTTGTCGGCATCGATAAGTGCCAAGTCGTAGCTTTCTGATTCTCCTTTCGCAATCAAATCGTCCAAAGTCAGCAAAGCCGGTTGCAGATGAAGCGAGATTTTATGCGCTACGCCTGCTGCCTGCCATGTTTCGCGGGCAATATCGGTAAAGGTTACATTGATGTCGCAAGCCGTGATTTTGCCGTCTTCGGGGAGGGCAAGCGCCATGGCGGTGCTGCTGTAACCGGTAAAGACGCCAACTTCCAAATATTTTTTAGCATTTAATAATTTGGCCAGCCACACCAACATGGCTGCCTGCTCTTGGGCGATAGCCATCTTTCCCAGACGATGTGATTGGGTACGCTCGCGCAATGCGGTCAAAACGGGATGTTCGGATTGACCGATGCTGTTGAGGTAATGTTGTAATGCCGGATCGGTATTGTGCGTGTTGGTCGTCATGCCGATGCGGGATTAGTCTTGATAGTAGGTGTAAGGTTTTTTGTTGACTTTGGCCGCTTCAAATTCGGCCTGCTCTGTCGGATTGAGGGTAACATCCCACAGCAAATGGCGGTTTTCGAGGCGTTGCGCTTCCATTTCGGGATTGTCTTCCATGAGTTTGTCGAGAAATTGGGTAGCTTCGGATTTGTAGTGGTACATGATGTTCTGCCTGAATCGTTGTCAGACCGTCATTATAGCCGATATTTTTTGCCAATACGCTAATTAATCGAACTTCCATAAGGTATAATGGCACGTCTTTTTTAGGCCGTCTGAAGCCTTTGCTCAATGTTTTGCCCCTTCTGCGGCAGAATATTGTGCAAAGGCTTAAGCCAGACAAGTTTCAGACGGCCTTTTTTATTGTGAAAAGAGCTGCTTATGTTAAAAAAATGGCTGCATAAAGTGTTGCCTAAAAAACACGTCAAATCTTTGCCCGAAAAGGAAATTATCCCGCTTGAGCAACATGGTATACACGCGGATATGTTGAGCTTTGCCGCGGAGAAAATTGCCAAACGCCTGCATGAAGCCGGTTTTCAGGCTTATGTTGTGGGTGGTGCCGTTCGGGATTTGTTGCTCGGGGTCGAGCCCAAAGACTTTGATATTGCAACCGATGCCACGCCGGAGCAAATCCGCAAAGTATTCCGCCGCAGCCGCATTATCGGCCGCCGCTTCCAAATCGTTCATGTGATGATCGGACCTGAAACCATTGAAGTGACGACGTTCCGCGGTGGCGATAAGGTTCAGCAAAATGCGCAAGGCCGCATTATGAAGGACAATACTTACGGCAGTATTGAAGAAGATGCCATGCGCCGGGACTTTACTTGCAATGCGCTGTATTACGACCCGATTAAAGAGGAAATTTGGGACTTCCATCAGGGCGTGGCTGATGTTGCCGATAAAAAATTGGTGATGATAGGCGATCCTGCCGAACGCTATCAGGAAGATCCTGTCCGTATTCTTCGAGCGGTCCGTTTGTCGGGAAAATTGGGTTTTGAAGTGGAAGAGAAAACTACTTTGCCGATTGCCGAATATGCAGGACGTCTGAAAAATGAGCCGGTGGCCCGTCTTTTTGATGAAATTCTGAAAATCCTGTTTTCCGGTTATTCCCGTGCCTGTTTGAAACGGCTAAATGAGTTGGGTATTCCCGAAGGCATCCATCCACTTTTAGATGCCTTGAAAACTGCCGAAGCGGCTGAAAACCGTATGATTATGTTGGCCTTGAAAAATACCGATGAGCGTATCCGTGCGGATAAGTCCGTTTCCGTCGGTTTCGTATTGGCGGCGGTATTGTGGCCGACACTAAATGCTATGTGGCAACGAAATCTGAGTAATGGACAAAAATCAGTCCCTGCATTGATGGATGCGATGAACACCATGCGGGATACAGTGGAGAAAGGTTGGGGCGTGCCGCAACGATTTTCTGCAACCATGCGTGAAATTTGGCAATTTCAGCCGCAATTCGACAATATGCGCGGCGCACGCCCGTATCGCCTGCTATCACAAGCACGTTTCCGAGCCGCTTATGATTTCCTGATTTTGCGTAGCGAGGTTGGCGAGGTTGATAAAGAGATGGCTTCTTGGTGGACAACTTTCCAACATGCCGATGAGGAAACCCGTCAGCAAATGACTGCGGCCAATGATCACAAGCGTCAGAAACAAAATGGATCAATTGATGGCAAACCCAAACGTCGTCGCCGCCGTCCGAAAAAGAAAACCACTGAGACTGAATAAATTATCAAAATAAATTTAAGGCCGTCTGAAACCATTAAATCTTTTGAGATTTGGTTTTTCAGACGGCCTTTTTGTATTTCAATAAAAACCGCAGGCTTTTAACCTGCGGTTTACTTTTACGATTTGTTTTCTTCGCTGTCGAGGAAGCTGCGGAGGCGGTCGCTGCGGGTCGGGTGGCGCAGCTTGCGCAGGGCTTTGGCTTCGATTTGACGGATACGTTCACGGGTTACGTCAAATTGTTTGCCGACTTCTTCCAAAGTGTGGTCGGTATTCATGTCAATACCGAAACGCATACGCAAAACTTTGGCTTCGCGCGGCGTCAGGCTTTCGAGGATTTCTTTGGTTACTTCGTGCAGGCTGGTGTACATCGCAGCTTCTGCCGGCGCAACGTTGTTGGCATCCTCGATGAAGTCGCCCAAGTGCGAATCGTCGTCATCGCCAATCGGGGTTTCCATCGAAATCGGTTCTTTGGCGATTTTCATGATTTTGCGGATTTTGTCTTCCGGCATTTCCATCAGCTCGGCCAGTTTGGCGGAATCAGGCTCTTCACCGGTTTCTTGCAGGTATTGGCGCGAGATACGGTTCATTTTGTTGATGGTTTCAATCATGTGAACTGGAATACGGATGGTACGCGCTTGGTCGGCGATGGAACGGGTAATCGCTTGACGGATCCACCATGTGGCGTAAGTTGAGAACTTGTAGCCGCGGCGGTATTCGAATTTGTCCACCGCTTTCATCAGACCGATATTGCCTTCTTGAATCAAATCAAGGAACTGTAAGCCGCGGTTGGTGTATTTTTTAGCAATGGAAATAACCAAACGCAAGTTGGCCTGAATCATTTCCTGTTTGGCGGCTGAGGTTTCTTTCTCACTCAACACCATGTTTTTGTTGATTTCTTTCAACTCTTCGATGGA
This sequence comes from Neisseria subflava, assembly GCF_024205745.1. Classification (NCBI taxonomy): domain Bacteria; kingdom Pseudomonadati; phylum Pseudomonadota; class Betaproteobacteria; order Neisseriales; family Neisseriaceae; genus Neisseria; species Neisseria subflava. Next base: position 1,909,929 of record NZ_CP073117.1, read on the forward strand.
AATGCGGGTTTCGGCTTCCATATTTGCCAGCTCGGTTTGTTTTTCGAGGATGGCGTGGCGGAAACGATCCAACGCGTTTGCCCATACACGGCCTTTGGCTACTTCTTCTTCTACCCATTTCAAATCAGTAATGGAGGGCAGGAAGTTTTTGATGAAGTAGTCGCGTTCCATGCGGACGCGGTCGATACAGATGTCGCGGATTTCACGCTCGAGTTTGCGAATGTTTTCAACGCGGCTGCGCAGGCTGCTGCTCAGGTTTTCGATTTGACGTGTGGCAAAACGGACTTCCAACAGTTTGTTGGCAATAGCATCGCGGTGTTTCAGGTAGTTGGCATGTTGGCTGCCGTGTTTTTCCAACTGTTTGATCATTTTGCCGTATTCGCTCTCGATAAAGGCGAAGTGTTCCAAAACTTTTTGCTTCAGTTCGGCCAAGTGGGCGGCGGACATGGCATCGGAGTCGCTACCTGAATCGTCTTCATCTTCCTCGTCGCCATCTTCTTCGTCACTATCGGCTTCGCCTTCTTCGTCATCTGGTTTGGCATTTTCCAAATGACCCAAGCCCAATTCGTTCAATAAGACTTCATTAGGGTCGATGATGGCTTCAACGACTTCATCCACACGGATCTCGTCGTTACGGACTTGTTCGATCAAAGCCAGAATTTCGGCAATCGATCCTGGGCAGGCGGAGATTGCCTGCACCATGTTTTTCAGTGCATTTTCGATTTTTTTGGCGATGATGATTTCGTCTTCGCGCGTCAACAAATCGACTTGACCCATTTCACGCATATACATACGCACAGGATCGGTAGTGCGGCCGAATTCTGAATCTGCGCTGGAGAGTGCTGCTTCGGCTTCTTCAACGGCATCGTCGTCGGTTATGGCAGCGGCGTTGTCGCTCAAGAGGATGTCTTCAGCATCGGGGGCTTGCTCGGTTACTTGGATACCCAAGCCGGAAATCATGCTGACGATGTTGTCGATTTGCTCGGCATCGGACATATCGTCGGGCAGGGCGTCGTTAATTTCGGAATAAGTGATGTAGCCGCGTTCTTTACCCATGATAATGAGTTGGCGCAGACGCGCGCGCTGCTCTTCGATACTCAATGGACGGTTGTCGTCTTGGTCTTGGTATTCTTCGTAGTTTTGATTTTTAGACATGGATTGCTCTCTAGGTTGATAGGATGCCGACGGTTTACGGTGATGTGGCCGTACCTGAAGGCGGAGCAGAGCTTTTTGTTGTGAAATCAGATTTCACTTTAATACTCTGAGGCCGTCTGAAAATATTACAGATGGAGTGTTCTGCGTGTCATGTTTCGCAGCGTGTGTTTAGATTGTTCAGACGGCCTGAGGGGTTAGTTTTGCTTTGCCGTCAAAAGTGACAGCAATAGTCTTTTTTCATTTTCGGTCAAACCAGTTTGAATACTTTTTTGCTTTAAAGTTTCGATTTGACTGTATTTTAATTCATTTAACAACTTTTTCATGCCGATTTGGAAACTTTCGCAATCTTCTTCGTTATCCCCTTCCATTTCTTCAGAGTGAAGGGTCGATAAAAAGATTTGATTGACGGTTTCCTCATAGGGCGAACCGCGCATATATTCAAGCACTTGTGCAGTTGCAGGAGTCGTATCGTGATGCTTGATGGTTTCGGCCAAATTGGCAAGGCAGGCAAAGTCGCCACTTAAAGCCAGATAATCGGGCAGGTCTATATATGAAGCCCAAGCCGGATTTATCAAGAGGCTGCGTATCTGTCTTTGAACCAGTGTCAGCATGGTTGGCTGTTTGACAGAAATAGGCGGCAGTTTGTAACTTTTTTGTTTGACGTGCCGCTTTGGCGCTTCTTGTCCGAGTAACTGGGCGAGGTTGTCCGGGTCAATGCCCACCAGTTCGCTGAGTTTTTGTTTCAGAAGATAGCCTAAGGCCGGCGCAGTAATCTGAGCCAAAAGCGGAGAACTGGTTTTGACCAATTCTGCTTTGCCTTCTTGCGTATTGAGGTTGAGGCCGTCTGAAAGATGTTCCCAAAAGTATTCGGATAGAGGCTTGCTTTGGTTTAACAGGGCATCTTCAAATTGGGTCTTGCCATAGGCGCGGATGTAGCTGTCTGGGTCGTGTTCTTCAGGTAGGAATAGAAAATGCAGCGATTTATCGTCTTTTAATTGTGGCAACGCATTTTCCAGCGCGCGCCAAGCCGCTTTACGTCCTGCGCTGTCGCCATCGAAACAAAAATAAATACTGTCTGCCTGACGCATCAGGATTTTGACGTGTTCTGCCGTGGTTGCCGTACCCAAAGCCGCTACGCCGTAGCCGACACCGAACTGCGCCAATGCAACCACGTCCATGTAGCCTTCGACCACCAAAATCCGTCCGGCCTCTTTTACGGCGGCACGCCCTTCATATAGTCCGTAAAGGTTTTTCCCTTTGTCGAACAAAGGCGTATCAGGAGAGTTCAGGTATTTGGGTTTGGAGTCGTCCAATACGCGGCCGCCAAAGCCGATGACCTGCCCACGCGGATTACGGATAGGGAACATAATCCGATGGCGAAAGCGGTCGTAATGTTTGCCTTCGTTGTCAATGACCATGCCTGTATCCACCAACGCAGTATTCGGATAGGGTTGGAATACTTGCGCCAAAGGTTGCCAACCGTCAGGCGCATAGCCTAAGCCATAATGCGCGATGACTTCCGCACTCAAGCCGCGCTTGTCTAAATAAGCCTTCGCCGCTGGATTGAATTTCAACTGTTGCGCATAAAAATCCGCTGCCGCCGCTGTTGTTTCTTCCAAAGTTTGTTGCTTTTTTTTACGTTCGGCACGGATTTCGGGATTGTCTTCCTGCCCGCGAACTTTAGGCACCGTCATACCGACGCGATCAGCCAAAAACTGCACCGCCTCCGGAAACGACAGCCCCTGATGTTCCATCACAAAACCAATCGCCGAACCATGAGCCCCGCAACTGAAGCAATGGTAAAACTGCTTGGTCGGGCTGACCGAAAACGACGGCGTCTTTTCCTTGTGGAACGGACAGCAGGCCATATAGTTTGCCCCGCCTTTCTTCAGCGGAACCTGCTCGTCGATAATATCGACAATATCGACTTTGGACAAAAGCTCGTCAATGAAATCAGATGGAATCATGGTTCGGCAGAAGAGGATGGACGGAAAATATTTCAGACGGCCTTATAAACAGACAAAGGCCGTCTGAAAATGGAATTTTGGATAAGGGTTAAAATGAGTTTTGTATTATAGCAAATTGTTGTAATACATGTGTCTTATCCTTTTGAGGTAGGGTATTAATAATCGTATTTCATTCGTTATTAAGATAGATATGATGTCGTTAAAGCAAAGGCCGTCTGTAAGATATTCAGACGGCCTTTGCTGTTGTCTTATTTTGCGATTCAGTTGCGCTTTCATGGTATGAATATGATAATGAACGTATATCCTCGGTTTTAGAAAGGTCGTTTCTCATGAAAGATTTTGCCCGTTTGCTCAACCATCCCGATATTTCCTTTTCTCCGATCCCAGATGCCATTAAAGTTGATAACCCTGCAACCGGTGAGGCTTTGGCATTTGTCCGTAAGACTGATTCAGACGGCCTGAAGCTTTTGATTCAAAAGGCGGAGACTGCACAAAAATTATGGGCGGCAAAAACTGCATTGGAGCGTGCCGATGTGTTGTGGCGTTGGTATTTTTTGATTAAAGAAAACAAAGAAGAACTGGCGCGGATCATGACGATGGAGCAGGGTAAGAGTCTGACTGAGGCGCGTGGCGAAATTGACTATGCGGCTTCGTTTGTGCGCTGGTTTGCGGAAGAGGCGCGGCGGATTGACGGTGATGTATTGACGAGTGTGAAAGCGTCGCAAAAACTGGTTGTATTGAAACAGCCTGTCGGCGTTACCGCTGCGATTACGCCGTGGAACTTCCCATCTGCGATGATTGCACGCAAGGCTGCGCCTGCTTTGGCGGTGGGCTGCGCGATGATTGTCAAACCTGCATCGCTCACGCCTTTGAGTGCGTATGCGTTGGCCGTACTGGCTTATGAAGCGGGCGTGCCTCAGGATTTATTGCCTGTTGTCAGCGGTCGTGCGTCGGAAATCAGCCATGAATTTGCTACGAACCTGACTGTGCGCAAAATTAGCTTTACCGGCTCAACCGAAGTCGGTGCGAAAATTTTTGCCGATAGCGCGGCAGACATTAAAAAACTCAGTTTGGAACTGGGTGGCAACGCACCGTTTATCGTATTTGACGATGCCGATTTAGACAAAGCCGTCGAAGGCGCGCTGGCCAGCAAGTTCCGAAACAGCGGCCAGACCTGCGTTTGCACCAACCGTGTTTATGCTCAGTCCGGCATTTACGACGAATTTTGCCGCAAATTGAGTGAAAAAGTGGCCGCGCTCAAGTTGGGCAACGGCTTGGAGGATGGTGTGAACCAAGGGCCGCTGATTGAGGAAAAAGCGGTGGAGAAAGTCGAGCAGCACATCGCCGACGCATTGTCTAAAGGCGCAAGTTGTCTGACCGGCGGCAAACGCAGTGCATTGGGCGGAACGTTTTTTGAGCCGACTGTTTTAAGCGGCGTTACGGCGCAAATGGTGGTGGCTCGCGAGGAAACCTTCGGGCCTTTGTGTCCAGTGTTCCGTTTTGAAACCGAAGCCGAAGTCATCGAGGCTGCAAACAATACGGAATACGGTTTGGCTGCTTACCTTTATACGGCTGATACCGCCCGTCAGTGGCGCGTCGGCGAAGCCTTGGAATACGGCATGGTCGGTATCAATACGGGCTTAATCAGTAATGAAGTGGCACCGTTTGGCGGCGTGAAACGCAGCGGTTTAGGACGTGAAGGCAGCAAATATGGTGCGGATGAGTATTTGGAACTGAAATATTTGTGCATTGATGTAGCGGAATAAGGCTGCACGGTAAAGGTTGTCTGAAATTTGATTTCAGACGGCCTTTTTCAAACGCAGAAAACTTACTAATCAATCTTATATCATTATTAATTATTTGCATAAAAAACAAAAATTAAAGAACTATATTAAAAACAAAAGTCATAGTTCTATGATTGGTATTACTTTCACAAAAAAATGGTAATGTAAATGTTTAAGAAAATTTTAGTTCTGTTTTGTGTAGCTTTTATCGGCGCATGCAGTTCCTTTGATGGGAACGGTTTGACAAATGGCTCATATTCTCAAGGGAAACGGCTTGACCCGAATTGTGATCATTATGCTGTCGGCGGTAGTGGTGGTGGTTGTAAACCGTCAGGTCAATGGCATCTTAAAGATAAACAAGGACAAAGAGTGCCATTCTAGTTTTTAAAAATGATTGTAGAACGGGCATTTAATTATTTAGGCCGTCTGAAATTTGGTTTTCAGACGGCCTTTGTTTTAGAGTAGATCCTGGATGGCTGAACGTTCTTCTTCCAATTCGGCCAGTGTGGCGGCAATACGTTTTTGGCTGAATTCGTCCGATAAGTCCAAGCCTTGGACGATGCGGTAGCTGCCTTCGTCACAAATGACGGGGAAGCCGAAAATCAAACCTTCGGGAATGCCGTAAGAGCCATCGGATGGAACGCCCATGGTTATCCATTTGCCGCTGCTGCCGAGCAACCAGTCGCGCAGGTGGTAGATGGCGGCATTGGCTGCGGAGGCCGCGGACGATGAACCGCGCGCAGCGATAATGGCGGCACCGCGTCCGGCAATTTTCGGCATGAAGACTTCGGTGTTCCAGTCGGGTTCGGTAATCATGTCTTGGACGGACTCGCCGTTGCTGGTGGCGTAGCGGTAGTCGGCGTACATGGTCGGGCTGTGGTTGCCCCAGACGCACATTTGCTCGATGGAAGTAATCGGGCGGTTGATTTTTTCGGCAATTTGGCTGACGGCGCGGTGGTGGTCGAGACGCATCAGGGCGGTGAAATTTTCCGGCGGGATGTCAGGTGCGGATTTCATGGCGATGTAGGCGTTGGTATTGGCCGGATTGCCAACGACGAGGACTTTAACGTTGCGATTGGCAACTTTGTTCAACGCCGCGCCTTGTACTTTGAAAATTTCGCCATTGGCGTGCAGCAAGTCGGCACGCTCCATGCCTTGTGTGCGCGGGCGCGCTCCAATCAAGAGGGCGATGTCGGCATCTTTGAAGGCGACTTCGGGGTCGTCTGTGGCGAAGATGTCGGCAAGGAGCGGGAAGGCGCAATCCTGCATTTCCATAATCACGCCGCGCAATGCCTGTTGTGCCTGCGGCAGGTCGAGCAGCTGCAGGATAACGGGTTGGTCGCGTCCGAGCATGATGCCGCCGGCGATACGGAAGAGGGTGGCGTAGGCGATTTGGCCTGCCGCGCCGGTTACGGCGATTCGGACGGGTGGCTTGAGGGTCATATTTTTCCTTTTGAAGTCGTTGTTTTACTTGATTTTCGGATTATAGCAGTATTATAGGGGAATGATGTAGTAAGGCCGTCTGAAATTTGATTTTCAGACGGCCTGAAGTGTTTGAAAAGATTATTCGCCGCTTTTCTTTTCAGCTTGCTCTTCCGCTGCTTCATAGGCTTCGACGATTTTCTGCACCAAAGGATGGCGGACGACGTCTTCGCTGGTGAAGGTGTGGAAATACAGGCCTTCTACGTCGCGAAGTTTTTCGCGTGCATCTTTCAAGCCGGATTTGATGTTGCGCGGCAGGTCGATTTGGCTGATGTCGCCGGTAATGACTGCTTTGGCACCGAAGCCGATACGGGTCAGGAACATTTTCATTTGTTCGGGTGTGGTGTTTTGCGCTTCGTCCAAAATGACATATGCGCCATTTAAGGTACGACCGCGCATATAGGCCAGCGGCGCAATTTCAATCAAACCTTTTTCCATCAGTTTGGTCACGCGGTCGAAGCCCATCAAATCATAAAGTGCATCGTAAAGGGGTCGCAGGTAGGGATCGACTTTTTGTGCTAAATCGCCCGGCAGGAAGCCGAGTTTTTCGCCTGCTTCGACTGCGGGGCGAACCAAAACGATGCGTTCGATTTGGTGTTTTTCCATGGCATCGACTGCGGCGGCAACGGCAAGATAGGTCTTACCCGTACCGGCAGGGCCTAAGCCGAACACGACATCGTGGTTGAGCAAGGCGCGGATATAGCCGTTTTGGCGCGGGGTGCGGCCACCGATGCTGCCACGTTTGGTGCGGAAATAGTATTGTTGGTCGTGGTGTTTTTCTTCGTGTTTTTCATCTGCTGTTTTTGCTTCAACGGCCGCTAGGCTGATGGCATTGTCGTCCAAGTCGCCTTTTTCTGCGGCTTCGGCAAGCGACAGCAAGGCACGACGGCCGGCGTGTGCCAGTTCGCCCATGAAGGTGAAATGTTCGAAGCGGCGGCTGATTTGGATATCAAGGGCTTTGCCTAAGGCTTCGAGATTGCTGTCGAGCGCGCCGCACAGGCGTTGCAACACGGTATTGTCAATTTCTTCAAACTGCAGATGGACGGTGTGGGTCATATCGGTTTCCGTAAATAAATCTAATTTTTCCGTATTATACCCTTGTTCAGACGGCCTGCTTTATAATACGTCGCTTCTTTTTAATAAACCGTTTCAATCAAAATGAATCACACTGCTTCTCCCCAATCGGAATTTCTGCGCGGTATCAAAGAATGTTCCCCCATGCTGATCGGTTTGTTGCCGTGGGCGCTGATTTTGGGCATGCAGGGCGGGCAGAAAGGAATGAGTTGGCTGGAAATGCTGCTGATGACGGGCATGAATTTTGCCGGAGGTTCGGAATTTGCCGCAGTCAATTTGTGGGCAAATCCCTTGCCGATACTGCTGATTGCAACGGTTACGTTTATGATTAATTCGCGCCATATCCTGATGGGTGCGGCAATTGCGCCGTATATGAGGGATATGCCGCTGAAAAAGGCGATGCCCGCGCTGTTTTTTATGTGTGATGAAAGCTGGGCAATGGCGTTTGCTGAAATTCAAAAGCGTAAGGCGGCAGGTTTGCCTGCATTCAATATGCCGTTTTATGTCGGCGTGTGTTTTATTTTGTATGTAACGTGGATTGGTTTTGCGGCATTTGGCGCGGCAGTCGGCCCGATGTTCGGCGATGTGGCGGCTTGGGGCTTCGGCATGGCGTTTCCTGCGGTGTTTTTGGTGTTGCTGCGCGGGATGTGGAAGAGCTTTGCGGCTTCGCGCCCTTGGTTTGTCAGCCTGATTGTGGCGTGCGCAACTTATTTGACCGTGGATGGCGCATGGTATGTTCCGGCTGGAACGTTATCAGGCTTGTTGGCGGCATATTTGTGGGGAGAGCAAAAATGAAGGATTTGTTGTCGCTGCAATCGTTTCTGCTGTTTTTAAGCATGTTGGCCGTTACTTATTCAACCCGATTAATCGGCTTTTTTGCATTGCGCAACCGTACATTGAGCCGTCGCGCGCAAGTGGTTATGGAGGCTGCGCCGGGCTGTGTGTTGATTTCTGTGATTGCGCCTTATTTTGTATCGGACAAACCGCATGAGCTGATAGCCATTGCTTTGACGGTATTGGCCGCCAGCCGGTTTTCGATGTTGGTAACGGTATTAATCGGCGTTGGCACTTCGGGCATACTCGGTTATTTGATGAAATAAAAAATTTTCAGACGGCCTTACTTGTTATAATGGCCGTCTGAATTTTTTGATAAAGCAAAAACATGGCAAACCAACGACTCATCTATGGCTTTCACGCCGTCAATGCCCGTTTGTGGCAAAACCCGAAATCGATTACCGAACTCTATATCCAAGAGGGCAAATCCGATGCGCGCACCCGCGATGTATTGGATAAAGCGGCCTCTGAAAACGTACGCGTGCATTTTGCCGATGCCGACCGCCTGAATGCCATCAGCAAAGGGGCGCGCCATCAGGGCGTGGTCGGGTTTATCGACGCTTCCAAAAACCATGTTCACTTGGAAGATGTGTTGGAAAACCTGAGCGAACCGCCGTTTTTGCTGGTATTGGACGGCATCACCGATCCGCACAACCTCGGCGCTTGTCTGCGTACTGCCGATGCGATGGGCGTGCATGCCGTGATTGCACCCAAAGATAAAAGCGCCGGCCTGAATGCGACCGTCAGCAAAGTTGCCTGTGGCGCGGCGGAAACCGTGCCGTATATTACCGTAACCAATCTTGCCCGTACTTTGCGTGAGCTGAAAGAATACGGCATTTGGATCGTCGGCACGGACATGGGCGGCGACTCCGACCTTTACCACTGCGACTTGCCCGACAGCGTGGCTTGGGTAATGGGCAACGAAGGCGAAGGCATGCGCCGCCTGACACGCGAGCATTGTGATATGCTGGTATCGATTCCGATGTTTGGCACAGTCGAAAGTATGAACGTTTCCGTCAGCGCGGGTATGGTGTTGAGCGAAACCCGCCGTCAGCGGGTGGTGAAGGCAGAGAAATAACGCTTAGGTTTATGAGCAGAAAACGTCGTCTGAAAACTGGAAATTTGGTTTTCAGACGACGTTTGTTATAGGCGGATTAGTACCGTCATTCCTGCGTAGGCAGGAATCCATCGTAAAACTTGAGAAACCTTTATTTGAAAAACAGTTTCCGAATTTCAAAAATGGATTCCCACCGTAGCCTGTCCTCGCGTAGGTGGGGGCGGGAATGACGACAACCGGTAAATTGTGTATCGAAAATAAAGTAATTTAGATATAGGTATTTTTTATTTGAATTTAGAATATTGACGGATTAACTTCCCCATACATAGCAAACGTCGTCTGAAAACCAGATTTCCAGTTTTCAGACGACGTTTTACTTAGAGGCGATTCTGTTTATCCGACCATTTCATCGACTTTGCGTTGATAGCTTTTCAACAGCTCCGCCGAGCGGGCAAAGCGTTCGGTTTCATCGTCGGAAAGTTGCAGGTCGATGATGCGGACCGCGCCTTGGCGGTTGACGACGGTCGGTACGCCGATATACACGCCGTTTTGTCCGAACTCGCCTTCAAGCAAGGTGGAAACGGGCAATACGACGCCTTGATTGTGCAGGATGGCGTTGGAAATACGGCTCAAACCCATGCCGATGCCGTGGCTGGTCGAGCCTTTGGCGGCGATGACTTCGTAAGCGGCATTGCGCACGGTGTTATAGATTTTGTCCATACGCGCCTGCCCGTCTTCTGATTGTTCCAACATCTTCTGAACCGACATACCGGCGATGTTGGCGGTACTCCAAAGTGCAATGATGCTGTCGCCGTGTTCGCCGATCATCATGGCATCGACGCTCCAAGGCGCGACGTCGAACTCGTTGCCCAGACAGACGCGGAAACGGGCGGAGTCAAGGATGGTGCCTGAGCCGATAACGCGCTCTTTGGGCAGCCCTGAAAAGCGCAAAACGGCATAAGACAGTACGTCCACAGGATTGGAGGCAACCAAGAAGATGCCGTCAAAGCCTGAAGCCATGACTTTCGAAACGATGTCGTGGAAGATGCGCAGGTTTTTGTCGATTAAGTCCAAACGGGTTTCGCCGGGAGCCTGCGCCGCGCCCGCGCAAATACACACGATGTCTGCATCCGAGCAATCATCGTAATCGCCGACGTAAATGCGCGCAGGCGAGGCGGCATAAGGCATTCCGTGACGGAAGTCGCGCGCCTCGCCTTCCGCGCGCGTGCGGTTGATGTCGATTAAAACCATGTCGTCGCACAAGGCTTGGTTGAGCATGGAATAGGCGTAGCTGACACCGACCGCACCCAAGCCCACAACGACTACTTTGTTACCAACTTTTTTCATGTTTATTCCTGTTTGTTTGTGAATAGGAATTATTAATAACACTTGGACGGGGTGGCGTCAAATTTCAGACGACCTCTACCCGCAGCACATCCACAATCAACTTAAACACATTCGAATGCCCGCGGCGGCTGGGGTAATAGAGGTAAAGCGGATCGTAAGTAATGGCGTATTCGGGGAAGAGCTCGACCAGTTGTCCAGAATGGAGTGCATCTGCCAAGCTCATACTGTGCTATCCACGCGATGCCGAGGTCGTCTGAAAAGAGTTTCGGAAAAATTTTTATACCAATATTTTAAAAACGGCGTTCTAGCAAAGTTGATACTTATCTGAGAATTCATGTAAGAATAATGTTTTTTAAAACAATAGTATAGATTGATTTTTGCACAAGAAAAAGGTTGCCATCCTATGAAATGCTCTGTATGCTTTCAAACACGTTTTGTTGATAAATTCAAGAGAATTAAAAATGAAAATTAACTATTTGGAAATTAAAGGATTTAAAAGTATCCAAAATGTAGAGCTAAAAGATGTTTCTCCTTTTATGGTTTTAGCGGGGGCAAACGGTACGGGTAAAAGCAATTTTGTCGATGCCTTGGCATTTTTATCAAAAGTGATTGATATGGGAGTGAGTAAGGCGGTATCTGAGTTTGGTAGTATAGAAAATTTAATTAGTCCTAAACATAAGGCTGGAGACATTAGCTACAAGATAGAATTTGAAATTGAAAAACAAATTTATCAATATGAAATAATGATTGCTTTGAAAAATATCGCTTCTAGAGTCAAAGAAGAGTCGCTAAAGATTCTTAAAAGTGGGGAAATAATTTTTGACAGTGATAAAATCCGCAAAGAACTAGAAGCAAAGAAAGAAAGTAATACATCAAATGATTTAATTGGTGCAGGATTGCTAGGTGCATTAAGAGGTCTTATCTTGGGTGTACTGCAAGATAGCGATCAAATCGGTCAGGATATAATCTATGGTGTGGCGACAGGTATCGGATTAAAATTATTAACCGATGGAAAATATTTATCTGACGACAGTTTTCTCCGACAAAATAAAAAATTTCAAGGTTTAAGAAACGTCAAGATATTCCGTATCGACCCTTTTACCATCAAAAATCGCCGCAGTACCGCCAACAATCCTACGGAACTTAACCGTGACGGTAGCAATATTGCTGCAGTTCTAGAAAAACTTGAAAAAGACAATGAATTACGCGAGCAAATCATTGAATGGATGAGCGTGATTGTGCCCGAAATGAAGAAAGTTTCTGTTAAAACACAAAATATAGACAATTCAAAAGGGCTATTTTTCGAGGAAGACAGCGGCGATCGCTTTCCCGCCCATATGGTTTCTGACGGCACAATTTATGCCTTGTGCCTGCTAGTTGCCGTTTTAACGCGTGTAAAACAGCCTGGTATTACCATCATTGAAGAACCTGAGCGAGGCTTGCATCCGAAAGCCATCGGCGAACTCATTGACTTTATTCGTGAACATGCAAGCGCTCACCATCCCATTATTCTGACAACTCATAGTGAATCAGTAGTGCGCAGCCTAGAATTGGAAGAATTATATTTTGTCAGTAAATCTCAAGGCAAAACCCAAATTAAAGATGTTCGGAAGTCGGGTGTCGATAAAAACAAAATTCCGTTAGATACAGCTTGGTTGACCAATCTGCTGGGAGGTGGATTGCCATGGTAAAAGTTGGATTTATTGTTGAAGGGGCATGCGAAAAGATTGTTATCGAATCAGCGGTATTCAAGGACTTTTTACAAAGGAATGATTTTGAATTGATTGAACCTGTTGTTGATGCCAATGGCGCAGGTAATTTATTGCCTCATAATATTGAGCCCTTTATTGGTGTTTTGGAAGCAAATGGAGCAGAAAGACTGTATATTTTGACGGATTCGGACGGACTCCCTGTTGAAGATGTTAAGGAAAGAATCAATCACGCGAAAATTACTGCCTATTTTATTGCGGTTAAAGCGATAGAAGCATGGTTTCTAGCAGATACTCAAGCTATGAAAAAATTTTTAGAAATTGAAGATTTTGCGGGAGAACAGTTTCCGGAAGAGACGCCCGAATTGCCTTGGGACAGAATCAGCGAAATTGTCAAAGAAACGGGTTCTGCCAGAGGACCAGGAAACAAAGTTGGCTTTGCTAAGAAGATGATTAAATATTGGGAATTTTCAATCGAAAATGCTGCCACGCATCCAAACTGTCCGAGTGCAAAATGTGTTGTTGCACATTTTCAATCTAATATATAAAAATCGTCTGAATGTATATAGTGGATTAAATTTAAATCAGGACAAGGCGACGAAGCTGCAGACAATACAGATAGTACGGCAAGGCGAGGCAACGCCGTACTGGTTTAAAGTTAATCCACTATAGTTTAAAGATGGCCAATAATATTGCTCTACCATCTCTATATTGAAAATTCTTCTAATCTTTCTAAGATAAAAATGTTGTCTGAAAACCAAGTTTATTTTTCAGACAACATTTTTTTTTATAATTTGCTATTAACAAATGATATTCTGACATTGAGTTATCAGTCATAGAATGCAGTGCTCTTAGGCAGATTTGTTCGATTGATTTAGGTATTGCTATCGAAATTCGAATCTTCGAACCTCTTTTTAACTTTGCAACAAAGCCAAAAATTATTTCATCATTTCTTATTTGGAAAATATGTTGTTCATAAATTGAGATTTATTGCTTAATCATTTATCCGTACAATCCGCCTCATCAAATATTTTAAGGAGAAAGTGATGAAAAAAATGCCTGTATTGTTTGTCGGGCATGGCAGTCCGATGAATGTGTTGGATAAGGAAAATCCTTTCAATCAAAATCTCAGCCTGATTACGCAAAAATTTGCCAAACCGAAAGCGATTTTGATGATTTCGGCGCATTGGTACAGCAGCGGTTTGCAGGTTACATCAGGCGAACAGCCTGAAATGATTTATGATTTTTACGGATTTCCTGAAGAACTCAGCCAAGTGCAATATCCGGCGCCCGGTTCGCCTGAGTTGGCGGAGCAAGTGCGCTCGTTATTGCAGCCGGAAAATGTTGAGCTGAACCCGACGCGCGGTTTTGATCACGGCACTTGGGCAGTGTTGAAATTTCTGCTGATGCCGATATTCCCGTAGTTCAGCTCAGCCTCAACCATTTGCAGTCGGCGGAATGGCATTTCAATTTGACGAAAAAATTATCCGCTTTGCGCGAACAGGGTGTGTTGATTATTGGCAGCGGCAATATTATTCATAATTTGAGCGTGATGAGCAGGGCGCATATCAATCAAATTGGTGCGGGCTATGATTGGGCGTTTGCGTTCCGCGAAGCGGTCAATCAGGCGATTGTTGAACGGGATGACGATACTTTGATTCATTACGAACGGCTGGGTGAAAAGGCGATGCTCTCCGTGCCGACGCCGGAGCATTACTTGCCTTTTCTTTGCATTATGGCATTACGCGAACCGGATGATTCCATTACTTTTTTCAACGACAACCTTGTCGCCGGTTCGCTCAGTATGACTTCGCTTTTAGTGGGGTAAAAGAAAAAATATGGCAACGCTATTTCGGTCAGGTTATGATTCAATACAGCATATTTGATTGAAAATGCTAGGTTTACTGACGCGGGCTATTTTTTGTTTTTCAGTCAAAGAAACCAGTGCATCAGTTGATTAAAAGGTCGTCTGAAAACCTGATTGGGCGTTTTCAGACGACCTTTGCTTTGCCGGTAAAGGTTCGGGCTGTTTACGGACGGTTGGCTGCTATATGGTAGCGCGTTTCAAATGCGGCTTCTTCTCCCGCGTTCAGAACAATTAACCCTAAGCCGTTGTTGAAGCAGTCGGGTGCGCCGCTGAGGTTTTCGATGGCGATGGAGTCGCGGGTCGATGGGGTGAAGATTTGCAGGTAGGGATAGGAGGCGTCGGGGTAGATGCTCAGGGTCAGTCCGTTGCCTGAAAGCGTGCAGGCGGCGGGTTTTTAGCGTGCCAAGACAAAGCTGTTGTCCAATTCGATACCCGACAGGTTTGAGGCCGTCTGAAAACGGGTGTCGTCTATCATGTTGCCGTCAGGAACCAAATCGGCATCGAAGCTCAAGCGTTTGCTGCTGTCGATTTCCAGCGACCAATCGTCGGTTTTGCCGCCGAGCGTGAAATAGGGGTGCCAACCGTTTGCGAGCGGTATGGCAGTCGTGCCTTGGTTGCGGGCGGTGGAGTGGATGCTTAAGCCGTCTGCACTGAGGCGGTAGCGGACGGTCAGGCTGAAGGGGAAGGGATAGCCGCTGCCGTCTTGTGCGTAATCTGCGCGGATTTCGACTTCGACGGATTGCTCGTCGGCATGACTGTTGACGAGGGCGAACTCGCGGTCATACATCAAGCCGTGTGCCGCGTGTTCGGCGAGTTTGAATTTGCTGCACTCATACGCTTTGCCGTCGAAGCTGTATTTGCCGTGGCGCAGGCGGCAGGCGTACGGGCTGAGTTTGCCGCTGCGGAACCATTCGGTCAGGCTCTCGCGGGCGTGTTGCGGGGTGTCGTAAGCTTTGACGATGTTGAACCATGTGCCGTCGGGGCGGCGGATTTCGTAGCGGTTGAGCAGTCCGCCGTAAAGATAAATTTCCGCGCGTAAATCGGCGAAAGCGAGCAGTAGGCGGTCGTTGTCGGTTTTGAGTGTGAACATGAAGCGGCTCCTGATTGGGGTTGGGGCAGGGTGTATAAAAGGCCGTCTGAATGTTTTTCAGACGGCCTTTTTCAGGTTTTATTCTTTAACTAAAGGGCCTGATTTCTTTTCGCTACCGGCGGCAATGCGTACCAATTGGAGAAATTCCGATTTCAGCTCAAACGGATCATCGCCTTGGACTTTCTGTACCATTTTTTCAATGTCGCTCCAACCCAGTTTGCCGTTGTATTCGCCGCCACGCAGGGCTTGCGCGTAAGAGGCTGCGGCAAGGGCAAGCAGGGTGTCTTTATCGGCTTGGTCAAGTGGTTTGCTGCCAACAGGAATTGCTTGTTCCATCAGCTTGCTGTCTTTTTCCCCAGGCAGTTTGTAGCGGACTTTGACAAAGGCGTATTCGTTTTTACTGCCTTTGACGGCAGGGGCTTTTTGATAGCGTGATTCGTTCAGCCAGCCGTTTTTGCCTGCCGGAATGATTTCATAGATGGCGGTCACGCTGTGGCCTGAGCCGATATCGCCCGCATCTACTTTGTCGTTGTTGAAGTCTTCATTGCGCAGGGTGCGGTTGGTGTAGCCGACCAGGCGGTATTCTTTGACAGTGGCAGGATTGAATTCGACTTGGATTTTGACATCTTGCGCAACGGTGGCAAGCGTGGAAGTCAGTTGTTGCTGCAGAACTTTTTTCGCTTCTTTTTCATTGTCGATATAGCTGTAATTACCGTCGCCTGCATCGGCAATTTGTTCCATCATGTCTTCGTTGTAATTGTCCGTACCGAATCCTAGCGTGCTGAGTGAAACACCTGTTTTACGTTTTTCGGCAACCATGGATTTGAGGGTTTCAGTATCAGATACGCCAACGTTAAAGTCGCCATCGGTCGCCAGCAGGATACGGTTGATGCCGTTGGGTACAAAGGCTTTTTGCGCTTGCTCGTAGGCCATGCGTAAAGCGGATTCGCCCGAGGTCGAGCCTTCGGCCTCCAGTTTGTCGATGGCCTTTAGGATGGTTTCTTTATCTGAACCTGATGTGGGTGGAAGCACCAGCTCTTCGCCTGATGAATAGGTAATCAGGGTAACTTTGTCCTGAGGACGTAATTGTTGGGTCAAGATCCGCAGCGTTTTTTGAACCAACGGAAGTTTATTTTCTTCATCCATACTGCCGGATACGTCCACGAGGAACACAAGATTGGCAGGCGGCAGGTCTTTCTTTGCCGTGTCTTGTGCTTGGATACCGATTTTGATCAGCTTGGCTTCCGGTTGCCATGGAGAATCAATGGTTTCGGTATGAACGGCAAATGGACGGCCGTCAGTAGGCAGTGGATAGTTATAAGGGAAGTAATTGATGATTTCCTCAATCCGTACAGCATCTTTAGGCGGCTGTTCTCCATTGTTCAGAAATCGGCGGACGTTGGCGTAGCTGCCGGTATCGACATCGATGCTGAATGTAGAAATAGGCTCTTGGGCAACGGATTTGACCGGTTGGTCGGGTTGTTCTTGGTAGCGTTCAGTGTTTTCTGCAAGAGACAGATTTTCTTCAGCAACGGCAGCAGCAGGCAATGCTGAGTCCGGTGCATCATGAAGATTTTCGGTTGACGAGTCTGAGTGGTCGAGTGGACCGGAACACGCTGTCAAAGCTACTAAAGTGAGTATGGAAACGGTTTTCAGGAAGAAACGGGGCATGATTTAAGCTCCTGGGAAAGATCACATGCTGATTGTTAAAAGTGTTGTTGGCAGTGTATTGGCAGATTCAACGCTGGCGCTGAGTCACTTTTTTGAGTTTTAATGTGTGAATAGTGGGTTAAGTTTAAATCAGGACAAGGCGGAGCAATGCAGTACTGGTCTAAACTTAACCCACTATTTTTATGACTTAGGCAAGATTTTGTCGGGCTGAGACGATTTTGTAAAGGCCTCAGCCCCGATTTATCTTACATTAACTTTTCTTGCGGCGACGTTCGCCAGGTAGCAACATATCTGCCCATTTGATGATGTTGGCGACTTCTGCCGGATTGAGTTCGTAGAACTGGCCGCGTTTGAGGCGGTTGGGCAGGCCGATAGGGCCGAAGCCTACGCGGACGAGGCGGCTGACGGTCAGGCCTTGGCTTTCAAAAATGCGGCGTACTTCGCGGTTGCGGCCTTCTTTGATGACGACGTTGTACCATTTGTTCGCGCCTTCGCCGCCTTGTTCGTAGATACGTTCGACTTTTGCCAAACCGTCTTCGAGCATCACCCCTTCTTCGGTCAGGACGCGCATTTGTTCGGTGGTCAACTCGCCCAATACGCGCACGGCGTATTCGCGTTCGACTTCAAAGCTGGGGTGGGCAAAGCGTTGAACAAGTTCGCCTGAAGTGGTCAGAATCAAGAGGCCGCTGGTATTGATGTCCAAACGGCCGATGGCTACCCAGCGGCTGCTGGCTGCTTGCGGCAGGCGGTCGAAAATGCTGACGCGGCCTTGCGGGTCGTCGCGGGAAACGATTTCGCCTTCTTGTTTGTAGTAGAGGATGATGCGTGGCAGGCGGTCGGCCCATTTGAGTTTGATGATGCTGCCTTTGACGGTAACGTGGTCGTCGGGCGTAACTTTTTCGCCCAGTTGCGCTACGCGGCCGTTGACCGTTACCCAGCCGTTGCTGATCCATTCTTCCATTTCGCGACGTGAGCCGACGCCGGAAGCGGCCAGGACTTTTTGCAGGCGTTCGGGCTCGAAGCGTGAAAGGTCGCTGCGGCGTTCTTTCAAATCGCGGGCATGCTCCATAATTTTTTGGTTGGGGTTGCGGACAACCAGTTTTTTGGCTTTGGCAGCACGTTGTTTAGGCGCGGTATTTTGAGCTTTAGGGCCGTCTGAAACTTTTTGGTTGTAAGGTTTACCTGATGTTTTGCGTTCGTCGTCGGGACGTTTTTTATTGGCAAAGGATTTGGCCGGTTTGGAAGGTTTTTTGGCGGTAGACGATACGCCGTCGCGCCATTGGCGTTTGCTGGAAGGCTGTTTGGACATGATTTTTCCTAACTCGCTTGAAAAAGCGGTTCTTCTGCGGCGGTTGCGGCAGGGGTTGGATTGGGGGAAAAGGCCGTCTGAAAATCAAATTCAGACGGCCTGCTGATGAAAGGCTGTATTGTAACTCAACCAGTAAATTTTTGTTTGAAAATCCGAAAATTATGGCGAAAGGCGTTCACGTATCCAGTTGCCGTCAACCAGGCGGTATTGAATGCGGTCGTGCAGGCGGCTGGGTCGGCCTTGCCAGAATTCAATGCGGTCGGGAATAACGAGGTATCCGCCCCAATGCGGCGGGCGGGGAACATGCAGGGGATGTTTGACACCGACGGCCGCGGCCTTGGTCACCAATACGGCTTTGCTGGAAATCACTTCGCTTTGTGCGCTTGCCCATGCACCGATACGGCTGGTATACGGGCGGCTTTCAAAATATTCGTCCGAAGCGGCGGCGTCGAGTTTTTCAATGCGTCCTTCAACACGCACTTGGCGTTCGAGTTCCGGCCAGAAAAAGGTCATGGCGGCAAAAGGGTGTGCCGTATAGGAGCGGCCTTTGCGGCTGTGGTAATTGGTAAAGAAAACAAAGCCTTTGGGGTTGACTTCTTTCAATAGCACCATGCGGCTGTTGGGCCTGCCGTCTTCGCCTACGGCGGCAACGTTGACCGCGGTCGGCTCGTTGACTTCGGCGTGAATCGCTTCGTTCAGCCATTGCTCGAATTGGACAATAGGGTCGGCGTGGCATTCGGCTTCCGACAGCTCGCGTTTGCTGTAATCTTCGCGGATATTGTGCAGATCCATGATTTTTCTCCTTAGGTTTGACTGAATCATACTCCGTTTTTTCAGACGGCCTCAAGGGCATTTGTGTATAATCGTAGCCCTTTCCAATATAGAACAATACGGAGTCCTGTCATGCAAACCGAAGTCGAACTGAAAATCTTAAATCCGAAAATGGCCGATTCCCTGCCTGCTTATGCAACGCCCGGTTCTGCCGGTTTGGACTTGCGTGCCTGCTTGGATGAAGCTGTTGTATTGCAGCCGGGCGATGTATATCTCGTTCCGACCGGTTTGGCGGTGCATTTGGCCAACCCTGCTTACGCCGCCGTTTTGTTGCCGCGTTCCGGCTTGGGTCATAAACACGGTATTGTTTTGGGTAATTTGGTCGGTTTGATTGACTCGGATTATCAAGGCGAATTGAAGGTTTCTTTGTGGAACCGTGGTAAAGAAGCGTTTACCATCGAGCCGATGGAGCGTATCGCGCAAATGGTGATTGTGCCGGTTGTCCAAGCCGCGTTTAAAGTCGTGGATGAGTTTGCCGCTAGCGAGCGCGGTGAAGGCGGATTCGGCAGCACCGGCAAAGCCTGATGATTTAAAAGGCCGTCTGAAACAGGATAAATTGAAATATTCGATTTCGGTTTGCTGTTGTTCAGACAGCCTTTTTGTTGTGCCAACCTTTGCATAATCACACACAAGATTGCATTTTTATATCTTGTCTGTATGACCGACGCACCCAATAATACAGGCCGTCTGAAACCTTTACGGAGCGTTGTTATGTCCCGCCCCTCACTTTTTCTGCCTTTATTTTTGATTATCTTTGGTGCGATTTGGTTTTTACGCGCTACGGATATTTTGCCTGCGACATCGACAATGATTGCCGGTGCATTAATTATTTTGGGCTTTGCCGTATTGATTATGGACGGCAT
Organism: Neisseria subflava; assembly: GCF_024205745.1. Taxonomy (NCBI): domain Bacteria; kingdom Pseudomonadati; phylum Pseudomonadota; class Betaproteobacteria; order Neisseriales; family Neisseriaceae; genus Neisseria; species Neisseria subflava. The sequence continues at coordinate 1,929,969 of NZ_CP073117.1, forward strand.
TAACAAACAGTCCATCGTTTCCGGCCCGATGCTGGTTTATATTGGTACAGTCATATATCTGCACATGAGCTACTGGATTTACCTCTCGCCGTTGCTGGCCATCGGCATGGTCGTGTTGGGTTGCCTGCTGTTGCTCTCGCGCAGCGATATGATTCCTGAGAAACACACAAAATAGAAAGATGAGAGATTTGGGTTTTGCCCTATAAAGGCCGTCTGAACAATGGTATAATCCGCCGTTTCAGACGGCCTTTTTTATTGTGGTTTAAGTTTGAAATTTACCCTCCCGGCCGCACCGTTTTCTTACATTTTGCAAAGTTTCCGCCATGACCCAAGACAAAATCCTTATTCTCGACTTCGGCTCGCAAGTTACCCAGCTGATCGCCCGCCGCGTGCGCGAAGCCCACGTTTATTGCGAACTGCATTCTTTCGACATGCCTTTGGAAGAAATCAAAGCCTTCAACCCGAAAGGCATCATCCTCTCCGGCGGCCCTAATTCCGTTTACGAATCCGATTATCAAGCCGATACCGGTATTTTTGATTTGGGCATTCCGGTCTTGGGCATCTGCTACGGCATGCAATTTATGGCGCACCACTTGGGCGGCGAAGTTACCCCGGGTAACCAACGCGAATTCGGTTATGCGCAAGTTAAAACCATCGATAGCGAGCTGACACGCGGCATTCAAGATGATGCTCCAAACACGCTCGACGTATGGATGAGCCATGGCGATAAAGTTTCCAAACTGCCTACCGGCTTCTCTGTCATCGGCGACACCCCGTCTTGCCCGATTGCCATGATGGAAAACGCTGAGAAACAATTCTACGGCATCCAATTCCACCCTGAAGTGACCCATACCAAACAAGGCCGCGCGTTGTTGAACCGCTTTGTCTTGGATATTTGCGGCGCACAACCCAGCTGGACCATGCCGAACTACATCGAAGAAGCCGTTGCCAAGATCCGCGAACAAGTCGGCAACGATGAAGTGATTTTAGGTTTGTCCGGCGGCGTGGACTCTTCCGTAGCGGCCGCGCTGATTCACCGTGCCATCGGCGACCAACTGACCTGCGTGTTTGTTGACCACGGTCTGTTGCGTTTGAACGAAGGCAAAATGGTGATGGACATGTTTGCCCGCAACTTGGGCGTACGCGTGATTCACGTTGATGCCGAAGAGCAGTTTTTGGCGAAACTTGCCGGCGTGACCGACCCAGAGAAAAAACGCAAAATCATCGGTGCGGAATTTATTGAAGTATTTGATGCTGAAGAGAAAAAACTCACCAACGCCAAATGGTTGGCGCAAGGTACGATTTACCCTGACGTAATCGAATCTGCAGGCGCAAAAACCAAAAAAGCCCACGCCATCAAATCCCACCACAACGTCGGCGGCCTGCCTGAAAACATGAAGCTCAAGCTGCTTGAGCCTTTGCGTGATTTGTTCAAAGACGAAGTGCGCGAATTGGGCGTCGCTTTGGGTCTGCCGCGTGAAATGGTGTACCGTCATCCGTTCCCGGGTCCCGGTTTGGGAGTGCGTATCTTGGGCGAAGTGAAAAAAGAATACGCCGACTTGCTCCGTCAAGCAGACGATATTTTCATTCAAGAATTGCGCAATACTACCGATGAAAACGGCACATCTTGGTACGACCTGACCAGCCAAGCCTTTGCCGTATTCCTGCCTGTGAAATCCGTCGGCGTGATGGGCGACGGCCGCACATACGATTACGTCGTTGCCTTGCGTGCCGTGATTACCAGCGACTTTATGACTGCGCACTGGGCAGAGCTGCCATACTCGCTGCTCGGCCGCGTGTCCAACCGCATCATTAACGAAGTCAAAGGCATCAACCGCGTGGTTTACGATGTCAGTGGCAAACCGCCTGCCACGATTGAATGGGAATAATCCCTAAATAATAAAGGCCGTCTGAACAGATATTGTTCAGACGGCCTTTTTTGCACTGATTAGCTTGGTTAACGCATACAATGAAATCAATCAGCAAGCTTTCCGTTAGCGGTTTAAGTAAACTCAGCAAATCCTTAATCAATATGGCCGAATTTGCCACTTTTGAAATCGCTGATGGCTTGTCGGATTTCTTCGGCAGTATTCATCACAAATGGGCCGTAACCGACTACGGGTTCATCAATTGGAACACCGGAAAGCAGCAAAATTTTGACTTCTTCGCTACCGGCTTTCACGCGCACTTTACCACCGGTTTGCTCAAAATTGACCAATTCTCCGGCTGTCGCCTGTTCTTTGCCATTAAACGTAACTGCTCCGCGCAGGATAACCATAGATAGATTGTGATTGTCGGGTACTTCCAATTCGGCTTCTTTATCGGCATGAAGCACAATATCCCAAACATTCATTTCAGTAAACGTATCTGCCGCACCTTTTACGCCGTTATGTTCGCCCGCAATCAGGCGTAAATAGCCGGCTTCGTCGGGAAATTCGACGACGGGAATATTCGCTTTGGCAAGATGTTGATAGCGTGGTGGGGTGTTTTTGTCTTTAGCCGGCAGGTTGACCCAGAGTTGCACCATTTCAAAGAGTCCGCCTTTTTTGCTGAAGTTTTCAGAGTGGAATTCTTCATGAATAATCCCTGAACCTGCAGTCATCCATTGCACGTCGCCTTCGTAAATAATGCCACCACCGCCGCTGGAGTCGCGGTGTGCCACTTCGCCGTGGTAGGCGATGGTAACGGTTTCAAAGCCTTTGTGCGGATGCTGTCCGACACCGCGGGGGTTGTGCGTTTCGTTGGGTGCAAACTCATACGGTGCGGCATAGTCCAGCATCAGGAATGGATTGGTGCCGCGGTCGTCAGCCATGTGGGAGAACAAAGGTTGCACGAGGAATCCGTTGCCTACCCAGTGTTGGCTGTCGGCTCGGTAGATTTGTTTGATGTTGCGCATGATAAAGTTCCTTCTTTTTATGGCCGTCTGAAGCCTTTCAGACGGCCTTTTGTTACAGAATGCTTGTATTATAGGGGGTACAAACTTTATAACAAGTACGCACATTTTTTATACTGTGGTTTGGAGATTTTGTATGTCGGAAACAGAACACGCACACGGCTCTTGCTGTCCGGTTGTCAATACTTTGGATATTATCGGCGGTAAATGGAAGGTATTGATTTTATATTATTTAAATGAAGAAACCCGTCGCTTCAATGAGTTACAGCGTTTGTTGGCAGGTATTACCCAGCGGATGCTGACGCTGCAGCTGCGCGAATTGGAAAACGACGGTATCGTTCATCGGGAAGTGTATCCGCAGGTACCGCCGAAGGTAGAATATTCGTTGACTGAGTTTGGACGGACGCTGATGCCTGTGATCGAAGCCATGCACCGTTGGGGCGAACAATATGCTGCGGAATGTGTGAAACATAAAAAGCAGCCGTAGGCTTATGCTTTTATGGTTATGATATTGATGAAGGCTTTAAGGCCGTCTGAACAGGCGTGATTCATGGTTTCACGCTTATTCAGACGGCCTTATTCTTTGGGGGCTAAGCCCAATCAAAATTGATTTTTCAATTCACGCAAAGCGGCGAAGACTTCGAGTTCGCTGTTTAATTTTCGTCCGCTCAATTCTTCGGCGCGTGCCCGAACTTGGGGCAGGTGTACGCGGAAAAACGGATTAACTTTGCGTTCGTGCGCCAGGCTGACAGGCAGTGTCGGCGTGTGTTCGGCTGCGGCCAAGGCCGTCTGAATGTCGGCATTGTCCGGCTCGATATGCTGGGCAAAGCGCAGATTGGAGGCGGTGTATTCGTGCGCCGGATAAAACAGCGTTTCCTCGGGCAACTGGTTGAATCGGTGGAAGCTGTCGTAAAGCTGCTCGATTGTGCCTGTAAATACGCGGCCGCAACCGGCGGAGAACAAGGTATCGCCGCAGAAAACGTGCAGGCCGTCTGAATTTTCCAGCAGATAGCTGATATGGCGGTCGGTATGGCCGGGGGTTGCCCAAACGGTGATCAAGCCTTCGCCAAACGGGAACTGCGTACCTGCGGTAACGGTATGCGTCGCCACGTCGATGTCGCTTTCGCCATAGATTGGGGATTCCAAAAAGCCGTGGAACAGGCTTTTTGCGCCACCGGTATGGTCGGGGTGCGGATGGGTAATCCATGTTTGCGCCAGCATCAGGCGGTTGTGGACGAGAAATTTCAAAACGGGTGTGGCATCGGACGGATCGACGCAGGCGGCATGGTTGCCTTCTTGAATCATCCAGATGTAGTTGTCGTTTAGGGCTTGGATTGGCGTGATTTTCATATGCTTTCTTCTGGTTTGGGGTTTCAGACGGCCTCTAAATAATCTTTGATATTCGGGCTTTGGCCGAACACGGCTTCATGGGCTTGATGGATGCACAGTCGGTTGAACAGCAATCTTTGGGTTTGGTTGCCGTCGATAATCCGCACTTGGCCTTGCAGTTTGGGCGCGTCGTGATGAAAGGTATTTTTAAACGCGTGCCAACGGTCGGTTTGCAGATGGACGACGGCAAACATATCGTGCGAGATATTAACGCCGACACTGAATAGCTTGGTCGAGGCTTGCAGGCAGAAACTGCTGTCGCCAAACAGGCACAGCCCCGTATTTTCCGGATAGCGGAACAATTCGATTTTCACAGCTTCGGGTTCGGCAAAGATATTACAAAACAACCGTTCAAACAGCGACGGCTGCGCTACGCCTTCGCTCAACATACCGTAAAGTCCGCCCAGCCAATCGACATAGCCGAGAAAGGTGAAACGGTAGTCCTGCATAATGGCTTCGATACGCTTGGGGTCGCGTTTGCTGATCAAGCGGACAAATTCAAAACCGACTTCCGGCAACCGTGCCCGAAGTGTTTGGTGCAGGCGGTGGGCAAACAGGTTTTTATGGTTGTGCGGATTGCGCAGAATGCCGAGGAACTTCAGCCGCAATATTCGCCACAAGGCATCCGGTACTTTGACGGTATCGGCATTTGCCGTAGGTGTTTTCAGACGGCCTGCAGGTAAGGTGCGCAGGTGGTTGCAGGCCTCTTCGTAGCCGCTTTCATGACGGTTGAACCAGCTTTCCAGATTGTATTGGTTGGCGGAGTCTTCGACAAAGGTCAGCGTATAGAGGTTTTTCGCTGCTAAGTTGCCGATGATGTTGACGCTTATCGCTTCGCTGCGGTTTTGTTCTTTAACGCGGGCTTTTTTGCCAGTATGGAACATAGACAGCGGCAAGCGGTAAACGTTTTGGTTTTGCGGGCTGACCTGCGGATTATGCGCGTGCTGCCGCTGCTCGGTTTGGGCGATGAAGTGGTGTTCCTTCGTCGGATTCGCGGTCAACAGGGCGTAAGGCTTTTCTCCGCATTCGGAAAATTCGCAATCGCTGAGGATAAAGGCTTGTCGAGTCATAATGTCAGAAAAGGCCGTCTGAATATGTCGATTATAGTTTAAAAGTGAGAATTATACAGAATGACGGCGACGGGTTTGGTCTTTACACGCAAAAGGACACAAAAAGGTCGTCTGAAAACAAATATAGCGTGGTTCGCTAAATCGTTTTCAGACGACCTTAAATCAACGGATTGTTCAACACTATTCATTCTTCTTTTTGGAAGACATGGTTGCGGTGATACTCGAAATATTTTTTGCTTTTCGGTCGAATTTTCAATTTCATATCGGGAGAAATTCCAAGCCGCTTTTGATTTCCCGGATCGATTTTTGGACTGATTTTTATCATACCGTCGGGATCAAACGTAATCAGTCCTTTATCGAATAATCTGTCTATATTGGGTGCGAGCATCAGACCATTGAAGGGATCTAACCGCTCTTCATTATTGCACTTGCTCCAAGGTTTGATATGGCTGGCAATGAGTAAAGACTCGATATCTAGACCTGTCAGTGGACAGCTCGGATATAGTTTGAATACGTCTTGCCGGAATTGATTTTGCCCTCTGCGGACTTTTATTAAGCTTTTTAGTTCGGTTTGCTTTTCTGGGCTAGTTTCGGAGGCTAAACGGTTTTCGAGTTCAGCTATATTTTTTCCTAAGTGTGGGATAGAAGTTGTGTAAAAATTTGGTTCTTCAGTTAGCCAAGCTGTATTTTCTTCGTCTAATTCCTTTTTAAAACAAGCTTTACATCTATTTTCTCTATCATATTCATTCCAACTCCATTTTCTGAGTCTCTCTCGGGAGTTGGAACAAACTTTAAAATAATCTGAACCTTTTGTTGTCCAATTTTCGCCTTTTTTTTCAGTTGGAAAGCTGCCACAACCACTACTAGCTTTGTGCAACATAGGGTATATAGGTTTGGTTTTACCTTTGTTTATGTTTAGTACAAAACCATTTTGGTTGTTCTCAATCCATTCAATAAATTCATCATCATTCGGCATGTTTTTAAAAATTACTATGTCAGACATAAGTTTCTCCAAATCTTTTCTATAAATTTAATTAAGTGTATTTGTATATAGGTTCGGGACAAAAAAATCTAGTCCGTCATTCCCGCGCAGGCGGGAATCCAGAAGTTTGGATTTACAGTAATCTTTAAATATTTCTGAAATGCAGGGGTCTGGATTCCCGCCTGCGCGGGAATGACGGCGGTCGGCTCGGTCTTATACGCAAAAGAACATATAAAGGTCGTCTGAAAACGAATATAGCAGAATCCGCTAAATCGTTTTCAGACGACCTTTTCTTTAAAGCCGAATCAAATCGACCTGCCGGTTAACCCAAAGCCTTCCTTGCTCCGGCGAAGAGGCGGTACCAGCCGGACAGTTCCGTCCAGTCTTCCGGTTTCCAGCTCATTTGTGCGGCGCGGTATACGCGTTCCGGATGCGGCATCATGATGGTAACGCGGCCGTCGGCGTTGGTCACACCGGCAATACCTTGAGGCGAGCCGTTAGGGTTGAGCGGATAAGTTTGGGTCACTTGGTTTTGACCGTCCACATATTGCAACGCAATGCCCAAATCGGCGGAAATATTGCCACCGTGAAGCGCGAAGTCGGCGCGGCCTTCGCCGTGGCTGACCACGACAGGCAGGCTGGAGCCTTGCATTTCGTTCAGGATCAGGGAGGCTGATTTGGGGACGTGAACCATGCTCAGGCGCGCTTCAAACTGTTCGCTCAAGTTGCGTTTGAATTTAGGCCATGCTTCTGCGCCCGGGATAATCTCGGCAAGGTTGCTGACCATTTGACAGCCGTTGCACACGCCCAATGTCAGCGTGTTCGGATCGGCAAAGAAAGCGGCAAATTGGTCGCGCAGAGCAGGGTGGAACAGAATCGATTTTGCCCAGCCTTCGCCTGCACCAAGTACGTCGCCGTAGCTGAAGCCGCCGCACGCCGCCAGCATTTTGAAGTCGGCAAGGTGGACGCGGCCCGCCATCAGGTCGGACATATGCACGTCGTAGGCATCGAAACCGGCGCGGGTGAAGGCGGCTGCCATTTCGATTTGCCCGTTTACGCCCTGTTCGCGCAGGATGGCGATTTTGGGTTTTGCTCCGCTGTTGATGAACGGCGCGGCGATGTCTTCGTTTACATCAAACTTCACGTCGGCAAACAATGCGCTGCGTTCGTTGTCGCCAATCAGGGCAAACTCGCTGTCTGCGCAGGCAGGGTTGTCACGCAGGCGTTGGATGGCGTGGCTGGTTTCCTGCCATGCACGTTGCAGGTCGGCGCGGTTTTGTCTCAATACGATGCCTGTCTGATTGCGGATAACGATTTTCTCGTCAGTACCGATGGTTGCAACGGTATGCAGTGCCAAATCAGCTTCTTTAAACAAGGCTTCTACGGCTGCTACATCTTGTTTGGCAATTTGAATCACTGCGCCCAGCTCTTCATTGAACAATGCGCGGATGCTGGCTTCGTTGACATCGGCTTGGTTGGCAACCAGCGAGGTCAAATCCACATTCAAGCCGCACCGCGCAGCAAACGCCATTTCTACCAATGTGGCAAACAAGCCGCCGTCGCTGCGGTCATGGTATGCCAAGAGTTTGTCTTCGGCGACAAGCTGTTGAATCACGTTGTAGAAGCCTTTCAGACGGCCTGTATCGTCTAAATCAGGCGCATCGCCGGTCATGTTGTTGTAAACCTGACCGAACGCGGAGCCGCCCATACGCGCTTTGCCGAAGCCCAAATCGATAAACAGCAATACGCTGTCTTCGACGTTTTTCAACTCAGGCGTAACAGTCTTGCGTACGTCTTCCACTGGCGCAAACGCGGAGATAATCAGGCTCAACGGCGAAACAACGGATTTTTTCTCTTCGCCATCCTGCCACACGGTTTTCATCGACAAGCTGTCTTTGCCCACGGGAATGCTCAAATCCAATGCTTGACAGGCTTTAGAAACTGCTTCAACGGTGCGGTAGAGTTTTTCGTCTTCGCCTTCGTTGCCGCATGCCGCCATCCAGTTGGCGGAAAGTTTGATGTTGCCGATGTCGCCGATATTGACCGCAGCGATGTTGGTGATGGCTTCGCCGACGCACATTCTGCCCGAAGCAGGCGCGTCAAACAGGGCGACGGTCGGTTTTTCGCCCATAGACATCGCTTCGCCGCGATAGGTATTGAAGCCCATCATGGTAACGGCGCAGTCGGCTACGGGGTTTGGTATTTGCCGACCATTTGGTCGCGGTGGGTCATGCCGCCGACGCTGCGGTCGCCGATGGTAATCAGGAAGTTTTTAGCGGCTACGGTGGGCAGGCGCAAAACACGGTAGGCGGCTTCGGTAATGTCGATATTGCCGGCGTTAAACGGTTTTTCAGACGGCGTAACCGTTTTGTCGGTGCGCGTGGTTTTAGGCGGTTTGCCGAGCAAAACGTTCAACGGCAAATCGACGGGGTTGTTGGAGAACAAATCGTCGCGTACTTTCAAATGGCCGTCGTCGGTCGCCGTACCGACTACGGCAAACGGGCAGCGTTCGCGTTCGCAGATGGCGCGGAAGGTCTCCAAATCTTTTTCTAAAATGGACAATACATAACGTTCTTGCGATTCGTTACACCAAATCTGCAATGGATTGAGGCCGTGTTCTTCCAGCGGCACTTCGCGCAGCTTGAATACCGCGCCGCGTCCGGCATCGTTGACGAGTTCGGGGAAGGCGTTGGACAAGCCGCCTGCGCCGACGTCGTGGATGGAGATAATCGGGTTTTTGTCGCCAAGCTGCCAGCAACGGTCGATGACCTCTTGCGCGCGACGTTCGATTTCAGGGTTGCCGCGTTGTACGGAGTTGAAGTCCAAAGACGCATCGTTCGTGCCGGTATTCATGGATGAAGCCGCGCCACCACCCAAGCCGATAAGCATACCCGGGCCGCCCAGTTGGATCAGCAGTGCGCCTTCGGGGATTTCGTCTTTGTGTGTTTGTTGTGCCTGAATGCTGCCCAAGCCGCCGGCAATCATAATCGGTTTGTGGTAGCCGCGAACCTGACCGTCGAATTTTTCTTCAAAGGTACGGAAGTAGCCCAAGAGGTTCGGACGGCCGAATTCGTTGTTGAACGCTGCGCCGCCAATCGGACCTTCAATCATGATGTCTAAAGGGGAAGCAATATGGCCGGGTTTGCCGTAGGCTTGTTCCCAAGGCTGCTCCAAGCCAGGGATATTCAGGTTGGAGACGGTAAAGCCGGTCAAGCCTGCTTTCGGACGCGAGCCTTTGCCTGTTGCGCCTTCATCGCGGATTTCACCGCCCGCGCCCGTCGCCGCACCGGCAAACGGCGCGATGGCGGTCGGGTGGTTGTGTGTTTCCACTTTCATGATGATATGGGTGTCTTCTTCGTGGAAACGGTAGCCTTGATTTTCCGCCGCATTTGGATAGAAACGTTCGGTTTTCGCGCCTTCGATCACGGACGAATTGTCTTTATAGGCAACGACTGTGCCTTCGGGATGCGCGTTGTGCGTGTCGCGTATCATGCCGAAAAGGGATTTCGGTTGTTTTTCGCCGTTGAGGATGAAGTCGGCATTGAAGATTTTGTGGCGGCAGTGTTCGCTGTTTGCCTGAGCGAACATCATCAATTCAACATCGGACGGATTGCGGTTTAAAGCCTGATAGTTTTCAACCAGATAATCGATTTCGTCGGCTGAAAGCGCCAAGCCCATTTCAGTATTGGCTTTGACCAATGCCTCTTTGCCGCCGCCCAATACATCTACGCTGGAGAAGGTTTCTGATTGGATGTGGTGGAACAGTTGCGCCGCTGCATCAATGTCGGTCAACACGCTTTCGGTCATGCGGTCGTGCAACAGGGCTGCCCATTGTTGTTTTTGCCCGTCGGTAAGCGTACCTTCCAACCACACGGCCATGCCGCGTTCGATACGCTCAATGCCTTCCAAACCGCAGTTTTCGGCGATATTGGTTGCTTTGGAAGCCCAAGGCGAAATGGTACCCAAACGGGGCGTTACCAAAAATAAATGCAAGCCCTCGCGCGCTTTGGGCGTTTGTTCAACGCTTTGCGCTGCCAACAAGGCTTGCAGTTTTTCGACTGTCGCGGCATCAAGTGCTTTTTCGCTACCGACAAAATACCAAAATTCGCTGCTTAATTTGACTTCGGGCAGGCCGAGGGCGGCTGCTTTTTGGAAGAGTTTTTCAACACGGAAATCGGAAAGGGCGGTTACACCGCGCAAGGGCAGAACAACAGACATGGATTCAGCTCACAAAATGCAGTTGGGGAATCCATTATTATACCTGAAAAATGCAATTTTGCTTGTGAATTTATACTTCAAGTGTTGACAATTTTTGCTTGTAAATTGAAGGGGAATAAGGCAATCGTGCCGCCCAGTTTTTTATTTTGTACCTGATTATTAGATTATTTTTGTTTATTTTTGAAGAATCGGGAGAGGTGGGGATAAATAGGCGTAACGATATAAAGTAAAAATTATTTGATTATTGACTTTGACATTTTGCTGACAATAAGGCCGTCTGAAACCTTACTTTCAGACGACCTTGCCTTATCCTTTTCTTTTGTTTCCCAACATATCCAGTAATCCTGCCAGATTGCTTTTTCCTTCTTCCTTGCTCACAATCGGCTCGCCGCCTTTGCGGCCTAGGATTTTGATGTCTTCCTGCGGCATTTCGTTTATGAAACGGCTCGGTTCGGGGAATTGCCATGTGCCTTGTTTTTTACGTTTGAGGCAGTGGGTCAGTGTAAGTTGGCGTTTGGCGCGGGTAATGCCGACGTACATCAGACGGCGTTCTTCTTCGACATTGTCTTCTTCGATGCTGTCGTTGTGCGGCAAGATACCTTCTTCGCAACCGACAAGGAAAACATAGGGGTATTCCAAACCTTTGGAAGCGTGCAGGGTAGAGAGTTTGACGGCATCGACTTCTTCTTCGCTTTTACCCTCCAAAAGCGTCATCAGGGCGATGGTTTGGGCAAGCTCGATGATATTTTTGCCATCCTGCTCGCCTTTGCGTTCCAGCCAGCCGGTCAGGTCGGTAACGTTACGCCATTTGATTTCGCCTGCTTTGCCTTCTTCGTTAGCCAACAGGTGGTTTTCGTAGTCGATTTCTTTCAGCAGGTTATGAATAAGCTCACCTGCTTCGCTGGTTTCGGCTTTGGCACGGTAGTTTTCAATCATATCCATGAAGGCTTGCAGGTGTTGGCGGTTGGTATGGTTCAATAGGGCAAGCGCTTCTTCGGTTTGCGCGGCTTCATATAGGCTGCATTCGTGTTCGTGCGCGTAGGTGTTGAGTTTGCCGAGCGTTACGTCGCCGATGCCGCGTTTGGGCGTGGTTACGGCGCGCAGGAAGGCGGGATCGTCGTTGGGGTTGGCAAGTAGGCGCAAGTAGGACAAAACGTCTTTGATTTCGGCTTTGTCAAAAAAACTCTGTCCGCCGGAGAGTTGGTAGGGAACGCGTGCGTTGCGCAAGGCTTCCTCAAAAATCCGCGCCTGATGGTTGCCGCGGTATAACACGGCAAAATCGGCGTATTGGGTTTTGTCGCCGCCGACCAGCTTCTGCTTGACGATTTGGCTGACAACCCAGTCGGCTTCGTGCTGCTCGCTTTGACAGGCAACGACTTTAACGATTTCTCCTTCGCCGAACTGCGACCAAAGTTTTTTGGTAAAGAGTTTGGGGTTGTTTTCAATGACTTTGTTGGCGATTTTGAGAATCCGCGCGGTGGAGCGGTAGTTTTGCTCCAGTTTGATGACTTTCATCTGCGGATAGTCTTCCTGCATTTTACGCAGGTTTTCCATGTTCGCGCCGCGCCATGCGTAGATGGACTGGTCGTCGTCGCCGACGGCGGTAAACATGCCTTCCGCGCCAGTCAGAAGCTTCATCAGCGTAAATTGGCAGGTATTGGTGTCCTGACATTCGTCAACCAGCAGATAACGCAGCCGCCGCTGCCATTTGTTGCGCACTTCGCTGTTTTGCTGCAACAGCACGGCAGGCAGGCGGATTAAGTCGTCAAAGTCCACCGCCTGATAGCTTTGCAGGGTTTCCTGATAGCTCGCATACACGCGCGCTGTTTGCTGTTCCCACACATTAGAGGCCGTCTGAACGACATCTTCAGGCGTTTTTAAATCGTTTTTCCAAAGGGAAATTTGATGCTGCGCTTTGAATATGGCTTCTTTGCCCGTACCGCCCAAGAGCTCGCCGATGATTTTGGCGCTGTCGGTAGAGTCGAGAATGGAAAAGTTTTTTTTGTAACCGATTTGATTTGCCTCTTCGCGCAGAATCTTCATGCCCAAAGAGTGAAAGGTGCAAATCGTCAGCCCGCGCGTTTGCGACTTGGGCAGCATTTTGGAGACGCGCTCCTGCATTTCCGTGGCGGCTTTATTGGTGAAGGTAATCGCGGCGACGGTATGCGGCAGATAGCCGACATTGACAATCAAATGCTTGATTTTTTGCGTAATCACGCCGGTTTTGCCGCTGCCTGCACCGGCAAGGACGAGCAGGGGGCCGCCTAGATATTTGACCGCGGCTTGTTGTTGGGGGTTGAGTTTCATTGAAGGGGAAGACGGGTAATGCGGGGAGCAATTATACAACAAGGCCGTCTGAAATTTTCAGACGGCCTTGGGCGTTTTTTAGAGTAAACCCTATGCAAAATATTTCAATTTGCCTTTGAAGTCTTCCAGTTTTTCGTAGCCTTTTTGTGCCATGATGGCTTTTAATTCAAGGGAAACCCGTTCAAAAATGTCTACGCCTTGCTGGTGTAGCGCCGTGCCGATCTGCACCATACTTGCGCCGCACAAGATGTGTTCAAACGTATCACGGCCGCTGTAGACACCGCCTGTTCCAATGACTTGGATAGACGGCTCCAGTCTTTGATAGAACGCGTGGACATTGGCGAGCGCAGTCGGTTTGATGTATTGGCCGCCTATGCCGCCGAAACCGTTTTTCGGGCGGATCACGACGGATTCGTCTTCGATATACATGCCGTTGCCGATGGAGTTGACACAGTTGACGAATTTCAAGGGATAGCGGTTGAACACTTCCGCCGCCTGATCGAAATGGGCTATATCGAAATACGGCGGCAATTTGATGCCCAAGGGCTTGTCGAAGTAGGTAAAGGCATTATCCAAAATCATCTCGGTTGTTTCAAAGTCGTAGGCGATTTGCAGTTTGCCGGCGACGTTTGGGCAGGATAGGTTGAGTTCGGTAATGCCGTTGAACCCGCTGTTTTGCACCTTTTCCAACAGGATATGTGTTTCGCCGGGCGACAGGCCGACCAGTGATAGGAAAAATGTCCGTTCCGGCTGAGACTCTTGGAGGGTAAGCAAGTAATCCAGATAGTAATCAATGCCTTGATTCGGCAAGCCCATCGAATTGATGCTGCCGAGAGGGACATCCCGATAACGCGGTTCGGGATTGCCTTGACGAGGGGTAAGCGTTGCAGTCTTGGTAATGAAAGTGCCTGCCGAAGACTGTCTGACTGCTTCCAATTCCTCGACAGTCATACACGACACACCTGCTGCGTTCATCAGACAGTTGTCAAAAGAAAAACCGGCGATTTGTGTTTTCAACGATACCATCTCCTGTTCCTTTTCTTCGCAAAATCAAATTGTTTACCAAGCGTAACACGAAGAGGAGGTACGATTTTTAACAAACATCAAATGACAAAGCATGTAGGTGGATGTTGTTTTCAATATTGAAAAAAGGCCGTCTGAAAAACTCAAAACGGTCTTTCAGACGGCCTTCACTATATGGTATCAATTAAGAACAAAAGCTGTCGGCTAATTTGGATATTGGGTTTTAAAAATCAGGCCAACCATTCGTCCAAAGCCGCTTCAAAACGTTTCAAGCCTTCGGCCATGTCTTCATCGTTTAGCAGCAGGCTGGGGGCAAAGCGCACCACATTGGCGCCGGCAACCAGTACCATCAGGCCGTGTTTTAAAGCGGCGGCAGTAATTTCCGATGCCTTGCCTTCGTATTTGTCTGCCAACACACAGCCGAGCAGCAAGCCCATGCCGCGGACTTCTTTAAATACGCCGTTTTTTTCACCCAATTCACGCAATGCCATCTGAAGTTTTTGGCCTTGTTGTTTAACGTGTGCCAATGTTTCGGGCGCATTGATGATGTCAAATGCGCGGCTGCCGACGGCACACGCCATCGGATTACCGCCAAAGGTCGAGCCATGCGTTCCGGGGCCGAAGGTTGGGGCGATTTTATCGGTGGTCAGTATCGCGCCAATCGGGAAGCCGCCACCCAAGGCTTTGGCGGAGCTGAGAATATCGGGTGTTACGCCGTAATGCTCGTAGGCAAACAGTTTGCCCGTATGCCCCATGCCGGTTTGCACTTCGTCCAAAATCAGCAAAGCGCCGTGTTTGTCGCACAAACGGCGTGCGGCTTGCAGATATTCTTGGGTGGCAGGCAGGATGCCGCTTTCGCCTTGAATCGGCTCGATAATCACGGCGCAAGTTTTGTCGCTGATGGTTGCTTCCAATGCGGCAACATCATTGAAGGAAACGTGGGTAATGCCGGCCGGCAGCGGCGCGTAGTCTTTGCTGTATTTGGGCTGGCCGCCGACGGATACGGTAAACAGGGTGCGGCCGTGGAAGCTGTTGAGGCAGGAGATGATTTCGGTTTTGTGTTCGCCAAAATGATCGCGGCCGTATTTGCGCGCCAGTTTCAGTGCGGCTTCATTGGCCTCTGCTCCAGAATTGCAGAAAAACACTTTGTCGGCAAAGGTGTTTTCGACCAATTTTTTGGCCAATTCTTGCGCCGGTTGGGTGGTGTAGATATTGGAAATGTGCCAGAGTTTTTGCGACTGCTCGGCCAAGGCTGCGACCAAATCTGGATGGCAATGGCCCAGCGCGTTCACAGCAATACCACCTGACAGGTCAATGTATTCTCGTCCTTCGGTATCCCAAACCCGGCTGCCGAGCGCGCGTTCCGGAATCATGGGGGCGAATGAGAAATTGGGCGTCAGGTAGTTTTGCATGTTCTTTTCCTTTTGATATTGTCAACAATCTCTTGAATTATGCGCCTATTGATTGAGAGATTCAATATGGCAATCAGGCCGTCTGAAAACTGGCTTTCAGACGGCCTGATGCTTATTTATGCTTGATTTCCCAGCATTGATGGATTTTTTTGTTGCGGAAATCGTCGGGAACGGACTGTTTGGAAATGTCTTTGACGGCGTATTGTTCCGCGACCGCATCGTCCAACACAAAACTGCGCAGATTGTTGGAGAAATACAGAATGCCGTCTGAAGCGAGCAGGCTCATTGCGCCGTCAATCAGCTTTTTATGGTCGCGCTGGATGTCGAGGATGTCGAGCATCTTTTTGCTGTTGGAAAAGCTGGGCGGATCCATGACGATGAGGTCGAACTTTTTGCCTTCATCTGCGGCATTTTGCAGGTATTGGAACACATCGGCGCGGACGATTTGGTGTTGTTCGGGGTCGATGCCGTTGAGTTCGAAATTGCGTTTCGCCCAATCGAGATAAGTGTTGGACAAATCGACGGTTTCGCTGGATACCGCGCCGCCGGTGGCTGCATAGACGGTGAAGCTGCCTGTGTAGGAAAACAGGTTGAGGAAGCGTTTGCCTGCTGCGGTTTCGCCGACTTTTTTGCGCGTGTTGCGGTGGTCGAGAAAAAGGCCGGTGTCGAGGTATTTGTCGAGGTTGACCCAAAACTTGCGGCCGTTTTCAGTGATGACGAAATCGTCGCCAGTTTTGCCGGTTTTCTCGTATTGCTGCAAACCTTTTTGACGTTCGCGGCGTTTGAGGTGGATTTGTTCGGGCGCAAAACCGGTCACAAAACCGATGGCTTCCAATACATCGGCAAGCCACGCTTCGTATTCTTCGGGCTGCATCAGCCAGCCGGTATCGTATTCCTGAAGATGGATTTGGTCGCCGTAAACATCGACGGCAAAGGGAAATTGGGGAATATCGCGGTCGTAAATGCGCCAGGCTTCAATATTGTTGCGTTTGGCCCATTTCATAAGATGTTTGATGTTTTTGCCCAAGCGGTTGGCAAAGGGGGTAATGTCGGTCATGGTTTCAGACGGCCTGAATAAGTATTGGGAAGGGTTTGGATTTTAACGCACTTGATGCCTTTTTGCTTGACTGTTATCCATAAAATCTATATTATCCGCCGTTCGCCTTTTGATACGAAGCCATCGTCATCCAACCTAAACCGCCGTTTCGGGCGCGTTTCTTTTATTGCTTGCATATTTGCAAAGCCTTTTCTGTGCAGGTTGTCGTCGATGTTAACCACAAGCAAGATGCTTGCGACAACCCTGTAACTTCACATTTCCCGTATCGTTACTTTCCTTTGCTTCAGGTCGTCTGAAATTGTTCAGGCGTGCGCGTTGTTGTCTCTTAGGATAGATATGTCTATTAAATTTGCCGATTTGAACCTTGATAAAAACATTTTGTCTGCCGTACGCAGCGAGGGTTATGAAAGCCCGACCCCGATTCAGGCGCAGGCGATTCCGTTTGCATTGGACGGCCGCGATATTATGGCTTCGGCACAAACCGGTTCAGGTAAAACCGCAGCCTTCCTGCTGCCGACTTTGCAAAAACTGACCAAGCGCAGCGAAAAACCGGGCAAAGGCCCGCGCGCTTTGGTATTGACCCCGACCCGCGAACTGGCGGCTCAGGTGGAAAAAAACGCGCTGGCGTATGCTAAAAATATGCGTTGGTTCCGTACTGTCAGCATTGTCGGCGGCGCATCTTTCGGCTACCAAACCCGTGCTTTGAGCAAACCGGTTGACCTGATTGTCGCCACTCCGGGCCGTCTGATGGACTTGATACAGAGCGGCAAAGTTGATTTTGAACGTTTGGAAGTGCTGATTCTGGACGAAGCCGACCGTATGCTGGACATGGGCTTTATCGACGACATCGAAACCATCGTGGAAGCGACACCGAGCGACCGTCAGACTTTGTTGTTCTCCGCCACTTGGGACGGTGCGGTGGGCAAACTGGCGCGCAAACTGACTAAAGACCCTGAAACCATTGAAGTTGAGCGTGTGGATGATCAAGGCAAAATTGAAGAGCAGCTGTTGTACTGCGATGATATGCGCCATAAAAACCGCCTGCTCGACCATATTTTGCGCGATGCCAATATCGATCAATGCGTGATCTTCACATCAACCAAAGCCATGACCGAAGTCATCGCGGATGAATTGTATGAAAAAGGTTTTGCCGCCAACTGCCTGCACGGCGATATGCCGCAAGGCTGGCGTAACCGCACGCTGATGGACTTGCGTAAAGGCCGCTGCAAAATTTTGGTTGCCACCGATGTAGCCGCACGCGGTATCGATGTGCCTACCATTACCCACGTTATCAACTATGACTTGCCAAAACAGGCTGAAGACTACGTTCACCGCATCGGCCGTACCGGTCGCGCAGGCCGTACCGGTATTGCGATTACTTTTGCCGAAGTGAACGAATACGTCAAAGTACACAAAATTGAAAAATACATTGGCCGCAAATTGCCTGAGCTGACCATCGAAGGCATGGAACCGACACGCAAACGCAAATCTGCCGGCGGCAAACCGAAAGGCAAAGGCGGCTGGGGTGATCGCAAATCCGGCGGCTGGCGCGGTGATAAGAAACCGGCTAAAGAAGGTTTCGGCGGTAAAGCTCGCGGCGAAGGCCATAAAAAAGACGGTTTCAAGAAAGATGGCTTTAAGAAAGACGGTTTCAAAAAAGCTGATGGTTTCAAAAAAGGCGGCGAAGGCTTTAAAGGCAAGCGCAAGTCTAACGACAGCTTTGGCGGCAAACACAAAAGAGGTTGATTTTTTCAATCTTAAGGCCGTCTGAAAGAGACATAAGGGCGTGTGAAGACACGTCCTTTTTGATGGTTTCGAGTTGTTGTATATAAAAAAGCGTGGGATTGGTCCCACGCTTTTTTTAGACGGCCTCTTACAAAGCGGCCAATACGGCATCGCCCATTTCGGAGCATGAAACCAGTTTGGTACCTTCTTCGTAAATGTCGCCGGTACGCAAGCCTTGTTGCAGTACTTTTTGTACAGCGTTTTCAACTTGTTGCGCGCGTGCTTCGTCGTTCAGGCTGTAACGCAGCAGCATGGCAAGAGACAATACGGTTGCCAGCGGATTGGCTTTGTTTTGACCGGCAATGTCGGGAGCTGAGCCGTGGGACGGTTCGTACAGGCCTTTGCCGTTTTCGTCTAAAGAAGCGGAAGGCAGCATGCCGATGGAGCCGGTCAGCATGGACGCTTCGTCAGACAGAATGTCGCCGAAGATGTTGCCGGTAGCAATCACGTCAAATTGTTTGGGCGCGCGTACCAACTGCATGGCGGCATTGTCGACGTACATATGGGAAAGCTCGACATCAGGGTATTCTTTGCCGATTTCTTCAAAGATTTCGCGCCACAGTTCGGTGGTTTCCAAAACGTTGGCTTTGCCTACGGAGCAGACTTTTTTACTGCGTTTTTGGGCGGATTGGAAGGCAACGTGGGCAATACGGCGGATTTCGCTTTCGCTGTATTTCATGGTGTTGTAGCCTTCGCGTTCGCCGTTTTCCAAAACACGGATGCCGCGCGGTTCACCAAAGTAAATATCGCCGGTGAGTTCGCGTACGATAAGGATGTCGAGACCGGCGACGATTTCCGGTTTCAAAGTAGAAGCATTGGCCAGCTCTTTATACAAAATGGCAGGGCGCAAATTGGCAAACAGATTCAAGTCTTTACGAATAGCCAACAAGCCGCGTTCAGGGCGCAGCGGACGGTCGAGATTGTCGTATTGCGGAGAACCGACTGCACCAAGCAGGACCGCATCGGCTTTACGGCAAAGGTTTTGCGTGAATTCTGGATAAGGATGGCCGTATTCGTCATAGGCTTCGCCGCCCAAAGGCGCGTATTCGTAGCTGACATCCAAACCTTGTTCGATAAGTTTGTCGAGTACGCGGACGGTTTCTGCAACGATTTCAGGGCCGATGCCGTCGCCGCGCAAGATAGCGATATGTTTGGTCATTTCGGGTTTCCTTATGGGAAGGTTTTAGGTAAAGGGCAGGCCGTCAGTTTTTCAGACGGCCTTAAATCAATTTGCTCTGAAAACGCTGATTGTACCATTATGGTACTGGTAAAGCTGGGTAGAAATCGCGTAGGCAGATTCTTCAAATGCCTGCAGGGTGATATTCGCCATCGCCTGCAAAGCCTCTTCATCGGACGGGCTGCAAACGAGCAGGGCGTTGCGTGCCGGGACTGCAAAAACAGGGTTGGCCGGCAGCATATGATCGTCTTTAAGTACTTCGTCTAAAAGCAAAATCAGGGAAGCATCATAGTCGTTGTCCAAATGGATTTGAGCCAATGACCAACCTTCGGCATGATGGATTTGAACACGTCCATTCATCCGTTGGCGCAAATTATCCATGGCGGTACGATATAAGGCTTCCTCATCTTCAATACCGGCCTCTTTCATATGCTCACGATTGAGCGTATGCATGGATTCGTCCATATCCACCATATAAAGCACCATGATATCGCCCGCAATCGGTTTATATACCAGATAATCGGCAGGTTCGGCCTCGTCCGTATTTGTAATCAGTCTGGCATTTTCCAGATAAATCGTATTTTTAATCGTCGGAAGAATTTGTTGTGCTGAAACACTGGCATCAGTGTCTTGAATCTTATAGATAACCGCTAAATTGGCAGCAACAATAGCTTCCAAGGCCTCGGGATTTTGCAGATAACTTGTGTAATGGTTGCTCAAATATGTGCTGAATGATGCTTCATCGTCTTCAGAAAAATGGACGATGATAGGCGAGGAAGCAATAGTTTCGCCCCAGTTGATTTTTGCCTCAAGACCCAATTCTTCTTGAATGCGACGGGCAAAGTATTCGACAAATTCCTGCCAAGCCATTAATTTAGGTTTGGAGCGGAACAACCTGCTGAAAAAAGACATATTGTGTCCTGAATAAGGGGATAAGGCCGTCTGAAATATTATAGACGTTCGGTTTCAACACGGATTTTAAAAACAACTTTGCGTATGTTCGCCCTGTCGCCGACCAATGGGGCATGCGCATCATTCGGGAAAAATAGCGCAAATTCGCCTGGCTCCAAGGTCAACCAGGTTTCCGGCTCGCAGTCGAAAAATTCGATATCGCGCTTTTCGTTGTAGCCTAAACCGTTTTTCAGACGGCCTCTGTCTATCCAGCCATATGTTTCGCTGCCATCAATCGGCGTTTGAATATCAATGTGTTTTAAGTGCGCTTCAGGCTGGGCTTCTCCCTGCGTCCTCATCGGCTCGCTGCCGATAAAAATACGGATATTGGGATTCTCGCATGGCACTTGGCCGTCCGGCAGATTGGCAAAATCCAAGGTCTGCAACAGATGGAAGGCTTCGGCAAAGTCGGGATGCAAGGCAGCGTAGCGGGTGGCATTGCTTATGGTGTCGGTAATCATAATATATTTGTGTAGATTAAAGGCCGTCTGAAACACTTAAATTTTTCAGACGGCCTTTTGTATATCAACCGTTAAACAGCCAAGGCTGGCTTTGGCGGCGTTTTTCTTCAAAGGCGTGAATTTCGTCAGCGTGTTGCAGGGTCAGGCCGATTTCGTCCAAGCCGTTTAAGAGGCAGTGTTTGCGGTGTTCTGTAATGTCGAATGTGAATGTTTCGCCGCTAGGGGTGGTCAGGGTTTGCTCAGCAAGGTCGATGGAGAGCTGATAGCCTTCGTTGGCTTCAACTTCTTTGAAAAGCTGGTCCACCTGTTCTTCTGTCAAAACGATAGGTAAAAGGCCGTTTTTGTAGCAGTTGTTGAAGAAGATGTCGGCGAAGCTGGGGGCGATAACGGCACGGAAGCCGTAGTCGTCCAATGCCCAAGGAGCGTGTTCACGTGAAGAGCCGCAACCGAAGTTTTTACGCGTCAACAGGATTTGTGCGCCTTGATAGCGTGGTTGGTTCAGGGAAAAATCGGGGTTCAGCGGGCGTTTGCTGTTGTCCATGCCCGGTTCGCCGTGGTCGAGGTAACGCCATTCATCAAAGGCATTGGGGCCGAAGCCGCTGCGTTTGATGGATTTCAGAAATTGTTTGGGGATGATGGCATCGGTATCGACGTTGCTGCGGTCGAGCGGGGCGACGATGGCGGTAATTTTGGTAAAGGCTTTCATGTCAGATTCTTATAGTAATAATGGGAAATTTTATGGCTATTCGGGTTAGTGTGTGCTGTGCAAACCGATTCGGTTGCCTTCTGTGTCTTCGATAAATGCTGCAAAGCCGTTGGCAATGCGGAATTTCTCTTGTAACAGTTTGCCGCCTGCTGCAACGGCTTTTTCTGCTGTTTCGGCACAATCCGGGCAATTGAAGAAAATGGTCGTTCCACCGTGGCCGGGTTGGGCATTGCTGTCGTGCCAAATCATGCCTGCCGTGCCGTGTTGTGTGTAATCGGCCGGAAAAATGATGAAACGGAATCCATTGCCGCCAACATCTTGCAAGGGCTTGTCAAATACGGATTCGTAAAAGGCCTTGGCACGATCCAAATCTTGAGCATGGATGCCGAACCAGCTTGACGGATTGCTCATTGTTTCTTCCTTTGCTTGGAATCGTGAAAATGTCTGAAAAATTAATAATGTATCAGGCCGTCTGAAACGGAGTTAGGAGCTTCAGACGGCCTGATTTACCGAATTATTCGGTAGCGGCTTCGATTTTTTCTCCAACATGGCTCATGCCGCGGCCTACTGCATTGCCGCCTTTTTTAACGGCTTCGCCAGTTTTGTCGGCAACGTGTTCTGCGGTTTCTTTGGTTTTGTCCCAATTGCGGCTGGTATCGTCTTTTGCGCCGGACCAAGTGCTGGAACAAGCTGACAGGATGAGGGCTGCGGCAGCCAATGCAAACAGTTTTTTCATACTAGATTCCTTTCAAGTTATCAATGATTAAGAAGGTTTTCGGACGTTTTTCGCAATATAATAAGAAAACTTGTTTGAGCAAGGTATTGTTTCAGTCGGCCTGATGAATAAAGGCCGTCTGAAAATATTTTAAGCCATAGTGCGGATGTCGGTAAAGTGGCCGGTAACCGCGGCTGCGGCTGCCATGGCAGGGCTGACAAGGTGGGTGCGTCCGCCGTTGCCTTGACGGCCTTCAAAGTTACGGTTGGAAGTGGAGGCGCAACGTTGTCCCGGAGTCAGGCGGTCAGCATTCATGGCGAGGCACATCGAGCAGCCCGGTTCGCGCCATTCAAAACCGGCTTCAATAAATACTTCGTGCAAGCCTTCTTTTTCTGCCTGCTCTTTAACCAAACCGGAGCCGGGAACAATCAATACGCGTTGTACATTGTCCGCTTTTTTACGGCCTTTGGCGATGGCGGCGGCTTCGCGCAAGTCTTCGATACGGCTGTTGGTGCAAGAGCCGATAAAGACGATATCGACAGGAATTTCGTTTAATGGCGTACCGGCTTCCAAGCCCATGTATTCGAGGGCGCGTTCCATGCCGCTGCGTTTGACCGGATCGGTTTCTTCGGCAGGATTAGGCACTTTGCCGCTGATGTCCAAAACCATTTCAGGCGAGGTCCCCCAAGTTACTTGAGGCTCGATGTCTTCGGCTTTGAAGTGGTATTCTTTATCGAATACGGCGCCTTCGTCAGACACCAGCGTGCGCCAGTATTCGACGGCTTTGTCCCACGCTTCGCCTTTAGGTGCGAAAGGTTTGCCTTTTACATAGTCGATGGTGGTTTGGTCGACGGCAACCATGCCTGAGCGCGCACCGGCTTCAATCGCCATATTACATAAGGTCATGCGGCCTTCCATCGAAAGGCTGCGGATGGCTTCGCCGCCAAATTCGATGGCGTAGCCTGTACCACCGGCCGTACCGATTTGGCCGATGATATAAAGTGCTACGTCTTTGGCGGTAACGCCGGGTTTCAGACGGCCTTCAACGGCAATCAGCATGGATTTGGATTTTTTCGCGGTAATGCACTGGGTCGCCATGGTGTGTTCGACTTCGGAAGTGCCGATACCGTGCGCCAATGCGCCGAATGCGCCGTGGGTGGAAGTGTGCGAGTCGCCGCAGACAACGGTCATGCCGGGCAGGGTTGCGCCTTGTTCCGGACCCATAACGTGTACGATGCCTTGTCCTTTATCCATAAATGGGAAGTAGGCGAGTGCGCCAAACTCTTTAATGTTTTTGTCCAAAGTATCGACTTGCAGTTTGGAAATCGGGTCTTGGATACCTTTGTCCCAGTCGCTGGTCGGGGTGTTGTGGTCGGCTGTAGAGACCACGCTGTCGATACGCCAGAGTTTGCGGCCAGCCATTTTCAAGCCTTCAAATGCTTGCGGGCTGGTTACTTCGTGAACCAGGTGGCGGTCGATGTAAAGCAGGACAGTGCCGTCTTCTTCTTCGCGGACGACGTGGCTGTTCCAAAGTTTATCGTAAAGGGTTTGTGCGCTCATGATGAGTATTCTTTGCTATTGTTAGGTATGAATGATGGTTTGCGTTTATGGGCGGATTTTAGGCTTTTTATAGGGGCTGCGCAATAGAAATTTGTCCAATTTTTAAAAATTGTCGCAAAGTTTCAAAAATGCTTATTAAAAATTAGACAAATTGTAGAATTGTTGACAAAAAGATGCATCTTATCTGAAAGAATGCTTGTCGAAATGCACTAAAAAGTTCTATCATTCTCACTTAATATCCACACTTACCAAGAGGTATAGAGAATGAAATTACCGGTAATGGCTGCCGAACATCTGTCGCAACTTCAGGCGTTTGAAGCGAAAATCTTGTGCAACCACGCCAAAATCGAAGCATGGTTCCGTTCGCAATGGAACGAACACCGTCCGCCGTTTTATGGTTCGGTTGACATCCGTAATGCCGGTTACAAAATTTCATCTATCGATATGAACCTGTTTCCGGGCGGTTTCAATAATTTGAATCCCAACTTTATCCCGCTGGCGGCGGTTGCCGCGCAAGATGCGGTACAGCGTGCCTGCGAAACGGCAAAATCCGTATTGATTATTCCTGAAAACCACACACGCAACACATTCTATCTGCAAAACGTTTACGCACTCAGCGAGATTTTGCGTTCGGCAGGGTATGAAGTGCGCTTGGGCAGCCTGAATCCTGAAGTGACTGAACCGACCGAGTTTGAAACCGCGTTGGGCGACAAAATTTTGCTTGAGCCTTTATTGCGTACCCGAGAGCGCGTCCATCTTGCAGACGGTTTCTCACCTTGCGTTGTTTTGTTGAATAACGATTTGTCTGCGGGCGTCTCTGAAATCCTTAAAGACATCAGTCAAACCGTATTGCCTCCATTGCACGGCGGCTGGACGACTCGCCGTAAAACCGAACATTTCGGCGCGTACAACCAAGTTGCTGCCGACTTTGCCAAGTTGATTGACATCGACGAATGGCAAATCAATCCTTATTTTGAAAAAATTAGCGGTTTGGATTTCCAAGAGCGTGAAGGCGAGGATGCGTTGGCAGGCGCGGTAGAGCGTGTATTGGCGAAAATTCAAGCCAAATACGATGAATTGGGTATTACCGATCAGCCTTTTGTTATTGTGAAAGCCGACGCAGGTACTTACGGTATGGGCGTGATGAGCGTTAAATCCGCCGATGAAGTACGCGGCTTGAACCGTAAAAACCGCAACAAAATGGCAAAAGTCAAAGAAGGCTTGGAAGTTAGCGAAGTTATTGTCCAAGAAGGTATTTATACCTACGAAACCATGAACGGTGCCGTATGCGAACCCGTCGTTTATATGATGGACCGTTTCGTTATCGGCGGCTTCTTCCGTGTACACGAAGGCCGTGGTGCAGACGAAAACCTCAACGCCGGCGGTATGGTGTTTGTTCCGCTATCCAACAGCATCCCCACCGGCAGCGGTGACAATTCTCAAGAAGCCCCCGAAGCCTGCAAACGCGTATTTGAACAATGGGATTCACTCGGTATGCCGCGCTCTGAAAAAGACTGCGACGTCGACAACGAACACAACCGCCTCTATGTTTACGGCGTAATGGCGCGCCTGTCCTTGCTTGCCGCTGCATTGGAGTTGGAGAAAACCGCGCCTCAAGCCTAATAAAGCGTTGATCGATATTGTCAGGCCGTCTGAAAATCAGTTTTCAGACGGCCTTTTCTGTCTGTACAATTCATTCTAACTAAAAAACATGATTTATTTTTATGAGCAAACCAGCCAATCCAGTTGAGACAACCGACTCTCTGCAAGACCAAGCCATGCAGCGCAGCAATACCGACAATGCGCCGCGTTCTGCCATTCATCAAACCCTGTATTCCGCCGATACCTTTGTTCAGCATGATTATCTTGCCGGAAAAAACTTGCCCGTTATTGTCCGTCCGCAAGAAGGTCAAATCAATTGGCTGCATTTTGTCGGCATCAATGATGTTGCCTTGCTCAAACACGCGCTTGAGCCTTATGGCATCCATGAGCTGGTTATTGAGGATATTCTCAGCCGCAAGCAACGTCCGAAAATCGAAGACTACGGCAGCTATGTTTTTACTGCCGCACAGGTTTACCACTATACCTCCACAGGCAAGCTTTATTCCGACCAAGTGTATGTGATTATCGGCAAAGATTTTGTGTTGTCTTTCCAACAAAAACCGTTGGGTTTGTTCAGCCATCTTCGCCGGCAGATGCACGAAAATCCGCACAATATTTTGAACAAAAATACAGCGTTTCTTGCTTATTGCCTGCTTGACCGCATTGTGGATGACTATTTCATCGTTTTGGAGTCGTACAACAACCGTGTCGAAGTAATAGACAAGTCCCTGTTTAAAAATGAAAACAGCGATATTCTCAGTAAGATTCACCGTCTCAAGCGCGATGCCGTCCGTCTGCGGCGCACGCTTTTGCCATTGCGCGATGTGTTCTACCAACTGGCCGTGCGCGGTGATTTTGCTATTTTCAAAGGAGAATCAACCGTCTATCTGCGCGACGTGTACGACCACAATATGCAGCTTATCGAATCGCTTGATGCCTCGCGTGATATGGTGTTGAGCATGATGGACATTTATCTTTCCTTCCAATCCAACCGCATGAACCAGCAAATGCGCGTGTTGACGGTTATTACCATCATCTTTATGCCGCTGACCGTCATCACCGGCATCTACGGCATGAACTTCGACAATATGCCCGAACTGCATTGGCATTACGGCTATTTCATGGTTTTGGGTGTGATGCTGTGCATCATCATCGGACTGCTGATTTTCTTTTCGCGTAGAAAATGGCTGTAAACGGGTAGGGCAAGGGGTTGAAACTCAACGATTAAAAACGGTAGAATGATTTGGCACACGTGCAGTCTGAAGTTTTCAGACAATTAAAAAATAAATATCAAAAGGAGAAGAAACTATGAAACCGGAACGCCAACTACCTTCCCATGAGCTGATCATGTCCGAGCTGATGATGCCTTATACGGCAAACTTCAGCGGCAATGTTCACGGTGGCGATCTTCTGCGCCTGCTTGACCAAGTGGCATATTCCTGCGCCTGCCGTTACAGCGGTACCTATTGCGTTACTCTGTCTGTTGATAAAGTATTGTTTAAAGAGCCTATTCATGTCGGCGAACTGGTAACCTTTTACGCCAGTATCAACTACACCGGCCGCACTTCTATGGAAGTCGGTATTCGGGTTGAGGCGCAAAACATCCACACCGGCAAAGTGCGTCATACCAACAGCTGCTACTTCACCATGGTTGCCGTTGAAGACGGTAAGCCGGTTCCTGTACCGCCTTTGGAAATCAATACACCGCGCCAACGCTGCCGTTATGAAAGGGCTAAAAAGCGCAAAGAGTTGAGTTTGCAGGCTGCGAACGAAGATTCTGGCTGCAACTAAATTCAATTTATTAAATAACGAAGGCCGTCTGAAATCCTGTTTCAGACGGCCTTCACGCAAAAGCCATAAACCGCTTGTTTTGTGGTAGAATCAACAAGATTTTTGCCATACGAAATTACAGATAATCATGACCGACGCAACCATCCGCAACGACCATAAATTTGCACTTGAAACCCTGCCTGTCAGCCTTGAAGACGAAATGCGCAAGAGCTACCTCGATTACGCCATGAGCGTAATTGTGGGGCGAGCCCTGCCGGATGTCCGCGACGGTCTCAAGCCGGTACACCGCCGCGTGTTGTACGCGATGCACGAGTTGAAAAACAACTGGAATTCCGCCTATAAAAAATCGGCACGTATCGTCGGCGACGTTATCGGTAAATACCACCCCCACGGCGATATAGCCGTTTACGACACCATCGTCCGTATGGCGCAAGACTTCTCCATGCGTTATGTGCTGATCGACGGTCAGGGCAACTTCGGTTCTGTCGACGGCTTGGCCGCAGCAGCCATGCGTTATACCGAAATCCGCATGGAAAAAATTTCCCATGAAATGCTGGCGGATATCGAGGAAGAAACCGTTAATTTCGGCCCCAACTATGACGGCAGCGAACATGAGCCGCTGGTATTGCCGACCCGTTTCCCTGCGCTGTTGGTCAATGGTTCGTCTGGTATTGCCGTCGGTATGGCAACCAATATTCCGCCACACAATTTGGGCGATACCATCAATGCCTGCCTGCGTTTGTTGGATGAGCCTGAAACTGAAATCGACGAGCTGATCAACATTATCCAAGCGCCTGATTTCCCAACAGGAGCAACTATTTACGGCTTGAGTGGCGTGCGCGAAGGCTATAAAACCGGCCGTGGCCGCGTAGTAATGCGCGGTAAAACCCATATCGAGCCTATCGGTAAAAACGGCGAACGCGAAGCCATCGTTATCGATGAAATCCCATATCAAGTAAACAAAGCCAAGCTGGTTGAGAAAATCGGCGAGTTGGTACGCGAAAAAACGTTGGAAGGAGTATCCGACCTGCGTGACGAGTCCGACAAATCCGGTATGCGTGTTGTGATCGAATTGAAACGCAATGAAAATGCCGAAGTCGTTTTGAACCAACTCTACAAACTGACCCAGCTGCAAGACAGCTTCGGTATCAATATGGTGGCCTTGGTTGACGGCCAGCCGCGTTTGTTGAACCTGAAACAAATCCTGTCCGAGTTCCTGCGCCATCGTCGCGAAGTCGTTACCCGCCGTACCTTATTCCGCCTGAAAAAAGCGCGTCATGAAGGCCATATTGCCGAAGGTAAAGCAGTTGCCTTGTCCAATATCGACGAAATCATCCGTCTGATCAAAGAATCTGCCAATGCGCCGGAAGCCAAAGAAAAACTGCTGTCCCGCCCATGGCGCAGCAGCTTGGTTGAAGACATGCTCAGCCGTACGGATTTGGATCTGCACATGATGCGCCCTGAAGGCTTGCCAGAGAATTTGGGTCTGCATAGCCAAGGCTATTATCTGAGCGAATTGCAAGCCGATGCCATTTTGCGCATGAGTCTGCGTAACCTGACCGGCCTCGATCAGGAAGAAATTGTCGGCGAATATAAAAATCTGATGAGCAAAATCATTGATTTCGTGGATATTCTTTCCAAACCTGAGCGCGTTACCCAAATCATCCGCGAAGAATTGGCAGACATTAAAGCCAACTTCGGCGATGAGCGTCGCAGCGAAATTAATCCGTTTGGCGGCGATATTGCCGATGAAGACCTGATTCCTCAGCGTGAAATGGTTGTTACCCTGACTCATGGCGGCTACATCAAAACCCAGCCGACTACCGATTATCAGGCGCAGCGTCGCGGCGGCCGCGGCAAACAGGCAGCGGCAACCAAAGACGAAGACTTTATCGAAACCCTGTTTGTTGCCAATACGCATGATTATTTGATGTGCTTTACCAATTTGGGCAAGTGCCATTGGATTAAAGTGTACAAACTGCCGGAAGGCGGCCGCAACAGCCGTGGTCGTCCAATTAACAACGTTATCCAATTGGAAGAAGGCGAAAAAGTCAGCGCCATCTTGGCCGTCCGCGAGTTCCCGGAAGACCAATACGTCTTCTTTGCCACCGCACAAGGCATGGTGAAAAAAGTCCAGCTGTCTGCGTTTAAAAACGTCCGCAGCCAAGGCATCAAAGCCATCGCGCTTAAAGAAGGTGACTACTTGGTCGGTGCAGCGCAAACCGGCGGTGCGGACGATATTATGCTGTTCTCCAACTTGGGCAAAGCCATCCGCTTTAACGAATATTGGGAAAAATCCGGTAACGATGAAGCAGAAGATGCCGATATCGAAACCGAAAATGAAGATTCAGACGGCCTGGATGATGAAAATGCCGAAAACGCATTACCAAGCGGCAAACACGGTGTCCGTCCGTCCGGTCGCGGCAGCGGCGGTTTACGCGGTATGCGTCTGCCGGCCGATGGCAAGATTGTCAGCCTGATTACCTTCGCCCCCGAGGCCGAGCAAAGCGATTTGCAAGTATTGACCGCTACCGCCAACGGCTATGGCAAACGTACCCCGATTGCCGATTACAGCCGTAAAAACAAAGGCGGCCAAGGCAATATCGCCATCAATACCGGCGAGCGCAACGGCGATTTGGTTGCCGCGACTTTGGTCAGCGAAACTGACGACCTGATGCTGATTACCAGCGGCGGCGTCCTGATTCGTACCAAAGTTGAGCAAATCCGCGAGACCGGCCGTGCTGCCGCAGGTGTCCGCCTGATTAATCTGGATGAAGGCGAAACTTTGGTTAGCTTGGAGCGCGTGGCTGAAGAGGCTGAAGATGAAGCCGCTTTAGAAAGCGATGCAGCTGAAAACCAAGCGGTAGAAGCTGAAGATACTCCGTCTCAAGAATCTTAAACTTCAATGAAAAAGGCCGTCTGAAAAGTTTTCAGACGGCCTGCTTATTCCAAAAGAAAATCCCGTGAGCGCAACCGAACCGTTCGATTTACCTCTTTTTCTGAAAAATCTGCCCAATCTGCCGGGCGTGTACCGTTTTTTTGACGAAAACAACAATGTTTTATATGTCGGCAAAGCGGTCAATCTCAAGCGGCGCGTTTCCAGTTATTTCCAAAAAAACGACCATTCGCCGCGCATCGCATTGATGGTAAAACAGGTTCACCATATCGAAACCACCATCACGCGTTCCGAAGCCGAAGCGCTGATTCTTGAAAACAACTTCATTAAAGCCCTATCGCCGAAATACAATATTCTTTTCCGCGATGACAAAAGTTATCCTTATTTGATGCTCAGCGGCCATCAATATCCGCAAATGGCGTATTACCGCGGCACGCTGAATAAGCCTAATCAATATTTCGGCCCGTATCCCAACAGCAATGCTGTGCGCGACAGCATTCAAGTATTGCAAAAAGTCTTTATGCTGCGCACCTGCGAAGACAGCGTATTCGAGCACCGCGACCGTCCTTGTCTGCTTTACCAAATCAAACGCTGCACCGCGCCTTGTGTCGGCTACATCAGCGAAGAAGATTACCGCGACAGCGTGCGTGAAGCCGCGACTTTCCTCAATGGCAAAACCGATGAACTGACGCGCACCTTGCAACACAAAATGCAAACCGCCGCCGCTAATCTGCAATTTGAAGAAGCCGCCCGTTACCGCGATCAAATTCAAGCGCTTGGCATTATGCAGAGTAATCAGTTTATCGACAGCAAAAACCCGAACAATCCAAACGATATCGATTTGCTTGCGCTGGCGGTTTCAGACGGCCTGGTTTGCGTACACTGGGTCAGCATCCGCGGCGGACGGCATGTAGGCGACAAAAGCTTTTTCCCCGACACCAAAAACGATCCCGAGCCAAACGGACAAGATTACGCCGAAGCCTTCGTCGCCCAACATTATTTGGGCAAAAGCAAACCCGACATCATTATCAGCAACTTTCCCGTTCCCGATGCGCTGAAAGAGGCTTTGGAGGGCGAACACGGCAAGCAGATGCAGTTTGTCACCAAAACCATAGGCGAACGCAAAGTCTGGTTGAAAATGGCAGAGCAAAATGCGCAAATGGCGATTGCACAACGCCGCTTGCAACAAAGTAGCCAGCAACACCGCATTGATGAACTGGCAAAAATCCTCGGCATGGATTCAGACGGCCTCAACCGCCTTGAATGTTTCGATATCAGCCACACACAAGGCGAGGCCACTATTGCGTCCTGCGTTGTGTACGATGAGCAAAACATCCAGCCTTCGCAATACCGTCGCTACAACATCACGACCGCCAAGCCCGGCGACGACTACGCCGCCATGCGCGAAGTGTTGACGCGCCGTTACGGCAAAATGCAGGAAGCCGAAGCCAACGGCGAAAGCGTCAAATGGCCGGATGTCGTGTTGATTGACGGCGGCAAAGGGCAAATCGGCGTAGCCGTATCGGTATGGGAAGAGCTCGGGCTGCACATTCCTTTGGTCGGTATCGCCAAAGGCCCCGAGCGCAAAGCCGGTATGGAAGAACTCATACTGCCTTTTACCGGCGAAGTCTTCCGCCTGCCGCCCAATAGCCCGGCCTTGCATTTATTGCAAACCGTACGTGACGAATCACACCGCTTTGCGATTACAGGCCACCGCAAAAAACGCGACAAAGCACGCGTTACTTCCTCACTCAGCGAAATCCCCGGTATCGGCAGCAAACGCCGCCAAGCATTGCTCACTCGATTCGGCGGTCTGCGCGGCGTGATTGCAGCCAGCCGCGAGGACTTGGAAAAAGTTGAAGGCATCAGCAAAGCATTGGCGGAAACCATTTACGAGCATCTGCACTGAGCGATGAGATAAAAAGGATATCTAAAAAATTTTTAGACGACCTTTTACCTTATTGTATTAACCATTCCCTCAACGTTAAAGATTCTGGTTATTTCAGATAATACGTTGCTTTAATTTTTGAAAAGGATATAATCCCATTTGCATTCTATCTGCTATTGTAATGAATGCAGTCAAACTATCTATTTAATTGTAGGAGAACGTTTATGAAAAAATATTTGGTATTGTTGTTTGCAACACTAATGGTACCATCGCTTTCATTTGCTGACGGAAGTGATGCTGCTAAAATCAATTTAGTTAAAAACTTTATAAGACTGATAAGCATGGCTATGAAAATGGGGAACCCTATTCTAAATATGCTTCGCCAGAGTTTAAAAATATCATAAAACAGGCTTACCGCATTATTGATGGTATCGAAAGAAGAACTGGCGATACTTGCGATATGGCAGAGCACTACGATCAAGGTTTTGGTAATGGAGATAGTAAAATCAGTAAGCTGAAAATTACCCCTTTATCTGGTAATCTTGTTCAAGTTACCTTTTCTGATGGCTCACTGAAAAACAACTTAAAATACGACATTAGTTGTGCCAGCAATCATTGTGTCATCAATGACATCATTAATGATGGAAGAAGTATTCGGAAGCAATACCAAAAAATTATTTCTAGTAAAAGTTGTGATTAAGTTATTTTAGTTAAGGTTGTCTGAAAATATTTTCAGACAACCTTTTAAAATCTTATTCTATATAGTATTGTGATTTTCATCTCTTAAGAAAATATCAGATTTAAACTAAAATAAATATGAAATTTAAAATATTTAATAAAAAACTTTATAAGGGTATTATTATGAAAAAACTATTTTTTATATTTTTTATATTAACGGCAACACAACTTGCTCAAGCAGAACAGAATAATTGCAACTCGCTTAATAAAATAGCAGAAGCTAAGGGGGCAATTTATGCTCCAGTTCTTGGTAAAACTGTTATCAAACCAGGTAGGCTATATTTTCATTCTGCCCCACATTCTTCTTGTAAATTAAAAGAAACCTTTATTATTAAAGGGGATAATGTTGTTGTTTATCAACATTATAAAAATTACGACTATGCAATGTTTATTAATAACAGAACTGGTATTACTACACAGGGCTGGATTTTGGAGAATGCTCTAAAAACTACCGGTACGATGGGAGGGCGTTTATAATTCAACACAAACTAAAAATTTTTGACAAACTATTTTTCCTCAAGCTAATACTGCTTAAAGTATTAAATAAGATAAAGGAACAATATGAAACCTGTCATCATCAAAAATATCGAGATCGGCAAAGGCCTGCCTAAAATTGCCGTGCCGCTGGTGGCCGCCAATACGCAGGAATTGGAGCAGGCTTTGCGCGTATTGAAAGAGACGGCTTTTGACATTATTGAATTTCGTGCGGATTTTTTTCAAGAAGCGCTTGATGCCGATTTTATTGCCGGGCAATTAGGCATTGTCCGACGGGCTTTTCCTGACAAGCCTTTACTGTTTACGTTTAGAAGGGCGCAAGAGGGCGGCAACACGCCTTGTTCGGACGACTATTATTTTGAATTATTGGAAAGAATCATCTGTTCCAAACAAGCCGATATTATTGACATCGAGCTTTTTGCCGGGGAAAACGGCGTAAAACAAACCATTGCTTTGGCGCATGAGTATCAAACTGCCGCCTTACTTTGCAATCACGATTTCCAAGCCACGCCGTCTTTGGCAGACATTACAGGCCGTCTGAAAACAATGGCAGAGTGGGGCGCGGATATCTGCAAAATTGCCGTGATGCCGCAATCGCCGCAAGATGTATTGACCTTATTACAGGCAACGCATGAAGTTTCACAAAGTATAAACTGCCCGATTATTACTATGTCTATGAATAAAATCGGTGCAATCAGTCGTCTGGCCGGCTCGGTTTTCGGCTCGGCCGTAACCTTTGGTGCAGCAGGAAAAACGTCGGCCCCCGGTCAAATTGATGCCAATGAATTGAGGAAAATCTTGGCCATTTTAGGATAATTTAATTATTAACATTCAAGTCCATTTGAAAAATATTTTTCTGATGGACTGATTTTTTATCATTTTTTTCTTTCAATTCTAAATAAAATAGGTAACAATAGGCTTCCTATTTTAATAACTAGAGGAGAAATAAAATGACTACTACTAAAGAAAACCTGGCGAATCCAGGTCCAGTAGGCCTGTGTGGCTTTGCATTGACAACTTGGTTGCTCAGTCTGATTAACGGCGGCTTTTTTACTGCTCAAGAGGGTGTCGGCTTAGTTTTGGGCATGGCTCTCGCCTTTGGTGGTATCGCCCAAGTTATTGCCGGTATGTTTGAGTTCAAGAAAGGCAATACGTTTGGCTTTACCGCTTTTATCAGCTATGGCGCATTCTGGTGGACATGGGCTTTGTTTACCATCTTTTTCAAAGGTGAAACAGCTCCGGCATTTATCGGCTGGTATCTCTGCGCATGGGGTATGTTTTCGCTGATGATGTTTGTGGCCACCTTGACCAAGCCTAAAGTATTGAGCGGTATTTTCTTTTTCTTGACACTGACTTTCTTTGCTTTGGGTATTGGCGATGGTATGCAAAACCACAGCATCGTCCATATCGGCGGTTGCTTAGGCTTGGTAACTGCACTTGGTGCGTTCTACTTGGCAGCGGCAGAGGTTATCAACGAATCTTTCGGCAAGACGGTTTTGCCGGTTGGAGAACGTAAATAAGGTTGCTTAAACAAAATGCCGTCTGAACGGTGGAAATGAAATCAAAGATTTCGGCCACAATGTTCAGACGGCATTTTTTATTTGTCTTCAAATAAATCGACATCAAATAAATCCGGCTCTTTGATGCGCTCCCGACAATCGAGCTTGATGTCTTCAGTAACCCGGCAGCAGCACGGCAAAATTTCTCCGGGCGCGACAAAAGCGAGTGGAAAATTATCATAAGAGACTTTCCCATCCAAGATTTTGACCCGACATGAACCGCAATAACCGCTGCGACATTGGTATTCAACCTCGTGTCCGGTGCGCTCCAAGCCCTCCAATAAGGTTTCGCCTTGTTGGAGTTGGAAGGTTTTGTCGTGTGTACTGATGAGTGCCATGTGTGTTTTAGGGCATAGAGGCCGTCTGAACAATGTTTCAGACGGCCTTAAATATATAAATTCAAATAATCAAGCCTTTTTCCCACAAGGCCAAAACGACATGAAGCTGGCTGTTATATTTTTTTTCATTACCCACAATTTCGCGCCAGAAAACGGATTTTTTCTGATTTGCCCATTCGGGATCATTTTTTAAAAGGCTGACCGCTGCAACGGCATATTCTCCGTTTTTGGAATGTTTGGTTTTGACTTTTTCCGGGTTGATTCCTTTAACCAACCCCGCACGACACAATCCCAAAAATGCATTCTTTGGGCATCCTTTTTTTCTAATTGACTCCTTGATGGGAAATGATGCCGTAATCTCTGTCCAAGCTTGTTCCATATCTTCATATTTAGAATATGATTCAGCTGCTTTTACCGCAATGTCGCCATAAATCTTCATTTTTGGTTATACCTTGAGGATTGAAAAGAGATTTTCAGACGGCCGGTTACGCCCAAAGGCCGTCTGAAACGCGGTTTACAGCTCGAAATCGCCCAAATCGTCCGCGCTGACTTCCGAATCAATCTGACCGATTAAGTAAGAAGAAATTTCCACTTCCTGCGGCGCAACCTGTACATTGTCAGAAGACAGCCATGCGTTGATCCAAGGAATCGGATTTTGGGTCGCACCTTCAAATCCGGCAGGAAGACCAACCGCCTGCATACGCAGATTGGTAATGTATTCAACGTATTGAGCCAGAATTTCCTTGTTCAGGCCAATCATTGAGCCGTCTTTAAACAGATAAGCCGCCCATTCTTTTTCCTGCTCGGCTGCTTTTTTGAAGAGGTTGAAACACTCGTCCTGCAATTCATTTGCAATTTCAGCCATTTCAGGATCATCGGCACCGGCACGCATCAGGTTGAGCATATGCTGGGTGCTGGTCAGGTGCAAGGCTTCGTCACGGGCAATCAGTTTGATGATTTTGGCGTTGCCCTCCATCAATTCGCGCTCGGCAAAGGCGAAAGAGCAGGCAAATGAAACGTAAAAGCGGATGGCTTCCAATACATTCACGCACATCAGGCAGAGATAGAGCTTTTTCTTCAACTCGCGCAAAGACACGGTAACAAGCTTGCCGCCGACATTGTGCATGCCTTCGCCCAACAGATTGTAATACTGGGTGTATTCAATCAAATCATCGTAATAGCAGGCAATGTCTTCAGCACGGGCGATGATATATTTGTTTTGCACAATATCATCGAACACAACTGACGGATCATTCACGATATTGCGGATGATATGAGTGTAGCTGCGTGAGTGGATGGTTTCGCTGAAGCTCCACGTTTCAATCCAAGTTTCCAGCTCGGGAATAGACACCAAAGGCAAGAACGCAACGTTCGGGCTGCGACCTTGGATCGAATCGAGCAGGGTTTGGTATTTCAGATTGCTGATGAAAATATGTTTTTCGTGTTCGGGCAGATTGGCGTAGTCGATACGGTCGCGCGATACGTCGATTTCTTCCGGACGCCAGAAGAAAGACAATTGTTTTTCGATCAGTTTTTCAAATACTTCGTATTTCTGCTGGTCATAACGGGCGACATTTACCGGCTGACCAAAAAACATCGGCTCTTTCAGCGCGTCGTTTTTGGTCTTGGAAAAGGTGCTGTAGGACATAGTTAAATGTTCGCATGACATCGTAGAAATCCTTTAAATAAAAAAAGCCCGCAGTAAAAACTGCGAGCTGGTTATTATAACCGATTACCGTAATGGTGGTCGGCGAAAATGCTTGCGAACATGTTCGAAGTTGCCATTACGGAAACGACGATAAGCTCTTACAGGAACAGTTTTCCCGCGCATTCAAGCTCCCTTCGTAAAACACAAAGTGTATTTTTTATGTAGAAAACTAAACTCTACAAAAAATAAACACTTATATTGAGCTCACGAGAATTAGCTTGTACTAACCTTAAAATCGCAGTATCATTCGAATTCTAGCAATAAATCTAATGAAATCATACGATTGAGTTAGGTCTTTAGGTTTCTCATGAATGACCTAAAGAAATTTTTAACGTATTGGCGTACGTTAAAAATCTTTCAATAGCTTGATACATTGGCGTGTATCAAGCTATTTTCATTTTTTAGAAAACTTCTTATGTTCAGACGGCAGTTTAAATGCAAAAGGCCGTCTGAACTCCTTCTTTATCAAATCTTACAAGCCCCACCTGCGCAGCCGTCATCTTGAATATCGGTCTGCGTATCGTCCGCACCGTCGCGTGTGTTGTGGTAGTACAGGGTTTTGACGCCGTATTTGTAGGCAGTCAGCAGGTCTTTGAGCATTTGTTTCATGGAAACTTTGTTGCCTTCGAATTTGCCCGGGTCGTAGGCGGTGTTGGCGGAAATCGATTGATCGACGAATTTTTGCATTACGCCGACGAGTTTCAGGTAGCCTTCGTTGCCCGGAAGCTGCCACAGGGTTTCGTAGGCATCTTTCAGGGTTTCAAATTCCGGTACGACTTGTTTCAAAATACCGTCTTTCGATGCTTTAACCGTTACCAATCCGCGTGGAGGCTCGATGCCGTTGGTGGCGTTGGCGATTTGCGAGCTGGTTTCAGACGGCATGAGTGCGGTCAGGGTAGAGTTGCGCAGACCGTATTTGACGATGTCGGCGCGCAGGCTTTCCCAGTCGTAGTGCAAAGGCTCGTTGCACACGGCGTCCAAGTCTTTTTTGTAGGTGTCGATAGGCAGTCTGCCTTGCGAATAAACGGTCTGGTTGAACAACGGACATGCGCCGTATTCTTTGGCAAGGTTCACCGATGCTTTGAGCAGGTAATACTGCATGGCTTCAAAGGTGCGGTGGGTCAGGCCGAGGGCGGAGTCATCGCTGTAATGTACGCCGTTTTTCGCCAGATAGTAGGCGTAGTTGATGACGCCGATACCGAGTGTGCGGCGGTTCATGGTCGCGGTGCGTGCTGCTGCAACCGGATAGTCTTGATAATCCAGCAGGGCATCAAGTGCGCGTACGGTCAAATCGGCAAGCTCTTCCAGTTCGTCCAAGTTGTTCAATGCGCCCAAGTTGAAGGCGGACAGGGTACACAAGGCAATTTCGCCGTTCGGATCGTTGATGTTGTCCAAAGGTTTGGTCGGCAGGGCGATTTCCATGCACAAGTTGGACTGATGAACAGGCGCAACGCGTGGATCAAACGGGCTGTGCGTGTTGCAGTGATCAACGTTTTGGATGTAGATACGACCGGTACCGGCACGCTCCTGCATCAGGGTAGAGAACAATTCTGTTGCCGGCAAAGTGCGTTTGCGGATGTTTGGGTCTTGCTCGTATTGAGTATAGAGGCGTTCGAATTCGTCTTGGTCGGCGAAGAAGGCATCATATAAACCCGGAACTTCATTCGGCGAGAACAGAGTAATGTTGCCGCCTTTAATCAAGCGGGTGTACAGCAGGCGGTTGATTTGTACGCCGTAGTCCAGTTGGCGGATACGGTTGTCTTCTACGCCGCGGTTGTTTTTCAATACCAACAGGCTTTCGGCTTCGATGTGCCACAATGGGTAGAACAAGGTTGCCGCGCCGCCGCGTACGCCACCTTGCGAGCAGGACTTAACCGCCGCTTGGAACATTTTGAAGAATGGGATGCAGCCAGTGTGTTGTGCTTCGCCGCCCCGGATTTCACTGCCCAAGCCCCGGATACGGCCGGCGTTGATGCCGATGCCTGCGCGTTGGGAAACGTATTTCACAATCGCACTGGTGGTAGCATTGATGGAGTCGAGGCTATCGTCGCATTCAATCAATACGCAGCTTGAGAATTGACGGGTAGGCGTACGCACGCCGCTCATGATAGGTGTAGGCAACGATACTTTGAATGTGGAAACGGCATCGTAAAAGCGTTTGACGTAATCCAAGCGGGTCTCTTTCGGATATTTGCTGAAGAGACACATGGCCACCAAAATGTATAAAAACTGCGGCGTTTCATAAATTTGGCGGGTAACGCGGTTTTGAACCAGATATTTGCCTTCCAGCTGTTTCACGGCGGCATACGAGAAGGTCATATCGCGGCTGTGGTCGATATAGGCATTCAGCTCGTCGAATTCTTCGCGGCTGTAATCTGCGATGATGTG
Organism: Neisseria subflava; assembly: GCF_024205745.1. Lineage (NCBI taxonomy): Bacteria > Pseudomonadati > Pseudomonadota > Betaproteobacteria > Neisseriales > Neisseriaceae > Neisseria > Neisseria subflava. Next base: position 1,969,078 of record NZ_CP073117.1, read on the forward strand.
GCGGTCGTATTTGCCTGCTTCGGTCAGTTTTTTAACGTGATCGTAGAGGTGAGGCGGCTCGAATTCGCCATAAGCGATTTTGCGCAGATGGAAAATGGCGAGGCGGGCAGCCAAATATTGATAATCGGGCGTATCTTGTGAGATCAGGTCGGCCGCGGCCTTGATGATGGTCTCATGGATGTCGTCGGTACGGATACCGTTGTAAAACTGAATATGTGATTTGAGCTCGACTTGCGATACGGAGACGTTTTGTAAGCCTTCCGTCGCCCAAGTAACAACACGGTGGATTTTGTCTAAATTGATATCTTCCAAGCGTCCGTCGCGTTTGGTTACTTTAATATTCGTTGCTGCATTCATTGTTCAGTCTTCCCATTAAAAAACACAAGATACGGTATGTGATTGCTTTGAACGGCACAATATAATGTATTTTTCTTTGTTTAACTAGACTTGACAATGCGCTTTTTTCGGGGTGTGGATTAGGGGATGAGAGGCTTAAACTAGATTTTATCTGGCTTTGTGGCGATTTGGCATTATTTTGCGTTTGCATCACATTTGGCCAGACATTGGCTAGAGGCTTATGAAATAAAGAAATTTATATTCAGGTTTTGTCTAAATGGAAGGTGTGTTAAATTTTGCAAAGCAAGTAGTATGATGTAGTAATTAACCACATTTTTGTCATGTAAAAAATGGGCGTTTTGCCGGTGCCCTGGCGAAACATATAATGGAAAAACTATTTAGGAGGCGAATCATGTTAATGTTGAAAAATTTAGGTTCCGCACTGGCGGCGGTTGTCGTATTGAGCTTGGGTACTTATTCTACCGAAGCGGCGGCCAAACCGCATGGCCATCATGTGAGCAAACACCAGCATGCGAAGAAAAACAAATTGCATCCTGCTTGCAAGAGATACCTTGAGCGCCGTGCTGCTTGGTATCGCTATAAAGGCAACAAGGCCGAGTTAAGGGAAAACCGAAAAGCGGCAAAAGCGTTCCGCGGTTTGCCTTATGCCGAGCAAAAAATTCAATGCCAAGCTGCTTATCAGGCATTTGATGATTTTGATCACGGCAAATTCCGCCGCCGTTAATCGTCTGATTTGAACAAAGGCCGTCTGAATGTTTCAGACGGCCTTTGATATTTATTTCTCAACAATGATTTTGTTTTCGGCTTGAGGCTCGTATTGGGTAGATTCATCACCGTAATACAATACGCCCAGCTTGATGGGTATGCGGCCTTGCGATTTGCGGTGGGCATTGGAGTCGCGCAGGGAGTAGGCGCAACCGCAATATTCTTGTTGGTAGAAATGCTCGCGCTTGCTGATTTCAATCATGCGTGCGCTGCCGCCGCCTTTGCGCCAGTTGAAATCCCAATAAACCAAGTCATCGTACGGCTCGGCGGCGCGATGGCCGCAGCCGTTGATCTGTTTCATGTCTTTCCAGCGTGAAATGCCCAGTGAGCTGGTGAAAACATGGAAGCCGTTTTCATGGGCGTATTGCGCCGCTTTTTCAAAACGCATATCGAAACACATGGTACAGCGGATACCGCGTTCGGGTTCAAATTCCATGCCTTTGGCTTTGGCAAACCATTCTTTGCGGTCGTTTTCGTAGTCGTCGTCTTTATCGACAAAGGGGATGCCGAATTTGTCCGCAAAGCGCATGTTTTCTTCTTTGCGCAACATATATTCTTTGTGCGGATGGATATTGGGGTTGTAAAAATAAATGGTGTAGTCGATGCCGCTGGCAAGCATGGCTTCCATCACTTCGCCGGAACATGGGGCGCAGCAGGAATGCAGCAGGACTTTTTTATGGCCGCCCGGCGGAACGAGAATAGGGCGGTCAATATCGGTAACGATGGGAGTGTTTAATTCGGTCATGGTTGGATTCTATTTATTGTTAAGTGTTTCAGACGGCCTTAGGTATTGGGGCCGTCTGAAATATAAGATGAAGCGTATATTTTAACAGAGCTACACTTTATGGAACAGTTTGCTACTGCTTTTTCTTTTCGTTCAATGGTTTGAACTCTTGCGCATCCGGAGGCGGGGCTGCGAAGATGGTGTCTGGATTGGGGTGTGCCGCAAATTCTGCCAGCAGGTTGCGATAGTCCAGCGACTGCTTCATCAGTTCGGCAGCGGCGGTACGCAGATTGTCCACGTCTTCCGGCGGCAGATAGAAACTGGTCGGAATATTCAATACCTTGTCCCTCAGCTGAGATGGCGGAAGGTCTTTGAGGTTGAGGCTGACGAAGGAGAAGCTGATGCCGTCGGTTTGTTTGTCTTTATTCCACTGATCGACGAAGGTACGGAAACGGCGCAGGGATTCTTGCGAGTTTTGGTCGATGGGGATATTGACGATGGAGGAGACGACGTCGCGGAAACCGGGAACGGCCGCGGTTTTGTCCAAATTGCTGCTGACTTGGTTTTGCGCATTGACGTTGATGACGACGATATGGCGGATGTTGTTTTGCAGGATTTTGTTTGTCAGAATTTTTTCAGGATACATCTCCGTCATGTCCAAAAGGTTGCGCATGCCCAGATTGTCGGTCAAGCCGCCGTCGATAAGGTGGATGTAGGGACGGTTTTTGCTGTCGCTGTATTTTTGGAAACGCTCGAGAAATTCTTTTTGGGTTTGCAGTTGTTTTTTACCGGCTTCGCTGTCGGAGACAAGTTGCAGCGGCGGCGTGTATTGGCAATGGCCGCCATTGTTATTGAGCGTAATCGGTGCAAACACCATAGGTACGGAGCTTGACGCGGCAACGGCGCGGGCAAGTCGCAAGTCGCCCAAGTCGATACACATCGGGTCGAAATATTCTTGCGTGAAATTAAAACGCTCGCCTATGCCCATATCGGTGGCGGAAATGATGGCAAACGGGCCTTTAGCATTTTTTTCCAAATCTCGGAAAGTGGTTTTGCCGAAAAGGTAGTTTTCAAACTGCTCCTGTAACAGATCGCCGCGTCCGTATTCAGGCGAGGCCAGTCGGGGCAGATTGGACATGGAAAATGCTTGTTTGACAACTTGTCGTTGGAAGTTTTGGTGTAGGAAACGTTTATAAAACAAGGGAATGGTTTCTTCGCCCTTGAGTGCAAAGTACGCAGCCAAAACCGAGCCACCGGATACGCCGACCACCACATCGACATTCGACATCAAAGATTGTTTTTTGCCGCCGATGGTAATCTGCTGCTTATGAAGCTGCTCCAACACGCCATAACCCAAGGCCGCCGCGCGCGTACCGCCACCTGAAAACATCAACACAATAAGCGTATCGTCTTCGTCGTTGCGCTGAAGCCGGCTGGTTTCAAAGCGGTAGCCGCGTTGCAGGTCGACCGTATCAATACCGGCGACAGGCTGATATTTCACCAGCGAGCAGGCGGATAATAGGGCTGCGGAGAGCAGGGAAAGGGCGGATTTAAAGGGGAATTTCGGCATAAACACAGGCCAGTCGGTTGTTCATTCAAAACGGATTATAAAGGTTTTCAGACGGCCTTTATAGAAGGCGGATATTCAGACGGCCTTTTTGCGTCGATTTTCCGTTATAATCGACACAATCTTTATCTTTCCAAACCCTTATGGCGCAACCAAACCGCATCAACCACGAACCTATCTTTCTGCTTGCTTCCGCCCCATGGCGCGAGAGCAGCTTGTGGGTGGAGGCTTTCAGCCGCCGTTATGGGCGGGTAGCTTTGTTGGCCAGAAGCGCGCGCAAACGGCAGAGCGAATTGCGCGGCGTGTTGGTTCCGTTTGTACCGGTGAGTGCGTCTTGGTATGGTTCGCAAGAGTTGAAGACCCTGCATCGCGCCGAATGGATAGGCGGGTGGCCGCAGCCGCAGGGCAGGGCTTTGTTCAGCGGATTGTATGTGAACGAGTTGATGCTGAAGTTGACTGTCCGCGAAGACCCGTTGCCCGAGCTTTATGATGTTTTGGCGGAAACCATGAAAACCATTTGTTGCGAGGCCAACCATATTGCCGCTTTGCGCCGTTTTGAATGGTCGCTGCTGACACGCTTGGGCTTTGCCCCCGATTTGTTTCATGACGGCAACGGCAATGAAATCAACGGCGAAGAAACTTATTGGCTCACACCTGAAGAGGCTGTGGTGCCTTTGGCCGAGGCCGACCGTTTCCATGTGCTCAATAAGGGCGTTGCCATATTGGGTGCGACTTTAATCGATTTGAGGGAAGGCAGTTTCGTTCATCAGGAAAGTCTGGGGCAGGCTTTGAAAGTAACGCGGCTTTTGATTGACAACCTTCTACCCGAGGGCATCAAGTCTCGGCAGGTTTTGCAGCAGTTGCAGCAGTTTGGTTTGGGCAGTTGAATTTTTTCAGACGGCCTTTGATAGGTAATGACTCAGGCCGTCTGAAACCTTAAAGAAAGGACATTATTATGTTGTTAGGCGTAAACATCGACCATATTGCCACCGTCCGCAATGCGCGCGGTACGATTTATCCCAGCCCTGTCGAAGCGGCGCTGATTGCGGAAACCCACGGTGCAGATTTGATTACCATGCACTTGCGTGAAGACCGCCGCCATATTAAAGATGCGGACGTGTTCGCCGTTAAAAACGCCATCCGCACGCGCCTGAATTTGGAAATGGCGCTGACGGAAGAAATGCTGGAAAACGCACTCAACGTCATGCCGGAAGATGTGTGCCTCGTGCCTGAAAAACGTCAAGAAGTGACCACCGAAGGCGGTTTGGACGTATTGGCGCAACAGGATAAAGTGGCCGAGTTCACCAAAATCCTGACCGACGCAGGCATCCGCGTGTCCTTGTTTATCGATGCCGACAACGCACAAATCCAAGCCGCCCATGATGTCGGCGCGCCCGTTATTGAGTTGCACACCGGCGCATATGCCGATGCGCACAGCCACGCCGAGCAAATGAAACAATTCGAGCATATTCAAAACGGCGCGCATTACGCCAGCGATTTGGGTTTGGTCGTTAACGCCGGACACGGCCTGACCATTCACAACGTTACGCCGATTGCTCAAATCCTCGCCATCCGTGAGTTGAACATCGGCCATTCGCTGATTTCCCAAGCACTCTTCCTCGGCCTGCCTGAAGCTGTCCGCCAAATGAAGGAAGTCATGTTCAGAGCCAGAATGCTGCCTTAACGGCATCAGCCATACCGGCTAAGGCAATTGGCTTTGGCCGGTATTCACACTTTCAGACGGCCTGACTATTTAAACAAGGAGCAGACCCATGATTTACGGAATCGGTACAGACATTGTTTCCCTCAAACGCATTATCCGCCTGAACAAAAAATTCGGACTGGCATTTGCGCAACGCATTCTCAGCCCGGAAGAGCTGTTGGAATTTCCGCAGGCAGGCAAACCGGTCAATTATCTTGCCAAACGCTTTGCCGCCAAAGAGGCTTTTGCCAAAGCCGTCGGTACGGGCATACGCGGCGTGGTGTCTTTCCGCAATATCGGTGTCGGACATGATGCATTGGGCAAACCTGAGTTATTTTTTGCACCGGCTTTGACCAAATGGCTGGCAGAGCAGGGTATCCGCAGCTGTCATCTCAGTATGAGCGATGAAGAGGATACCGTTATGGCTTTTGTCATTGCGGAAAAATAAGGTCGGATTTAAGTATTCTGAAATAGAAAATCCTTTTCAGACGGCCTGAAGGGTTAGGTATTTGTTGAAGGTCGGGCGTATAGGCCCGACATCGTTTTTGTACGCATAAATCGGCAGGTGTCGCCGCCTGCCGCATATAAGAATAATCTCATGATGACTGAAGACACACGTCCCTTGGTGCAAGTGGTTGCCGGGATTTTGCTCGACCCAAACGGCCGCTACCTGCTCAGTTCCCGCCCTGAGGGTAAACCGTATGCCGGCTATTGGGAATTTGCCGGCGGCAAGGTGGAAGCCGGCGAAAGCGATTTTCAAGCCTTGCAACGCGAGTTTGAAGAAGAACTCGGCATCCGTATCCTTGCCGCTACGCCGTGGCTGACGAAAGTCCATTCCTACGAACACGCACATGTACGCCTGCATTTTTTATGGGTGGAAGCTGACCAATGGGAGGGCGAAATCCAATCGAGGGAAGGGCAGAAATGGGCATGGCAAAAGGCAGGGGATTTTACCGTTGCGCCGATGCTGCCTGCCAATAGCGCATTGTTACGCTCCCTCTCTATTCCGCGCCAGCTTCAAGGCCGTCTGAAAAGCGGCTTGAGCGGTCAAAACAACATGGGCGAATATCATGTTGTACCATATCTGTCGGCTCAGCATCAAACTGCCTCTGCCGTATTGCTGGATTTTGCCGATTGGCAACAAGGCAAGCCGATAGAAGCGCCCAGCGTGTGGCCAATCATTGAAAACGCCGAACAATGGCAACAGGTGCAAAATGCCGATGCTGTCGTATGGAAAGTAGCGAATGAAGCTGCAGCCAAGCAAGTTGTCGATATTTTGGCGCAAGGCGTGCCTATGCCGTTGATTGCGGCTGCTCCAGAAAGTATGGTTTCCATTTATCGCGAACAGTGGCAGAGCATGGGTGTGCATGCTGTTTTGACCGATAATGACATTGAGGCCGTCTGAAATGAGTAAAAATCAAAAACTATTGATTGCCGCTGTTTTACTGATTGTGTTTGCTGCGGCCAAACTGCTGCTCCTGGATTGGTGGCAGCGGCAACAGTCAAAAGCGAATGTAGTCGAATGTAGTCTGACACAAGGCTGCGTCCTGCCTGACGGTTCAAAAGTGCGTGCGACCTCCATCAATACACACGAGCCTTTCGATATTGTGGTTGAGAATGTGCCGAAGAATACGGGCGCGGTCAGTATCAGTTTCAGTATGAAAAACATGGACATGGGCTTCAACCGCTACAACCTGACGCAACAATCGCCGCAAAGTTGGCAGGCTGCGCAAGTCCGCTTGCCGTTTTGCGTCGAAGGCCGCCATGATTACACTGCCGACATTACCATTGGCAAACAGACTTTTCAGACGGCATTTAGTGCAGAGTAGTCATCATGCAAAGGCCGTCTGAAAATTTAAAGGCTAAAATTTTAAATTTTTCAGAAAGTATATTTAAAAGTTCCTTATAAATGAATCAATTATAAATTATTTTTAGATAGATTGTTTACAATCATTCTGACTATCAGTCAAAAGTACAAAACGGACAGAAGCTAGGCCACGTAAGGATTTGATGTGGTACAGCCTGTCCGTTTTTTACATTTGTTGCAAAAAAATCGTTTATTAATAACTGAATTTTTTATAATTTTTTTGAAAAAAGTGTTTGACAAGACCGGTTTTATTTTTTAAATTTGTTTCCATAAATAAAAACTACATCGCACTACAAAGGAACATCATCATGAATCTGTATCAAACCACTCTCTCTTGTTATAGATTTTCTCCCATCTCTGCCGCTCCCGTCGTCGCCAGCTTATTGGCAGTCCCGACGGTCTGAAGGCTCTCGACCCGAATCCAGTTTCCGTATTCCTACAAACGCTTCGGGTTTTAAAATATCTGTATTTCCAATCGAATTCATATTTTGATTAATAAAAATTAAAAAACGCACACCTTAGCTTCAGCCTTATTGTATTTATTGGTTTTGATAACTATTTGTATTTATTGATTTTAAATTTTCAGATGGTTGATGATTGAAATTTTACCGGCCGTCTGAAAACAGTTTTTAGAACGATTGTTTCTTTTTAAACGGTTCGTTTCAAGTTGTAAAAAAACCGAGTCGTCCGATTAATACTGAAAAAAAGTCTATAAAGGAGAAATATGATGAGCCAACACTCTGCCGGAGCACGTTTCCGCCAAGCAGTGAAAGAATCGAATCCTCTTGCCGTAGTCGGTTGCGTCAATGCTTACTTTGCACGATTGGCTACTCAAAGCGGTTTCAAAGCAATCTATCTGTCTGGCGGCGGCGTGGCAGCCTGCTCTTGCGGTATCCCTGATTTGGGCATTACCACAATGGAAGATGTGCTGATTGACGCGCGACGCATCACGGACAACGTGGATACGCCTTTGCTGGTGGACATAGATGTGGGTTGGGGCGGTGCATTCAATATTGCCCGTACTATTCGTAACTTTGAACGCGCTGGTGTTGCAGCGGTTCACATCGAAGATCAGGTAGCGCAAAAACGCTGCGGCCACCGTCCGAACAAAGCCATCGTTTCTAAAGATGAAATGGTCGACCGTATCAAAGCTGCCGTAGATGCCCGCGTTGATGAGAACTTTGTGATTATGGCGCGTACCGATGCGCTGGCGGTAGAAGGTTTGGATGCCGCTATCGAACGCGCTCAGGCTTGTGTCGAAGCAGGTGCGGACATGATTTTCCCTGAAGCCATGACCGATTTGAAAATGTACCGCCAATTTGCAGATGCCGTAAAAGTGCCTGTATTGGCCAACATTACTGAGTTCGGCTCTACACCACTTTATACCCAAAGAGAGCTGGCTGAAAACGGCGTGTCGCTGGTTCTGTATCCGCTGTCATCGTTCCGTGCAGCAAGTAAAGCCGCTCTGAATGTTTATGAAGCGATTATGCGTGATGGCACTCAGGCCGCAGTGGTTGACACTATGCAAACCCGTGCCGAGCTATACGAGCATCTGAACTATCATGCCTTCGAGCAAAAACTGGATAAATTGTTTCAAAAATAAGTAACCGCTTTCAGACGGCCTTTCAACAAATCCGCATCGGTCGTCTGAAAAAATAAAACCCATAAAATACAAAGGAGAAATACCATGACTGAAACTACTCAAACCCCGACTTTCAAACCTAAAAAATCCGTTGCGCTTTCTGGCGTTGCGGCCGGCAATACCGAATTGTGTACCGTTGGCCGTACCGGCAACGATTTGAGCTATCGCGGTTACGACATTCTGGACTTGGCACAAAAATGCGAGTTTGAAGAAGTCGCCTACCTGCTGATTCACGGCCATCTGCCCAACAAATTTGAGCTGGCCGCTTATAAAACCAAGCTCAAATCCATGCGCGGCCTGCCTATCCGTGTGATCAAAGTTTTGGAAAGCCTGCCTGCACATACCCATCCAATGGACGTGATGCGTACCGGCGTATCCATGCTGGGCTGCGTTCATCCTGAACGTGAAAGCCATCCGGAAAGCGAAGCGCGCGACATCGCCGACAAACTGATCGCCAGCCTCGGCAGCATCCTGCTGTACTGGTATCAATATTCGCACAACGGGAAACGCATTGAAGTTGAAAGCGACGAAGAGACCATCGGCGGTCATTTCCTGCACCTGTTGCACGGCAAACGTCCAAGCGAATCACACATCAAAGCCATGCACGTTTCACTGATTCTGTATGCAGAACACGAGTTCAACGCTTCTACCTTTACCGCCCGCGTGATTGCCGGTACAGGCTCTGATATGTACTCCTGCATTACCGGTGCAATCGGTGCGTTGAAAGGTCCGAAACACGGCGGTGCGAACGAAGTGGCTTACGATATTCAAAAACGCTACCGCAATGCCGACGAAGCCGAAGCAGACATCCGCGAACGCATCGGCCGCAAAGAAATCGTGATCGGTTTCGGTCATCCGGTGTACACCATTTCCGACCCGCGCAACGTTGTCATTAAAGAAGTGGCACGCGGTTTGAGCAAAGAAACCGGCGATATGCGCCTCTTTGACATTGCCGAACGCTTGGAAAGCGTGATGTGGGAAGAGAAAAAAATGTTCCCGAATCTGGACTGGTTCTCTGCCGTTTCCTACCAAAAATTGGGCGTACCGACCGCTATGTTCACACCGCTGTTCGTAATTTCCCGTACAACCGGTTGGGCGGCACACGTTCTCGAGCAACGCAAAGACGGCAAAATCATCCGTCCGAGCGCAAACTACACAGGCCCTGAAGATTTGGCATTCGTGGAGATTGAAGACCGCTAATACGCGTAACAGCAGGGTGGGCCGCCAGCCCGCCCCATCTCGAAATGCCGTTTGAAAACAATAAATAAATGATGTTTTCGTTTTTCGACGGCCTAGTGCAGTATGCGAGAGAGAGCCGGCCGTTTGGAAAACATGCTGCTCTGCTGTCGTCATTCCCATACAGGCAGAAATTCAAAAGTTGAAATGTTCTGCTGTAAAGAGTGCTGAAAGATTTAAGTTTGGATTTCCGTCTATATGGGAATGATGGTAGCGGAGCAGCAATTTTTTTTCATACCGCGAATAGATTTTTAGACAACAAGCAATAAAACAGAATTTATGGTTTCAGACGGCCTGAAGGTCCGAATCAACAGGCCGTCTGAAACCCAAAACCAAAAAAATAATAGATTTAGGAGAACCGACATGACTGCCAACCAACGTTACCGCAAAGCTTTGCCCGGTACGGATTTGGAATATTACGACGCGCGTCAGGCGTGTGAAGACATCAAACCAGGCTCTTACGACAAGCTGCCTTACACAAGCCGTATTTTGGCTGAGAACTTGGTCAACCGCGCAGACAAAGTCGACCTTCCTACGCTGCAAAGCTGGCTGGGCCAGCTGATTGAGGGAAAACAGGAAATCGACTTCCCTTGGTATCCGGCACGCGTGGTGTGTCACGATATTCTGGGTCAGACAGCGTTGGTGGATTTGGCAGGCCTGCGCGATGCGATTGCCGAAAAAGGCGGCGATCCTTCCAAAGTCAATCCTGTGGTGCAAACCCAGCTCATCGTCGACCACTCTCTGGCCGTTGAATGCGGCGGCTACGATCCTGATGCCTTCCGCAAAAACCGCGAAATCGAAGACAGACGTAACGAAGACCGTTTCCACTTCATCAACTGGACAAAAACCGCATTTGAAAATGTGGACGTGATTCCGGCGGGCAACGGCATTATGCACCAAATCAACTTGGAAAAAATGTCGCCGGTTATCCAAGTCAAAAACGGTGTGGCGTTCCCTGATACCTGCGTAGGTACTGACTCACATACGCCGCACGTCGATTCATTGGGCGTGATTTCCGTAGGCGTGGGCGGTTTGGAAGCCGAAACCGTAATGTTGGGTCGTGCATCCATGATGCGTCTGCCTGATATTGTCGGCGTTGAGCTGACCGGCAAACGCCAACCGGGCATTACTGCCACCGACATTGTGTTGGCACTGACCGAATTCTTGCGTAAAGAGCGCGTGGTTGGCGCATTTGTCGAATTCTTCGGTGAGGGCGCAAGAAGCCTGTCTATCGGCGACCGTGCCACCATTTCCAACATGACCCCTGAGTTCGGCGCGACTGCCGCGATGTTCGCTATTGATGAGCAAACCATTGATTATTTGAAACTGACCGGTCGCGACGACGCGCAAGTGAAATTGGTAGAAATCTACGCCAAAACCGCAGGCTTGTGGGCAGATGCCTTGAAAACCGCCGTTTATCCTCGCGTTTTGAAATTTGATTTGAGCAGCGTAACGCGCAATATGGCAGGCCCAAGTAACCCGCATGCCCGTTTTGCGACTGCCGATTTGGCCAGCAAAGGCTTGGCAAAACCTTACGAAGAGCCTTCAGACGGACAAATGCCTGACGGTGCAGTGATTATTGCCGCGATTACTTCATGTACTAATACTTCCAATCCGCGCAACGTTGTCGCCGCCGCGCTGTTGGCACGTAATGCCAACCGTCTTGGCTTGCAACGCAAACCTTGGGTGAAATCTTCGTTTGCCCCGGGCTCAAAAGTAGCCGAAATCTATTTGAAAGAAGCAGGCCTGCTGCCTGAAATGGAAAAACTCGGCTTCGGTATCGTTGCCTTCGCATGTACCACCTGTAACGGCATGAGCGGCGCGCTCAACCCGAAAATCCAGAAAGAAATCATCGACCGTGATTTGTACGCCACCGCCGTATTGTCAGGCAACCGCAACTTCGACGGCCGTATCCATCCGTATGCGAAACAGGCTTTCCTTGCTTCTCCTCCGTTGGTCGTTGCCTACGCGCTGGCAGGCAGCATCCGTTTCGATATTGAAAACGACGTACTCGGCGTTGCAGACGGCAAAGAAATCCGCCTGAAAGATATTTGGCCTACCGATGAAGAAATCGATGCCATCGTTGCCGAATATGTGAAACCGCAACAATTCCGCGACGTTTATATCCCGATGTTTGACACCGGCACAGCGCAAAAAGCACCAAGCCCGCTGTACGACTGGCGTCCAATGTCCACCTATATCCGCCGCCCACCTTACTGGGAAGGCGCACTGGCAGGGGAACGCACATTAAGAGGTATGCGTCCGCTGGCGATTTTGCCCGACAACATCACCACCGACCATCTCTCACCGTCCAATGCGATTTTGGCCAGCAGTGCGGCAGGCGAATATTTGGCAAAAATGGGTTTGCCTGAAGAAGACTTCAACTCTTATGCAACCCACCGCGGCGACCACTTGACCGCCCAACGCGCAACCTTCGCCAATCCGAAACTGTTTAACGAAATGGTGAAAAACGAAGACGGCAGCGTACGCCAAGGTTCGCTGGCACGCGTTGAGCCCGAAGGTCAAGTGATGCGTATGTGGGAAGCCATCGAAACCTATATGAACCGCAAACAGCCGCTCATCATCATTGCCGGTGCGGACTACGGTCAAGGCTCAAGCCGCGACTGGGCTGCAAAAGGCGTACGCCTTGCCGGCGTGGAAGCGATTGTTGCCGAAGGCTTCGAGCGTATCCACCGCACCAACTTGATCGGTATGGGTGTATTGCCGCTGCAATTCAAACCAGGTACCAACCGCCACACCCTGCAACTGGACGGTACGGAAACCTACGACGTTGTCGGCGAACGCAAACCGCGCTGCGACCTGACTCTCGTCATCCACCGTAAAAACGGCGAAACCATCGAAGTTCCGGTGACCTGCCGCCTCGATACCGCAGAAGAAGTGTTGGTATATGAAGCCGGTGGCGTATTGCAACGTTTCGCACAAGACTTCTTAGAAGGAAATGCAGCGTAAGGTAAATCGGGCATAGTCAAAATGCCTGGGCTACGCTCAAAAAGGTTTTCAGACGGCCTCGAATGTTTGAGGGGCCGTCTGAAAAAACCATACTAGAAATACAAAGGAGAACTCGAAATGCCGCAAATTAAAATTCCAGCCGTTTACTACCGCGGCGGTACATCTAAAGGCATTTTCTTCAAACGTACCGATCTGCCGGCCGCTGCGCAGGAAGCAGGCGAGGCACGCGACAAAATCCTGTTGCGCGTACTCGGCAGCCCAGACCCTTACGGCAAACAGATTGACGGTTTGGGTAACGCCAGTTCATCCACCAGCAAAGCCGTGATTTTGGATAAATCCGAACGCGCCGATCACGATGTCGATTACTTGTTCGGACAAGTTTCCATCGACAAACCTTTTGTCGATTGGAGCGGCAACTGCGGTAATCTGACCGCCGCCGTGGGCGCATTTTCCATCGAACAAGGCTTGGTCGATAAATCCAAAATCCCTTCAGACGGCCTGTGTACCGTCAAAATCTGGCAGAAAAACATCGGCAAAACCATTATTGCCCATGTACCGATGCAAAACGGCTCAGTTTTGGAAACAGGCGATTTTGAGCTGGACGGCGTAACGTTCCCGGCAGCCGAAGTGCAAATCGAATTTTTAGATCCGGCCGACGGCGAAGGCAGTATGTTCCCAACCGGCAATTTGGTCGATGAAATTGATGTGCCAAATATAGGCCGTCTGAAAGCCACGCTTATCAATGCCGGCATTCCAACCATTTTCCTGAATGCCGCAGATTTGGGCTATACAGGCAAAGAGTTGCAAGACGACATCAATAACGATGCCGCGGCTCTGGAAAAATTTGAAACCATCCGCGCGTATGGCGCGCTGAAAATGGGCTTGATCAGCGACGTATCCGAAGCTGCCACTCGCGCCCATACTCCGAAAGTCGCTTTTGTCGCCCCTGCAGCCGATTACACCGCTTCAAGCGGCAAAACCGTCAAAGCTGCCGACATCGACTTATTGGTACGCGCGCTGAGCATGGGCAAATTGCACCACGCCATGATGGGCACCGCTTCAGTCGCCATTGCTACCGCCGCCGCTGTGCCCGGTACGCTGGTCAACCTTGCAGCCGGAGGCGGAGCGCGTAAAGAAGTCCGTTTCGGTCATCCGTCAGGCACACTGCGTGTCGGTGCCGCCGCCGAATATCAGGACGGACAATGGACGGCCACCAAAGCGGTCATGAGCCGTAGCGCACGCGTGATTATGGAAGGACAAGTCCGAGTGCCGGAAGATTGCTTTTAAGTTTTCAGACGGCCGCAGCATTAAACAAGGCCGTCTGAAAACCAAATAAGCAGATTTTAGTCGGGTAGCGATACCTGCAATGGAGATTAGGATTGGGCATGAAGCCTGACTAAACACCAAACCAGAGGCAATCTGAAAAGCTCTCAAATGTTTTTGCTCTTTTCAGACGGCCTGAAACCAAAAAAACAATCAAAAATTCAAAGGAGAAACACCATGTCCAACCAACTCATTCTAGTTCTGAACTGCGGCAGCTCTTCACTCAAAGGTGCCGTTATCGACCGTAAAAACGGTAAAGTTCTCTTAAGCTGTCTCGGCGAACGTTTGGGTACGCCCGAAGCAGTCATTACGTTCAGCAAAGACGGTAAAAAATGCCAAGCTCCCTTGGCAGGGCGCAACTGTCACGCCGGTGCGGTAGGTATGCTGTTGAAAGAGCTTGAAAAACACGGCCTGCACGACCGTATTAAAGCCATCGGCCACCGTATCGCACACGGCGGCGAAAAATACAGCGAGTCTGTTTTGATCGACCAAGCAGTCATGGACGAACTCAATGCCTGCATTCCGCTCGCTCCGCTGCATAACCCTGCCAATATCAACGGTATTTTGGCTGCGCAAGAACACTTCCCGGGTCTGCCCAATGTCGGCGTGATGGATACCTCGTTCCACCAAACCATGCCGGAGCGCGCCTACACTTATGCCGTTCCGCGCGAATTGCGTAAAAAATACGCTTTCCGCCGCTACGGTTTCCACGGTACCAGTATGCGTTACGTTGCCCCTGAAGCAGCACGCATCTTGGGCAAACCGTTGGAAGACATTCGCATGATTATTGCCCACTTAGGCAACGGCGCATCCATTACCGCCATCCGAAACGGCAAATCCGTTGACACCAGTATGGGCTTCACGCCGATCGAAGGTTTGGTAATGGGTACACGTTGCGGCGACATCGACCCGGGCGTATACAGCTATCTGACTTCACACGCCGGTTTGGATGTTGCCCAAGTTGATGAAATGCTGAACAAAAAATCAGGCTTGCTCGGTATTTCCGAACTCTCCAACGACTGCCGTTCTTTGGAAATCGCTGCGGACGAAGGTCATGAAGGCGCACGTTTGGCTCTGGAAGTCATGACTTACCGCCTTGCCAAATACATTGCTTCGATGGCTGTGGCTTGTGGCGGCGTTGACGCGCTCGTGTTTACCGGCGGTATCGGCGAAAACTCGCGTAATATCCGCGCTAAAACTGTTTCCTACTTGGATTTCTTAGGTCTGCACATCGACACCAAAGCCAATATGGACAAACGCTACGGAAACTCCGGTATCATCAGCCCGACAGGTTCTATGCCGGCTGTTTTGGTCGTTCCAACCAATGAAGAGCTGATGATTGCCCACGATACTGCTCAGTTGGCCGGCTTTATGGAAGAAGCAGGCTAGGGCGGAGATTTCCCTAAATCATAAACAATAAAAAGTGCGGATTCATCATCCGCACTTTTTTAATTACAGCTTAATCAAGCCACTTGAGTTTGATGTTCGTCGCCGTTGCGCTCACGAACTGCGCCCAAACGGTAAACGGTTTCGCCTTGTTCGCTCAAGAATGCCTGTACTGCATCGGCATCTTCTTTGGCAATGATAACGACCATGCCGATACCGCAGTTGAATGTACGGTACATTTCTTGGGTTTCCACATTGCCTGCTTTTTGCAGCCATTGGAACAGTTTAGGCAATTCCCACGCTTTGGCATCGATTTGTGCGACGGTATTTTCAGGCAAAACGCGAGGTACGTTTTCGGTAATGCCGCCGCCGGTAATATGGGCCATGCCTTTAATGGTGAATTTTTCCAAAGCGGCAAGGATAGGTTTCACATACAGGCGGGTAGGGGCAATGATGGCTTCGCGCAATGTTTTACCGTTGTCAAATTCCGCGTCCAAATCGGGATTGTCGCGCTCGATGATTTTACGTACCAACGAATAGCCGTTGGAGTGTGCGCCGTTGGAAGCCAAGCCCAAAACAACGTCTCCGGCCTGAATGCTGCGGCCGTTGATGACGCGTTCTTTTTCAACCACGCCGACGGCAAAACCGGCCAAGTCGTATTCGCCTTCGGGATACATGCCCGGCATTTCGGCAGTTTCACCGCCAATCAAAGCGCAACCGGATTCTTCGCAGCCTTGGGCAATGCCTTTAATCACATCAGTCGCGCGGGCAACATCCAGCTTGCCGCAAGCGAAATAGTCCAAGAAGAACAAAGGTTCCGCACCTTGAACCAAAATGTCGTTGACGCTCATGGCAACCAAATCGATGCCGACGGTATCGTGTTTGTCCCAGTCGAATGCCAGTTTCAGCTTGGTACCGACGCCGTCCGTACCGGAAACCAATACCGGATTTTTGTATTTTTTGCCGATTTCGACCAAAGCGCCGAAACCGCCCAAATCACCCAACACTTCAGGGCGCATAGTACGCTTGGCAAAAGGTTTGATGTTTTCGACCAGTTGATCGCCTGCGTCGATATCCACGCCTGCGTCACGATAGCTCAAAGAAGTGCTCATTGGATTTCCTTATTCGGGTATGGGTAGATTGTCGGAGCGTATTTTATCTTAAATTAAGGGATTCAGGCTGAATTTTTTGGCATTATTGTCAACAATTTTATTTTATCTTAATAGCCGTCTTACTTTCAGACGGCCTTTGTGAATCTGTTATACTGCTTATTTATTTTGAAAACCTTAAGCATCAACTGGGGAACACCTTTTATGTATCAAAAGAAAACGCGCGGCGCAAAACCGTGGATTATTATGGCTTGCGTCATCGCAGCCTTTATTTGGCTTTTATATGCTTTGGGCGATGTTTTGACACCGTTTATTGTGGCCGCCGTTTTGGCCTATGTTTTGAATCCCTTGGTTGAGTGGCTGCAATTGAAGCGTATCCGTCGCGCGCCGGCCTCTATGATTATTATGGCGTTTGCCTTGCTGGTATTGCTGTCGTTGGTACTGATTATCGTGCCTATGTTGTTGAACCAGTTTAACAATCTGGCCGAACGCCTGCCACAAATCGTAGGCTTTGTTCAAAACAAATTGCTGCCGTGGCTCAATAGCGTCAGCGGGGATTATATTCAAATCGATCAAGAATCAATTATTGCATGGTTGCAGTCGCATACGGATGAGTTGAGCAATACGCTTAAAGAATGGATTCCTACCTTGATGCGTCAAAGCGGCAACGTGATCAGCGGCGTCAGCAATTTGGTGTTGTTGCCTTTGTTGCTGTATTACTTCTTGTTGGATTGGAAACGTTGGTCTTCCGGAATCAGCAAATTGGTTCCGCGTCGTTTTATCGAAACCTACACGCGTATCAGCAGCAATATGGATGAAGTTTTGGGCGAGTTCCTGCGCGGCCAGCTGATGGTTATGATGATTATGGGCTTGATCTATGGCTTGGGCTTGATGCTGGTCGGTTTGGATTCCGGCTTTGCCATCGGTATGATTGCCGGTATTTTGGTATTTATTCCGTATTTGGGTGCATTTACCGGCCTTTTGCTGGCAACAGTTGC
Source organism: Neisseria subflava (assembly GCF_024205745.1). NCBI lineage: Bacteria > Pseudomonadati > Pseudomonadota > Betaproteobacteria > Neisseriales > Neisseriaceae > Neisseria > Neisseria subflava. The sequence goes on from NZ_CP073117.1 coordinate 1,986,724, forward strand.
CGCACTTTTGCAATATGGCTCATGGCAGGGCTTGTTGATGGTCTGGGCTGTATTCGGTGTCGGACAATTCTTGGAAAGCTATTTCATTACACCTAAAATCGTCGGTGATCGCATTGGTTTGTCTCCGTTCTGGGTGATTTTCTCGTTGATGGCTTTCGGACAACTGATGGGTTTTGTCGGTATGCTTGCCGGCCTGCCGCTTGCCGCTGTAACGCTGGTTTTATTGCGTGAAGGCGCATCTGCCTATTTCGGCAGCCGTTTCTACAAACATAAATAAATCGATAATATTAAGGCCGTCTGAAATCCAAGTTTCAGACGGCCATTGATAACAAAGGAAGTCTATATGTTAGCCATTATTGGTGGCAGCGGTTTGACCAAACTGCCGGAACTCGAAATTACTGAACGAAAAATCGTACGCACCCCTTACGGCTTAACCAGCAGCCCTATTTTGTTCGGCAGGTTGGGGCGCTTGGATATTGTTTTCCTCGCCCGACACGGCTTCAGTCATACCATCGCGCCGCATGAAATCAACTACCGCGCCAATATCTGGGCGTTGCACTCTTTAGGCGTCGAAAACATCATTGCCATTTCTTCAGTCGTCGGTATCAATCCTGATTTTGAAAACGGCAGTCTGGTGTTGCCGGACGATTTGATCGACTATACCTATGGCCGTAAAGATACTTTTTTTGAAGGCCAAGAATGTCCGGTTGTCCATACCGATTTTTTCAACCCTTATTGCGATGAATTGCGACAAGAATTGTTGAATATCACGAAAGCGCACAATGTGCCGATTTACGACTCCGCCGTTTATGGCTGCCTGCAAGGCCCGCGCCGTCCGACCCGCGCAGAAATCGCCCGTTATCGACGTGACGGCGTAGATGTACTCGGTATGACCGGCATGCCTGAAGCCGTTTTGGCTAGGGAGTTAAAAATGGCCTATGCCCACTTTTGCAGCGTCAGCAGTATTGATTGCTTTGATAATGGAAAAGGAAATGAAGGCTGTAACGAACAGGTTTCTATGACAATGACCAAAATCCGACAATTATTGAATGGTTTGTAACTGATAATGCCGTCTGAAATGATGTTTTCAGACGGCATTGTTTTATTTAAGAAGCCGTTTCACGTGCCCAATGGGGCAGGGAGGCTTTTTGTTTGCGGAACGAGGCAAGTTTCATACCCCGACATTTTTCAAAAATCAATTCGACCCCGCTTTGCAGCTGCAAAATCAAATTGGTATGCGTTTCCGTTTTAATAAAATCAATATTGCGTTGCACCAAGCGCTGAATGACGGCATAAACATCAAGGCAGCCATTTGCAAAAAACCACGGATTTAACTTTACCCAACGGCCACCGCTTAATGCAGCATCAGGCTGAAAATCAGCGCGAATCTGAGTCAGCCGATTATCGGAGAAATGCAGTTCGATATCGCCATAAAGCCAAATATTCCAGCCATTTTGCACCAACAAGCCTTTAGGGACGCAATCAGGCGCAGGAAACATCTGCAAAATAGACTCTGCAGATTGTCCGATTTCCAGATAGTCAAACCGGCCGGTATACAAAAAATCATAAATATCAACGGCAATAGGAAAGTGGTAGCGCATGGCAACAACCATAGAAAAGCAATTAACCAAGCTATCTTAAACTTAAACCATAATGAAATCAATTCTTATTACTATTTATTCAATATAAGAAAGGCCGTCTGGAATTTCAGACGGCCTTGTATCTTTAGTTTAAATCGATATTGGTTTACTCAGCCTTTAAATCAGCCACGCATTGCTTATCGCGTGCCTCAAAAGCTTCCGCGCCACCCAAGAGCTTGAGTTGCTCCTCAGGGCTGATTTTGCCGAAGTTTCGGATTTGCTCGTCAGAGAGTTTGCTTAAAGGCTGATCCCACATGCAGACACAATAGTCTTGAGCCAATTTCTCGTTTTGCGCATCCAAACCTTTTGCCTTCAAATCAGCTTGCCATTTTTCGGCAAAAGGAATGTTTTTCACACAAGATTCCACCACATTTTGTTTCATCTGCGGCTTGTTCATCGCGCATTGTGAGAGCAGGGCGGTCAGAGCCAGCAAAGACAAAATAATCCATGCCCAAATGCGGATGGTGCGGATTTTTGCCTTGGCTTTCTTTCTGGCCGCCAGTTGTTCTTCAGACGGCCTTTCCGTTTGTTGCTCAGTCATGCAGGCTTTCCATGCGGATCATGGTGATTGGAGCATCCACGCAGCTCAGAGCCTCAATCGCTGCGATAGCACGTTTGACATTGTGTTCCACTGTGGTGTGGGTCAGAATCACAATTTCGGCAGTGCTTTGATTGATCACGCCTTTTTGAATCAGAGCCTCGATAGAAACATTTTCTTTGGCCAAGAGTGCGGCAATTTGACCCAAAGTGCCAGGTTCGTCAGTTGCTTGAACGCGCAGATAGTAGCTGCTGGTAATTTCATCCATAGGCAGAATATTTTGCGCTTGAACTTGTGAAGGCTGGAATGCCAAGTGAGGAACACGATGGTCAGTTTCTGCTTCAATCAGGCGGGCAATATCAATAATGTCGGCAACCACGGCAGAAGCAGTCGGCAATGCACCGGCGCCCGCACCATAATACAAGGTTTCTCCAACCATATCGGCATTGACACGGACGGCATTCATCACGCCGTTAACGTTAGCCAACAGACGGCTTTCAGGAATCAGAGTAGGGTGTACACGCAACTCGATGCCTTTGTCGGTTTTACGGGTAATACCCAATAATTTGATGCGATAGCCAAACTCTTCAGCGTATTTGATATCACGGCTGTCGAGTTTGCTGATGCCTTCCAAATAGCAGGCAGAAAAATTCATTGGTGTACCGAATGCCAATGCGCTCATGATAGTGATTTTATGGCCGGCATCATGACCTTCGATATCAAAAGTAGGGTCAGCTTCTGCATAGCCCAAAGCTTGAGCTTCTTTCAATACGTCTGCAAACGCGCTGCCTTTTTCGCGCATTTCAGTAAGAATGAAGTTGCTGGTACCATTAATAATACCGGCAATACTGCGGATTTGGTTTGCAGCCAAGCCTTCACGCAAAGCCTTGATGATAGGGATACCGCCGGCAACAGCAGCTTCAAACTGCACCATGACATTTTTTTCTTCCGCCAAAGGGAAAATTTCATTGCCGTATTCAGCCAGCAGTTTTTTATTGGCGGTAACAATGTGTTTGCCGTTTTCAATTGCTTTCAATACCACATCTTTGGCAATACCTGTACCACCAAATAATTCAACAACAACATCAACATTTTGATGTTGAACCAGCTCAAACGGATCTTTGATAAAAACAGCATTCGGGCAAATTTGTTTGGCTTTTTCTTCGCTCAAATCACAAACAGCAGAAATACGGACTTCACGTCCCAAGCGGCGGCTAATTTCCGCAGCGTTGTCCTGCAATACAGTGGCCGTACCGCCACCGACTGTACCCAAACCTAAAAGACCGATATTTACTGGCTTCATTGTGTCTCCTTTTGAGCCGATACTTTAAAATAATCACGAAAAACCAAGGCTTGTTATAATCGCTTGCAATCGTAAATTCAGAGCAAAGCATCAATGCACAAGGTCAAACGTTGAATCCTACCTGATATTGCTTGATTTTGCACCTTTTTTTGCAAGTTTCCCAAGGCCGTCTGAAAAATCGTTCTACCATAAAAACAGGAATTGCCATGAAAATCACAGAAAACCATATTGATGAAACCGCATCATTTTTTTCATCCTCACAAGGCATATTGCAAATCGGTGAACAATCATATTCAGAACCTATTTGCTGGCAAGATGGCAAAGTGAGCATCATTCCTCAAACAACCATCGAAGAATTAAACGAACAAATTTTTATATCAGCAATTAAAACAGCAGAAAACCGTCCAGAAGTCATTATCATAGGTACAGGAGTAAAACAAAAATTTCTGCATCCCAAAATTGCAGCAGCCTTATCAGCTTACGGAATCGGTTTCGAATGCATGAACACAGCTTCAGCTTGTAGAACTTTAGTTTTACTGCAAGGAGAAGGCCGAAGCACATGGGCTTGGTTGTGGCCATAATTATAGAAAAGGCGTTTACATCATACCGACAGAAATAAGTTCGCATAATTTATATTATGTTAAATTCATAATGACAGCATTTTAGCCTGCTAACTCCTGTTTCGCTCAGTAGTACAATCACTTACAAAATTCAAAAGTAAAAGGCCGTCTGAAAGGTTTTGCAGACGGCCTTTTATCAAATGCTCCAGCTTTTTCTCAATAAATCCCTTGTTGTTAAATCCCCGGTTCTTTCAATTTCATCCAGCATTCTTTTAGTTGTAATAACAAAACGGTTGTAGTGCAGCCCGCTTTCTTCGTCGTAATACTGACCTTGGAAGCGGAATGGAATGTCGGCTTTGAGGCCGTCTGAAACGGTTTCGTTACGGATTCTGCCCCATGCTTCGTATTCCACCGTCCATACGGCTTCGCCTTTTGCATTGTGTTCGGCAATCGGTGTGCCGAGATGGTCGAGTTGGTAATAAACCAATTCGGGCTGTGCTTCGGACTGCCCTTGGGGTTCGGGCGGGATTTTCAGCAGCGGATCGGTTTCGGGGTTGTAACCGTACGGTTCGGTGGATACCCAAATGTCTTTACTCTATGGTGGTTTACTATTTTCAACTGAGAAGGTCGTCTGAAAAAAGGTTTGAACTTTTCAGACGACTTTGTTAAGTAGAAAAAGTAGAGTCTAAATTTAGATAATAAATTAAACAAACTATATTTGATTAGAATCAGGCCATTAATAATCTTTATTAAGGCATTGATCTTAATCTAAGCTAAAATTAACTAAGCAAATATAAATCCTTTATCAAACCCATGTTCATGTAATTCAAATATTAATTCATCAGAAAAAAATAAATCCGTTGAACATGCTGGGTTGTTATGCCTACCAATACCTATAACTTCCAGTGAATTGTCATTCAATTTCATATTATCTGATGATAAAAACGAAGTATTCTCATCGATATAAATTCTTTCTGACTCTTGTTCATCAATTATATTTTCAGTATGCAATGAATTAATTAGAAAATATTTATCCAACAGAATAGTATCTTTACATAACAACTCAATTGGAATTATCTGAATCTCTTGATTATATTTATTTATTAAAAAATCAGCTAATTTTTTATCTACTAAAATGGTTGTTGCATTAGTCAGTAGTATATAATGGTTTTTTAATTCCGTACTTTTTGCTTCTATTTCAAATCTAGGTATAAAATCTAAACTTAATCTTTTCGAGTCACAAAATCCCAAATAACTAAATTTATCTTGATCTAAATAAAAAGCTGAAAATTTCCCAGATTGATTTAATTCATATATACACTTTACCATTTCTTTCTTCCTTAATCATTTAATCATAATTGTCCTGGTAATGGTTTTGCCCATTTTCTTCTATTCATATTAAGTGCTCTTTCCCCTGATATTAACTTAATTCTCTCTGCATCCATTATCTCAAAAAGTGCTAATTTATATTGTTCTTGATTCCATTTTTTTAGTTCTCCTTCTCGAACAACCCTATCCATTTGCCCTGATAAATAACGATTGACTACTTCATCATGTCTTCCGCTACACTAGTGTTGCACTTGAAATCCGAATCCAAGGACCCTTGTATATAAACTATTCATGATTTTCCCATCTGTTTTTTGAAAGTACCCATATGAAAAAAGCCTTTGTATTTTCTTTGCTGCTCGCTGGTTTGTCCGCTTCTGCCGCCGCGCAAAACCAAACCGGTGCGTCATCCGATGCTGCGGCAAATAAAAAGCTTGCCGCCGAGTGCGGGCAATTGTTTAAAGATACCAATACTTTGGCGAACGGTTCGCTTTGTTATCGGGACAATAAAGAGACCGCCGAATATTTCGACCTTTTGTCTATGGTTTTGTTGTTTAACCATCCGAAAGTCGATCAGTGCCGACAATATCCGAAACTGGAGGAAGAATTCAAAAAACAAAGCTTTCACCATCTCGACGATAAGGAGTTGAAGCGCCTTTGCGCGGAAAGCCGCGAAGAACGCGACCGTTTGCGCCGCCAGGTAGAGGCGTATATGGACAGTAAGATAAAACAGTATGCGGAAGAAGAAGCGCCGCGCCGAGGTATTCCCGTTGATGAATTGCTGCGTAAAACCGTTGCCGAAGAAACCGAACGCCGCGCCAAAGCCGATGCCTTTATCCGTCAGAAGGATGGCAGATAAGGATGATGGACGGGGTCGTCTGAAAACTTCGGGCATGAATGTATAGTGGATTAAATTTAAACCAGTACAGTGTTGCCTCGCCTTAGCTCAAAGAGAACGATTCTCTAAGGTGCTGAAGCACCAAGTGAATCGGTTCCGTACTATTTGTACTGTCTGCGGCTTCGTCGCCTTGTCCTGATTTAAATTTAATCCACTATAATGCGTTCCGATATTCATGCTTTATTTGAAAATATCATTCCGGTTTAAAAGGAAAAACTATGAAACAATCTGCTTTAGGCTTACTTGCTTTGACTTTATCTTTTTCAGCCGCCGCGCAAGAGCCCGCCGTCAGTTTGAATACGGATCAGGTCGAACATTGCCGGCAAATGCTGCAAGATACGGCGCTGATTGAGGCTACGGCGAATGTATGCGGCGGCAATGAGGACATCAAAGACTATGCCGGGCATTTATACTCTTTGTACATGGCTGCCGATCCGCAAGCCTTGCAATGCGTCAATTACAGCATGGCGATGAAAAAAGCGGGGAAACCGCTGCCTCATTACGGTTATTCCCCTGAGCAAGACAGCAAACAATATTGCGCCCAAAGCCGCAAAGAACGTCATCTTGCCCAACAACGCGCCGAGGCTTTGGTTGAAAAAGAGCTGCCGAACATTGCCCGCAAAGTTTCCGAAGAATCGAATGCGCTTTATCAAGAGCATCAAAAGCAATTGGCGCAACGACAAAATGCAGAACCGGACAACTGGGAAAAACCGAAATCTTCCAAGCAAATCTTGAAAGAAATGCGCGAACAACTGGCAGCCAGCCGTAAAAAAGCGGAAATTGCCCGCCGGAAAATAGAAAAACAGTAACGAAGTTTCGGACAATACGGACAGACGGTCTGCCCTGACCGGATACAAGAAACCCGCTTTTTAAAGCGGGTTTTTATCTTGGAATCGATTAAGGTTTTCAGACGACCTTTTAGCAGAAGAAACTAATTGGGGCGGTTAACTGATTTTTGGAGACCTTTGCAAAATTCCTCAAAATCCTCTAAATTCCTTCCAAGACATTTAGGGGATTTTCCATGAGCACCTTCTTCCAGCAAACCGCACAAGCCATGATTGCCAAACACATCGACCGTTTCCCACTATTGAAGTTGGATCAGGTGATTGATTGGCAACCGATCGAACAACACCTGAATCGTCAAAGAACCCGTTACCTTCGAGACCACCGCGGCCGTCCCTCCTATCCCCTGTTGTCCATGTTCAAAGCTATCCTGCTCGGACAATGGCACAGCCTATCCGATCCCAAACTCGAACACAGCCTCATCACCCGTATCGACTTCAACCTGTTTTGCCGTTTTGACGAACTGAGTATCCCCGATTACAGCACCTTATGCCGCTACCGCAACTGGCTGGCGCAAGACGACACCCTGTCCGAATTATTGGAACTGATCAACCGCCAACTGACCGAAAAAGGCCTAAAAGTAGAGAAAGCATCCGCCGCCGTCGTTGACGCCACCATTATCCAGACCGCCGGCAGCAAACAGCGTCAGGCCATAGAAGTCGATGACGAAGGACAAGTCAGCGGCCAAACCACACCGAGTAAAGACAGCGATGCCCGTTGGACAAAGAAAAACGGACTCTACAAACTCGGTTACAAACAACATACCCGCACCGATTCTGAAATCGCTTTCAGACGGCATTTCGCCCCAAAAGAGCGGTGGATTTTGCAAAAGTTTTTCGGCTTTGCACTCCGCACGCAGGCAGCCTGAAAACGCCGAGCAGGTCGGGGCATGGATGCCCGACAAACAAACTGTTCAGACGGCCTTACCGCATTCGGATGTTCGTCGTTTGCATTATTTGCAATGTTGTTTTATCATCAATACTACATTGATTATGTTGCATATTTTAGTAATTTATTGTTTTTAAAAGGTATTTAAATGAAGAAAAAAATGCTGCTTTTAACCTTGCTGGTCTCGGCAACAGTGGTGGCGAAGCCGGTAAATAGTGGAAAAATAGCCCATCATCAAACCGTGTCGTGCGGCAATCAGGTTTATGTACAATCATCAGGCGGCGCAGTGTTAAAGGAAAAGCCCGATGCCCGTTCGAAAACGGTAATGCAGTTAAGAAACACCCAATATCTCTGTGTGGTTGGCAATGTGGCTGAATCAAACGGCTGGACGCTGGTGAAAAAAGTGCCTCCGGCAGCGAGTGCAGGCTGTGAAGATGCAGGCGCGAAAGAATGCTTGAAAATGGCAGATTTTCCAAGCAAATGGCAGGTAAAGAAACCGTCAGGCAGCCAATGCCGTCTGACGACTTCGTTTGACGAGGGCGGGCAGCTTGTTGTAACCGCCAGTGGTGTATGTGCAACCGGCTGGGTTAAAACAAAGGCTGTCCGTTTTTTTGCAGATTAATTTTTTAACACGGCATAAAAGGAATTGAAATGTCTGAAATTCAAGAACGGCAGAATCAACGGATTATTGATTATGCTGAAGCAAACTTTTCGAAAACCACGCATGAATACGGCAGACAGGATATGCAAATAAATCTGGAGAGAAAATTGATCCTTCTCGTTTAAATGAAGACAAAGATCATGATGGAAGAAAAGGTGTTGATTGTTCTTCTCTTGTTTATTTTTCATTAGAAGGAGCGGGATTTAATCTTAAAATGGAAGCCAAAGACTTTGGAACCAGAACGCTGTTTAACGGAAAACATATAACGAACTATGCTCAAAAAAATTTTGATGTACTACCTGCATCTGCCAAAACAGATGGCAGTTTGAAAGCAGGCGACATATTAATGATGACAATGCCGGGAGGTTCTCAACACGTTGCTGTTTTTAAAGAGTATGATGAAAAAGGACGCATTCATTTTTTTGGATCTCAAACATCAACAGGGCCTGCTGAAAGTAGTGATGACAGGAAATTCTTATTGGGATCAAAAAACTATTTTTCACGGTGCATTACGGCCTAAAGAAAACTTTATTAAACCTGAGATGGCGCCGGATATTGGAAAAAATGAATCGGAATCCCAATCTAAATATGAAAAAATTCGTTCGATGATCAATGGGTTAATGAATGATAAGGATGGTTCGTACACCAAGCAGCTTTTAGCAGAAAACCAAGATATTGTTGATAAATTCAACAAACGTGTACAGGAGGGTTTGGCACAACAGACACCATCGTTTTCGAACCAAGAGACTCAAATTGCACAACAGGAAACGGAATACCAGGGTTATTCGCGTAGCTGACGCGGCTTCGTACCCATCCTCACCGTAAAACACACTGACAACAAAAGCTCGTCCTGGCTAAATCGCTATAAACGGAATGAATTTCTAATTAAAATAGAGCATAGGTTTTGAAATTAAAGGTCAGCCAGATGATCTCTTGTAAGATTATTATCTTATATTCATAATGTGATTAACTCGCAAATTTCTTACAGTTTAACTTATCAACTTGCTAAAAAAATTTGCAAATAGGCCGTCTGAACTTAATGTTTCAGACGGCCTTTGCAGTATAAATTAGCTATCCCCTACGCTTTCTTGTTTCACAAGAGTTTGACGGTACTTGGTATTCTTATATCTCCCCTATTCCACTACACAATAAATTAGGAAATAGAGGTAAGGTAAAATTAAATAGCCAAGTTTCTCTTGAAACCTATTGATTTTATACTAAAAATTGGAGTACTATGAGCACACTCTCTAGAGTATCATTAATTCTCATTTGACATATAGGAACAATAAGCGGAATTTGTAGAAGAATAGGAAAAAAGAAAATAATTTATATTATGTTAAATTTATAATGCCAGTATTTTAGTCTACTAACTCCTGTTTCCCTCAATAGAACAATCACTTACAGAATTCAAACATAAAAGGCCGTCTGAAATTTTCAGACGGCCTTTTTATATCCCCCCAGCCTTTTATGCCGCACCAACGCTATACGTTTCGCCCTTGCTGTCCACTTGGCCGACAATGGCAGCAACAGCGGCGGCCAAGCCGTTGCGCGTCATGTATTTTTGCGGAATTTCTTGGGCATTTTGTGTCAAGGTATAGGCATTATCTTCGCCATCGGCAAGGCCGCAGGGGCGCAAGATGGTCCAATTCAAACCACTTTGTTTGAGATAGATTTCGGCTTCTGTTTTAGCACGGACGGCTTCGCCGAGTGCCTGTTTGAACGGCTCGCTCATCATGTCCCATTGTTCACCACAGCCCATGCTGGTAATCAGTACAAAGCGGGCTTGCGGATTGGCGGCTTTCGTAGCGGCAATGATGTTGATATTGCCCAGCGCATCGCTGCGGATGCCCTCTTCGTTTTTGCCGCCGACAAAACTGATCACGGTATCGGGACGATATTGTGCCAACGCTTTATCGAGCGCGTCGGCATCAAGCGCATCGGCGACGACGGTTTGAATATTGTGTTCGGCAAAAAAGCTGTCTTCAGACGGCCTTCTCAATACGGCAACGGTATCAGCTGAGTCAGTCAATGTGCGGATATAGGCGCGGCCGGACGGGCCGTTGGCTCCGAAGATGAGTTGCATGTTTGGGGTTCCTTTGTATGGTAGATGTTTGTTGTTAGAAAATCCGCTCCTCTATGCAGCAAGGAACGGATTATCAGGCCGTCTGAAACCGTTTAAGCGGCATCAAATAATTTGCGCATGGCTTCGATTTGGTGTTGTTTCAACTCGCCTGCTTCATCGCGGCCGACGAAAATTTTAAACATGGCGCCGCCGTTGCGGTTGATAAAGTTGAGCGAGCAAGTGGCTTTGCCCATGAACGGGCGTTCCAAAAGGTAGATGGAGGCGCAGTTTTCGTAATAGATATGACCGTGTACGCCGCCGTCGGTTTCAGGATGGTCAAAGTTGTAGAAACCGCGGCCGACTTTGCCGTTTGGCAGTTTGCCGCTGACTTCGACGATGGCATCGGGGGTGTGGGCGATGAAGGTAACGGATTCATTCCATGCTGCGATGGCTTGGAGGATTTCGACTATGCGGCTGCCTTCGGTTTGGCGCACGTTCTCTTCTGGTAGACAGCGGATAACGTCTTCAAAACTGCATTGGTTTTGCGCGGCCAGCATTTCCAGTACTTGGCCGGGATTTTTTTCCAATGATTGACGCAACATGGTTTGTTGTTCGGCTGAAAGTTTTTGCATGGTTTGATCCTTTTCTTGAGTCGGAAGAGTGAGCATGAGTTTGCGGATAAGGGTGGGCGACCAATAACGGCCGCTGGTATTCAAACGGATCAGGCCGTCTGAATCGGGTTCTTTAAAAAGCTGCATTTCCTGCCATTGGGCAATCAGCTTTTGCGCTGCTTTGTTGCCGTCAAACAATAATGGATTCAGACGGCCTGTTTCAATATCGTGCTGGACTTTGCTGAGCAGTGCTTTATTTGGACTATGGCCGCTCATAAACGCGATGTTTTTCTCGCCTTTCGGCGTGGCGAGATAACTCTCCAAATCACCCTGCACCTGATAACTGAAACCGCCGAAGTTACCGCCTGCGCCGGAGCCGAACGCCAAACAGGGAATGTCGGATTTGATCAGGGTATTGTAGCGGTTGCGCTCGCCGCGGCCGGGATAGGCGAAGTGGCTGTTGCTGACCTGTTCCCAGCCTTTTTCCAGCAGTGTTTCAACCGTGTAGGCATATTGGTCTGCCTGAATATCAAAACCCGGCGGTGTCGGAAATGCACCTTTTTCAATCATGCGGTTGATGGGCAGCATGGGATAAAGGTTGAACGCGTACGTATCCAGACCGGACAGAGGCAGCTCGGCGGCGCGGGCGATATCGTTTTGCCAAACTTCATCGGTTTGATTGGGCAGGCCGAACATCAAATCGGCCACAATCACGGCATCGAGTTCGCACAATTTTGCCAAATATTCAAACGCCTCGTCGCCGCTGTGTTTGCGGCCGAGACGGCGGCGGATGGCGGTATTGAAGGTTTGCACGCCGATGGAAATGCGGTTGGCGCCTGCTTCGATGCAGGCCTGTGCTTTTTCCAAATCGAAATGGCTCATGCGCCCTTCGATGGTGAACTCGCAATCTTCGGCAAGCGGCAGATATTGGTAGCAGGCACGAATCAGGCGGACGAGGTCTTCCGTAAGCAACGCGGTCGGCGTGCCGCCCCCGAAATAAACGGCTCGGATTTTGCCCTTGCCTGTACGGGCTTCGGCTTCAGCGGCCATTTCTTCGATAATTTTGTCGGTATATACGCTGCTTTGGCTGTCCTTCCACGCATTACGGTAGAAGCCGCAAAAAACGCAATGGTTGGCGCAAAATGGAATATGCAGATAAGCAAGCGCGTCCACATCAGTTGCATGGGGAAGCCTTTTCTTCCAAATGTTCTGCCACTGGGGACGCGGCATTGGAACACCGCCCCAAACGGGCATTAATGCCTGACGTTCAGGAAATGCCTTGGGCGCGGATTGTTTCGGAGTCCAAACAAGCTGCTGTACCATGATAATGATTAATAAAAATTATTAATAAGATTAATATATTAAATAACCATCATCGTTTTCTTGTCAATATTTTTATATAATTAAAAATCAGTATTATTTTAAAATATTGTATTCTATAAATAATTAAATGTATTTCTATTTGATGAAAATCGGCATTTTACTTGTGAAATGCGCAAAATTTGGTTCTTCAAGTCGGGAACATCCTCCCATCTCGTTTTATTTTTGAACGATAAAATAAATTTTCTTTATCGTTTTTCAGACGGCCTTTTGGCGTTCAGCTTCTGAAATAAAACCCTGCTTCATCTTCGCAACGGCGTATCTGCCAACCATAAACCGATTCAAGCAAGTCGGGGCGCATCACTTCGCCCACCTTGCCCGATGCCAATACTTTTCCCTTATTCATCAAAATAATATGTTCCGCATAACTCGCGGCGAGGTTTAAATCGTGCAATACCATCATTGATGAGGCACGGTTTGAATGCCCGGCCAAATACTGCAACAGGCGGTGTTGGTGGCGGATATCGAGATGGTTGCACGGTTCGTCCAAAAGCAAGACCGGCGCGTTTTGCAACAGGGCGCGGATGATGTTGGCGCGTTGTTGCTCGCCACCTGAAAGCTTACCGATGCGCTTATCCGCCAATGCCGTCAAATCAAAATAATCGAGCAACTCGTCCGCCCATTCATGGTTCAGACGGCCTTTTTGTACGAATGACGCCAACGCAATGTATTCGCGTACGGTCATTGGCATATTGTAACGGCCATGCTGCCCGACCCATGCCACCCTGCCCGCGCGGATTTGCGGCGCAACGGCCTCACCGAAAAGCGTGATTTCCCCCTGCCCTGTTTGCCCGATTAAGGCACGCAGTAAAGTAGATTTGCCCGCACCATTCGGGCCGATAATGACGGTCATGCCCGAAGGTATATCCAGTTGATCAATTTCAAGCAGGGTTTTGTCTTGGACGCGGACGGAAAGATTACAGATTTGAAATAAGGTGTGCATGGCAAAAGATATGGGGCAATGAAGTTTCAGACGGCCTGTTTAGGCATTAACGGCTTTTCAAAGGCTTGATAAACAAATACATAAAAAATGGTCCACCCAATAAGGCAATCACGATACCGACCGGCAGATCGACAGGGTATGTCAGCCAGCGCGCCGCTCCGTCCACCACCATCAAAAACACTGCGCCCAACCAAGCCGACAGTGCAATCAGCTTGCGGCGGCTGCCACCGACGGTTTGCGCCAGCACATTGGGGATCATCATGCCGAGAAAACCGATGATGCCCGAAAGCGATACTGCCGCCCCCGTCATCAATGCCGCGCCGATTACGGTTTGCACACGCAAAGCCCCAACTGATACGCCCATACTGGCAGCCGTGTCTTCCCCCGTCATCAAAACGTCCAGCCGCCTGCCTGCGGACAACAAAATCAGAAAACCGGGCAACATGACCGCGATTGCCGCGACAGGCGATGAGAAACCGGCTTCGGCAAGGCTGCCCGACAGCCATGTGGTTGCGCTGCGCAATACCAAATCGTCAGATAAAAACAAAATCATGCTGACCACCGCGCCCGAAAACGCGCTCAACACAAACCCCAACACCAGCAATCCCAAAGTACCGCCGCCGAGCAGTTTGTGCACCGCCAAAATCAGCAGGCACACACCCAATGCACCGAGAAAAGCCGCCACCGGCACACCCATCGCGCCGCCGCCCAAAGCCAATAGCACAATCACGCCCAAGGCCGCCCCGCCCGACGTCCCGATCAAACTCGGATCAGCCAGCGGGTTTTCAAATAAAGCCTGCAATGCCGCACCTGAAGCGGACAAACCGGCTCCGACCAAAAGTGCAGTATAGATGCGCGGTAAACGGATTTGACGGACGGTTTCATCCATCACCAACGGCGACTCCCACGCGCCAAAACCGATGCCGCAGCACAAATAAACGGCGGCAGCAGTAAGCAGCAGGCAGAGGGTAAGGGTATGCGGTTTCATGACATCATGCGGTTGAAGCAGATTGAGGGACGGTTTCAGACGGCATTTTTAAGACAGCCGTTTTACTTCCTCCTCGACAAGAAGGAACAAATCAAGGCCGTCTGAAAACAAAAATCAGGCAGGGTGTTCAAAACAGACGCGTTTATTTCGCCAAATCGTGCAAACGCTGAATCACTTGCGGCGTATCCAGTCCGTAACGGAACATATCGTTGGCCTTCCACAAATAAATCTTGCCGTTTTTCGCGGCAGGCGAGCCGGCGATTTCGGGGCGTGCGGCAAAGGTTTTGACGTTGCCTATCATGGCGGTGTTGTGGTCGGCAATAATGATGATGTCGGGTTTGGCAGCAATCCATGCCTCACGCGTCATCGGTTTGAGGCCGTCAATGGCGGCTGCGGCATTGATACCGCCGGCACGGCGGATGATTTCGTCGGCAGCGGTATTCTTGCCCGATACGATGCGCCCGTCGTAGCTGAAGAGATAGCGTTTGCCGCTGGAAGGCTGCTGTTTCATATCCGCCTGCCACTTGCTTGCCAACTTGTCCGCCTGCGCGCTTTTGCCGATAAGCTGACCAATGTTGCGGATACTTTGCGGATAGGCGGCGATGCTGTCATCGGGCGCAACATTGACGGCTTTAATGCCTGCTTTTTGCAGGTGGGCAAAAATATCGGTAGGCTGCGCCATCCATGAACCGATGGCGATGTCGGGTTTGGTGGCCACAATCGGTTCGACCGTCAGACGGCGATGAATGCCGATACTGGGCTTGTTTTTCAATGCCGGATTTTGAACGGTCTGATCGCGGCCGACGATTTCGTCCAATGCGCCGAGCGCGGCAACAATGTCTGCCGTATCGGGGGTTAACACGACGATGCGGTGCGCGTGTGCAGTGCCGGCCAACGAAATAAGCGCAGAAAGCAGGAGGAGTTTGAGTTTCATTGTTTTTTCCTTGTCACATACTTTCAGACGGCCTGCTCGTTTTCTCAGGCCGTCTGAAAACGGTTGAATCACATTAGAACTTAAGTTGTACGGTTGCGGCGAAATTGCGGCCGGTTTCGGTGTACAAGTCCATCACACTGGTACGGCTCATGCCGGCAACGTCTGCGTGCTGCCAGTATTTTTTGTTGCCGACGTTGTAGATGTTTGCGCCGATTTCAAGGTTTTTAAACGGCTTGTACCACGCGCCGACATCCCATACGCCATAACCCGGCGCTTGGAAAACAGTGTCGCTGCTGACGCGGCTGTGTTTTTTCGACCAGCGCAGCTTGGTACCCACACCCCATTTTTCCTGCGTGTAATCCAAGCCCAAAACGCCGTTGAGCGGATAAGCGGAATCCAACGGTTTACCGTCCTGCTGCTCACCGCGCATCCAAGCGATGCTGCCGGAGACTTGCCAGCCCGGCAGGAATTTGTAGGCGGCGGAGGCTTCGGCACCGTAGGTTTTGACGTGATCAAGGTTTTGATATTGGTACTGGATAATCGGGCGTCTGCCAACGGTGGAGGTACCGATTTCAGTGCGGTCGATGAAGTTTCGATAACGGTTGTAGAACGCGGTAACTTGCGCGCGGGCGCGGTCGTTTTTGAACTTCATCCCCAATTCAAAGCTGTTGGAGCGTTCGGATTTGAGGTTGGCATTGGGAATGACGGCATAGCCGTAGGTTGTATTGGCAAACGCCATGGTCGCGCTGTCAAACGGCGGCGTGCGGAAGCCTTGGGAATAAGTGGCAAAACCGGTGAACTGCTCACCCATCGGCACACTCAGGCGCAGGCTGGGCGTAAACGCGGAATCACTGAAGCGCGTCGCCGTTCCGCTGGGGTTGGCATTGAGATAGGCTTGGTCGGTCGAAGTGTTCAGCTTGTCTTTTTCGTAACGCAAGGCCGGGGTTAGAACGATGCCGTTGCCGAAGGTCAGGCTGTCTTGTGCGTAAACGCTGAATGTTTTGCGCTTGCTGTCGGGGAAGGTTTTATTCGGATAGGTGCTGCCTGCATAAACTTTGCTGACGGCGCCGGTCAGATTGTCCACTGTCAGGCTGTCGCGCGGACGGGCGGTCTCGGTGTGTTTGTATTCTGCGCCGGCAACGACGGTTTGTTTGACCGTGCCATCAAATTCCCACACGCCGCGCCCGTTCAGCCCGCGTATGGTCTGATTGAAACCGTAGTCGGAATAACGGGTCGAGTTACCTAATTGGCGCGCGCCCATACGCGTAATGCTCGCATCGACGGCATCGTCTTCCGTACGCAGTTTTTGCTGATAGGCAGTCAGGTTGGCTTCTTTCAGACGGCCTTCACCAGTGTAGCGGTAGCCTGCTTCGATACGTTGACGGCGGATACGGTCGCGAGCATTGCTCTCGGATGTTGCGATGGTTACCGGTCCGCGCGATTGTGAACCCAAGCCGTTTGCCAATACGGTATCGTTGGCGTGGTAATACTGTTCGTACAAAGTTTCCAAGCGGTGGCGTTCGTTGCCGATATTGCCTTTCGCCAAGATATTGTAGGCATTGTTTTTCTGTGGATTGGTGGCAGTACGCGCAGTCGAGTAGCTGGTATCGCTGCCCATGTTTTCGGTTTCATGACCTTGGCGGCGCGTCAGCATCAGCAGACCTTCGGCGTTTTCATGGAAACCGGCGGCTGTCGCCGTTACGCCGTGGCTGCGGTCGCGGCTACGGTAGCCGTATTTCAGCCCAAAATAACCGCGTTTGCCCTCATCGACGAAATCACTCGGAGAAAGCGTCACCATATTCACCACACCGCCGAGCGCGTCGCTGCCATACAGCGCGGAATAAGGACCTTTAACAATATCGACCTGCTTGAGCGTGTCGCTTTCGACCATATCGCGTCCCGAAATCGCGCCGTTGGAGCCGCCGCCTGCATAAGATTCGGGAATGCGCACGCCGTCCACCATCATCAGAATGCGGTTGCCGTCTATGCCTCGGATATTGATACCGGCATGACCGCGGCGGTTGTTGTCTGACGGCACGCTGACGCCGGATTCATACATCACAATATCGTCCAAATTCTGTGCCGAGGCTTGATTCAAGGTTTTGCGTCCGATAACCGACACATTCGGTGCGGCTTTATCCAAGGTTTGCGCATTGCGGTCTGCCGTGACCACCACAGGCTCTATTTCTGCCTGAGCCACCGGCATCTGAGCCGCATATAACTGTCCAGAAAAAATCGCCCCTACGATACAGGCAATCGATTTCTTTTTCATTATACAATCTTATCATTTGAATAAAAATGGTTTGCATTTATAAAACAAATAGGCAGTTTTTGCAAGTTTGGGAACTGCAAGACAGCACTAACAAAGGTGCGGAGCATATGTATTCGTCTGACTACGCCTGCCTGCTCTAACCTGCCCATGATTGACTGATACGGCAGCGATGCGGTCGTTAAGCCATAAACGCAGTTTTCAGGCTATCTGAAAACCCTGTGCAGACTGCTTTTAAAGGCCGTCTGAAATCCGAAAAGCAGCCTGCACTTTGAAAACAAGGTGCAGGCTGCTTTAGGGTAATAAGCCGTTTATCAATCCAGTTTCAGGATTTCTCCGTCTTCCGGAACGTTCACACGGCTTTCAATGCCTTGACCGCGTATAAATTTACGCATATCGGCACGGCTGACGGCGGTATGATTCACGGTATCCATGTGTACGGTGATGATTTTGGCTTTAGGCATGACTTGGCTGGCTTTTAATACATCAGCCGTCCCCATAATAATGCCGTCTGAAATGCCTGAAATCAGCGCGTAGCCCGTGTTCATAATCAGATAATCGGGTTTGTAGCGGTTCAATGCTTTGTTTACATCTGCTGTCCACACAGTATCACCCATAATATAAGCGGTTTTATGTCCGCTGCTTTGGAATACCACACCCATTGCATCGCCTAAGATTTCGGCTAGCTGCGGGTTGGCATACATGGCTTCTGTACCATGTACGCCGCCGGTTTTGCTGATGGTTACGCCGTTGAAGACAGCGCTGCCGTTCAACACGCGTACATCAGTAAAGCCTTGACTGCGGATTTTTGCCGCGTCGGCTTGGTGCTGCACATATACGGGCAGGTTTTTCGGAATGGAACGTGCGGCGGTTTCGTCCCAATGGTCTTCGTGAGTATGGGTAACGATAACTGCATCCACACCGTCCAAAATTTTATTCACGCTCATCGGTAGCCCGACCAGCGGCATTTTGGCTTGGCTGTTGAACGTGCCGGCAAAGCCGTTCATGGAGTGCTTGGGTGCGAAAAACGGGTCAATCAAAAACGTCTGCCCCGCATATTCGACCTTGGCGGTAGCGTTACGGATATGTTGGTATGAATCGTCTGCCCAGGCGGAAAAGGCTGTCGCGCCCAAAACAGTGGCAAGAATAAATTGCTTGAATTTCATGATGTTGCTCCTTAAAAAATCATGGAGCGTATTTTAAGCAGCAGGTGTATCGGCTAAAATAGGCAATATTGCCAATAAACGCAAGGATAGTGCCAAAATGTCGTCTGAAAACGAGCGTAACGAGTTTCGCCAAAATCAAACTGCCCCCAAAATCGTGCTATATGCTCAATCGGGCATGAATGATTTTGTCTTCAACATTCCCTTTTCTGTTTTTCAGACGACCTATCGGAACAATCCGCTCTTTGACCTGAAAATCTGTTCCGATAACAGCAAAGACGCCATCACAGCACTGGGCGCAAGCATTCCCGTACACGGCGGCTTGGATTTGACGGAAGAAGCCGACATCATCGTCATCGCAGGTTGGCGCAATATTGAAGAAGCCCCGACACCCGAGTTGAGCGCACATTTACAGAAAGCAGTACAACGTGGCGCGCATATCACCGCCCTATGTTACGGCACTTACGCCCTTGCCTACACAGGACTTTTAGACGGCAGAACCGCCGCCACCCACTGGCTTGCCGAAGACGACTTTGTCCGCCGTTTCCCTAAAATTCATCTGGATACCAACCGCCTATATGCGGAAGACGGCAACTTTTTAACATCGGCAGGTGCGGCGGGCGGGCTGGATTGCTGCCTGTACCTCGTCCGCAAAATCCACGGTGCAACCGTTGCCAACGACCTTGCCCGTACCTTGGTTGCGGCACCACACCGCGAAGGCGGGCAGGCACAGTTTATCCATCGACCTGTCGAACGTCGTACCGCCGATGACAAAATCAATCACTTATTGGACGAACTGCGCCAAAACCTTGCGACCCCATACCGCTTGGACGATTTGGCAAAAAAATTAGCTGTTTCCCGCCGAACCTTTATCCGCCATTTTTCTCAAGCCACAGGCATGAATTTCGGTGAGTGGCTCACCACAGAGCGGCTATGGCAGGTACAGGATTTGTTAGAAAATACAGATTTGCCGATAGAACGCATCGCCGAACAAAGCGGCTTCGGCAGCGCGGCAAACCTACGTTTGCAGTTCAAAGCCAAGTTTAAAATCAATCCGAATGCCTGGCGGAAAGTATTTGGCAGATAGCTCGCGTTAGTCAATCCAAAATACCTGAGTGCGGGCTGCTTCGGAGGTCTCCACTGAAACCGAGTTTCCCGCCAAACTGCCGCAGGGGGAAGTCAGCAATACCTCACTCGAAACCAAATCATGGGTAGGTAAAACCACCTTCCGTCTGCCGAACCGCCAAACGCTCAAATTCGGTCTGCGCCATACCGATTCCACGTTCGGAGAAATCATGCCTTCGCGCATTATCGGCCCCATCAGTTGGGATGCGTCCGTCCTCAACAAAATTGCCGAATGGCCGCAGGCATGGGTAAAACAGCGTTCCTACAATATCGACTATTCGTGGAAGCCCGAGGGCAGCCGTTGGATAGATTTCGATGCCACGCTTTGGACAACGCGCACCAAATCCAAAACCAATACCGCAGGCGGCTCGCCCGGCGATACCGTTTATGAAGACAACAAATTTCAAATAGCATGGGACGAATACGACAGATGGCAGAAATACACCCCCGCAGAGCGGCAGGAATTGCTGGATGCAGGAATAGAAGCCCCCAAACCGCCCAAACCTGAAACGCCCAATACCAACGGCAGGTTCAACACCATCAAAGGCAACGCCTATTACGCCCGTAACAACCGTACAGGTTTTCAATTCTCCAACCGTATGAAATTGAGCGACAAACTGTCGTTGACCTTGATGGGCGATTTTCAAAACGAGAAGCTGACATCGCGCAATGATTTTTCAGACGAGCTGGAGCGGGGAGGATACGACAAATATAGGGAAGAACTCGAAAACAGCACCATCAGGGCAAATTATGAATTGAACCAATACGGCGTACCGCGCAACGGCAAGCGGCGAGAATACAATCTGGGCTTTAATTTCCGCTACGAACCCTTCCGTTGGCTGACGTTGACGGCGGGTGGACGATACACCAATTTCCAACTTCAGGATAAAAGCAGACGTTTGGAAAGCGGCACGTATAAGACCGGCGATACGTTAGAAATGAACAGGGGGATAAAATATTCGATCGGCAGGGTTGCCACGCCGCAAGAATACGCAGATTACAAGGCAATTGACGATGCTTTGGCAAATGGCAGTCTTGATTATGCTTTATATATGGCGGACGAATATTCAGAACAAAGAAAAAAACATAAACAAATTAGCCTGACTTCGTTTCAAGTCAATTCACAATTTATTCCGACTTTGACAGTTGATCGCGAAACATGGGTCAATCCTAATGAAAAGGTGGATTTCTATTGGTTGAAAGACGATAAAGGCCGTCTGAATATGCAGGATCATCCCCTTACCAATGGCAGCATTCCTGATTTGCACACTAAAGTTCCTAATCCTGTATATGATCCGTCTATTCCAGACAGTCCGCAATTTGTACCTAAATACTACGCAGCCAGTGCAAGTGTTTACACAACGCCAATGACCGAAGCCGAAAAACAGAGGGCAATGAAGCAGAAAGGCAGCGGTTGGGTACCCGCATTTTCTGCCACCATCAATTTTACTGATTACAGCCGCGCCTATTTGCGCTATACCGAAACCCTGCGCTACCCCAGCATTTTTGAAGGGACTTACGGCTTTTCTACCGCCGCCGGCTCATTCAACCGCATGGGCTATGGCTGGCGGCCTGAACACGCCAAAAACTGGGAA
Source organism: Neisseria subflava (assembly GCF_024205745.1). Lineage (NCBI taxonomy): Bacteria > Pseudomonadati > Pseudomonadota > Betaproteobacteria > Neisseriales > Neisseriaceae > Neisseria > Neisseria subflava. The sequence goes on from NZ_CP073117.1 coordinate 2,008,451, forward strand.
GTCGGCTACATCCATGATTTGACGGGGCTGTTACCGAAAATGAAAAAAGTGGATTTCCGCATCAACTACTTCCACAATAAAACCAAAAACGTCATCGATAGGGACGAGAATCTCGAATTCGAGCAGTTCGACAGACAAATCCGCAGCGGTATCGAACTGTCCACCCGTTTCGATACCGGGCGCGTCTTCGGCAGCCTGAACGTATTCCGCAGTCTGAAAAACAAAATGTGCGATGAAACTTTCCAATGGTCGTCGGCAACAGAGGCAACAACTGATGCAACCTATTTCGCCCATACCGGCAAAACCATGAGCCGTCCCGTCTGCAACCACGGCGGCTTGAGCGATTCAGGCTATTTGGCTAGTGCGCTCCAACCGCGCTGGTCGATAGATGCCGAATTGGGCAGCCGCTTCCTTGCCAACAGGTTGGAAACAGGCGTGCGCCTTCATTACCACAGCCGTGTCTATGAAAACCGCAACGATGCATGGCAAGCCTTCTATGACACATTCAACCAATATATGGGAAGCAACCACAAACCCCAGCATAACGATATGCGCTGGCAGCCTGTTGCGGTATGAGATGCCTACTTGCGCTACAAAATCGGCAAAAACCTGACTGCCGAACTGGTGGGCAGCAACCTGACCAACCGCTACTACCTCGACCCGATGAGCCGCTCTTATCTGCCTGCGCCAGGTAGGACAATCCGTATTGGGATAACTGGAAAATGGTAATGATCAATTAATCACTTTGAGAGTAAAAAGCCGTCTGAACATTGGGTTTCAGACGGCTTTTTACATGATGGCTTAGTTATACCCTACTTTTTCATGTTATAGAAAGTTGAAGCTAACCTGCATAATTTTTATATCTTCTGCTTTGGAATCAAAAAGGCTGCTTGAAAATGAAACGTCTATATTTCAGACGGCCTTTGCTTTATAGCAAATTCGAAATTTAAGCCACAAAATCCAATCCTATATCCAGCGAACGGCTACTGTGGGTCAGATAGCCGAGGGCGATGCCGTCCACGCCGGTTTGTGCCACGCGCTTCAGGCGGTCGAAGCCGATGCCGCCCGATGCTTCGCAATAGATGGTGTGTATGTGGGCGGTTTGCGTGTGGCAGCGGTTTGCCGCTTCTTTCAGGGTTTCGTCGTCCATGTTGTCCAGTAAAATCCGTTCCGCGCCCGCTGCGATGGCTTCATCCAGTTGTGCCAATGTGTCCACTTCGATTTCCACGCAGGTCAACGGTCCGACTGCTTGCTTTGCCTGCCGTACGGCTTGGGCGATACTGCCGCAATAGGCGAGGTGGTTGTCTTTGATGAGGATGGCGTCGTCTAAGCCCATGCGGTGGTTCACACCCCCACCTGCTCTGACGGCGTATTTTTGCAGGACACGAAGCAGTGGGATGGTTTTGCGGCTGCACACGATGTCCACATTGTAACCGGCAACTTCGGCTACTGCGCGATCGGTAGCGGTGGCGATGCCGCTCAGGTGCGTGAGGTAGTTGAGCGCAGTTCGTTCGGCGGCAAGCAGTGCGCGGGCGTTGCCCTCGACGGTGGCAAGCGTCTGACCTGAGCGGACGGCTTGTCCGTCTTGGATTTCGGCTTGGAAATGGACGGACGGATCCATCGTCTGAAAGGCGAGGCGCGCCAAGTCCATGCCTGCGATGACGCCGTCTTCTCGGCTAACGAGGAAGAGTTTGGCGGTTTTGTCGGGTGCAATGACGGCGGCGGACGTAATGTCACCGCGCCTGCCCAAATCTTCGCTCAAGGCTTGTTCTACCATGGGACGCAACAGGATATCGGGTAGAGGGAAAAGATTGTTTTCAGACGGCATGAGGTTTCCTTTGCTGAAAAAGATTGATGTTGCACCGATGAGGTAAAATTTAATTTGAGGCCGTCTGAAAATCAGTTAACGGCTACCCAGCGGCAGTCCGATATCAGAAATCAGCTGGTCGGGCAGAACGTTGTCGCGAAAGCGGTAAAGCTGAGCAGGACGGCCTTTACTGCCTGATACGCCGGTATCCGACGGCTCGATGAGGTTTTGCTGCTGAATCTGGCGGCGGAAGTTTTGCTTATGCAACAATCGGCCGCTGATGGCTTCGACGCTGTTTTGCAGTTGCAGCAGTGTAAATTCGGGCGGCATCAGTTCAAAAATTACGGGGCGGTATTTGATTTTGGCGCGTAGGCGGGATAAGGCTGTCGCCAGTACGCGGCGGTGGTCGTGGCGCATGGACTGCCCCGTGAGCGCGAAATCAAAGTTTGCCTGCGGCTCGGCGGCTTCCGCTATCAGGCCGCTTTCATATAGCATTTCATAGCGTTGCAAAACGTATTCTTCCGACCAGTTTTCAGGTTCTACCCCCCAGCACAAATGAATGCGCTTGAGTCGCTTCTGACGCATTTCCTCCGTATCCGCCGAGTTTGCCCAAATGCGCAGGCGGCTGACAATGGTCTCGTGTTGCCTACCGGTGCTACGCAAATCTTCCCACGGAAAATAGCAGTAGCAGTCCTGCCATTTCGCATCGGGATGCAGGATGTTGTCGGCTGCCTCGCGCACCAGTCCTAAATAGCTAACGTATAAGACAGGCAGGCCTTGTTCATTTTGGCGGCTCGTATCTACAAACGTGTAAAGCTGTTCTACATAGCCCATAGGCTGTGATGTCTGTTTGGCAACCCACATCCTGACTCCTGCTTGCAGAGAGTGGCGAAGTGGTGCAAGCAAGCCATTGGGTAATAGCTCTCCTTGGGCAACTGTCAAAACCCTCAAGCTGCCATTTGTAATGGCGATCAGTACAGGAACAAGCTCGACGATACTTTGCGGATTGACCGCTGTTTCAGGATAGGCATCCATGCGTGGCTTTCATTCAATAGAAAACCTTATTGTAAACCAAAGCGGTTTTCAGACGATCTTGCTTATTATACTCAAATTGAGCATAATATAAAAATATTTCAAAATATAAACGGCAAATCTTTATGCCGTCTGAAAAACCAGCCATAAGGAAGTCTCATGCAAACCGCCGCCCGCCGCTCGTTCGATTACGATATGCCCCTCATCCAAACGCCGACTTCTGCCTGCCAAATCCGTCAGGCGTGGGCGAAGGTTGCCGATACGCCCGACCGCGAGACGGCAGGTCGTCTGAAAGACGAAATCAAGGCTTTGCTGAAGGAGAAAAACGCGGTCTTGGTGGCGCATTATTATGTTGATCCGCTGATTCAGGATTTAGCTTTGGAAACAGGCGGATGCGTGGGAGATTCGCTGGAAATGGCACGCTTCGGCGCGGAACACGAAGCCGGTACATTGGTGGTGGCGGGTGTGCGATTCATGGGCGAGAGCGCGAAAATCCTCTGCCCTGAAAAAACGGTGCTGATGCCTGATTTGGAGGCGGAATGTTCTTTGGATTTGGGCTGTCCGGAAGAAGCGTTTTCGGCGTTTTGCGACCAACACCCCGACCGCACGGTGGTGGTGTACGCCAACACTTCCGCTGCCGTGAAAGCGCGTGCCGATTGGGTGGTAACGTCTTCGGTGGCGTTGGAAATCGTGTCGTATCTGAAATCGCGCGGCGAGAAACTGATTTGGGGGCCCGACCGCCATCTCGGCGACTACATCCGCCGCGAAACGGGTGCGGATATGCTGCTGTGGCAGGGTTCGTGCATCGTCCATAACGAATTCAAAGGGCAGGAGCTGGCGGCGTTGAAGGCGGAGCATCCCGACGCGGTGGTGCTGGTTCATCCCGAATCGCCGCAAAGCGTCATCGAACTGGGCGACGTGGTCGGCTCGACCAGCAAACTGCTCAAAGCCGCCGTATCGCGTCCCGAAAAAAAATTCATCGTGGCGACCGATTTGGGCATCCTGCACGAAATGCAAAAGCAGGCGCCCGACAAAGAGTTTATCGCCGCACCGACGGCGGGCAACGGCGGAAGCTGCAAAAGCTGCGCGTTCTGCCCGTGGATGGCGATGAATTCGCTGGGCGGCATCAAACACGCCCTGACAAGCGGACACAACGAAATCCTGTTGGACAGGAAGCTGGGCGAAGCCGCCAAACTACCTTTGCAGCGTATGCTCGACTTCGCGGCAGGACTCAAGCGCGGGGATGTGTTCAACGGCATGGGACCCGCCTGATTTGCCGTCAATATTGCCGTTTCAGACGACCTCTCGAATAAGGACAACACCATGCAAACCGATTGCGACGTATTGATTGCCGGAAACGGGCTGGCGGCACTGACGCTCGCCCTGTCGCTGCCTGAATCGTTCCGCATCGTCATTTTGTGCAAAAACCGGCTGGACGACACCGCCAGCCGTCATGCGCAAGGCGGGATTGCGGCGGCGTGGTCGAGAGAGGACGACATCGAAAAACACGTTGCCGATACTTTGGAAGCGGGCGCGGGTTTGTGCGACGAAGCCGCCGTCCGCGCCATCCTGTCGCAGGGCAAACCGGCAATCGAATGGCTGTTGGCGCAGGGCGTGGCGTTCGACCGAAATCCTGACGGCCTGCACCTGACGCGCGAAGGCGGGCATACCTGCCGTCGAATCGCCCACGTCGCCGACTACACGGGTGAAGCCGTCATGCAGAGCCTGATTGCCCAAATACGCGGCTACCCGAACATCCGCGTTTACGAGCAGCAGATGGCGTTGGACATCCAAACCGAATCAGGCGCAGCGTGCGGACTGACCGTCCTCGACTGCCGAACGCAAGAAACCTACCGCATCCGCGCCCGCCATACCGTACTCGCGGGCGGCGGCTTGGGACAGATTTACGCCGCCACCACCACACCGCCCGAATGCACGGGCGACGCCATCGCCATGGCGATACGCGCAGGCTGCGCAGTCGAAAACCTCGAATTTATCCAATTCCACCCCACAGGCTTGGCAAGGTCGTCTGAAAACGGCCGCACCTTCCTGATTTCCGAAGCCGTGCGCGGCGAAGGCGGCATCCTGACCAACCAAGCGGGCGAACGGTTTATGCCGCATTACGACCGCCGCGCCGAACTCGCGCCGCGCGACATCGTTGCCCGCGCCATCGCCGCCGAAATCGCCAAACAAACGCAAGACTTCGTCTCACTCGACATCAGCCGCCAACCCGCAGAGTTCGTCCGTCAGCATTTCCCGTCCATTCACCAGCACTGCCTGTCCCAATGCGGTTTGGACATCACGCGCCAAGCCATCCCCGTCCGCCCCGTGCAACACTACACCTGCGGCGGCATCCAAACCGACCCCAGCGGCAGAACCTCCCTGCCGCAGCTCTACGCCTTAGGCGAAACCGCCTGCACAGGGCTGCACGGAGCCAACCGCCTCGCCAGCAATTCCCTGCTCGAATGCGTCGTGACCGCCAGGCTTGCCGCTCAAACCATCGCGGACGGACAAACATTCCGAACCGTACCGTCCAAAAGGCCGTCTGAACACTCATCCGCCGAAGCAGGCATCTTTTCAGACGACCTCCAAAACACATTCAGCCGCCCCGTCCTGCAAGCGTTCAACCAACACCATTTGGGCATTCTCCGCAACGATACCGGCCTACGCCGCGCCATCGCCCAACTGCGGCTTTGGAAACAAAACCAAGCCGAGCCGCACACCGCGTCCGAATACGAAAACCACAACCTGCTCGAATGCAGCCTCGCCGTCGCCCAAGCCGCATATAGGCGGAGACAGAACATCGGCGCACATTTTAATAGTGAATTGTAAGGTTTGAGACCTTAGCAAAATCCCCTAAATTCCTATCAAGACATTTAGGGAATTTTCCATGAGCACCTTCTTCCAGCAAACCGCGCAAGCCATGATCACCAAACACATCGACTGAGTATCATCAACATCAATTTTCCTTCAAAATACGGTGTATGGGATACCAATAATAAAACCGTCGTTTCAGGCGGTGCGATTAAATGGTTCTATTGCATAAATAGTGTTGCATAAGAAAGTTGCTTACTGCATAAGTTCTAATAGAAAAAAGGTCATCTAAGATTTTAGACGACCTTTTTCCTATTAGAATATGCTTCAGGAAACCTCAAGACACATTCCATTTCTTTTACGACAAGCTCATACCTCGCGTCTGGGTTTGCGCTATCTGTTTTTGTTGTTCATCATATTCAAATTGCCGTGTAGCTTGTTGAATTTGATTCAAACTTTCTACTGCTGGTATAGAGGCAGATTCATTTATATGCATTCCAACACGATTCAGATGGGGGTTGAGTTCACCAATTAGATATTGATCTCCTTTCACACTGAACAGGGTGGCATTAATCATTCCTTGTGATCTCCCTAAAGCAGTAAGAGCCATTACGGAATTTTGGAATTTTTCTTCATCAATAGGCAAACCGTTTTTCTCATGGTAAGCGGTCATATGCCCTTTGACAGAATCAAAAAGTTTTTGTGCTTCAGGTGGAAGAGATTGTGGGTTAAATGAAGCAACTGTCTGCATGAAATTGTACTGCTCTTCCTTATCATTCCAAGACATCAGGTTCGGATCTCTGTCAATGTTTTTCCGGATTTTCCAGTACATTTCTCGGGTTTCGCTTACATCTTTGCCTATTTTATGTAACGTGTTTCGGTAGTCATTAACATCATCCCTATAATCATTTATCAATTTTTTATTGCGTTCTGCCAATTCCAAAGCTGACTGATAATTGCGTTCTGAGAGTATTGAATTAATGCCTGTAAAATTACCAATGCCGTGTGCCCACACAGTTCCAATGGCTGCTGAAACAGTGTTTTTGGTATCTAGATGAGGTATGCCAGTACTTTCATTACTGTATCCATTCACTCGCAACATAATTAATTCTGGTTGTTTAGCTAGAATGACCATTTTGCCGTAATGAGGAGCTGCTGCAGATACCACGTCTGAGGCCAAGGCATAATTGATCACTTTATTTCCACCTTTGGGAATTCCATTTAACGCTGCTGCACCATAGGCATTAAAGGTAACGCCCTCCTGCTTAAAGTGATAAGATTGAATTTGAGCCAACGCCCCCCGAGGGAATGACCAACTTGTGTAATGTTGGGTTGACTTTGTTCAGGATGTTTATTGTGAAATTTATCTGCTTCTTTTAATGCCAGCATAGTTAGTTTTGCTGCATCTTCTGACTGGATATTGGCCTTATGGATAACCATTTTCAGATCAACTTTGATATCCATCAGGGATGACGTCCCCCTATGTGCGACAACAATCTCATTGGTACGGACATCTTGATAAACCACACCTTGGTAGTCTGTGGTCGGGTTTTTATGGACAGCTAGGACTCTATAATGATTTCCACCAATAAGTAAGGTTTTATTAGGGGAGGTAACCACACGATCTTCATAGGAATCTTGGGCTAGGTCGGCATACTGTTGTTTGCTTAGTTGGCTCATGGTTTAATTTCCTCTAAAGTAACGGTAATACTAAAAAAATCATTATCATTATGAGGCCCCGGTCCATAACCTTCCAAAGTATTTTCCCCAAAATCCACATCAGGAGAATCTTCGCTTCCATCTGGTAAACCGTCTTTATTTTTATGATACGGATACCCTCGCTTCCAATAATATTTGGTCAGTGTCTTTTCTTTTTCAAGATTTTCCATTACATCGCTGATATTGAATTCAGTTTCTTCCTTTTTACCTGTTGCCTTAAATGAAGCCCCAAAATTTTCAGGCTTCCATTGGCAGACACCTTCTCCGAAATAATCTTCGTCCAGTACAGCATCAGCATAGAAGAGTGCTTCGTATTCGTCATGTCCGACCAAATTCATTTTGATTGGAACATTTTTTTCAGGAGATGCCGTTGCACCTGCCAACCGACTAATGGTATAAGAACAGTTTCTTGCTGCATAACCAATATACATATCATTTATAGGTTTCATCGGCCCCGGTGCATTATTAATCTTAACCTTGATCCTGTATGGCTGTTTCGGATCGGGGTTCAATTTGAAACGTGCTTCTGTTTGTTCTTGGACACTCATATTATTTCTCTCCGTACAAGCATTTAGGCTAAAAGTTGTCAATAAAGCTGCAGATAACAGCAGGATAAAAGGTTTCATCAGTAAAGTCCTTATTCAATATCATGAGCAAATTAAATATTAATTTAAGATAACTTGATCAGGATACATTCATGTTCGTTGATTGTCTGATGCTCCAACGTATTTACCACATTACTCTAAATAGTGTTTATTGAGGTATATTATAACAATATTCAGACATCTTAACTGAGATGATGCTTATCGTAAATAGATAGTGATTAACGGGGAAAATGTAGTCTAAATGGTAATATTTAAGAAATATTGGAAACTCTACTTTACCTTATCCTACTCATTGTTTATCGTTTTTTTCATTGCTTCTTACTTCTTATAAATTTCAATAACTTGTTTTAAAGTATTCAAGTCTATAAATATTTTAGGAGTGTTGGCAATTTTAAAGGCCGTCTGAAATCACTTTTCAGACGGCCTATTTAATATCAGATGATAAAATTGATTTATCCAGGCAACAAACAGTTTGATTTAGATTTTTACAATAGGTATATTTCTTTTCATCTGATTTGGATAACCGACAACATCATGAAACCTGCTTTTTGCCTCCCAATATTGTTTTTACTTTCAGCGTGCCGTCCTGAAGCTGAGACAGTCGATACGGCTGCACCAACGGCGCGTAAGCCTTCTTATTACGAGTCTGAAAAGCGTCAAACTGCAGTCACTCCAGTTAAAACACAAGTTCCTGCGTTATCTGCAATCAAAAGCCAAGCCGATTTTGACTTACTTTCGCGTATCTATGAGCAAGGTAATGAATATGAAATTCCTCATATCCTCTTTCTCATCGATCGTGAAGACGACGGCCGTACCGACTACATCAATACTCCCAAATTTCGGCTGCACGAGCACTATCTGGCTACTATCTTGAAACCCATGCTGTCGAAAATTGAATTGAATCAACAATACCGTAGTCCTAACCGGCGTTATCTGTTTGGCACTATCAGTTGGCAGAATAGTACTCAGGAATATGTTTATGAGTTTTGGGAAGGAGACAAAATCACGCCTGAATTGTTGAGATTGGCAGCAGGCCGTCTGAAAGACAGTTTCTATGCTCCGTTGCGTTATAAAACCAATTCTTTATGGCAGGAAACCGTTGCCGAACAAAGTGAAGTTCCTTTTATTACCCAAGAAAGTTTGATTAAGAATTTCCCCTACCTGCCTCTAAACCAAGGTAAAGCGATAGGCACATTACGCGTTATTACCAAAGGAGATGATCTTTATAATGTCGGCGCCGACGATATTATTATTTTGAAAGAGGTTCCCCTAGAGCTGCCACCTGTGGCAGGGATTATCAGCGAGAAACCATCTACTGCACTATCGCATGTGAATGTATTGGCACGCGGCTGGGGGATTCCCAATATTTACCTTAAAGACGCAGAAAAAATCCTAGCCCCATATATTGGCCGTCGTATCGAATTTGAAGCGACTGCTAAGCAATACCGAATTGTCCAAACCAACCGGAACACTACCAGTAAAAGCTTTTCAGACGGCCTTACCCTGCCCCAACCTGATGTTTCCGATTATGGCCTTAGGGCTTTGTCAAACCTGCGCCGTGATGACAGCCGTTACTGCGGCAGTAAGGCTGCCAACCTCGGTCATATCCGCGCCCATATTAAAGGTAGTAATGTACCTGACGGATTCTGCATTCCGTTTGCCTATTATCAAGCCATGATGGATAGGCTGGGTATTAATGCAACAACACTGGCCCAAATCGAAACACAAAGTGATGGAGACAACCGCAAGCGACGCACTGCTTTACTCACACTGCAGAAAAAAATTACCGATGCCGAAATCCCGTCAGAATGGAAACACAGATGGGCTGAACAATGGCGCAATCAATTAAACAGCAAAGGCGTGTTTGTCCGCAGCTCCTCTAATTCCGAAGACTTGCCCAATTTCAGCGGCGCAGGGCTATACACCACCGTGCCAAATGTTACCGATGAAAACGCGTTGGCCGAAGCAGTGAAGCAATCTTGGGCTTCCGTTTTCAATTACAGCGCATACGAAGCCCGCCGTATTGCCGGTTTGCCTCACGATAGCGTGAAAATGAGTGTCTTTGTGCAACAAAGCATCAATGCAGATCTCTCCGGCGTGTTGGTTACCATCAATCCTTATGATATTGCTCAGAAAAACAGCTCCTACATTGCCGCCAAACGCGGGTTGGGTATTCGTGTCGTTGAGGGTAAACGGGTAGCCGAACAGGTGGTCTATAACCGTCGCAATGATTCTGTACAACGTCTCAGCTCCTCTAATGAAACCACAGCATTGCAACTGGATAAAAATGGTGGAGTACGGGAGGTGCCTATAACCAGTGGTAACGTGATGAATCAAGAACAAATACGTCGCCTTGACCAAACCGGCCAACAAATCAAACAGCTATTTGCCAATGGTGAGCAGGACATCGAATGGGCGTTTGACAACGGTAAGCTTGTTATCCTCCAAGCACGACCGTATCTAAACGGCACACGTTAAAGTAAAAAGCCGTCTGAAATTATCGTTTCAGACGGCCTTTGCATCATAAGTTAGTTATACCCTATACTTCCAGGTCTCCAAGGAATTATGATGTCAAAACAGCTCACATTTTATTTTATTCGCCATGGCCGTACCCAATGGAACGAACAGGGGCTTTTGCAGGGATCCGGCAATTCACCACTGACCGAACAAGGAATTGCAGGAGCTCAGAAAACCGGCGTAGCGCTACAACAAGTAGAATTTACCGCTGCTTATTCAAGCATTTTACAACGTGCCATTGATACGGCTGGCCATATTATCGGCCAGCGTCCCATCCCTCTTTTTCAACACTGTGGACTAAATGAGCAATCTTTTGGAAGTTGGGAAGGTATGCAGATCGCCGACTTGCGGAAGCTAACCGAATTCAAACAACTGACCAATGACCCGGCAGCTTATAAAGCATTAAGTAATGGTGGCGAAACCTTTGAACAATTAGCAGTACGTGCAATGGCCGCCATTTACGATATTATTAAGGTACATCAATCGGGAGCCAATATTTTAGTGGTATCGCATGGCCATACCTTGCGGCTTTTATTATCCTTACTAGGCGGAGCGACTTGGGAAAACCATCGTGATGAGGGTAAATCTGTATCATTGTTGAATACTTCGATCAGTATTGTAAAATACAATAGTAAAAGCGGTTTTCATATTGAGCAACTTAATGATGTGGCTCATTTACAATGATCACAACCATTCAGCAATAATAAAAAAGGTGGGCATTTTTACCCACCTTTTTTGCCATTAACCAAACACTTTTTCCAAGTGTGCTTGGTAGTCTGCTAAGTATTGTGCTACTTGTGGATTTTTAATCACATCGTTACATAAGAATGTCGGCAGACGGGTCAAGCCGATGAACTCGTTGAGTTTGTGAAAGTGCATATATAACGCATCCACGCCTTTTCCTTCAAAGAAGTCTCCTTCACGAGTGAACGCTCCAATCGGGGCATTCCATGTAAGTGAAAGCATGTGTTTTTTGTTTTGCAACAAGCCACCTGTGCCGTAGCCTTCAGTCGGATTGACACGATGGCGACCATCACTGTGGTAAAGTTTGCCGTGTCCGGCGGTTAATACTTCGTCTATGTATTTTTTCACTGTCCAAGGTTCGTGCATCCACCAACCTGGCATCTGCCAAATCACGGCATCCATCCACAAGAATTTTTCGATTTCTGCTTCAACATCATAGCCGGCATCAATTACAGTTTCTTTTACATTGTGTCCAAGTGCGGTCAAAACTTCTTTCGCTTTTTTGTGAAGCGTGTGATTTAACTCGCCATGCGAATGACCGAACTCTTTTCCACCGTCTAGTAATAAAATATTCATCTTTTTGCTTCTAAAATAAATAATTATAAAAATGGGGCTATCATTATGCCATTTACTGCATCTTTTAAAAGTGCATTCACCTACTAATAGACGCAAGTCATTTTGTAGTAATTTTGGTACGCCACCCAAATATCCTTGACCCGAACGGCGATTATTTGCCGAATTTTATGCATACCGTTCAACAACTCCCTGAAAATGCCCTTACTACGCGTTTGAATTTTTTCCGCCAATACGGTCAACTTGAGACTTTTGCAAAGGTCTCAGCCTATGGCTTTGTGGTAGTCGCAGCTTTACAAATAGTATTGCTGGAAAACTTAAGACACGTTCATTGCATTAAGAGCTATTTGAATTCCGCTAAATGAATCTAACCTACAAAGTTTTAAGTAATAAAGCATAAAGGCCGTCTGAAAGATTTTCAAACAGCCTTTATGCTTTCATTAATATACAACCTTAACAGCATAAGCCTACGGTTGCTTTTTATGTTTCACACATTCTGTATCATCTAAATAATATATTGCTTCAATTACAAGCATAAACGTCATGTTCAATATCAAGTTTTAATAGGGTTAAAATCAATACCCGTAATATAACGTTGTCCAGCATGAGCTTTAATGTGTACAACAATATCAATGGTCTGCCTGAGCAGATTTTTAATAACTTCAAACTCCAGACCACTTCCTTCTGGTGATGCTTTTACCATTAATGCTAATTGATCCCATGTTTGTTCCGTGCTACCTGCATGGCAACTTGTAATAGATCCCGGGTGTCCAGATGCACAATTTCGAATAAAATAAAATGATTCGTCACCACGTAGCTCTGCTAGAATAATTCTATCCGGTTTCATACGCAGACAGGATTCCATACAACTTTTTGCCGTAATATTTGAACTGCCTTGTCCACCTTTTGAGTAAAGCAAATGAACTACATTTTCATGAGGAATGAATAGCTCCCTAGCATCCTCAATGCTGATTAGTCTCTCACTTAAAGGAATGTGATTAACCAATGCTTTCATAAAAGTAGTCTTACCACTGCCAGTTGCACCTGAAACGACTATATTCTTTTTATATTCAACGGCTTTTTTAAAAAATTCTTCGTAGTTCCGATTGTTCTTCAGTTCGACTAATTCCTTATCTTGAGGAGATAATTCCCCATTTAACTCAATAATCTGACTAAAGAAACCATCTTTACTATACTGGCTTAAGCTCTTTGTGTGTTTTGATGGTAAACGGATTGTAATTGAAGCTTTTCCTGCATCACAGGCAGGAGGAATCACAAATTGGGCACGTTGTCCTGTGGGGAATGTCAACGATACCATCGGCTCCGCTTCCGTAATTCGCTGCCCAGTATTACTTTCATTAACAACAGCAGTACAGAACTGACGTGCCCTATCAAAGTTTAGCGTATTTACTTCTACCTTTTTCCAACCCTGAGAGGTTTCTAAAAATACCTCTCCTGGTCTATTAATACAAATCTCAGTCACATCAGGATCTTTTAAGAAAGAGGTAATTCCCAATACTTCATATTGATAATCTAAGAAATCCGCTGAAATTGTTGAGTTTAATTCATCCATAGTTAAAAATAAATTGATTTAAAATATGCGATTATAATGAAATTTAAAACTTGAGGAAGTTTTTTATTCAAGATCAAGAAACACCTATATTCCCCGAGCTTGTACTTGTGACAACTGTCTTTGCTGTGTTTCTAATTCAAATTGCTGAGCTGTTACCTGTACCTTTATAAGACTTTCCTCTATCGGTGTAACTGCAGCTTTTTGCATATCCACAGAAGCAGTTCTTAATTCAGGAGCCTTGTCACCAATAAGAATCTGACCATTCTCTTTGATATTGATTAAAGAAGCCCCTCGCATCTTATTTGCATATCCTTCAGCAGTCAATGCCATAGCAATATTATCTAAGCTTCTTTCATCGTAGCTAATATCCTTTTTATTACAGAATTCAGTAAAAATTTGTTTACTTTGCTGATAGATATTTTGAGCATGTTGTGGGATAGCTTCCAACTTTAAAGGCTTCACAGATTGCATATTATCCCAATCGCCAGGAACAGGAGCATGCGCTATGTTGCTCTTAGGTTGATGTAAAATCTTAGTACTGTCTATTCCTGTAGCAGAATGTACTCTAATACTATTACTATCTCTGACACCTCTACTATATTGGCCTGTTTTCTTTTCTTGTAAATGAATGCCTAAATCCCCATTTTTGAAATTTTCAATTTTAAGACCATTTACATCTAATGTCCCCGTATTTCTATCCCATTCATATACTATTCCAGCACTACGGTAAACGAAACGGTTTGGTTGAGATAAATCACGTACACCACCCTGTAATATATGGCCATTTAATGACACTTCACCCTTGCCGTCTGAATCTCGGATAATATCTAAATTATCAGCACGATATTTGTCATGTCCTTTACCACCAAATAATTTATCTCTTCCGGAATTACCGGCTAAAACATCATTACCATTACCACCAATTAATACATCATTACCACTACCGCCTAATAAAATGTCATTTTGATTAGTACCTTTTAGAATATCATCACCGGCATCTCCATACATATATGCACCACTTTTTAAGAAAGTCTTAGATCTGCCTATTAATAAACTATCACGGCTATATGATCCATCAGCAACGACTTTATTGTTACCCTTATTTCCAAACGTATCATAATCTGCCATATGTTTGACAAATACTTGTTTATCTTCCGGTCTTAAGAATGCCTCAGAAAAGTCTTTGGCAAAATTAGTACGGTTATTCAGAAAGTAATAAATATCTTTTTCGTAATAACTCAATCTAATAGATCCATTTTCTTCTGAATTTGGACGCATACCATACATATTTTGGCGAGCAATCAAATCCTTAACTTGCTCGAAAGATTTACCCTTGATATAAGGATAAAGATCACCGCTAATTTGAGTACTATAAGCACTTCCATTATTTCGCTCTTCATAAGCAATCATACGTGCTTCATTAAAGATTGCCTCTGCTTCTCCATAGCCTCGTGCTTGAGCATAAGCTTTAGCAGTATTATAATAACTCGCTGATTTAGCCTGATATTTACCCAATGCATGTCCTATTTCATGGGCTACTGCTGTGGCAGTAGTATACACTGTTCCTGGTCGGAAATAGATGTTTCTATCGTTGGAGTCATAATACGCATTACTCTTACTATTTGTAACTTTGAAAAAACCCTGTCCTTTACTGCTAAACTGATTAATCTGTCTAACCAGCTCATAATCTGCCTTTATCCTGTCTAATTCTGACATGGTGGAATTAAATTGTGTTTTATGGAAACCTAATATTTTTAATTGAGTTTCTGCTTTTTCGTTTAATTTAGTCATAATATATTAGTCTCGATATCAATAACCCATCGGACTCATTTCTGTATTACTATAAAAAGTAAATGATGTAATTGCTCCAGAACCGTTGTTTGCTGCAATTATTTCACGACCGTTTTCACGCCAGTAGTAATCAACCAGCTCTTTAATTGGGTCACTTTCACGTCTTGGATAATAATCCCCATACTCAGGAGGCATTTCTTTCTCCTTAGGCTTCGGTAAAAAGTCGGGAAATCTGTTTTCTGGGAAAATACTTATTTTTTCTTTGAAATATTGTTTGGTCGGTAAAATAATGAAACTGGTTTGATATGAACTATATTGTACTGCCACATACAATCCGATAGGAGAAGCAAAATTTTCGAAATGATTATTGACATAACCTTCAACAACAGGAATTTGCCAAATATTTTCTAATTCTAGCGCATACATTGCATATAGGCAGTCATCTTTAAAGGCCGCATCATACATCTGCTTAATTAGATCATCCCGATTTTCTACTTTGTGCAACATACCTCGGCAACGATTGCGTACCTGTTCCATAGTTATTTCCTTTTGTATATTCTGCATCTTGGAAGAATCCTTAATATTTTTATTACTAATCTGCGGAGTACAGGAAGTCACCAAGCATACAGTTAATATGGCTGTAATCGCTGATAGTTTCATATAAATTCCTTTTTAATCATTCTGGAAATTTAATTTTCGGACGGCCTTGAGCTTTTATTACTATTACCGTTTTCCTTTTAACGAGGCAACTTTCACTGCCCCCATCAGTCGTTTGGTAAATGTTCCATCTTGGTAATAACGGATTTTCCCCACTTGCGCCGGATGTGACATACCTTCGTAAAGGATAATTTCTTTATCTTGGCTCATTGCCTTTAACTCTTGCGGCAACATCAGTGCGCGACGTTCTTCGCTTTCCGATACACTACGTTCGCGTCCACGGCTGACATTTTTTCTTTTCACTGTGGTATAACCCAGCATTTCGGAGTATTCGTTTGCATCCTGCTGTTCTCTAGGAGTATAGATAATTTGCAAAGCATGGTTAGTGATAATGGTACGTGCATATTCTTTGCCATAGACAGCATCCAGCTGGGCAACTGATTGGATAATCGGAAATAGGCGAATGTTGTAACCTGCCATATAGCTGACGGAATGAGCAATAATTTCAACTTTACCAATACTTGTGAACTCATCCATCAACAGCATACATTGATGTTTCAAATCTGGGTTGTCCTGAGGCAGCTCTTTCGTATTCTGGTTGATAAGTTGAGAGAAAAATAGGTTGACAATGACCCTTGATTCAGCAAGTTTATTGGGAAGAATGCCGATATAGATAGTCATTTTCTTTTTACGTACGTCAGTTAACAGAAAATCATCAGCTGAAGTAGCGGAATCAATGACGGGATTAATCCATGGGTTTAAAGGTTCTTTAAATGTCCCCATGATAGAACCGAAAGTTTCTTTTTCTTGAGAAATTAAGCCAGAAAAAGCTGTTTTTGTAGCCTCGCTGAGATATGGTTGTTGCGATAAAGATGTAAAATACTCCTTAAGCTCTGTTCCATTACCTGATGAAAGGCGGTATATTTTTCCTAATGTACAGGCTGGCTCATTTTCTTTGCCCTCCACAGGAAAATCAGCCATTGCTTCATGCTCATCAAAACAATAAAGTGAAAATGCCAAAAATGCATTTCTTGCCTGCGCCACCCAGAACTTATCACGACTATCTCCATCCGGATACAACATTGCAGCTATCGACATCAAGTCCGACACTCGTTGGTCCGGATCGGAAGAAACGTAGGTAAACGGATTCCAACGATGCGTCCTACCATCTTCAGCAAATGGATTAAATAGATATACTTCCTGGCCTAACACCTCTTTACGGTAGCCACTAGTCAAGTTGAAGTTTTCCTGTTTAATATCCAATACTACTACCGATCCTTTATAGCTTAATAGATTCGGTATTACGATGCCGACACCTTTACCAGATCGAGTTGGAGCCGCTAATAAGGCGAATTGCTGGCCATTGTAATGTAATAATTTACCGTTGTATTTACCAACAACAATTGAGGTATCCGTCTGTTTAAAAAATCCAGCTTTTGACAAATCAGCCATTCCGGCAAATCGTGCCTCCCCATGAAGACTCTGGGAGGCAGTACGCCAAATAGGAATTAAACCAATCAGGCCAATCAAAAAGGTTAAACCAAATCCAACAATTCCTGAAGTTTTAATCTGTAACGAGTATTTGGCAACTTGAGGAATATCTAATGTATTATAGTATTTAAACCATGTTGTGAGCAGCAAAGGGGTTTTATCTAAGCCTAACCATTGTAGTAGGATAAAACCTGATAAATAACAACCCAATAACAAAGAGATTAATAATAGAAATACCGTGACAATAGATTTGTTTTTTAGAGTCATTATAATACCTATAAGTTAAATAATTGAATTATTTTGAATTTTTATTTGAGATGTAAATTTTCAGATAGTTTTTAGTATCTTGCATTTAAGAAAGACTATTCTTAGACCACCGACCGAATTCTTATGCTATCTTCTCTATACAAACTCTTAGATTCTCATTTAATCATAGAGAGTTATCGACAGCAGCATGATGAAGATTTTCCATAATTCCTCCTTATTATGAGGCCTAATAATTAGGCCGTCTGAAAAAATAGACGGCCTTTTATGGTTACTGCATTACCGAACTGAAATCAATATCCTGGGCAGTATAAATATTAATCAAAGTACCTTGATTTATTGTTACTGTATTAGGACGAGCATTATTTCGTTCAAGTTGATTGATAGCCTGTTGTTTCAATGTATTGGCTGTCTCACTTTCAAAAGGATTAGTACTAGTTGATGTCATAGTTGTAACCGTTTGTCCTTGTGGACCATATTCAGTAGCAGCATATTTAAAAGCATCTGAAATCATACTAATCAATAAAGCCGATGCCAAACGTGATCCCCAGTGAGACTTAAATTTACCGACATGACCTGCTGCACCAAGATTATCTACTCCAGGAGATTCCAGTGTTACATCGATACCATCGGGTGTTATAACTCGATTCCAGATAATCTCCATCCGTGGACCAGTAGGGTTACTGGAGCCATATTGCCCCATTACTTTTGAACCTTTCGGCAATAAGAGATATTTTCCACTTGCAGAATATACAGGTTCAGTAATGATACAAGATGTAAATCCTTTTACCTCAGAAATAATTTTAGTTTCTAATACACAACGCAAATAAGTCCCTTGTTGAAGCAACTTATCCCTATTATGCATATAACGGACAGCATTAGCCTGAGCTGTACTTACTCCTGACTCTTTTTGAGCAGCCTCCCCGTCCTGAACAAATGCAGAATTCATATTAGCATACATATCTCCTGCTGGAATAATCGGCTGTATAGGAACATTAGGAGTTGTTGGAGTTGATGGAGTTATAGGTGGCAAGGTCTCCACTACTGGTGGAGTAGTTACTTCTATTGTTTTTGTATTCGATGTATTATCCGTTTCTAATTCGGGCTTTTTGTCTTCTGCTAAATCAATTGAAGGGGGTTCCGTAACTTGAGTATCTGGAGCAGGTAAATCTGGTACAGTAACTACCTGAGGGCGTTCTGGAGGGGGAGCTTCATCAGAACCACTAAATTGATGATAGGCAAATGCCCCTAGTCCAGCTAACCCAAAACCTGCAGCTACAATAAACGCAATAGCTTTTTTGTTGACTGTACGGTCAACAGGAGCATTTAGTTGAGGAGCATTCTCCTCAAGTCCCGCCAATTGTTCTTGTTCGTATTGACTTGAATATAAATTTTGTGATGATTCACTATCTTTGTGATATTCATTATTTAGCTTATCAGACATTCTTAATTCCTTTTTAATCCAACTACATCATTTCCATGTCTCAAAACTAAGAATGGATAAGTCCCATGGACAATAACTACATTACCTTCAACATTACTGTTTAAAACAAACTCAGCTCCTTTCTCTGATTTTCTGCCATAAACAGCAGGAAAATCACCTGTGAACTTGCCCTTATTCAAGTAGACATAGGTAAATCTGCCATCATCATAGACTTTTAAAGGAACTAGCCAACGAGATTTTTCATTTGCAGCCACATCATAATTAGTATTATAGATTTTAGAAGAATCATATTTCAGGCTATAACCAGCCAAAGTACTAGCACGAAGACTGAAATCCGTAGAATCGGGATATCTGAATTTAACTTGATAATTTACCCCTTTGTCTGAAGCTTCTGACAAATTGCCAACAACATTCTTCAAAACCTTAAGCTCAAAAATATATTGGTGAGCCTGAGTACGAACAATAAGATTAGTATCAACTGCATCAGCCTTTGGACGCAGATAAAATACATTTTCTCTACGTACCAAATCCCATCCACCACTTAGGCCTGCACCAAAATCTTTAACCTTTTCACGAGAATCAAGTTCAATTTGTGTGACTACGCCTTGTGCCGTATGAACGGGATAAGTTGTATTTTCTTGAAACGTATACTCTTGAATAGCTGCAGCATAGACGCTTCCTTGCAACAAACATGATGCTGCTGTTGCTAAAAACATTTTTCTTAACATTATTGATTTCCACTTTCAACAGATATAGGAGAAGCATTAGGAACATCATTATCTACAGATGTAGGAGCTTCTGACTGGGGCTGGGGTACACTTTGTACTTGTTGCTGAGCCTGGCTTTCAGATGATGTTCCTACAGAAAGATAATCTGAAGATAAATCTTGAACAGGTGATTCACTAGCATCAGGATCAACACGATAAGACAATACCTGGAATCCCAGGGGATTTTTTAACCTATACTTTTCATCCATCTTCAAATTGCTATTATAAGTATAGGTCAGAGTAGCAACATTGCTATCCATAAATCTTGATATGCCAGTACTCTTATTTAATAAAAATCTTTGGAATCTTACTGTTGCGCTAGCATCGCGACCATCGGCCTTTCCACTATTATTAAGGACGATACTCAAAATCTTAACGCGAATTGACTGAGCAGACCCATAAAGATTAAATGGGCTATTTGGGTTACTTTTATTCATCAGATTGCGGTAGCTGTCAGATACCCCAGCAACCGACATAGAATAAACTGTAGCCCAGTCATTATCATAAATAATCTGACTATCAAAAGATTCTCTAGCAATAATAAAGTGAGAAATATTACTCTTATTTACTGCTTCATTTTTAGTAATATCTAAATTATTCCAATCACCGGCTAGTTTAGCAACAGTAGCTTGTCCCGTATAGACATCAGCCATAACAAGATAAGGTTCTTTTTCTTTCAGCGGCAAAATATAAAATAATCCGCCAAGTAGACACAAAGAAGAGAAGGTAGAAATACCAGCAACAATCCATGCCCTTTTCTCACTTTTTTTGCGGATATCAACCAAGGTCGTTTCAAAATCCAAAGATCTTTTTACAGCCTTTTGGATATTGCCATCAGTAGTATTTTTACTTGATTTGAACATATATTTCCATTTTAATCTTGAGTTTTTACATCAGCTTTTGCTGATCTCTCATATTTTTTCTTCCCACTGTTTTTCACAGCAACATCCATTTTCTTATGCGCCATAATGACACCATTTTGAACATAGAAAACCATCCCTTTATCTTCATAAAGTTTAGATAATTCACTCAAGGCATTATCAAGCTCGGTATTTCGTATTGTTGATACTTTCTTATACAAAGTAAAATCAAGCGTATAGTCATAAACAACAGGCATCTTTGCCTCTTCTCCCCAACGCTCCAACAAACCTTTTACAGTTGTATCAAGTCGTGTCACTTGATAAACATGAGGTTTGACAAGCGGAATCTCAGTTACCTGATCAGGCAGTTCATTTAATGGCTTCCATGAACTTGGGAAATCTGGAGCAGACTGATTTGCACAACCTGCCATTAGCGCGCCCACACTAGCAGACAGCAACAGCGTTCTTAAAAAAAACATACATAGCACCTTATAAAACAACTTAAGTTACAACCAAAGCATCTTAATTAAAAATGAAGAAAAGACAATTCATGTTTGGTTATTTTTATTGGTTAAAATCTTGTTAATTATTTTAATCTGTGCTAAATTTCACGTCAATACAAATTCATATTTTCATCTCAACATCATGTTTTTTTCCTGCGCCGACTTAGCTGTTCCGCATGATATTATGCATCATGTCGTGAGAGTTGAATCCTCAGGCAACCCATACGCTATAGGTGTTGTAGGCGGACGCTTACAAAGACAGCCTAAAAATTTGGCTGAAGCAGTCGCTACTGCTAAAATGTTGGAACAAAAGGGATTTAACTTCTCCTTAGGATTAGCTCAAGTTAACCGATACAATTTAAAAAAATACGGGTTGCATTCCTACGAGCATGCATTCCAAGTGTGCCCAAACGTCAAGGCAGGCTCGCACATATTGCGAGAATGCTACAATCGTGCAAAAGACTGGGGTAAATCTTTCAGCTGTTATTATTCCGGTAACTTTGTAACCGGTTATAAGCATGGATATGTGCAAAAAATTTTTTCATCCATGGGGAAAGGGAGAGCACTCCCACAAAATGCCATTCCAGTCATCAGCAATACTGTGAATACCCCTCGCCCTATGGGACAAATGACAGCGCAACAAACTAACCGCCCAAATTTGACAGTTACCGCTAATCCACAACCATACTCGGCCACTGTCTCTAAAAACCAACATTCCTTACAAGATAATAGTACTGCACAAGCGAAAAGCAATACTTATAAAGATAGCGCAGCAGTCTTTTAGATAGTTTTTTTCCACATCAACCTGTAATAAACATAGGAAATTTCAAATGAAAAACACTCAGATTCAAAAAAAATCCCGCTTTACCGCTGAAAACGTTGCTACAGCAGCATTTGTTGCTGCAGCATTTTTAGCACCGACTGTTGGTATGGCAGCCGATGATTTTACTTCAGCTTCTGGTGGTGCCTGTAAATTCATTAAAAACATCCATACCGTATTGAACTTAATGTCCGTTGCTGTTGTAACCATCGCCATTATCTTTGCCGGTTACCAAATTGCTTTTGCACACAAACGCATTTCTGACGTCGCTCCTATTTTAATTGGTGGCGTACTGATTGGTGCGGCCGGCCAAATCGCAAAAATGCTGGTTGGCAATGCAGACTCTTGCTCTGCCGGTACAACATCAGCAATGCTCCAAGTATTGCAATTTTTTGCCTAATTAACACCATGCAGAAAAACATCGTTTTTCGAGGATGTACGCGTCCGGCAACCTTTCTCGGTGTACCTTATATACCTTTCTTTATAGGAGCCGGCTCAGGATTATTGATGGGAATGTACTTCAATATGTTTTTTTTATTGACCATTCCCTTCATCATCCTGATTATGAGGCAGATGGCCAAGCGGGATGATATGATTTTTCGTTTTCTCGGTTTACGTCTGAAATTTAGACTTAAAGCCAGAAACCGAGAGGAGTTTCCTGATACGTGGTGCTTCTCGCCTAATGAATACCGTAACAATCCTCCCAAACAATGACAACAAAACATCCGGCAGACATCTTTGTCTGTCGGACGATTTCAACACAAAAAACAAATAAAATGTTTACTCCTGACGCATCAATCAGTCAATTCGTATCCCTCTCCACCCATGTTTCCCCAACCATTGTCAAAACCACTGGTGGGGATTACCTGACAACATGGCATCTATCCGGCCTTCCTTTTGTGGGTCGAGAAGAATGGGAGCTCGAACACAAACACAACACATTTAATCGTTTACTCCAATCCTTACGCGCTCCGGACTATGTCAATGTTGCCTTCTGGGTACATGACATTCGCCGCCACCGCGGCATCGATTTGCGCCCAAAATTCCAAGAGTCTTTTAATCAAAGCCTCTCCGACCGCTATTTTTCCCGACTTTCTAAAGAAAAGCTCATGAACAACGAGCTTTACTTGACCATGATTTACCGTCCCGTTGTTGACGGTAAAAAGTTCGTTGATAAATCAGGCAATATCGATCGTCTGAAGGCCGAACAGGAACAAGCTATCGGTACGCTAAATGAATTAGCAACCAACCTTGAAGCCGTCCTCAAAGACTACCACCCCTACCGACTCGGTATGTACGAAGGCAAAAACGGTACTGTATTCTCAGAAACACTCGAACTTTTCGGTTACATCCTTAACCGTATAAACGAGCCGGTTCCCGTACTACCCGCTCCTGTTTACAACTACTTACCCCTTAGCAGACATCTTTTCTCTGCCAAAACCGGCGACTATATCGTCCGTACCCCTGAAGGTAAAAATCACTACGGTGCCATACTCAACCTTAAAGAATACCCTGACGGTACCTATCCCGGCGTGCTTAACGGGCTCAAATATTTGGATGTCGAATACGTTATCACTCATAGTTTCAGCCCCATGAGCCGATACGACGCCATGAAAACCCTTGAGCGTACCCGTGGCATGATGATCTCTTCCGGCGATAAATCCTTTACCCAAATTGCAGAACTTGATCATGCAATGGACCAACTCGCATCCGGCAATTTCGTTCTTGGAGGCTACCACTTCAGTCTTGCTATCTATGCCGACAGCCAAGAGCAGCTTTCCCAAAACATTGCCGCCGCCCGAGCAGAGCTTTCCAATGCAGGTTTTGTAACAACAAAAGAGGACTTGGCCGTCTGCGCCGCATATTATGCCCAGCTTCCGGGTAACTGGAACTACCGCACCCGCATCGCCAATCTCTCATCGTTAAATTTCTTGGGTCTCTGCCCACTACACAATTTTGCCGCCGGCAAACGTGAGGGCAACCCATGGGGGCAATGCGTTACCGTTCTTCAGACGACCAATGGCCAGCCCTACTACTTCAACTTCCATGCAACCCTCGAAGGCGAAGATTCCGAAGGAGAAAAAGCCATTGCCAATACTATGGTTATTGGTAAGTCCGGTACAGGTAAAACAGCCCTTATCAACTTCCTCCTTAGCCAGGTACAAAAATACGATCCCAAGCCCACTATCTTTTTCTTCGATAAAGACCGTGGTGCCGAAATTTTTGTCAGAGCCTGCGGCGGTGCCTATATGGCACTGGAAAGCGGCCAACCTACCGGCTTTAACCCTTTCCAATGCGAAAATACAGAGGCAAATGTCCAATTCCTTTGCGGCCTTATGAAACAACTGGGAGGTAAAGCGCACTATTCTGCCGCAGAAGACGACGACGTCCTGCGCGCCGTTCGAGCCATGCTCGATACTCCGCTGGCGCTGCGCAGCATTTCCAACTTCCAAAAATCTCTGCCCAATACAGGCGATGACTCCCTCTATGCCAATATCCGCAAATGGACCCGTGGAAACAGCCTTGGCTGGGTTTTTGATAACCCTCAGGACAAAATCGACTTCAGCGGAGCCAATATTATCGGCTTCGACTACACCGATGTGATTGAAAACCCACAGGTACGCGATCCAGTCATCGGCTACCTTATCCATCGAATGGAAGAGCTTATCGATGGCCGCCGCTTCATCTACATCATGGACGAATTCTGGAAAATCCTTGATGGCGAAGGCGGTTTGAAAGAGTTTGCCAAAAACAAACAAAAAACCATCCGTAAGCAAAACGGTATGGGTATCTTCGCTACCCAGTCACCGGAAGACGCCCTCAAAAGCGATATTTCCGCCGCACTGATTGAGCAGACAGCTACCATGATACTGCTGCCGAATCCGAATGCAGATAAAAAAGACTATATCGACGGCTTGAAACTGACCGACTCAGAGTTTCAAGTAGTCAAAGGCCTGGATGAGCGTAGCCGCTGCTTCTTGGTCAAACAAGGTCATGCGTCAGCTGTTTGCCAGCTTAATCTGCGCGGATTTGACGACGAATTGGCTGTCATCTCCGCCAGTACCGACAACATCGACATCATGGATGGCATTATCAAGAAAACAGCCGAACGCCTTGGCATTAGCATCGATGCAGTGAAGCCAGAAGATTGGTTGCAGACCTTCTACGATGAGCGTAAGGGTTCCGGCAAGAAGTCGGCTGCTAATGTGATGCGTAATGCAGATTAGACCGCTTTGAAATGAATACAAAGCAAATAGGGGCATCTGAAAATAATAGATTTTCTAACAACCCTTAATACGAAAAACTTGGATATTCGAAATTAATTGAATCAAAGAAAGATAAAAAATGAAAATTGGAATGAAAAAACTGGCAGCTGTTCTAGTGTGCGCCGGAATGTTGGGAAGTTCGCCTGCGATGGCTGGCGGCTTTCCCGTATTTGATGGGGCAGCCTTAGGTCAAATGATCAAAGACGGTATAGAAAAGTTTATTCACTATAAAAAAATCTATGATCACTATAATAAGGAATACGAACAATGGAAAGAGCAATTTGACAGCCAAATTCGTGGTCCACTTTCTTCTGTTCAGCAAATAGATTCGATCAAAGAAATGTCAAATGAGGAAATTTTGCAGATTTTGAATAAACGCATCCAACAGTGTAATAGTCTAGTCAATGAAAAATCCAAAAATCTGTGTATTACCTCCATTCAAATCGACAATCAGAAGATCAAACTTTATTTTGCTACCGAAGACCGTATCTCGCAAAATATGAAAAGACTAGATGCAACATTAAAGAATTATGAAAGAGTCAGTTCAAAAAACAATAACGGTAAAAATTCAGGTGTTCTCCAAACCATAGAGTCCGACATTCGCAACCAAATGTTGAACATCAACAATATCGTCAAAATCAACGAGCATCAGATCAAATTGTTGGATGCTAAACAAGAAATGATTCAGAAAGCTCGTACTGCCGTAACACAAGAGCAACTCCAAGGTTCTTTTTCAGTAAGAGGGATGGCAGCAAAAGCCGTTGTTCATGCTGCTATTGTCACTACACTAAAAAGCCAGGCAGGAGACTATAAAACTAAAGCTGAAGGTCTTCGAAAAGGATCCTCAAATTCTTCAAATAAAGCATTTTACCGATAACAGAAAAAGATTAACACTATGGATCAATTTATCAGTGGCGTTGGCGAATTAGCCATCTATACCAGTATCCGCGACTACATCTATGCTCGCATAGAATTTTTAACAGAACACCTACTTTCCAAAAACCTCAGTATGGCTTTGTCTTTGGTCTTAGCTCTACTTACCCTTTGGATCATGGTTCAAGGTTATCTGATTGCAACCGGTAGAAGCCAAGAAGGGCTTAAAGGGTTTGCATTTGGTTTGGGTAAAGCCTATTTTATTGTCTTTGTCGCCTTGGGCGTTGCCTCAAGCAGTAATTTTGCCATAAGAACACTGACCGATACGACAGCAGATACCCTATCTGAAATTATGCGTGGCGACAATAAAATTGGGGCAGCCTGTCTGACCCAATCAACCGACAGCTTTGTTGGCTGTAAAATCGACCAAAACCTTACTGTTGCCCAATCCATTATGGGTATGTTGAGCAGAATCGATACCGCAGGTGATCCAAACATTTTCACCCAACTCAATCAGGCAAAATGGTTTGCCGGTGTCGGTACTGCCGGACCGGGCGTAGTAGCAGGAACCATGCTGATCGTATTCCGCATCGCCATGGCTCTCTTTATCGGCTTTGCGCCTATCTTTATTTTATGCCTTCTGTTCAAAAAAACAGCACCCCTGTTTCAAAAATGGCTATACTATGGGCTGGCAACCATCTTTTCAGGGGTTATGCTCGGTGTAATGTCAGATATTGCCATGGACTTAGTTTCCAATGTCGGTACCAGTCTTTTTCTCTCAAAAGAGGCTATGCAGTTTGTGACTACTAAAGAAACCCTTGTGGGCCTTGCCGATACAGCGACCCAGCAATTGGGTTTGGGCCTGATCCTTTCGACTTTGTTGATTGTGGTGCCGCCTATGGCGGGAATGTGGTTTAATGGCGTGATGGGCAGCTTCAGTGGTTATAACCCTGCAGAACGTTGGAATAACCCAAGTAATGGACAACCGAGTACGATGCCAGGGCATAATGCTCCTCCTCAGATTAATTCTACTCAGCAGCAAATAGGAAATAATACTGACTTAAATACTAGTATACCTCAGGGTAACTGGCAATCTGGTAACACAGTCTCAAATACAAATGTAGTTAAGACACAAGGACAATCTACATTAGGAATAGCCACTGGTGGCAAAGATCCGAAGAATCCAATAAATTGAGGAACAAATATATCATGAAGAAAGCAATTTTTATTCTTTGTATGGGCTTGTTTCCCATGTTTTCTTTTGCCTGTTCTCCAGGTGTAGGCGGTGGCCCCTCTGGAGATCCCCACTGTATGGCTCCCATTTTGGCAAATGACCCATACTACAACGGTTCCATGAATCAACAACAAACTCCGGTTATTGTTCATATCCCTTCTAAATATGGTGCCGTGGCAATGAATATGGATACTGGCTATGCAAGCGGTGTATTAAATCAGGACTCTTTGTCTAAAGCAAAGAAAGCAGCTTTGACTCAATGTAGACAAGGAAACCCAAAGGCTTCTTGCAGAGTAGCTTCTTGGGTTAGAAACGGTTGTATTGCTGCTGCGAGAGGCCAGATAATTAATAACCCAACTCAATGGACGTCTTTTTTTGCAGGAAAAGACAAGGGATTGGCAGAAGCTGCTGCATTGGCCAAATGTAAAGCTGATCCCAAAGTGAGAGATTGTCAAGTTTATTTACCTGAAGGTTGCTCTCTTCCTTAATATCTAAGGCCTCAAGGGCCGTCTGAAATTCCGGACGGCTCATATTAGAATATTGAATCTTACCCATTTCCACTTAAAGAAAAATATTATGAAAACCCCATTCTCCTTATTGCTTGCAGTGGCATTGGTACCTTCCTTTGCCTTTGCGGAATTCTCTGCCGATTCTTTTAACCCCGTAAAAATCAACAGCGATGAAGAACGCTTGGCCTGCGAAGCTATTATGTGCTTATCTTCGCCAAATAGCTCTCCCAGCCAATGCGAACCTTCTCTCCGCAAATACTATTCGATCAAGTTTAAACACGGGCATGATACTTTGACCGCCCGTCGCAACTTCCTCAAAAAATGTCCGGTTTCCAATAATCAAGATGTTTCCAAAATGATTAATACATTGGTACGCTAATTACTTTATATTTTAAGGGCCGTCTATTATTCAGACGGCCTTTTCTCTTACAAAGAGATTTTGTAAGTTACCTTCAAACCTACTCCCTATTTTGCTCAATTATTTACATTCAAAACTTACAGGCTTAATCTGATCTTTGTCGATATCAAGGCTTTTATGTAGATATAAAATGCCGTCTGAAACAACTTGGCACCATCTGTAAAGTGGCTCGAACAAATAAAGAATGCTTTATTCTGATTTTCCCTTTTTACCCTACCAAAACCGACGTCATACTGAGCGAGCCTGCAAGCAGCTTATCATTGAAAAACGTAACCTGATCTTGCGGTTCGCGCAATGCCATGATGAACAGCAAGGGCAAGTAATGATCCGGTGTTGGCACGGAAAGCTCGGCTTTTTCGCCTAGTTGCTGATAATGCACCAAGGTTTCATCATCTTGTGTCGCAATCGCTTGATTGACTGTTTCTTGGAATGCAAACGCCCAGTCATACCCTGCACCGATTTGATCGATATGTTCCCAGCTTATCGCCCTTAGATTATGCACAATATTGCCACTGCCGATAATCAGCACACCTTGTTCGCGCAAGGCAGATAATTTTTTCGCCAAATTGAAATGCCATTCTGCCGATTGCAAACGGTGAAGGCTAAGTTGCACCACAGGAATATCGGCATTGGGATAAAGAAATTTCAACACTGCCCAAGCGCCATGATCAAAGCCTCGTGTTGGGTTCAACTCGACATTTTCCGGCTGTAATAATGACTTCACTTGCGCCGCCAACTCAGGCGAACCGGGCGCAGGATATTGCACTTGGCTGAGCTCTTCAGGGAAGCCGTAGAAATCGTAAATCATTTCAGGATGTTCACCAGACGTAACCTGCAAACGACTGCTGTACCAATGCGCTGAAATCATCAAAATGGCTTTTGGTTTGGTAAACTTTTGCGTAATTAGGCTGAAATTCTGATTGAACGGGTTTTCTTTATCTAAGGCATTCATCGGGCTGCCATGCCCGACAAACAATACAGGCATTTTTTTCATGGTTTACTCCTCGTTATTTGATACAGCGGATTGTACGGACAAATTTTTATTCAAAAAATACCGGTTTATGAATAACATCTTTTCCTCATAAGAAATCATGACTGATAGGGGCTTGAGTTTCTGAGAGAATATGTAGGATAAGGATTTATATAAAAGGCCGTCTGAACATTTTATTTCAGACAGGAAAAAATTTCTTTATTTCTGTATTGACAGAAATAAAAGATAAAAATAGAATATCATCACTATGAAACTGAATCCGACCACTGAAAAATTTATCCTCCACTGGGGCGAAATGGGTACCAAATGGGGCGTAAACCGTACCGTTGCGCAAATCCATGCCCTGCTCTACATCTTAGGCAGACCGATGAACGCCGAAGAAATTACCGAAACGCTCGGCGTAGCGCGCTCCAATGTCAGCAACAGCATCAAAGAGCTGCAAAACTTGAGACTGGTTCATACCGTGCATATCTTGGGCGACAGGCGCGATCATTTTGAAACTTCGGATGATGTCTGGACTTTGTTCCGCACCATTGCAGAAGTGCGTATGCAGCGTGAAATCGAACCGACACGGCAATTTTTGCAAAGTCTGATCGACAGCCCTGAATTTAGTCAGGAAAATGAAACTGCCAAGCAGCGAATCCAACAAACCCATGATTTCATCAGTACGCTGACCATGTGGGCAAATGAAATGTTGAAGCTTTCTACTTCAACCATGGTGAAAATTCTGAAAATAGGCGCGGGGATACAGAAATTTTTCCGATGATGGTAATGGACTTGTGAGCAATAAGCACAGGCAATATTATTTTAGGATATGGAAACATGCTCATGGCGACCTTGTATGGGCATGTTTATCTGAAGTTTAATGTTCCTTGGTAGATTTTGAATCAATGGATATGGATTTCCCTCCTAAAGAAACAATCCAGAAGAGTATCTAAAATTTTTTTTATTCTATAATTTCTATTTTGACA
Source organism: Neisseria subflava (assembly GCF_024205745.1). NCBI lineage: Bacteria > Pseudomonadati > Pseudomonadota > Betaproteobacteria > Neisseriales > Neisseriaceae > Neisseria > Neisseria subflava. The sequence goes on from NZ_CP073117.1 coordinate 2,038,694, forward strand.
GAAATTATAGAAATTTCAGATTGATTATATTTTAAACTGAAATGAAATTAGGAAACCAATATGTCCGACCACACTACGCACACCCTCCCCGCCTACCTGTCTTACTCGATGGGGCTGCTATGGCTCTGGAGCGGTACCCAGCCTCTGTTTTTCATGCCTGAAATGTCATTGGATTTACTGCATTCGGTCGGCATTCCCAATCCGTTGCAATGGCCAACATTAATTACCGCTTCACTATTGGATATCGGTTTTGCCTTTTTATGCTTCAGCCGCCTTCGCTCCCGCTCTGCAATATGGCTGCTGCAATTGATAACCGTCGCGGCATACAGCCTGATCATTGCCTTCAGACTGCCCGAAATGTGGGCGCATCCATTTGCGCCTTTGGTAAAAAACCTGCCGATTATGGCTACTTTGTTTTTCCTGTATCAATCCGTAGGAGATAAAAAATGAACACCTATTTAATTGTTAAAACCCTGCATATCATCTCGGCTACCTTAATGGTCGGCACCGGCTTTGGTACAGCGTTTTACCTCTTTTGGGCAAACCGCAGCGGTTCGGTTGCCGCGCAGTCGGTCGTCTCGCATTGGGTCATCAAAGCAGATTGGTGGTTTACAACCCCTGCCGTTATTTTCCAACCCTTGTCCGGTTTATGGATGCTGTATGAGCGCGGCTACACTGTTTCCACCATGCTGGAACAAAATTGGGTATGGATGACGCTTGCCTTATACATCTTTTCAGGCATTTGCTGGCTGCCCGTTGTCTGGCTGCAAATCCGCATGGCCAAGATTGCCGAAAAAGCACATAAAGAAAACGCAGACACCATTCCGGAGCCCTACTGGCGTTACGCCAGACGCTGGGAATTGCTCGGCTATCCAGCCTTTTGCGCCACTATCGTGATTTACTTCCTAATGGTAATGAAACCGATTTAAAGATTTTCAGACGACCTCAGCAACAATATAAAGAAAAACATATGAACATCATCATTTTCGGAGGCAGCGGCTTCATCGGCAGCCGTACCGTTCAAATCCTCAAAGAACAAGGTTACCAAGTTTGCACGCCCGACCGCCGCGCCTTCGACTTTCTTCATCCAAATGAAACAGCCGCACGCCGTTTATTGGAAGGGCAAGACGTTCTCATCAACTGCATTGGAATTATGAGCTGTCATGCTGAAATACTCGAAACCGTGCACCACCACACGCCTAAACAGCTCGCCGCATGGGCAAAAGCAGCAGGCATTAAACGCTGGGTGCAACTATCCGCACTGGGTGCCAATCCATCTCAGTCCATCAACTTTGTCGGCAGCAAAGGACGTGGCGATGATGCCATTGCTCAAAGCGGCATACCGATTGCCATAGCCAGACCATCCGTTGTTTACGGTCGAGGAGGAACCAGCTGCGAACTGTTCATCAAACTAGCCCGCCTCTCTTTGCTTCCCCTGCCGGAAGGCGGATGCTTTCATTTACAGCCAGTACACCTTGCCGATGTTGCCGAAGGCTTGGCAAAACTTGCCGTCCAAACCGACACCGACCATAGCATCATCAATATGACCGGCAGCCAAACGCTGACTTTGGCGGAATACCTGACCACCATCCGCCAAACCCTGCACCATAAACCGCCGCAACGTATCCTACCCGTTCCCCTGCGTCTGATTAACCCTGCGCTACCATTGGTAAACATCCTCAGCAACGGCATTATCAGCCGCGACAGCTTTGCCCTGCTCCAGCAAGGCTCATGCGCCGACTATTCTAATTTTGCAGCTTTACTAGGCAGGGAACCATTGGCAGCAGAAAACTTTGCCGGTTGCCTATAATTCATTTATCTTTAAAATGACAAAACAAAGGCCGTCTATTTTTCAGACGGCCTAAAGCTTTTATAAAATACTTTATTGCAAAACTATTCAGTTTTTTATCGGCTTATTGCTTCTACCTACCCAACTACAAAGGCTGGGCCAAATCGTTTTCCGTGTTGTAGCTGATAAAATCCTGCTCATGAGGGAAATGGACAACTCTTGCGCGCTGTTGCTGCAGCCAGCCGCGGATGCTGCGCATTCCTGAATAAAGGTATGGCACGGTGCTTTGCAGGATTTGCGGACGGATAAACATCACGCTGTAATGCGGTCTGGCAGGAGTCTCCACATAAAACGCATTGCACAATGGCGTGCGCCGCGCAATGGTTTCAAACTGGAAAACCAAGTTTTCCGGCAAACGCGGCATATCGCAGGATACGATAAGCAGCCAATCGGCAGTGGCAATTTGTAAATCGTTGGCGGCAGTACATAAGGCGGCTAGAGGGCCGTAATGTTGCCATTGGCGCGCATCCGAGAAAACGTGCGCGCTGCGTTGCGCGTAAGATTCGAGATTACGGTTGGCACTGATGGCGATATGGCTGACTTGGGGGCGGATTTTTTCGATAACATGATCTATCAAGGCTTTGTTGTGCCATTGCACCAACCCCTTATCGACACCTCCCATCCGGCTTCCCTGCCCGCCGGCCAATATCAGTGCGAAAATTTTCATTTTGGTAGTCCTTTGCGAAGCAGAGTATGGAGTATGGTTCAAGATGTTGTGTTTATTGGATAAGTTTCAAGGTTTCAGGCCGTCTGAAACCTTATTCTTATGATTTAATTCACTTGAGATGAATTTTATCATAACATGATTTTACATTAAACCCCTGTTTTTTCTTATCATAACCATACAATTATTTTAGACAGGTTGTTTATAGGCCGAAAGAATGATATTTTTATAAGATTATCGGATTAGTTCCCTGCGTGCTTTATGCGTTTATTCTCCGGATCTTCAGACGGCCTGAGCCTGTCTTCGCGTTTAAAACTGCTGACTTTTTTATGGGTCAGTTTGGCGTTTTTATCGATTGCCTTTACCCTGCTGCTTTCTTGGCGTTTGGAAAGCGCGGCCAAAACGATTGAAGATGCGGGCAGCTTGAAAATGCAGGTGTACCGTTTGGCTTATATGGCAAGCGTCCGTACACCCAATGCGCAAATTGACAACCAAATCAAAGAATTTGAGCGTACGCTGGCCAATGTGACGCAAAGCGATGCCATTCATCCGCTGATTCCGTCTCAAATGCCGTTAGCTTACGACTTGATTCAATCGATGCTGTTGATTGATTGGGAATCCAATATCAAGCCGTCTTTGCAACATTACGAGCGTCCGACCCAAATCGGCCTGTATCGTTTTGCCGGTAACATCGAGCTATTTTTACAGGCGATGGAAAATGCCAACGAGCAAAATACCTTGTGGCTGCGCCGCTTTCAAATGGTAATGATGCTGATGATTGTTGTGGCTGCAGGCTTGATGATTGTTTGGCATTATTCATGGATTATCCGGCCCTTGGAAAAATTGCGTGATGGCGTAGAAACCATCAGCAAAGGACATTTCGGCGTTCAAATCGAGACAGACCAGATCCGTGAGTTTGCCCAAGTAAGCAAGGGCTTCAACCAAATGAGCCGCCGTCTGCATACGCTTTATACAGACTTGGAAGGACAAGTTGCCAAACAAACCCAAGACTTGGCGCGGCAAAACCGTGATTTGACCCTGCTCTACCAAACCACGCGTAATCTGCACCAAACCTTTACGCCGCAACAGGCGGCAGAAGAATTTTTAACTCAGATTCTGCCTGCGTTTTCCGCCTTAGGCGGTACGGTATATCTTTCCGATGAGGAGCGGAAACGTTCTGATTTGGCGGCAAGCGTCGGTGAAACCGAAGAAGGAAATCGTGTAGAATTTCCAATCGTTTATCAAGACGAACAACTCGGCGTACTGACCCTATATTTTTCAGACGGCCATATGCCTGATGAGCAAGACGAAAAACTGCTGCATACTTTAAGCGGACAGCTGGGCATTTCCATCGCCAACAACCGCATGGAACAAGAACGCCGCCTGCTTGCGGTCTTGCAGGAGCGTAACTTGATTGCACAAGGCTTGCATGACAGCATCGCGCAAGCTTTGACCTTTTTGAATTTGCAGGTACAAATGCTGGAAAGCGCGTTTGCCTCAGACCAACGCGAGCAGGCCGAAGAAAATATCGGCTTCATCAAAGACGGCGTACAGGAATGCTACGAGGACGTACGCGAACTTTTGATGAATTTCCGCACCAAAATCAGTAATAAAGATTTTCCTGAAGCGGTAGAATCGCTGCTGGCGCGTTTTGAACGACAAACAGGTATTCCAGTTGATTTAAAATGGCAGGACGACGGGCAGGCTTTGAATTATGATGAGCATTTGCAGATCATCTTCATCTTGCAGGAAAGCCTGTCCAATATCCGGAAGCACGCGCGTGCGCAACATGTCAGCGTCGAAATTGCCAACCACGGCGATTTTGTCATGACGATTCGGGACGACGGCGCAGGCTTTAATAAAGAACACCTATCAAACCGGCCTTCAGGCGAACATGTCGGCTTGGGCATTATGCAGGAACGGGCCCAACGGATTAACGCAGAATTGGCCATTACATCGCAGATTGGGCAAGGTACGGCGGTTATGCTGACTTTGCCAAAACAAATGAGAACAGCATCATGACGATTAAAATTACCCTTATTGACGACCACACCCTATTTCGCAGCGGTATCAAGGCCTTGCTTTCGCGCCAGCCTGATTTTGAAGTCGTCGGAGAAGCTTCAGACGGCCTGGCCGGCGTAAAAATGGTTGAGCAGCTCAAGCCTGATGTGGTCTTGCTGGACTTGGATATGCCGGTCATGAACGGCCGCGAAGCATTGGCTCAAATTTTAAGTAGCAATCCGCAGCTGACCGTCATCATGTTGACTGTTTCCGAAGACAGCGATGATTTGACCGAATGTATGCGTATGGGTGCAAAAGGCTTTTTGCTGAAAAACATCAACGCCGACTTTCTATTGGAAAGCATCCGCAAAGCTGTCGATGGCGACAATGTCTTTTCTCCAGAAATGACCAGCCGCTTGGTGCAATCGCTGATTTCTCCATCTCCTTCCCGCTCCGACCATCTGCTGGAGCAACTGACCCCGCGCGAGATGGAAATCTTGGGCTATCTTGCCGCCGGACACAGCAATAAAATCATTGCCCGTCATTTGAATCTGGCAGAGTCAACCGTCAAAGTGCATGTGCAAAACCTGTTGCGTAAGTTAAACCTAAGCAGCCGCGTCCAAGCTGCGGTTTATGCAGTGCAACACAAAGTACCGCAACCGGTATTGTCTTAATCAGGCCGTCTGAAACCTTCTTTTTAAAAGGTTTCAGGAAAAGCGTTTATTCGCTATAATCACGCCGATTTATATGCAGGGTTGTCTGATTCTTTCAGACGGCCTTTTTATTTGATTTCTCACTGATTTTAAACAACATGTCCGAAAACATTCCAGAAAATACACCCGAAAATACCGTTCCTGAAGAACACAAACGCAGCATCCGCAGTTTCGTCTTGCGTCAAGGCCATATGACCGCAGCCCAACAGCGCGCGATCGATACGATGTGGCCGCAATTTGGTGTGGACTTCCAAGAAGCTCCTTTGGATTTGAACCGCACTTTTGGACGGGATAATCCTAAAGTTTTGGAAATCGGTTTCGGTATGGGCGTTGCGACAGTGGAAATCGCCAAACGTCTGCCCGATACCGACTTTTTAGCGATTGATGTTCACGGCCCGGGCGTCGGCAATATCTTGAAGCTGATTGAGGAAGAACACATTTCCAATATCCGCGTGATGCGTCATGATGCAGTGGAAGTAGTGGAAAAGATGCTGGAAGACGGTTCTTTAGACGGCATTCATATTTTCTTCCCTGACCCTTGGCACAAAAAACGCCATAACAAACGCCGCTTGGTACAAGTGCCGTTTGTTGAAAAGCTGCTGCCCAAACTCAAAAGCGGCGGCTATGTCCATATGGCGACCGACTGGGAAGAATACGCCGTGCAAATGCTGGAAGTTTTGAGCAGTTTCGACGCTTTGCAAAACACGGCTGCCGATTACGCCCCTACGCCTGATTATCGTCCTGAAACCAAATTTGAAGCCCGAGGCAAACGATTGGGGCATGGCGTTTGGGACTTGGTGTTCCGTAAGAAATAAAGCCGAACATAAAACACAAGGCCGTCTGAAAAATTTCAGACGGCCTTTTATCTTACTGATTAAGCCAAGAAAAGTTTATAAGCCAGATTATCGGTTTCTTCTTTATACACATAACCCAAGCTCTCCAAGAAGTCGGTAAATGTTTCATTGTCGCTTTCAGGTACATCGATACCGACCAAAATACGGCCGTAGTCCGCACCATGATTGCGATAATGGAACAAAGTAATATTCCATTCGGCGCGCATATGATTCAAGAAGCGGGACAATGCGCCGGGACGTTCCGGAAATTCAAAGCTAACCAAGCGTTCGCTGGATACTTTTTCCGTACGTCCGCCGACCATGTAACGGATATGGATTTTGGCGATTTCATCATTGGTCAGGTCAACATTCGGCAAACCAGCGTCAGCCAGTTGTTTGCTGATGACGGCCAAGTCTTGCGCACCGGCAGTTTGCAAACCGACAAAAATATGAGCATTTTTGTCGTTGCCGTAGCGGTAGTTGAACTCAGTAATATTCCGACTACCCAAGACATTGATAAACTTGAGGAAGCTGCCTTTTTCTTCAGGAATGGTGACGGCAAAAATACCTTCGTTGCCCTCGCCCAGCTCACTGCGTTCTGAAACATGGCGCAGGCGGTGGAAGTTCATGTTGGCGCCACTGGTGACGGCAACTAAGTTTTGACCTTGGATATTGTTTTTCACAACGTAAGCCTTCAGACCGGCAAGGGCCAATGCGCCCGCAGGCTCGGTAATGCTGCGCGTATCGTCAAAAATATCTTTAATCGCGCCGCACAACATATCCGTATTGACCGTAATAATTTCATCCAACAGCTCTTTACACAGACGGAAAGTTTCCTCGCCCACCACTTTAACCGCCGTGCCGTCTGAAAACAGGCCGACATCTTTCAAATGTACGATTTCCCCAGCCTCTACCGATTGCTTCATACAGCAAGAATCATCGGTTTGCACGCCAATGACTTTAATTTCAGGGCAAACCTGTTTGATAAATGCCGCTACGCCTGCTGCCAAACCGCCTCCGCCAATCGGCACAAAAATCGCATTGATATTGCGGTGTTGACGGAGGATTTCCATACCGATGGTTCCCTGACCGGCAATCACATCAGGATCATCAAACGGCGCAATATAAGTCAGTTTTTCCTTTTCTGCCAACTCCATCGCATAATCATAGGCATCGTTGTAAGACACACCTTTCAACACCACTTCGCCGCCTCGGCTCTTGACCGCGTCAATTTTGATTTTGGGCGTTGTTTCCGGCATCACGATGACGGCGCGGCAACCCAAATACTGCGCCGATAAAGCCACGCCCTGCGCATGGTTGCCCGCGCTGGCAGCGATCACACCGCAATCCAAGGCTTCTTTCGGCAGCTTCGCCATTTTGTTGTACGCGCCGCGGATTTTGAACGAAAACACCGGCTGCAAATCTTCACGTTTGAGCAAAACCTGATTGTTCAGACGGTCTGACAGACTACGTGCCAAATCCAAAGGCGTTTCTACGGCCACATCATAAACGGAAGCGGTCAAAATACGGGTTAGATAATCAGAAAGAGGAAGGGAATGGTTCATGGTATTTTAGTGTTCGGAAATAAATTGCAATTCGGTCAAATCGACCGGACGAAAAAGTTAAAACCATACCCCTGAGGCCGTCTGAAGGCAAGAAAAATCTTAGCAAAGCCCAAATGAGACGGTATAATGTCCGCTTAATATCTATTTAATATGCCAAACTGTTTACTTTGAAAGAAACAGTGTCCACTCATATTCAAATCCACACATAATGATGAAAAAAACGCTACTTAGCTTAATTTTTGCTACTCTTATTAGTACTCCTGCCCTTGCTGCCGACCCGGTTGCATCCGCACCTGCTGTACAAAGCAATGCTCAAACGCAACCGCTGCTGCACAGCATCAACAGCCCGACAACGCCGCCGGAAATTGCAGCGACTGCCTATATCGTTACCGACCTGCACAGCAAGCAAACCTTAGCGTCCAACAATGCCGACACGCCTATCGAGCCTGCCGCATTGACGCAAATGATGACCGCCTACCTTGCCTTTAAAGCACTGGAAAACGGTACGCTTGAGGCAGGCCAAATGCTGACGGTTTCCAATGCTGCATGGAAAGTCGAAGGTTCGCGCATGTTCCTCGATCCCAAAGTTCCTGTCAGCGTCAGCTCCTTGATTAAGGGTACAACCATCCAATCGGCCAACGATGCCGCCATTACCCTTGCCGAAGCCATTGGCAACGGCTCTATCGACGAATTCGTCAAACAAATGAACGAAGAAGCCAAACGTTTGGGCATGAAGCACACCCACTTCAACAATCCGACCGGCATTTCTTCTAACGGCCATGTTTCAACCGTTGGCGACCTTGCCATCTTGGCCGCCGCACTCATCAATGACTATCCGAAATATTATCCATTATTTGCAAACAAATCTTTCAAATACAATAATATCGAGCAGCCCAACCGCAATCTCCTGCTCTATCGCGACAGCAGTATCGACGGTTTAAAAACCGGCTATAGCGAAGGCGCAGGTTACCATCTCGCCGCTTCCAGCAAACGCAACAACCGCCGTATTGTTTCCATCCTTGCCGGTGCCGAATCCACCGAAGCGCGCGCCAGTGAAAGCAGCAAACTGCTCAACTGGTCATTGCAGGCATTTGATACGCCTAAACTTTACAACGGCGGAGAAGTGATTTCCCAAGTCAAAGTTTACAAAGGCAGCACCAAAGCCGTAGATATCGGTTTCTTGGACGATGTTTACATTACCATTCCCCACGATACCGGTAAAAACGTCAAACCTATTTTAGAAACGCTTCAGCCCGTCCTCGCCCCGATTGAAAAAGGCCAAGTATTGGGCAAGCTGAAAGTCATGAAAGACGGTAAAATCATTGCCGAAAAAGACGTCGTCGCCCTGACTGGCGTGGAAGAAGGCAGCTGGTTGCGCCGTATGTGGGACGCGATTGTGTTGTGGTTTAAAGGTTTATTCAGTTAATCCAGTTTCCATCAAAACATACAAAAGGCCGTCTGAAATATTTCAAACGGCCTTTTGTATATCTGTTTTATGGCTTTAATAAAAATTCCTAACAAGAAATTTATCCATTTTAATCTTAGCAGTTTCAGTGATTGCCAATATGAAACGCTTCAAAAAATGCCGTCTGAAAACACAACGGTTTTCAGACGGCATTTCAATATCTTAATAGCTTATCAGCATGAGCTTAAACTAAGCCTTTTTTCTCCAGATAGCTTTCGTAATCGCCCAAGTAGTGTTCATATCCGCCTTTGCCATCCAATTCGATGATTTGGGTAGCCAATGAAGATACAAACTGACGGTCATGCGAGACGAAAATCAGCGTGCCGTTGTATTTTTCCAGCGCCATGTTCAAAGATTCGATACTTTCCATGTCCATGTGGTTGGTCGGTTCGTCCATGACCAAGACATTGGGTTTCAACAGCAACAGTTTGCCGTAAAGCATACGGCCTTTTTCGCCACCTGAGAGAACCTTCACTTTTTTCACGACATCGTTGCTGCCGAAGAGCAAGCGGCCCAAAGTGCCGCGGATGACTTGTTCGTCATCGCCTTCCTGACCCCATTGGCGCATCCATTCGCTCAGGTCCATATCGACGTCGAAGTCGTTTTCATGGTCTTGCGGATAGTAGCCAACACTGGCTTTTTCCGCCCATTTGATGGTGCCTTCGTCCGGCAGCAGGCCGTCTGAATATTCGGGGTTGTATGCGCCTGCCAAGAGTTTCAGCAAGGTAGATTTACCTGCGCTGTTCGGGCCGATGATGGCGAGGCGCTGGCCTGCTTCAAGGATAAAGTTCAGGTTTTTAAACAACTGGGTTTCAAAACGTTTGGCCAGTTTTTCAACTTCCACAGCCTGACGGTGCAACTTGGCTTTTTCATCGGCTTCAAAACGGATATATGGGTTTTGACGGGTAGAAGGTTTGACTTCGACCATCTCCGATTTGATTTTGTCTGCCTGTTTCAGACGGCTGGTTGCCTGACGGGCTTTGGATTTGTTGGCGGAGAAGCGAGCAACGAACTCTTGCAGCTCTTGCAGTTTCTCTTTGGCTTTGGCGTTGTCTTTCAGGGTGCGCTCACGCGATTGGGCGGAAGCGAGCATATAGTCGTCGTAATTGCCCGGATAGATGGTGATGGTGTTGTAGTCCAAATCCGCCATGTGTGTGCAGACTTCGTTCAAAAAGTGACGGTCGTGCGAGATAATGATCATGGTGGAGTCGTATTGGTTCAACACACCTTCCAACCAACGGATGGTATTAATGTCCAAGTTATTGGTCGGTTCGTCCAAAAGTAATACGTCTGGCTTGGAGAACAGGGCTTGCGCCAGCAATACGCGCAGTTTGAAGCCCGGGGCAACTTCTGCCATGGTCGCATTGTGCAAATCTTCGGAAATGCCCACGCCGCTCAACAATTCGGCAGCGCGTGCTTCGGCGGTGTAGCCGTCGTATTCGGCGAACTTAGCCTCCAGTTCGGCGGCTTTCATGTAGTCGTCTTCGGTGGCTTCGGGATTGGCGTAAATCGCATCACGCTCGGTCATTGCCGCCCACATTTCGGTGTGACCCATCATCACCACGTCCAGCACGCGCATGTCTTCGTAGGCAAACTGGTCTTGGCGCAATTTACCCAAACGCACGCCGTTTTCAATCGCGACTTCGCCGGCAGTCTGTTCCAAATCGCCGCCGAGGATTTTCATGAAGGTGGATTTGCCTGAGCCGTTGGCGCCGATCAAGCCGTAACGGTTGCCTTCGCCAAATTTGACGGATACGTTTTCAAACAGCGGCTTTGCGCCGAACTGCATGGTGATGCCGTTGGTAGAAATCATTATTCGTAAAACCTTTATAAATAGAATGTTATAATCGGACGCGATTGTAGCATATTTTTGCAAAGACCTCAGGATTGAGGCCATGGCAAATGCGCCCAATTTCAATGCAAGATAAAAACAGACAACGCTTCACGCAAAAATGCGTTGTAGGCAGTATTTCAGGCCGTCTGAAACGGAGAAACGATATGGAAACGCACAAAATCTATTACGCCGTAATTATTTTGGTATGTGCCGCCTCCATGCTGCTCAGCCCGTTTTTCTATATCCGCCGCACGCGCTCGGGCGCCGAATTGCGGCGCGCACCCAGACAGTGGAAACCCATCCTCTTCGCCAACATCATCATGATTGCGGCTTTGTTTGTTTGGTGGAAATGGTTTTAAGGAAAAATAAAAAATGAACAAAATTTGGATCAGCACATTACTGCTCGCTTTGACAACTGCAGTTTCCGCCGCGCCCATTTTTGAATGTACCGATTCCGCAGGCCGCAAAGTCTATACCCAAGCCGGCGGCAAAAACTGCAAAGCCAGCAATATCGGCAAACCGTCCGTATATACTTCTGCGCCTGTTTCAACACCGGCAACGCTGATTTCCCCAAGCAAAACCGAGCAAGCAGAAGAAGCTGTCGCCCCGGTCAATCCGGCTGATGTCGGCGCGGCCAAGCGTGCTTTAGATACTGCCAAGAAAAATTTGGAAGAAGGCAAAAAAGTGCGTTATGGTAATGAACGCAACTATGCCCGCTATCTCGAACGGATCAATGGTTTGGAAAAAGCCGTCCGCTCGGCTCAGGAAAACTATGACGCGGCGCAACACCAGCCCTCATCGCCTGAATCTGTTGCTTATTGATTCCCCAACACCAGCAAGGCCGTCTGAAATTTGATGTTCAGACGGCCTTTTCATCTTTTCAATATAACAAAATCGTCTTTATACCAAACAAAGCATTCTTTCCAGTTTTCAGACGGCCTTGTTAAAGTAAGCGTGTATTAAATTCTGACGGTTGCCATTATGTTGTTACTCAAAACACCTTCTGTATTGCCGGGTTTTAAGCTCAGCCTAGGCTTGACGGTTTTGTGCCTGTCGCTTTTGGTGGTTTTGCCGTTTGCGATGATGGCGGCCAAAGCGGCGGAAATTGGCTGGAGCGGATTTTGGAACACGATTACCGAACCCAATGTCTTGGCGGCCGTCTGGCTGAGTTTGCGAATGTCGTTTTATGCGATGTTGACCAATATCGTGTTCGGCACGTTGGTTGCCTGGGTATTGGTGCGCTATGAATTTCCGGGCAAAGGATTGGTAAACGCTTTGGTCGATTTGCCGTTTGCGCTGCCGACGGCGGTAACAGGCATTGCGTTGGCAACCCTGTATGCGCCCAATGGCTGGATAGGCCGTTTTTTCGAGCCTTTGGGCATCAAAATCGCCTTTACGCCCATCGGTATTTGGATTGCGCTGATTGTCGTCAGCATGCCCTTTATCGTCCGCGCCGTGCAGCCGGTATTGGAAGAGTTGTCGGGCGAATATGAAGAAGCGGCGGCGACTTTGGGCGCAAGCCGTTGGACTACGTTCCGCCGCGTCCTCTTGCCAGAAATCACACCGGCCCTATTGACCGGCGCAGGCATGATGTTTGCCCGCTCTACCGGCGAATACGGCTCGGTCATTTTTATCGCGGGCAATATTCCGATGGTATCTGAAATCCTGCCCTTGATTATTACCGGCAAACTGGAGCAATACGATGCTCAGGGCGCATCAGCCGTTGCTCTGTTTATGCTGATGATTTCGTTTGTCATCCTGTTGATTTTGAACATTATGCAATGGACTTTGAGCTGCCGCGCCGGAGCGAAGGTTTAACAAACAACAGGCCGTCTGAAACATCAAGCAAACATTTTTCAGACGGCCTAAACGGATACAAGAATAAATAGAGGCTTCACTAACATGAAAACCCATTCCACCAATCCAAACCTGAGCGAACCGCGTTGGCTGCGCGTATTGCTGACCGCTACCGCCTTGGGCTTTCTGCTGCTGATGCTGGTCGTGCCATTGGTTGCCGTATTCTACGAGGCCTTAAAAGGCGGTTGGGATTTATACCTGCAATCCTTGACCGATCCCGAGGCATGGTCTGCCATCAAATTAACGCTGATTACCGCGCTGATTGTCGTCCCTGTCAATGCCGTATTGGGCGTGGCGATGGCGTGGCTGCTGACCCGTTTTGACTTTCGCGGCAAGCAGTTGCTGACCACTCTGCTCGATTTGCCGTTTTCCGTATCGCCCGTGGTGGCCGGTTTGATGTTCGTCTTATTGTTCGGCGCGCACACGGCATTGGGCGGCTGGCTGGAAGCGCAAGGCATACAGATTATCTTCGCCATCCCCGGCATTATTCTGGCGACGCTGTTCGTTACCTTCCCCTTTGTTGCACGCGAAATTATTCCTTTAATGCAGGCGCAGGGCGACAGCGAAGAACAGGCCGCCTTGATACTCGGCGCCAGCGGCTGGCAGATGTTTTGGCGCGTTACCCTGCCCAACATCAAATGGGCGCTGCTCTACGGCATCATCCTCACCAACGCCCGCGCGATGGGAGAATTCGGCGCGGTCAGCGTAGTATCGGGACACATACGCGGCGAAACCAACACCATCCCGCTTTTGGTCGAAATCTTCTACAACGAATACAACTTCACCGGCGCATTCGCCCTCTCCGGCGTATTGGCACTTTTAGCCTTGGCCACCTTGCTGGTGCAAAACATCATCACAAAATTACAAGATAAAAAACTCGCCGCCGCTGAAAGGAACGCAGCATGAGCATCACCATCCAAAATCTAAACAAACACTTCGGCAGTTTCCACGCGCTGAAAAACATCAACCTCAACGTCCCCACCGGCAAACTCGTTTCCCTGCTCGGCCCTTCCGGCTGCGGCAAAACCACTCTCCTGCGCATTATTGCCGGACTGGAAAACGCCGACGGCGGCCAAATTCTCTTTGACGACCAAGACGTCACCACCAAACACGTCCGCGAGCGCAAAGTCGGTTTCGTGTTCCAACACTACGCCCTTTTCCGCCATATGAACGTGTTTGACAACGTTGCTTTCGGTTTGGCCGTATTACCCAAGTCCGAACGCCCGTCCAAAGAACAAATCCGCACCAAAGTCGAAGAATTGCTGAAACTCGTGCAGCTCTCCCACCTCGCCAAATCCTATCCGCACCAGCTCTCCGGCGGCCAACGCCAGCGCATCGCCCTCGCCCGTGCGCTTGCGGTCGAACCGAAACTCCTGCTTTTGGACGAACCCTTCGGCGCGCTGGATGCCAAAGTGCGCAAAGAATTACGCACTTGGTTGCGCGATATTCATCACAACTTGGGCGTAACCAGCATTTTGGTCACACACGACCAAGAAGAAGCCCTCGAAGTTTCCGACGAAATCGTCGTCATGAACCACGGTAAAATCGAACAAACCGGCAGCGCCGAAGCCATTTACCGCAAACCTGAAAACGCCTTCGTTACCGAGTTCTTAGGCGAAACCGACGCTTTTGAAGGACGCATTGAAAAAGGCATCTGGCACTACAACGGCTTCGCATGGAAATTGGACGCGCACTACAAATGGCAGGAGCAAACCGCCACCGGCTACATCCGACCACACGAATGGCAGCTTGCCGCCGAACACGAAACCCCGATGATCCGTGCCAAAATCGAAAAAATCCACGCCGTCGGCGCATTGACGCATATTTTGGTCAAACACGACAAACAAGACGTGCATATCACGCTGGCTGGCAGCGATGCAGCGCGTTACCAAATCGCCGAAGGCAAAGAATTGAAGCTGATTCCAAAACAGGTTTATGTCTTTTCTCAAAACGAACTGATTGAATATTCGATTTGAGACTAAATCATAAGGCCGTCTGAAAATCTGCTTTCAGACGGCCTTTCATCTTATTTAAACCTGCCAATCAATCGGCTCTAAACCATGCGCCTGCAAATAAGCGTTTGCCTGCGAAAAATGTTTGCAGCCGAAAAAGCCTCGATACGCCGACAAGGGAGAAGGATGCGGCGCGGTCAGCACCAAATGATGGCTGCGGTCGATAAACGCGCCTTTCTTCTGCGCATGGCTGCCCCACAGCATAAAGACCAAATGCTCGCGTTCCTTATCCAATTGTCGGATGACTTCATCGGTAAACGCCTCCCAGCCAAAAGTCGCATGAGAATGCGCCGCACCGGCACGGACAGTCAATACTGTGTTCAACAGCAATACACCCTGTTCCGCCCAATGCTGCAAATAGCCGTGTTGCGGAATCTGAAAGTCCTCAATATCCGTCGCCAACTCTTTATAAATATTGACCAACGACGGCGGCACCGCAATTTCAGGCTGCACGGAAAACGCCAAACCATGTGCCTGACCCGCACCGTGATACGGATCTTGCCCCAAAATCACTACTTTTACATTTCCGAATTCAGTCGTCCGAAAGGCATTGAATACGTCGCGTTCAGGCGGATAAACGGTTATCCCCGCCTGCCTGTCATGGCGCACCTTCTCCAAAATCGTTTGAAAATACGCCTTTTCTTTTTCCGCACCAATTGCCTCGTGCCAAGTCTGCATTGCTTGCCGCTCCATATTTGAATGGACTTATTATAACTGAAATAATTTTCAGCCTGTTGTTGCTGCTTTGGACGAAGCGGCAGGCAGATGGGGCATGAAAGTCTTGCGTTACGAAATCAAAGACTTGGTTTCGCCGGTTTGAAAATCATCGACGGCAACAAGCCTAAAGCCTCATAATAGCGTTCTGACTCAGGCCGTCTGAAAACCCGATACGGCTTTTCAGACGGCCTTTTTATATCGTTCGATTTTTATATGAATACACAAACCATCAAAATCTATCTTGTCGGTGGCGCCGTCCGCGACCATCTGTTAGGCCTGCCTGTCAAGGATCGCGACTGGGTAGTCGTCGGTGCAGATGCGCAAACCATGTTGGCTCAAGGCTATCAACCTGTCGGCAAGGATTTTCCCGTCTTTCTCCATCCGGACAGCCATGAAGAATACGCCCTCGCCCGTACCGAGCGCAAAACCGCAAAAGGCTATGCCGGATTCAGCTTTCATGCCGATAAAGACGTTACGCTGGAACAAGACCTGATGCGCCGCGACCTGACCATCAATGCCATGGCTCAAGATTCAGACGGCACGATCATCGATCCTTTTGGCGGACAACAAGACTTGGCGGCCGGCATCCTGCGCCACGTTTCGCCTGCCTTTGCCGAAGACCCCGTGCGTATTTTGCGTATCGCCCGTTTTGCCGCGCGTTATGGTTTTCAAATTGCCGATGAAACCATGTCGCTGATGCGGCAAATGGTAGAAAACGGCGAAGCCGATGCCTTGGTTGCCGAACGCGTCTGGCAAGAATTGGCCAAAGGCTTGATGGAGAAAAATCCGCGCCGAATGATTGAAGTTTTGCGCGAATGCGGCGCACTCAAAGTTTTACTGCCCGAGCTTGATGCCCTGTTCGGCGTACCGCAACGCGCCGACTATCATCCCGAAATCGACAGCGGTATTCATACGCTAATGGTTATACAACGAGCTGCCGAGATGAACCTGTCCCTCGCCGAACGCTATGCCGCCTTATTGCACGACTTAGGCAAGGCAAAAACACCGGCCGATATCCTGCCGAAACACTACGGACACGACGTCAACGGCGTCGAACCCGTCCGCGAAGTCAATCAACGCCTGCGCGCGCCCAAACACTGCGCCGAGCTTGCCGAACTTGTCTGCCGTTGGCACATCATGCTCCATCAAGTCGGGCAGTTCAAAAGCAAAACCATTTTGAATGTTTTGAAAAAAACCGACGCATTCCGCCGCCCAGAACGTTTTCAGACGGCCTTAAACGTCTGCGTGGCCGACAAACAAGGTCGTCTGAATCTTGAAAACACGCCTTATCCGCAACGCGAACACTGGCTGGCTTTACTTGAGGCCGCCAACCAAGTAGATGCAGGTAAAATTGCCGCCGAGTGCCGCACACAAGGGAAAGCCCATTTAATTGCCGAACAAATCGATCATGCCCGCTTAGCACAAATTAGGCCGATTCAAAAAGCGTATCAGGCTGAAAAAATAGGAGGCTATTGATGGCATCTTTGCGTTATAAAATTGAACAAACACCTAGCAAAATTACCTTGTCAGCAAAAATTATACGCAACAGACTCAAACTTCTATTAACTTGCAGAGATCTTGTAATCGTACTATTGATATTGGCAAACATTTCAAATTTAAACTTTGAATCAACATTTAATATCATACTCCTCATATTTTTAGGCCTGCTTTCTTGCCAATGTATTTATGACTTACTGTGGCAACTTTTTGGACAAGAATATATCCATGTTCAAAATGGAATACTTTCACACCAATTCGCGCTGTTTGGATTGGGAAAAGGTAAAAAATTTTCACTCGTAGAAATATCACAATGGCAGCCACATGAGAACTATGCAAATACTAAAAACACTAAAATCACACTGCGTAACTATTTGAGTCAGAGAAGGAATACATCCACCATCTCCAGCCCCTTACGACAACCAAATAGTAAACAAGGTGCATGGTCATTTGTTTATCATGGGAAAACCATATACATTGGAGAATTTTTTTATAGCGACGATTACCAAGCAATTAACTCTAAATTAAACAACCTAATACCGAAAAAAGCCAAAACAGGGACACTTGCCGAACCAGAACACGGACTTTGAAACAGCCGCCACGATATCCGCTATAATCTGCACCTTGACCATCTTATTTCAACAATAAAAATCATGACTATCCAGACCGATTTACTTCACGAAAAAATCAGCAATGAAGATTATCAACGCCTCATTGTCAAACACAGCGAATCTTTCAGCGACGGCGAAATCCGTCTATTAAACGAAATCCTTGAAAAATTCCGCTTTGATGTCGTACAGGCGCAAGCTTTGGCGCAAGCCGTCATGCAGCAGGTGCGCTTCGATCCAAACGACTACCATATCGACAGCGACGATGAAGACACAACCGGCATCTGTCCGCACTGCATCAACCCGCCCATGCCGCCCCTGCGCGATTATTTGGTTTGGCGCGAAACGCGCGGCTGAAAATCTTCCTAATCGATTTTGATAAGTTATTAACCATTCGCTATCGAACCAGGCCGTCTGAACAGGTGTATTCATTACATTTGTTCAGACGGCCTTTTGTAAATAAATGTTCATGACTAGGATAAATCAGTATAATCTGCGCCGTTTAAATTTTCTTCGGAGCTTTTATGAACCAGCTTAAAACAGCGGTAGCCGGTGCGCAGATTTTGTTTGTCGCATTCGGTGCCATGGTACTTGTGCCGCTTCTGACGGGATTAAATCCGGCTTTGGCATTATTGGGCGCAGGCTTGGGCACTTTGTTGTTCCAATTGGTTACGAAACGTAAAGTGCCGATTTTCCTCGGCTCTTCTTTTGCCTTTATCGCACCGATTATCTACTCCATCGGCGAATGGGGCCTGCCTTCTACCATGTTCGGCCTGTTTGCGGCCGGCTTCATGTACTTTGTCTTTGCCGCGCTGATCAGATGGCGCGGTCTGGATGCGGTACACAAACTGTTACCGCCCGTGGTTATCGGCCCGGTGATTATGGTAATCGGCTTGTCCGTGGCAGCAGCAGCCAGCAGCATGGCCATGGGTCAGGCAGATGGAAAACAGGTCATCGACTATATCGACTCGCTGATTCTGTCCGGCTTTACCTTTGCGGTAACCGTCATTGTTTCTGTCTTCGGCAGCAAAATGATGAAGCTGATTCCGATTCTAATCGGCGTGGCTTCCGGCTATGTGTTGGCTTTAATCATGGGCTTGGTCGATACAAGCGCCATCATCAACGCTCCTTGGTTTGCCGTCCCTCATTTTGAAACGCCTCAAGTCAACTGGCAGGCTGCTTTGTTTATGTTGCCCGTTGCCATCGCCCCGGCCATCGAACACATCGGCGGCATTATGGCCATCGGTAATGTAACCGGCAAAAACTACACTAAAGACCCGGGCTTGGACAAAACCCTCGCCGGTGACGGCTTGGGCGTGTGCGTGGCCGGTTTGATCGGCGGCCCTCCTGTAACCACTTACGGCGAAGTAACCGGTGCGGTGATGATTACCAAAAACAGCAACCCCGTCATCATGACTTGGGCGGCAATTTTTGCAATTTTTATGGCGTTTTTCGGTAAGTTCAACGCGTTTTTGGCTTCGATTCCTATGCCGGTTATGGGCGGTATTATGTTGCTGCTGTTCGGTACAATCGCCTCTTTGGGCATCAAAACATTGATTGATGCGAAAGTCGATTTGATGCAGCCGAAAAATCTGGTTATCGTCAGCTCCGTATTGACGACCGGTATCGGCGGCATGATTATCAAAGTAGGTACTTTGAGCTTCGCCGGTGTAGGTTTGTGCGCCGTATTGGCCATTATCCTGAACTGCGTTTTGCCCAATACAAAATCAGAAGAAGCATAAATAGCTGGCTCATAAACTCAAAGGCCGTCTGAAAATGAGATTTCAGACGGCCTTTTTATTATGCTTTATACAATAAAAAATGCCGGAGGCTTAACCATCTCCGGCATTTTTAAATAAGGTGGCGAGCCGAACCCCCGGCACTGGCTCATCAGAGTGGGCTGCTGGCTTCCGCCCCTGACCCGGTGTTCCAAATTACCATGCGGGGAGACCCGCCATAGAAGAAACGCATTATAGCGGTTTTACAGAAAAACTCAAGCGATAAAATCTGTCAGGCCGTCTGAAAACCATTTACACGACAAGATTGTAAACAATATTACCTAGTTACAAATCATTCCCATTGAAATGTTTATTGTCTTTTCCGTTGAAAAATATCGAAAATTACACTACATTAACACTTTACGCCATCAAGAAGAAATTGCATTTTTCAGACGGCCTTTAATATAAAAACATTACATCCATCAACGGAACACGACCATGACCACGACTACTGCCCCTCAGCGTATTCGAGAAATTCCCTATAACTATACTTCTTATACCGACCGTGAAATCGTCATCCGACTGTTGGGCGACGAGGCGTGGCAGATTCTACAAGACTTGCGCGGACAGCGCAGGACGGGACGTTCGGCACGAATGCTGTTTGAAGTATTGGGCGATATTTGGGTGGTCGTGCGCAATCCGTATCTGGTCGATGACTTGCTGGAGCACCCAAAACGCCGCGCCGCGCTGGTACGCGAAATGCGCCACCGCTTAAATGAAATCCGCAAACGCCGCGACGACAATCAGCAAGTAGATGTCTTGGTTGCCGCAGCAGAAAAAGCAGTCGAGCGTTTTGATAGCAGTTTTGATGAAACCATCCAAAAACGCCATCAGATTTTGGAACGCTTAAGCAAAATCACCAAACCACACAACATCATGTTTGACGGATTGGCTCGCGTAACGCATGTTACCGATGCAACCGACTGGCGCGTGGAGTATCCGTTTGTCGTCATCAATCCTGATACCGAGGCAGAAATTGCGCCTTTGGTGCGCGCCTTAATCGAATTGGACTTGGTCATTATCCCACGCGGCGGCGGTACAGGTTATACCGGCGGTGCGGTACCTTTGGACGCAAACAGCGCAGTCATCAATACCGAAAAACTCGACAAACATCGAGGCGTCGAATACGTTGAACTGGCAGGCTTGGACGGCAGACATCCGATTATCCATTGCGGCGCAGGCGTAGTAACCCGCCGAGTGGAAGAAACCGCGCATCACGCAGGTTTGGTGTTCGCCGTTGATCCGACTTCCGCCGATGCGTCTTGCGTGGGCGGCAATGTAGCGATGAACGCAGGCGGTAAAAAAGCCGTACTGTGGGGTACTGCCTTGGACAACCTCGCCTACTGGCAGATGGTCAACCCGCAGGGCGAATGGCTGCGCATCGAGCGCGTGCGCCACAATTTCGGCAAAATCCACGACGAAGAAACCGCCGTTTTCGACGTTCATACGCTGGATTCAGACGGCATCAATATCGTTAAAACCGAACGTTTGGAAATCCCCGGCTACAAATTCCGCAAAGTCGGTTTAGGCAAAGACGTTACCGATAAATTCTTGAGCGGCCTGCCCGGCGTGCAAAAAGAAGGCACGGATGGCATCATCACCAGTGTTGCCTTCGTATTGCATAAAATGCCGAAATACACGCGCACTGTGTGTATGGAATTTTTCGGTACGGTCGCCACCGCTACCCCGTCCATTGTTGAAATCCGCGATTTCCTGCTTACCCATGAAAGCGTACGATTGGCCGGTTTGGAGCATTTAGACTGGCGTTACGTCCGCGCCGTCGGTTATGCCACCAAAGCGGCGGGCAAAGGCCGACCTAAAATGGTCTTGCTGGCAGACGTGGTTTCCGACGACGAAGCCGCCGTACAGGCAGCCGCCGAACACATCTGCGAACTTGCCCGCGCCCGCGACGGCGAAGGCTTTATTGCCATATCTCCTGAAGCCCGCAAAACCTTCTGGCTCGACCGCAGCCGCACCGCAGCCATCGCTAAACACACCAACGCCTTTAAAATCAACGAAGACGTGGTCATCCCTTTGGAAAGGCTTGGCGAGTATTCAGACGGCATCGAACGCATCAATATTGAGCTTTCCATTCAAAACAAACTCAAACTCTGCGCCGCATTAGAGCAATATCTGTCCGGCAAACTCCCCATCGACAAAATGGGAACAGACCTGCCGACCGCCGAACTGTTGGGCGAACGCGGAAAGCACGCCCTAGCCCACGTTTCCGCTGTCAAAGCGCGTTGGGAATGGCTGCTTGCTAACTTGGACGCGCCACTTGCCGACTATAAGGCTCGCTATGGCGCAGCCGTCCATGCCGCGCCCGAAGCCAAAGACAATGAAAGCTGCTTTATTGCCTTCCGCGATTTCCGCCTGCGCGTGTCTGTCAAAGCGGACGTAATGAAGCCGCTTTCTGAAATCTTCAGCGGCAAAACAGATACCAAAATTATCCAAGGCTTGGGCAAAATCCACGCCAAAACCGTGCGTAGCCGCGTCTTCGTCGCCCTGCATATGCACGCCGGCGACGGTAACGTTCATACCAATATTCCGGTTAACTCAGACGATGCCGAAATGCTTCAGACGGCCTACCGTTCTGTGGAACGCATCATGAAAATCGCCCGTTCGCTCGGCGGCGTAATTTCCGGCGAACACGGCATCGGCATCACCAAGCTCGAATTTTTGACCGATGAAGATTTGCAGCCGTTTTGGGACTATAAAAACCAAGTCGATCCGAAACACACCTTCAACCGTCACAAACTCATGAAAGGCTCGGACCTGCGCAACGCCTACACGCCGTCTTTCGAGCTTTTGGGCGCGGAATCGCTGATTATGGAAAAATCAGACCTCGGCACCATCGCCGATTCCATCAAAGACTGTCTGCGCTGCGGCAAATGCAAACCAGTTTGCTCTACTCATGTTCCGCGTGCCAACCTGCTGTACAGCCCACGCAACAAAATCCTCGGCGTAGGCTTGCTGACCGAAGCCTTCTTATACGAAGAACAAACCCGTCGCGGCGTTTCCATTAAACATTTTGAAGAACTGATGGACATCGGTGACCACTGCACCGTGTGCCACCGCTGCGTTAAACCTTGCCCTGTCAACATCGACTTCGGCGACGTTACCGTAGCCGTCCGCAACTACCTTGCCGATTCCGGCCACAAACGATTTGCGCCTGCGGCTTCAATGGGCATGGCATTTTTGAACGCCACAGGCCCGAAAACCATCAAAGCCCTTCGCGCCGCCATGATACAGACAGGCTTCCCAGCGCAGAACTTTGCCTACAAAATCGGCAAGCTTCTTCCGATCGGCACTAAAAAGCAAAAAGCCGAACCGAAAGCCACCGTCGGTACTGCCTCAATCAAAGAACAGGTTATCCATTTCATCAACCGTCCTTTGCCGAAAAGCGTGCCTGCCAAAACTCCGCGCTCCATGCTGGGTATAGAAGACGACAAGAGTATTCCTATCATCCGCAATCCGGCTGCTCCGGAAGATGCCGAAGCCGTGTTCTACTTCCCAGGTTGCGGCTCTGAGCGTCTGTTCAGCCAAATCGGACTTGCCGTTCAAGCCATGCTTTGGCATGTTGGTGTCCAAACTGTCCTGCCACCCGGCTATATGTGTTGCGGCTATCCGCAAGACGCAGGCGGTAATAAGGCTAAAGCCGAAGAAATGAGCACCAACAACCGCGTGGCTTTCCACCGTATGGCAAACACCCTCAACTACCTCGACATTAAAACCGTCGTCGTCAGTTGCGGTACCTGCTACGACCAACTGGAAAAATACCGTTTTGAGGAAATCTTCCCTGGCTGCCGCATCATCGACATCCACGAATATCTGCTTGAAAAAGGTGTGCAGCTAAACGGAGTACAAGGTCAGCAATACCTCTACCACGATCCTTGCCATACCCCGATCAAAACAATGAATGCCACCCAAATGGCAAGCAGCCTCATGGGGCAAAAAGTCGTCTTAAGCGACCGTTGCTGCGGCGAATCCGGTATGTTTGCCGTCAAACGACCCGACATTGCCACTCAGGTCAAGTTCCGCAAACAAGAGGAAATTGAGAAAAACCTCAAAGAGCTGCCGCAGGGTGAACCCGTCAAAATGCTTACCTCCTGCCCAGCCTGCCTGCAAGGTCTGAGCCGCTACGCCGACGACAACAATATACCTGCAGACTACATCGTCATTGAAATGGCAAAACACATCCTCGGCGAAAACTGGCTGGATGAGTTTGTGAAAAAAGCCAATAACGGCGGTGTAGAAAAAGTATTGCTCTAAGGACTTAGGCAAAACTTTTGGCTGTAATAAAGGCCGTCTGAAAATCTTTCAGACGGCCTTTTTATTCAAAAGAATCAAGATAAAATAATCAAATCAGACGCCTTTGCAAATAACAATGCCATACCAGTAGTATTCAATAAAAAATAAAACCTGAGGCCTTTTATTCCTCAGGTTTTATTTATCAAGCCTTATGCTTTTTCTTTCTGGAGTTTTTCTGCCATCAGTTGATGCAGCGTTTTCTTAGCCGGTTTCATCGGAACACGGTTATCCGTCCAACCCAGCTGCTTGCTAGGTGTCAATGCGCGGAATTTAGTGGCTGTCCAACCGAATGCACGGTAAGCTTTACTGCCGCTGAAAATACCGTCAAACGTACGCCATGCCATTTGTTCGCCGAAAGTATGCGATGCACCTTGACCACGGATAGGATGTGGAACGATTTCGGTTGGCGAACGTTGCGCTTCAACACGCAGACGTTGCATTTGTTCGGTAATCGGAATGCGTACCGGACAAACTTCAACACAGGCGCCACACATGGTACATGCAGTCGGCAGATCGCGTGTCGCATCCAAGCCCAACAAATGCGGAGAGATAATCTCGCCAATCGGGCCGGGATAAGTCGTACCGTAAGCCGCGCCACCGATACGGGTATAAACCGGACAGTGGTTCATACACGCACCGCAACGGATGCATTGCAAAGTACGGCGCATTTGATCTTCTGCATACGCTTGGCTACGGCCGTTATCAAGCAGTACCAAGTGCATTTCTTGAGGGCCGTCCAGCTCTTCGCTACGGCGAGGGCCGGTAATCATATTGAAATAAGTGGTAATGTTCTGACCGATGGCAGAACGTGGCAACAGGCTGTACAAAGGCGGAACATCCGACAGCTTCGCAACCACTTTTTCAATGCCGGTAATAGCAATGTGCACAGGCGGTACAGTGGTACTCAAACGGCCGTTACCTTCATTTTCAACTAAACACAAAGTGCCTGTTTCAGCAACGGCAAAGTTCACACCGCTCAAACCGACATCGGCAGTACTGTAAATATCGCGCAAGGCTTTACGCGCAAATCCGGTCAGTTGGTCTACATCATCTGTTAATGGCGTACCGAGGTTTTGATGGAAAAGCTCGCTCACCTGCTCTTTGGTCTTATGAATGGCAGGCATCACGATATGGGTTGGTTTCTCACCGGCCATTTGAACGATAAACTCGCCCAAATCGCTCTCAACCGCTTTAATGCCTTGGTCTTGCAGATAATGGTTCAGCTCAATCTCTTCGCTGACCATAGATTTGCCTTTCACCATCAGCTTGCCGTTTTTATCGGTAATGATGTTGTGAATGATTTGGCAGGCTTCGACAGGGGTTTCCGCCCAGTGGACTTTAACGCCCAGCTTGGTCAGGTTTTCTTCCAGCTGTTCCAGCAATGCAGGCAATTTGGACAACGAACGCTGACGGACATGTTCACACAAGTCACGCAGGCTTTGCAGCTCTTCTTCATCTGTCAAAACGGCTTTGCGCTTGGTCATCAGCATATCCATCGCCGTGCGCAAGCTTTTACGCAGAGGCTTGTCTTGCAAAGAAATCGCAGCGTTTTGCTTGAACGTTTCCGGCTTCATATGGAATTTAATGGTTTGAGAACTCATGCTTTTTCCTCCAAATCAGCAGGGGAAATATGATCAGGCAGAACGGCCAAAACCACCAAATCGCGCGGGCCGTGTGCACCATAGGCCAAAGTCAATTGAATATCGGCAGTCTTAGACGGACCGGAAATCAAAATAACGTTGGTAGGCATGCCTTTTTCTACCAGTTTTTCACCTTCAACAGCATTATGGAATTCGTTGTACATTTTGCTGGTGTCAAACAAGCAGAAATGTACAGGCGGAACCAAACTCAGGCTGCGCGGCTCAAGAGGGCTGGACTCCAGCATAATAGTACCGGTACGGGCAATACCGCATTTAGAGCCGCTAAAACCAGCCTCGATATCGGTAAAGAATTCGTTTTTCCAGTCGTCGATTTTTCGCTCAAAACCACGAGGTTCAATATTGGTATCGGCCAAAGCTGCACGGGCCAGCTGACCATGTTCTGTTTCCAATGGTAGCAGAATGTTTTTCAAGCCTTTGCCTTCGGCTGCTTGACGGAATACTTGCGGCCAGTTGGATTTGGTAACCCAATAGATTTCAGTTTTGACGGCACGCATGGCAGCCGCCCAATGTTTCAAGCGTTCGACATCGTTTGCCCAAGAAACACCCATTTCACGGTAATAATCAAAAACCGGCGGTTCTTCCATCGGCAAGGCATCGGCTTTTTTCAGTTTCGCTAAAATATTTTCGCGCGCGCTCATGCTTTACCTCCGGTACGTTCCAACAGGAAAGATGCAATATGTTTCGGACGCGGCATATTGGGTTCGTCTTTAGCAATTTTGCCGCCGATATTCATCATGCAGCCGCAATCCGCACTGATGATTTCAGTTGCGCCTGTTTCTTTTAAGGCTGCAACTTTGTCGGTTACCATCGCGCCGGAAATATCAGCTTGTTTCACAGAGAATGTACCGCCAAAACCGCAGCACTCGCTTTCATGGTCGTGAACGATACGTTCAACATTTTCCATGCCGTCAATCAACTGCCAGCCTGACAAATGGACATTCATCTCACGACGTGCCGCGCAGGAAGTATGAACGGCCACTTTAACCGGCTCGCCTTTATCTTCAGGTTTGTAACCAATCGCCAGCAGGAAGTGGGTAAATTCAATGATACGGTTGGCGCAATCAATCGCTTTTTGCTCGTACTCGGTACCTTTGAACAAAGTCGGCCAGTGGTGTTTCATCATGCCGCCGCAAGAACCGGAAGGCACGACAATCGGCCAATTTTCAGGGAATAAATCCAGTTGCGCTTTGGCAACATCAAAGGCTTCTTTAGGATGGCCTGACGAATAGGCCGGTTGGCCGCAGCAGCTTTGTTCCATCGGATAATGGATACGGATACCCTGTTGTTCGATTAAAGTGATGGCATCCATGCCTGCTTCCGGCATGAAAAGGTCGAGAACGCAAGTACCGAAGAAATAAGCATCGGTTGGCTTGCTGTCGAATACGGTGATTTGTGGTGGTTTGATTGCGCTCATTTTTTTGGAACGGGACAACCCGTTTTCTTGTGTAAAAATAAGATGGGTACTTTAAGTAATTGCTTGTAATGGGTCAAGTCTAATTTTAAAAAATAATATTAAAAAAGCATGACAAACCAGATAAAAACCCTTCCTTTATTAACTTGATAATCTACATAATAACCACTATCAATAAGAAAACTAATGGATTCATTTTTTAATAAATGAAACTCGTCCATCCCCTCTCTCTTCAAATCAGAATAACTGCCTCTTTATCGAATCTTGATTTACATCAGAAGTCATAAATTTAATCGCTATGACACGTTTTTAGACGAAACAAGCAATCCGCTATGCTGTACATATGTTTCAGACGGCCATACAGGAATAAAAAGATATCTAAGACAATAAAAATAAAAGTTTTTCTCACAAGACTCAGGCCGTCTGAAAGATAAGTTCGTCAAAAGGCCTCTTTCCATATACTCAACCTTACTTCTAATCAAAATCAAACACTTGGAAAATCATCGTTCCTAACCTTGAAAACCCTATGCACACTCAAGCACTTCCAGTATTATTGTGACAGTTTCTTGACGCAAAATTACAGTCTTAGCCACCCACAATCGGCATGGATTTGCAAAAGAAGTGAAACCAAGCTTCAAAACAATTTCACCTTAACTTCGGAGTAGGCATTATGTTGACCCAGGCTCAACAGGTTGATTTGACCTTGCATCACCTTAAAGAACGCACCCTATCTATTTATACCCCCGAACAGCGTGCAAGCATCGAGACATCTGAAGACTGGAAACAGTTTGACAGACGACTTGAGGAACACTTCCCAAAACTGATGCACGAGCTGGACAATGTTTACAACAACAACGAAGCCGTCCTCCCCATGCTGGAGCAACTGATTGCCCAAGCATGGCAAAGCTATTCCCAACGCAACTCATCCTTAAAAGACATCGATATTGCGCGCGAAAACGATCCTGACTGGATTTTGTCCAACAAACAGGTTGGCGGCGTGTGCTACGTCGATTTGTTCGCAGGCGATCTGCAAGGCTTGAAAGCCAAAATCCCTTATTTCCAAGAATTGGGGCTGACCTATCTGCACCTGATGCCCCTGTTTAAATGCCCTGAAGGCAAAAGCGACGGCGGCTATGCAGTCAGTAGCTACCGCGATGTCAATCCAGCACTGGGGACAATAGACGACTTGCGCGATGTCATTGCCGCGCTGCACGAAGCAGGTATTTCCGCCGTTGTCGATTTCATCTTTAACCACACTTCTAACGAACACGAATGGGCAAAAGGCTGCGCCGCCGGCAATCCGCTCTACGACAACTTCTACTACATCTTCCCCGACCGCTGGATGCCCGACCAATACGACCGCACCCTGCGCGAAATCTTCCCTGACCAGCATCCGGGCGGATTCTCCCAATTAGAAGACGGACGCTGGGTGTGGACGACGTTCAATTCCTTCCAATGGGATTTGAATTACAGCAATCCTTGGGTGTTCCGCGCCATGGCGGGCGAAATGATGTTCCTTGCCAACTTGGGCGTTGATATTCTGCGCATGGACGCTGTTGCCTTTATTTGGAAGCAAATGGGCACAAGCTGCGAAAACCTGCCTCAGGCACACGCCCTGATTCGCGCGTTTAACTCTGTAATGCGTATCGCAGCGCCTGCCGTGTTCTTCAAATCCGAAGCCATCGTCCATCCTGACCAAGTTGTCCAATACATCAGCCAAGACGAATGCCAAATCGGCTACAACCCTCTGCAAATGGCATTGTTGTGGAACACGCTTGCCACACGCGAAGTCAACCTGCTCCATCAAGCACTGACCTACCGCCACAACCTGCCCGACCACACAGCATGGGTCAACTACGTCCGCAGTCATGACGACATCGGCTGGACATTCGCCGACGAAGACGCATCACAATTCGGCATCCACGGCTACGACCACCGCCAATTCCTCAACCGCTTCTTCGTCAACCATTTCGACGGCAGCTTCGCACGCGGTATACCGTTCCAATACAATCCAAGCACAGGCGACTGCCGCGTCAGCGGTACAGCCGCAGCATTGGTCGGCTTGGCTCAAAACGATCCGCATGCCGTTGACCGCATCAAACTCTTGTACAGCATTGCTTTGAGTACCGGCGGCCTGCCGCTGATTTACCTAGGCGACGAAGTGGGTACGCTCAATGACGACGACTGGTCGCAAGACAGTAATAAGAGCGACGACAGCCGCTGGGCACACCGTCCTCGTTACAATGAGGAGCTGTACAAGCAACGTCATGACAGCTCGACCACTGCCGGTCAAATCTTCCAAGGTTTGCGCCATATGATTTCCATCCGCCAAAGCAATCCGCGCTTTAATGGCGGCAGGTTGGTCACCTTCAATACCAACAACAAACACATCATCGGCTACATGCGCAACAACGCGCTTTTGGCATTCGGCAACTTCAGCGAACATGCGCAAACCATCAGTGCGCACACCCTGCAGGCCATGCCGTTTAAAGCGCACGATTTGATCAGCGGTCAAACCGTTTCTCTGAATCAGGACTTGGTACTGCAACCCTATCAAGTCATGTGGCTTGAAATTGCATAAGCTGAATTTTTTTTATACATCATTCAAGGCCGTCTGAACAAATCAGCATTCAGACGGCCTTTTAAGGCATAAGATGTATTTTGTATTTTGGGCAGTTTCGCTTAGAATGCACGCTTTAATACCAAATGACACACTTAAAGTCAGGAGTAAAAATCCATGTTGAAAAAATTCGTACTTGGCAGCATCGCCGCAGTAGTTTTGGCAGCTTGCGGCGGCGAAGGCAGCAACTCAGCTTCTTCTGCTCCGGCACAATCCGGTGCGGCCTCCGGTTCACTAATTGAGCGTATCAACAACAAAGGTACCATCACTGTCGGTACGGAAGGTACTTACGCACCATTCACCTACCACGACAAAGACGGCAAACTGACCGGCTACGATGTCGAAGTAACCCGCGCAGTTGCCGACAAACTGGGCATCAAAGTTGAATTTAAAGAAACACAATGGGACTCCATGATGGCAGGTTTAAAAGCCGGCCGTTTTGACGTGGTTGCCAACCAAGTCGGCCTGACCAGCCCTGAGCGTCAAGCGACCTTTGACAAATCCGAGCCTTACAGCTGGAGCGGTGCCGTATTGGTTGCCCGTAAAGACAGCAACATCAAATCCATCGACGACATTAAAGGCGTAAAAACCGCACAATCCCTGACCAGCAACTATGGCGAAAAAGCCAAAGCTGCGGGCGCAGAACTCGTACCGGTAGATGGTTTGGCGCAATCGCTGACCCTGATTGAACAAAAACGTGCCGACGCAACCCTGAACGACGAATTGGCGGTATTGGATTACCTGAAGAAAAACCCAAATGCCGGCGTACAAATCGTTTGGTCTGCCCCTGCTGACGAAAAAGTCGGCTCCGGCTTGATTGTCAATAAAGGCAATGATGAAGCATTGGCCAAATTCAGCACAGCCATGACTGAACTGAAAGCCGACGGCACGCTGAAAAAACTGGGCGAACAATTCTTCGGAAAAGACATCAGTGTTAAATAATTTCCTTGCCTCTCTGCCGTTTATGACGGAAACACGCGCTGATATGCTCATCAGCGCGTTTTGGCCTATGGTCAAAGCCGGCTTCGCAGTATCTTTGCCTTTGGCTATCGCTTCTTTCGTTATCGGCATGATTATTGCCGTAGCCGTTGCTTTGGTGCGAATCATGCCCTCCGGCGGCATTTTCCAAAAATGCTTGCTGAAGCTGGTTGAATTTTATATTTCCGTCATTCGCGGTACGCCGCTTTTGGTGCAATTGGTCATCGTATTCTATGGTTTGCCTTCCGTCGGCATCTATATCGATCCGATTCCTGCCGCCATCATCGGCTTTTCGCTCAATGTCGGCGCATACGCTTCCGAAACCATACGCGCGGCAATTTTGTCCGTACCTAAAGGCCAATGGGAAGCAGGTTTCTCCATCGGTATGACCTATATGCAGACTTTCCGCCGCATTGTCGCACCGCAGGCATTCCGCGTTGCCGTACCGCCTTTGAGCAATGAATTTATCGGCTTGTTCAAAAACACCTCGCTTGCCGCCGTGGTAACAGTAACAGAGCTTTTCCGTGTCGCCCAAGAGACGGCAAACCGTACTTATGACTTCTTACCGGTTTATATCGAAGCCGCATTGGTTTATTGGTGCTTCTGCAAAGTGCTGTTTCTGATTCAGGCGCGTTTGGAAAAACGTTTCGACCGCTATGTCGCCAAATAAGGAGTTGTCATGATTAAAATCCGCAATATCCATAAGACCTTTGGCGAAAATACCATTTTGCGCGGCATCGATTTGGATGTTGGCAAAGGACAAGTGGTGGTTATCCTAGGCCCTTCCGGCTCAGGCAAAACCACATTTCTACGCTGTTTAAACGCTTTAGAAATGCCTGAAC
Organism: Neisseria subflava; assembly: GCF_024205745.1. Classification (NCBI taxonomy): domain Bacteria; kingdom Pseudomonadati; phylum Pseudomonadota; class Betaproteobacteria; order Neisseriales; family Neisseriaceae; genus Neisseria; species Neisseria subflava. Next base: position 2,069,910 of record NZ_CP073117.1, read on the forward strand.
AAGGTCAGATCGAATTTGCCAATGCGCAGCCGTTAAGCATCGATTTTTCTAAAAAACCAAGCAAACACGATATTTTGGCACTGCGCCGCAAATCCGGCATGGTGTTCCAACAATACAACCTCTTTCCGCACAAAACCGCGTTGGAAAACGTCATGGAAGGGCCGGTTGCCGTACAAGGTAAGCCTGTCGCCAAAGCGCGTGAAGAGGCTGTCAAATTGCTTGAAAAAGTCGGTTTGGGCGATAAGATTGACCTCTACCCCTACCAACTTTCCGGCGGTCAACAGCAACGCGTCGGCATTGCCCGAGCATTGGCGATTCAGCCTGAACTGATGCTGTTTGACGAACCGACTTCCGCGCTTGACCCTGAATTGGTACAAGATGTTTTGGATACCATGAAGGAATTGGCACAAGAAGGCTGGACCATGGTTGTCGTTACGCATGAAATCAAATTCGCCTTAGAAGTGGCAACCACTGTTGTCGTGATGGACGGCGGTGTTATTGTCGAACAAGGCAGCCCGCAAGATTTGTTCAATCATCCCAAACATGAGCGGACACAAAAATTCCTGCGCCAAATCCGTGCGGACAATACCGATCTTCAAATTTAATTGAAACGGCAGACAATTTGAAAGCATTTTCGGCTGTCATTTCATAAAGACCGTCTGAATAAGTGAAATAGAAATCGTTGATTTCGTCTTCATACTTGTTCAGACGGCCTTTTATATGTCTTTTCAGGTAAAATAACGCCTTTCGTTTTACTTACCCCCTTGCCTGCCATCATGATAGAAATTAAAAAACTCACCCTGCAACGCGGTTTGAAAGTCCTGCTCGATAAAGCCGATGCCGTAATCAACCCCGGCCAACGCGTTGGTTTAATCGGCAAAAACGGTACGGGGAAATCCAGCCTGTTTGCGCTGATAAAAGGTGAAATCACACAAGATGGCGGCGAAATCCTTATTCCCAAAACATGGCGTCTGGCTTCCGTCTCTCAAGAAACGCCTGATTTAGATATTTCCGCTTTAGACTACGTTTTGCAAGGCGATGCCGAATTACAGGCTTTTCAGACGGCTTTGGCCCAAGCAGAAGCGCAAAACGACGGCATGAAGCAAGCCGAATATCACGCCAAACTTGAAGAAATCGATGCCTACACTGCTCCGGCACGCGCCGCCAAACTGCTTAACGGCTTAGGTTTTGCACAAGAAGAACATACCCGCCCCGTCAAATCTTTTTCCGGCGGCTGGCGTATGCGCCTCAACCTTGCCCAAGCGCTGATTTGTCGTGCCGATTTGCTGCTTTTGGACGAACCAACCAACCACTTGGATTTAGAAACCGTATTGTGGCTGGAAAACCATCTCGCCTCCCTGCCCTGTACGCAAATCATCATCTCCCATGACCGCGACTTCTTGAATGCCACCACAACGCAGACCATCGAGCTGTCGCAACAAAAACTGACCCAATACGGCGGCAATTACGATTTCTACCAAGCCGAACGCGCCCAACGTCTGGTGCAACAACAAGCCGCCTACGTCAAACAGCAGGCGCAAATCAAACATCTGCAATCCTTTATCGACCGTTTCAAAGCCAAAGCCACAAAGGCCGTACAAGCTCAAAGCCGCATGAAGGCATTAGCCAAGCTCGAGCGCATCGCTCCTGCGCATTTGGATAGCGAGTTTTCCTTTGAGTTTGCCAATCCGACCCACCTGCCCAATCCATTATTAAAACTCGACCATGCCGACTTGGGTTATGGTGATAATACCGTTTTGCACGATATCACCTTGTCTCTGGAAAGCGGGGCACGTTACGGCCTGTTGGGCGTTAACGGCAGCGGTAAATCTACATTTATCAAAGCATTGGCAGGAAAAATCGATTTACTTTCCGGCAGCATCGTCCGCTCCGAAAAGCTCAATATCGGCTATTTTGCCCAACATCAACTGGATACTTTACGCACCGACCAAAGTCCGGTTTGGCATATCCAACAGCTTTCGCCCGAAGTCCGCGAACAGGAAATCCGCAACTTTTTAGGCGGTTTCAACTTTGTTGGCGATATGGCGATTCAAAAGACCGAGCCTTTTTCGGGCGGTGAAAAAGCTCGGCTTGCCCTTGCCATGATTATCTGGCAAAAACCTAATCTGCTCCTGCTTGACGAACCGACCAACCACCTAGACTCGGATATGCGCCACGCCCTGACACTTGCCCTGCAAAGTTTCCAAGGCGCATTGATTGTTGTTTCGCACGACCGCAGCCTGCTTGAAGCGACTACCGATAGTTTCCTCCTTATTGACAAAGGTCGTCTGAACAACTTCGACGGCGATTTGAACGACTACCGTCAATGGCGGTTGGCACAAGAAAACGCTGCAGCAGCCCCCGCCGCTTCTGCACAAAGCCAAAGCCGTAAGGATACAAAGCGCATAGAAGCACAAATCCGTCAGGAAAAAGCCAAACGCAGCAAACCGATTCAGCAGAAGATCGACAAAGCCGAAAAAGAAATCGCACGATTGACTGATATTCAGACGGCCTGTGAAGCATTTTTGGCACAAGAATCTGCTTATTCAGAAGAAAATAAACCCAAATTGCAAGAGACACTCGCACAATTAACAGAAACTAAAGTAAAATTAACGCAACTGGAAGAAAACTGGCTGCAATGGCAGGAAGAGCTTGAGCAAATCCAAGTTGATGTCGAAGCCGAGTTTTCCCAATAAAAATAGAGCCATCAGGCCGTCTGAAATAAAACACAATACGGAAAAACATGACTTCAACCATCAAACAAGCCGGATACTTCCTCGTATCCTCTTTTGTCTTGGGCATTTCTCTTCACGCAGCCGCCGCAGTTTATTCCTGCGGCAACGGCAGCTATACTTCCGAACCCAAATCCTCCTGTGCACAGGCCGAATTGCCTAAAATCAGCGGCCATCAAGGCAGCGGTTACCACCTCAACATCCGCAGCCTCAATGCCTCCGATGAACGCGCAAGTGCAAAGCCTAAGAAAAAGGCACGCGCGGAAAAATCCGATAAACAAGAGAAAAAAGCCGACAAACCGAGCAAAAACAAAAACAGTGCAAAAGCTAAAAAACAGCAGCCCATGCCGTCTGAACAAGAATAAAATGCTCAACTGCAACGAATCAGCCCTACCTGAATCATGAAAAAATATCTGCTTACCCTATCCCTGCTGCCGCTTGCCGTTTTCAACAGCCAAGCACACGCCGCAAAAATCTACACCTGTGAAGTCAACGGCTCGATTGTCTATACCTCACGTCCAAGCGGAAACTGCCAAGCCGTCAACGATTTACCAATTGTCGGCAAATACAGCAGCAGCCGATACGACGCCCCGGTCAGCGATGCGCCTACACTCAACGCACCGACATCACAAACGGCTCCGGCAAAAAGCAAAAACACAGCGGCAAAATCCAACCACAAAGCAACACCCAAACCTGCCCCTGTCCGTACTACTTCTGAAACGGCTCCTCCTCCGGTTCCCAAATCCTCCGGTGTCAACAGTCGCCGTTCTATTTTGGAAACCGAGTTGTCCAATGAACGTGCGGCTTTGGCCGATGCCAAAAAGCAACTGAGCCAAGCGCGGACAGCCAAAGGGGGCAGCGTCAATCAACAGGCCATCAGCACATTGCAAGGTGCGGTTTTGGATAGGGAGAAAAACATTCAAGCCCTCCAGCGCGAACTGGGCAGAATGTAAGTCCAAATCAATCAAAACATCAGGCCGTCTGAACAGGTGGAAACGAAATCCAAAATCTTCGTCACGCCAAACAGACGGCCTGAATCCTATAATGATTACGCCCGTTTCAATTTCTTGTGCCTAGTAAATACGGTATAATTTGCCCTTTACGCACATTACCTCCGGTCTTTTCAGACGGCCTTTATCTCATGACTGCAAAATCTTCTAAAACCCAAACAAAAAAACGCGTCTCTACCAAACCGACAGCCAAACCGACCACATGCAAATCCACTAAAGCACAAACTCAAGCCGACAATAAAGTCTCCCAACGCCTCAAGGCGGCCAAAGAGCTGCAAAGAAACGAAGAAAAAAAAGCGCGTCCCGAGCATGTCGTCAACTTGATTAATGATGCTTTATGGCTGTTTGGCTTGGTTATCACCATTTATCTGGCCATTTCCCTGGCCAGCTTCAGTATGGACGACCCTGCATGGTCACGCAGCGTTCCCAAAAGCAATGATGTCGCCAACCTTGGCGGCCTCTTCGGCGCATATCTTTCCGATGTCGGATATTATCTGTTCGGCTTATCATTTTGGTGGTGGATAGCCGCCTCTTGCGTTTTCCTCTACAAAAATTTCCGCCCCATGAAAAAGCAGGAAAACCACAAGCCCTACAATCACGGCGTAGCCGCTTTGGCATTGTTCCTCCTGCTGGTGTGCAGCCCGATTATCGAACATTTCCTGTTTGACAACGCATTAAGCGAATCCCTTCCCGTCGGCGCCGGCGGCTTGGTCGGCTTATTGGCCGGCTCAGGCTTGGCTTGGCTGTTGGGCAAATCAGGCAGCCTGTTGATTATGCTGGTGATGTTGCTGTTGTCCATTTCCCTGTTGGCTCAGGTGTCATGGTTGGAAGTCATGGCCAAATCCGGCAGCCATGTGGGCGGCCTGTTTAGCAGCCTGATGAAAAAACTGTCTCAATTCCAAAATAAAAAAGAAGATGTCCGTTCCGAAGCTTTGGAAACCCAAAATACGCGCCGCATGGTGAAAGAGGCCAAAACTATTACCGCTACTCCGGTTGCTCCGTTGGCAGGCAGCAGCAGCAACCGTAAAACCGTTGCCGTATCTGTTGCGCCGCCTCCTAAAATCCAAACTTCCCTGTTTGACGATACTGAACCTAAAAACAACGGCGAATACCACAAACCCAACATGAACCTGTTGCGTATGCCGTCTGAAGAACCGGTTGCCGTCAATCCGGATGAATTGCAACAGACCGCAGAATTAATCGAAGCCAAGCTGGCTGAATTCGGCATCGGTGTACAGGTTGTTTCCGCCACTTCCGGCCCCGTGATCACACGCTACGAAATCGAACCGGCACAAGGTGTCAAAGGCAGTCAAATTGTCGCCCTGTCCAAAGATTTGGCGCGCTCGATGTCTCTGCAAGCGGTACGTATCGTAGAAACCATTGCCGGTAAAAACACCATGGGCATTGAATTGCCCAATGAGAAACGCCAAGACGTGATGTTGAGCGAAATCCTCTCTTCATCCATATTTACCGACGCCAAGTCCAAACTGACCGTTGCTTTGGGTAAAGATATTGCAGGTACGCCCGTTGTCGGCGACTTGGCAAAAATGCCGCATCTTTTGGTCGCAGGTATGACCGGCTCAGGTAAATCCGTCGGCGTAAACGGCATGATTATGTCCATGCTCTTCAAAGCCACGCCCGACGAAGTCCGCTTCATTATGATTGACCCGAAAATGCTGGAATTGAGTATTTACGACGGCATTCCGCACCTGCTCTGCCCAGTGGTGACCGATATGCGCGAGGCTGGACAAGCGTTGAACTGGTGTGTTGCCGAAATGGAAAAACGTTATCGCCTACTTTCCCATGCTGGCGTGCGTAATTTGGACGGCTTCAACCAAAAAGTCGAACAAGCCAAAGCAGCAGGCAAGCCATTACTCAATCCGTTCAGCTTAAATCCTGACGATCCTGAGCCTCTTGACAAACTGCCGTTGATTGTGGTTGTTATCGACGAGTTGGCAGACTTGATGATGACCGAACGCAAATCCGTTGAGCAGCAAATCGCACGCCTTGCCCAAAAAGCACGTGCAGCAGGCATTCACATGATTGTTGCCACCCAGCGCCCGAGTGTCGATGTGGTTACCGGCCTGATTAAAGCCAACATTCCGACACGTATGGCCTTTACCGTACAAAGCAAAATCGACAGCCGTACTATTCTTGACCAAATGGGTGCGGACGAATTACTCAAATACGGCGACTCATTATTCCTGCAACCGGGCAGCGCAGAACCGACACGCCTGCAAGGTGCGTTTGTTTCCGATGATGAAGTGCATCAGGTCGTCAATTTTGTCAAAGAACAGGCTCCGACCAACTATGTGGAAGGCCTGCTCAGTGGCGAAGCGGCCATCGAAACCACCAATATTGTCAATCCGAACGCAAACAGCGATGAGTTATTCGATCAAGCCGTCGCCTTCGTATTGGAAAGCCGCAAGACTTCCATTTCCGCCCTCCAACGCCAATTGCGCATCGGCTACAACCGTGCTGCCAATTTGGTAGATGCGCTTGAAAATGCCGGTATTCTTTCTCCGGCAGACATCAACGGCAGCCGACGGATTCTGGCACAAAAAGACCGGCTGTAAAAAACAACAATATCAAAACACAAAGGCCGTCTGAAAAGAATTTCCCACTTTTCAGACGGCCTTTTTATGTTATTCATGAAACATTGTGTTATACTAAGCAGCTAAATTTTGACCTTATGCACGCTTCCGAAATTCTTCGGGATACTGGGCATAAGGATAACCGTTTAAACACAACAAATTTAAGGGCTTACGATGAGCGTAACTGTTGAAACTTTAGAAAATCTGGAACGCAAAGTAGTATTGTCTCTGCCTTGGTCCAAAATCAACGCAGAAACTGAGAAAAAACTGAAACAAACCCAACGCCGTGCAAAAATTGACGGCTTCCGTCCGGGTAAAGCACCGTTCAAAATGATTGCCCAAATGTACGGTGCAAGCGCACAAAACGACGTTATCAACGAATTGGTACAACGCGAATTCTACGAAGTTGCCGTTGCCCAAGAATTGAAAGTTGCCGGTTACCCACGCTTTGAAGCCGTTGAAGAACAAGACGATCAAGAGTCTTTCAAAGTTGCCGCTATTTTTGAAGTTTTCCCTGAAGTAACTATTGGCGACCTGTCTGCCCAAGAAGTAGAAAAAGTTACTGCGACTGTTGGCGATGCCGAAGTTGACCAAACTGTAGAAATCCTGCGTAAACAACGCACCCGCTTCAACCATGTTGACCGCGAAGCCCAAAACGGCGACCGCGTCATCATCGACTTTGAAGGCAAAATCGACGGCGAACCTTTCGCTGGCGGCGCGTCTAAAAACTACGCTTTCGTATTGGGCGCAGGTCAAATGCTGCCTGAATTCGAAGCTGGTGTTGTCGGCATGAAAGCCGGTGAAAGCAAAGATGTTACCGTAAACTTCCCTGAAGACTACCATGGTAAAGATGTTGCCGGTAAATCTGCCGTATTCACCATCACTCTGAACAACGTTTCTGAAGCTACTTTGCCTGAAGTTGACGCAGACTTCGCTAAAGCTTTGGGTATTGAAGACGGCGACGTTGCCAAAATGCGTGAAGAAGTGAAGAAAAACGTTAGCCGCGAAGTTGAGCGCCGCATCGGTGAACAAACTAAAGAATCTGTAATGAACGCCCTGCTCAAAGCAGCCGATTTGCAAGTTCCTGTTACTTTGGTCAACGAAGAAGCCGCCCGCTTGGCAAACGAAATGAAACAAAACTTCGTTAACCAAGGTATGGCTGACGCTGCCAACTTGGATCTGCCTTTGGATATGTTCAAAGAACAAGCAGAACGCCGCGTTTCTTTGGGCCTGATTTTGGCTAAATTGGTTGAAGAAAACAAACTTGAGCCAACTGAAGACCAAATCAAAGCCGTTGTTGCCAACTTTGCTGAAAGCTACGAAGATCCTCAAGAAGTTATCGACTGGTACTACGCAGAGCCTTCCCGCCTGCAAGGTCCGACTTCTTTGGCAGTAGAAAGCAACGTTGTTGATTTCGTTCTGAGCAAAGCTAAAGTAACTGAAAAAGCGCTGTCTTTTGACGAAGTAATGGGCGCACAAGCTTAATTGCTCTAAGGCCGTCTGAAACAGACAATCAAAAGCACCGAAGCGCTTTAAATGGCTTTGGTGCTTTTCCATCATTAACAGGAGACAAAAATGTCCTTCGATTTCAATAATTACCTTGTCCCTACCGTTATCGAACAAAGCGGTCGCGGCGAGCGCGCATTCGACATCTACTCACGCCTTTTAAAAGAGCGCATCGTTTTCTTGATCGGCCCGGTGACAGACGAATCAGCCAACTTGGTTGTTGCGCAATTGCTGTTCTTGGAAAGCGAAAATCCAGATAAAGATATCTTCTTCTATATCAACTCTCCGGGCGGTTCGGTTACTGCCGGTATGTCGATTTACGACACCATGAACTTCATCAAGCCTCATGTTTCTACCTTATGCTTGGGCCAAGCGGCAAGTATGGGTGCATTCCTGTTGTCCGCAGGCGAAAAAGGCAAACGCTTTGCCCTGCCAAACAGCCGCATCATGATTCACCAACCGCTCATCAGCGGCGGCTTGGCCGGTCAGGCTTCCGATATTGAAATTCATGCTAAAGAGCTGCTGAAAATCAAAGAGAAACTGAACCTCTTACTCGCCAAACATTGTGATCGTGATTTAGCCGACTTGGAACGCGATACCGACCGCGACAATTATATGTCTGCCGATGAAGCTAAAGAATATGGTTTGATTGACCAAGTTTTGGAAAACCGCGCCTCTCTGCAAGCCTAATCTTTATAGTTTTTAAATCAAAAGGCCGTCTGAAAAATATATATTCAGACGGCCTTTCTTCAATCTTACTTCGTGTTGTCTTTGTTATTCACTTGAACCGGATACAGCAAAATCAAAGGATTGGCTTTCACTTGACTCCAGAAACTCTTCAGCAGATTACGCATACTGCCCAAACGCGTGCCTCGAGAGCGGAGCGCAACGGCCAAAGCTAAAGAAAAGCTGACCACCAGATTCACCATGCCGATTGCCAATACACTTGCCAAGCCAAGCATAAAAGTGAATATATCTGCATGACCGCTAATCGCGGCATAACCCAAATTTGCCGAAGAAAACGCCACATGGCGAATATCCAGCGGCAAGCCGAAAAGATGGCCAAAATAGCCGGTCATACCTAAAAGCATACCGAAAATAAAATTGCCCATAAGCGAGCCGTAATGCTTATGAATATAAGCGGCCAGAAGGCGGCGTGGCTGCGGGCGCATGATTTTTCGTAACAACGGATTAAACGGCAGACGCTGACGCAGGTTCAGATAATCGGAACGGTTGTCAAAGAAGCCGGCAATAATCCCCGAGCAAAACAGCCATACACCGGCAATAGCGGCATACCATAAGGTCGGTTGGGTAAAAATCTCAATGGATTTGAACTGATAGGCCGTAACTGCCTCATTTAGCAAGGGCTGACCATGCGTATGGGCATAGCCAAAAGCAATCCCTGCCGCCAACAATACGGCAATCGATACATTGCCAAACACAGCAACACTTTGCGAACGGCACACATCAATGAGCAGTTTTGCCAATTTGTTGTCCACCGCCTTACTCCCTTCATTTGAGTCCACCTGCTCGGCAAAGCTCGCCGCTGTCATGGCAGGCTGCTTGGTCGCAACAGTGCAATGCAGCATATGAATCAGCATAAAGCCTAAGCCGTAGTTAAGCCCGGCAAGGAATGAAGTAGTAAACTCTCCGAATCCCAAAGACGCAATATAGATTTTATTCAGTGCCATCAAAGCAATAATTACGCCGCCTCCTGCTGCGGAATAAAACATTTTGAAATATTCACTACGGTTGCGCGTAATGTAATGCTCACCATGATGACTTTTGTTTTCCGTAATACTGCGCGCCAGCATTCGGATACTGCTTTTACGCAAGTGGCTGGTACTGTATTGCTCTACTGCCGCGTAAATCATCGCATTCATCAGATTGATGGTTAAGCGGGTACGGCTGCCGGTTTCGATTTGAATATTGGTTAACAGTTTCAGACGGCTGATAGTTTGCTGCAAACGCTCCAGCAAGTGCGCCACTTTCACTGACGAACCAGACCCTGCCCCAGTCCCTCTACGACGCAGATACTCAATTTGCTTGTCGCACTGGTCAAACATGACCTCCAAGTGCGCCGTATCATAAGTTTCTTCACTGTGGCGATAGTGTTCAACCAATTTTGCAATTTCACGTTGCAAAGCAACAAATGCCGAATCTGCCTCCAACAAACGGGGGGCAATCCGTATTAAATCCGGCTCAATCGCTTCGGAAGCAATCCAAATAGACAGCATTTCCACTGCACGCAAACGGGCATCTGCCAACTGTCGGCTGGCCGTCTGAAGCAAAGCAGGATCGGCTTTGCCCTGCAACAATTCATACATGCTCAACCATTGACGCAAACTCAAAGTCTGCAACCATTTATCATCGTTTTTCGAATGAAAAAGATATAAAAATACTTCGCGCAGATTGGAAAAATCTTTATAAGACGGGCTGAAACGTTCGTAAATCCGTATGCCCATCTCCCGAGTAAAACTATGGCGCGAGAAAATACCCAGCTTAATCAGTGCAGGATAGATGTGAACTTTAGACAACCAGGCATAGAAACGCAGGCTGAATTGACGGCATAAAGCATCGTCTTGTTTTAAAGTAGATAAAATCAAATCGAAACGCTCGGAAGCCTGTTTTTTGCCTCCTCGGCGCAAAAATTTGATTAATGCATTGAGAATAAGAACGAAGTCGGTATCATTTAAGCGCTCCGACAAAATAATGTGAAGATTTTGATTAGTCAGTTTTTGCATTGTAGTATTATTACACAAAATGAAATATTTAGCAAGAACCTTGGCAAACAGGTCGGATTATATCGCATTCTTTATCAATCTATAGCACAAGATTTTCGATTAATATTCTCTAAAATTCAATGAATAATCAAATTACATAACAAATATATGATGTGAATCAATAACTAGGAAAGGCCGTCTGAATTCTTTCAGACGGCCTTTTACAACAGCATACTACATTGTTTTAACCTTATGCAAACAAGAGCTTACCACCCTCTTCTTTAACATGGATTGTGCTATCCGGTGCATATTTACCTTCAAGCAATGCTTTTGCCAGCGGGTTTTCGATTTCTGACTGAATAGCACGTTTGAGCGGACGGGCACCATACACAGGGTCGAAACCAGCTTTAGCAATCAGATCCAAGGCAGCATCATCGACTTTCAGGTGCAGATGTTGTGCTTCCAAACGTTTTTCCAAACCTTTAAGCTGGATTTTCGCAATGTTGCGGATATTCTCCTGATTCAGTCCGTGGAACACGACCACTTCGTCAATACGGTTGATCATTTCGGGGCGGAAGTAGGCCTTCACTTCTTCCATCACCGCTTCTTTCACCGCTTCGTAGTCCTGAGTACCCATTTGTTGGATATGTTGGCTACCGATATTGGAAGTCATCACGATAACGGTATTTTTGAAGTCAACAGTTCGACCTTGTCCATCGGTCAAACGGCCGTCATCCAATACTTGCAGCAAGATGTTGAATACGTCCGGATGGGCTTTTTCCACTTCATCCAAAAGAATCACGCTGTATGGTTTGCGGCGGACTTGCTCAGTCAGGTAGCCGCCTTCTTCGTAGCCGACATAGCCGGGAGGCGCACCGATTAAGCGGGCAACAGCATGTTTTTCCATGTATTCGGACATATCAATACGAATCAGATGATCTTCGCTGTCAAACAGGAAGCCTGCCAATGCCTTACACAATTCGGTTTTACCCACGCCGGTCGGGCCTAAGAATAAGAAACTGCCATAAGGTTTATTCGGATCGGCCAAACCGGAACGGCTGCGGCGGATAGCGTCAGACACAGCACGCACAGCTTCGTCTTGACCAACCACGCGGCGGTGCAATACTTCTTCCATCTTCAGCAGCTTGTCGCGTTCGCCTTCCATCATTTTTGACACGGGGATACCGGTCATGCGGGAAACGATTTCGGCTACTTCATCCGCGCCGACTTCAGTACGGAAAAGTTTGTTTTGTTTTTTGCCGTCGGAGTTGCTTTCCGCTGCCTGCAACTGTGCACCCAATTTCGGTAACTCGCCGTATTCGAGTTCGGACGCGCGGGCAAAGTCGCCTTGGCGTTTGGCCTGTTCGATTTTGACTTTAATGTCGTCCATCTGTTTCTTGATGTCGGCAGTGCTGGATGATGCCGCTTTTTCGGCTTTCCAGATTTCATCCAAATCGGCATATTCTTTTTGCAGTCCGTCGATTTCTTCGTCTATCAATTCCAGACGTTTTTTGCTGGCATCATCGGTTTCTTTGGCAACGTGCATTTTTTCCATTTTGAGCTGGATAATGCGACGGTCAAGTTTATCCATTTGCTCAGGTTTGCTGTCCAGCTCCATTTTGATGCGGCTGGCGGCTTCGTCGATCAAATCAATCGCTTTATCAGGCAGGAAGCGGTCGGTAATATAACGGTCGCTCAACTCCGCTGCGGCAACGATAGCAGGGTCAGTAATATCGATACCGTGGTGAATTTCATAACGCTCTTGCAAACCACGCAGAATAGCAATGGTATCTTCTACACTTGGCTCGCCAACCAATACTTTTTGGAAGCGGCGTTCGAGTGCCGCATCTTTTTCGATGTACTGACGGTATTCGTCCAAAGTAGTCGCACCGATACAGTGCAATTCGCCGCGCGCCAAAGCCGGTTTCAACATATTGCCCGCATCCATTGCGCCGTCAGTTTTGCCTGCACCAACCAAAGTATGGATTTCATCGATGAAAATCAAAGTGTTACCATCATCTTTAGCCAAGTCGTTCAACACGCCTTTCAAGCGTTCTTCAAATTCACCACGGTATTTCGCGCCAGCAATCAAAGCCGCCAAGTCCAAAACCAAAAGGCGTTTGTTACGCAGGGATTCAGGCACTTCGCCGTTAACAATACGTTGCGCCAAACCTTCAACAATAGCGGTTTTACCCACACCCGGCTCACCAATCAGCACAGGGTTGTTTTTGGTACGGCGTTGCAATACCTGAATTGCACGGCGGATTTCATCATCACGACCGATAACAGGGTCGAGCTTACCGTCTCGGGCGCGTTGAGTCAGGTCAAGTGTGTATTTTTTCAAAGCATTGCGTTGGTCTTCGGCATTCGCATCGTTCACGTTTTGTCCTCCTCGTACCGCATCGATCGCGGCATTGATATTTTGTTCGTTCGCACCGGCTTCTTTCAAAATTTTGCCGGTCGCATCATTCTGCTGAACCAAAGCCAGCAGGAAAAGTTCGCTGGCGATATAGGCATCGCCGCGTTTGGTCGCAGCCTTGTCCATCAAGTTCAATACAGCTTGCAGCTCACGGCTAGGCATAATATCGCCACCTTGACCGGATACTTTTGGTAAGCTGCTCAAATGTTGCTGCAAACGTTGTTTCACTTGAGGCACATTCACACCTGCATGAGCCAGTAACGCAGCAGCACCACTGTTTTGATCGTCAAGCAACGCTTTTAAGATAAAGCCGGCCTCAAGGTAGCTGCTGTCCGCAGCCAAAGCCAGACTTTGACCTTCTTGCAAAGCTTGCTGAAATTTGGCAGTCAATTTATCAAATCTCATTTTAAGTTCCTCTTCAAATATATTCTGTTAGAGCCTATATAAGCGCAAATGTGGATAACTCAATAGCCATTTACTCCATTAATCAACGTTTTTTACTATATTATTGTTTTATAATGTTTTATTTTTTAAATTTTATGTGTATAACTTTTATTATTCAGTTACCCTTTACTCAAAAGGCCGTCTGAAAAATCAAGAATAATCAGGTATAATCGGCACCATATTTATTTTCAGACGGCCTTTATGCCGAAGGATACTTTCATGAGCAAAAAACGAGTTTTAACAGGCGTTACCACAACAGGTATTCCACACTTGGGCAACTACGTCGGCGCCATCCGCCCAGCTATCCGTGCTGCGCAGGATGCCAATACCGAATCATTCCTCTTTTTGGCCGACTATCATGGCATCATCAAATGTCATGAGCCTGAAATGATTCATCAATCTACTCAAGCTGTTGCCGCCACATGGCTCGCCTGCGGACTCAACCCTGAACAGACCACTTTCTATCGTCAAAGCGATATTCCCGAAGTGATGGAGTTGAACTGGATTCTGACCTGTATCACTGCAAAAGGCCTGATGAACCGTGCCCACGCTTATAAAGCTGCAGTACAGGCAAATACCGAAAACGGTCAAGAAGATCCGGATCATGGCGTGGAAATGGGCCTGTACAGCTACCCTATCCTCATGACTGCCGACATCCTGATGTTCAATGCCCATGAAGTACCAGTCGGTCGCGACCAAATCCAACACGTCGAAATGGCTCGCGATATTGCCGGTCGCTTCAACCATCGCTTCCAAGAGCTCTTCACCCTGCCAGAAGTGAAAATCGACGAAAACGTCGAACTCTTGGTCGGCTTGGACGGACGCAAAATGTCCAAGTCCTACGGCAACACCATTCCGCTTTGGGAAAACGACAAGAAAACCCAAAAATCGGTCAACAAAATCATCACCAATATGAAAGAACCCGGCGAGCCGAAACAGCCTGATGAAAGTCCTCTGTTTGAAATCTATAAAGCCTTCTCCACGCCGTCTGAAACTGCCGAGTTCACGCAAATGCTGGCCGAAGGCCTTGCTTGGGGTGAGGCCAAGAAACTCTTGGGCACAAAAATCAATGCCGAGCTCGCAGAACCGCGCGAGCGCTACAATGAATTGACTGCTAAACCCTCTCAAATTGAAGACATTTTGCAGGCCGGTGCACAAAAAGCGCGTAAAGAAGCACGCGAATTGTTGGATAAAGTACGCGATGCGGTAGGTATTCGTCCGTTGAAATAATAATAGCAAGGCCGTCTGAATATTTCAGACGGCCATAATATCGTTTATCATTTGAAATATAATCGTTTTTCTAGGGTTTCTCATATGAAAAGAACCTTTCCCCTTATCTTGCTCAGCCTTTCATTGGCTGCCTGCGGCGGTAAATCTGAAGATACTGCAGCCAATGATGCTGCGTCAGGCAAAGCGCCCAAGCCTACCTTCAAAGTTAAATATATCGATGAACAAGCCATAGCCGGCTTGGATTTAGGTACAGCTCAAGAAAGCGAAACGAAAGAAGGTAAAAAACAACGCACCTACCCGATTAACGGCATAGAGGGTGGCGTCATCAATCTGATTGGCAAGCACCCTACCGACTTAGAAGTCATCAGCGGCCAATGCATGGAAAAAAATGACAAAGGCGTTTCAGCCGGCTGGTCAGCCAACGGAGTCTGCCACACTACCTTTGCAAAAATGGTGGATAATATTGCCCAAGACGGCAGCAAACTGACCAACTATCTGATTTCACACGCTGCTTTGCAGCCTTATACCGAAGGCAAAAGCGGCTATGCCGCCGTACAAAACGGCCGCTATATTTTAGAAATTGACAGCGAAGGCATGTTCTACTTCCGCCGCCGTCATTACTAAATCCTGCCCATCCTATTTTCCCCCTGACACAAGGACTGAATCATGGCTCAAGTTACTTTCCAAGGCTCACCTATTTCTACAAACGGCAATTTGCCCGCTATCGGCCAAGTTGCACCTGATTTCACATTGGTAGCGGCAGACCTATCTGAGAAATCATTGGTTGACTTTGCAGGCAAACGCAAAGTGCTGAATATTTTCCCTAGCATTGACACAGGCGTATGCGCCCAGTCCGTCCGCACTTTCAACAAACGTGCCTCGTCTTTGGACAATACCGTCGTCTTGTGTATTTCTGCCGATTTACCGTTTGCACAAACCCGTTTCTGCGGCGCAGAAGGTTTGGAAAATGTAGTGACACTTTCTACATTCCGCAGCAGCTTTTCTAACGATTACGGTGTTACACTAATAGAAAGCCCATTACGCGGCCTGACTGCCCGTGCAGTGGTGGTTTTGAATGAGCAAAACCAAGTTCTCCATGCTGAGTTGGTTTCTGAAATTGCGAACGAGCCTGACTACGAAGCTGCTTTGGCTGTTTTGTAATTGACTCAATAAAATCAGGCCGTCTGGAAATTTTCAGACGGCCTTTTGCTTATCTTCAAAATAAAAACGGTAGCTTTAAAGCTACCGTTTTCTGTTTCAAACCTTATACAGATTTATCTGTTTTGTCTGCTTCTACTGACTCAGCATTCTGAACCTCATTTTGCTCAACAGGTTCAACAGCTTCAGCAACAGGCTCTTCAGGCTCTTCTACTTTGTCATCACGGACATTGTGGCTGTAATCTTTAGGCGGACTAGGTTGTTTACCGGCCATAATTTCCAAAACTTGGTCTCGATCGATGGTTTCCCAATCCATCAGTGCTTTGCACATGGTTTCCATCTTATCGCGATTTTCATCCAAGATTTTGTAAGCGACTTGGTATTGCTCATCCAAAATACGGCGGATTTCCGCATCGATATCTTGTTGGGTTTTCTCGGAAATATTTTGAGAACGGGTTACGCTGCGACCCAAGAATACTTCACCTTCGTTCTCAGCATAAACCATCACACCCATTTTGTCGCTCATACCATAACGCGTTACCATCTCGCGTGCCATTTGAGTTGCACGCTCAAAGTCGTTAGATGCGCCGGTAGAAATACGGCCGACAAAAATATCTTCAGCAATACGGCCACCAAACAAGATTGAGAGCTGGCTCAGCATTTGGTCTTTGTACATGCTGATACGGTCACGCTCAGGCAGCTGCCAAGTCAAACCCAATGCGCGGCCACGAGGCATAATGGTTACTTTGTGAACCGGATCGGTAAATGGCAGGCTTTCCGCTACGATGGCATGACCGGCCTCATGATAGGCCGTTGCACGTTTTTCATCTTCGTGCATCACCATGCTGCGACGCTCCGGACCCATATAAATTTTGTCTTTCGCATCTTCAAAGTCGCTTTGATCGACTTTAACTTTATTGCGACGACCGGCAAACAAAGCTGCTTCATTGACCAAGTTTGCCAAATCCGCACCTGAAAAACCAGGGGTACCGCGTGCTAAAGAAGTCAAATCTACGGATGCATCCAAAGGTACTTTTTTAGCGTGTACTTTCAAGATTTGCTCACGGCCACGGATATCAGGCAATGGAACAACGACTTGACGGTCAAAACGGCCCGGACGCTGCAACGCAGGGTCAAGCACATCAGGACGGTTGGTTGCTGCGATCACAATAACGGTTTGGTTGCTTTCAAAACCATCCATTTCAACCAACAATTGGTTTAATGTTTGCTCACGCTCATCATTACCGCCACCCAAACCGGCACCGCGCTGACGGCCAACCGCATCAATTTCATCGATAAAGATGATACATGGCGCGTTTTTCTTGGCCTGCTCGAACATATCGCGGACACGGCTCGCACCGACACCGACAAACATTTCTACGAAGTCAGAACCTGAAATACTGAAGAATGGCACACCGGCCTCACCGGCAATCGCTTTAGCCAGCAATGTTTTACCCGTACCAGGGCTACCGGCCAACAAAATACCGCGAGGTACACGACCACCCAGGCTTTGATAGCGGTTAGGCGATTTCAGGTAATCCACAATTTCTTGTACTTCTTCTTTTGCCTCATCACAACCGGCAACATCGGCAAAAGTAACTTTATTGGAATCTTTGTCCAGTAAACGTGCACGGCTCTTACCAAAAGAGAATGCGCCGCCTTTACCGCCACCGCCGCTTTGCATGCGCATGAAGTAGAACCATGCACCGATCAACAATAAAACAGGCAGCAGGCTGTAAAACAGACTGGCCAGCATGCTTGGTTTTTCTTCCGGAGTCACTTTGACGCGTACTTTGTTGTCCAACAGTGTTTTAACCAAGTTGTCATCCAAAGGCGCATTGGTATAGAAGGCAGTTTTATCGGTGCGCTCACCTTTAATCAGATAGCCGCTGACAACAGATCCTTCAATATTGACATTGGATACTTCGCCACTATTAACTTGCTGAATAAATTGAGAATATTCGATTTGCTGTTTATCTTCCTGCTTATCGCTGAGTGCATTGAATGCTGCTAAAAGCATAGCACCACCCACTACCCAGACTAATATGTTTTTAATGGTATTCCCCACTGAACAGGCTCCATGGTTACAAAATAAATAAAATCAAGGGAAAGAATTTTAAAGCACCCACCCTACATTGTCAGCGTTTATTTTTACCTAATAGGTAAATCTCACTGGAACGATTGCGGGAAGCATCCGGCTTTCGAGTTTGTACACTGGCAAAAATTTCACGCATAGCCGCCGTATACTCTTGATAACCCGTGCCTTGAAACACTTTCACTAAAAAACTGCCTCCGGGTTTCAAATGCTGGGAGGCAAAATCTAAAGCCAGTTCACACAAATAAAAACTGCGTGCCTGGTCGGTTACGGCATTGCCTGACATATTGGGTGCCATATCACAGATTACAAGGTCTAACGGACGATTATCCAATAAGGCTTCAAACTGCTCCAAAACAGCATCTTCCCTAAAGTCGCCCTGAATAAACGACACGCCTTCAATAGCATCCATCGGCAAAATATCCAAAGCGAACACTACCCCTGTTTTACCGACCAGCTTGGCCGCAACCTGTGACCAACTTCCCGGCGCGCTGCCCAAATCCGCCAAAACCGTACCTGGCTTGATTAATTTGTCTTTTTGATTGATTTCCAATAATTTATAAGCCGCTCTGGCACGATATCCGTCCTTTTGTGCCATATGGACATAATGATCGTTAACGTGCTCATGCAGCCATGCTTTTGAAGATTTTGAGCGTACAGCCATCTTGATTTGAAATGCTTAAGTTAAAATCAGCATTGTACGTTATTTCCCCCGTAAATGTTCTAAATCGCGTACAATATAGCCATTATTCTTTTTAATTGGATACTTATTAATATGAGCGACAACAAATTAAGCACCAAAGAAATTTTGGCCTTGAAAGCCCAAGCACATCACCTCCACCCTGTCGTTATGGTTGGCCAACAAGGCTTGACCGACTCGGTCATCAAAGAAACCGATGCCGCATTGACAGCGCATGAATTGATTAAAGTCCGTGTTTTTGGTGATGATCGCGCTGAACGTATTGAAATTTGCAATGCCCTGTGTGAAACACTGGGTGCTCAACTGGTGCAACATATTGGCAAATTACTTGTTTTGTGGCGTAAAAAACCGGACGATGAATAATTTAAATTGAATAAACAGCAGAAGTATTTTCTCAACCCACTTTATCATATCCTTCTGTTGTATTTATGCAGCATAAAACAAATTATTCCATTATTCTAAGTATAAAAATACAAATACGGTTGCCTGGTTTTGTAAATAACCTCAAAATTACAAAATCATAACGGCCGCACCCTGTCGGCCGATTATTTTATTCTTAGTCCTTCACAAAATATAAAAGCAAACCGATGAATGCTCAACAATATGAAGAATCTTTTCTGCTAGCAGAAAAATTAATCACTCAAGACCCACCTGATTTTGCACAAGCCATCCCATTGCTCTGCGAAGCAGCAGAAGCTGGGCATGTTGAGGCTGCATTTCAGCTGGCAGGATGCCTGATCGAACACCACGAAAATGCACAAGATTTAGCAATTGCTGTCTCATATCTCAAACAGGCTGCCCAAGCCGGTCACCCATATGCTCGTTACAACCTTCTGCAAATAGAAGAAAGCAGAGGGATTGCAATAGAAGACTTAGTTGGCGCCTATCAAGAGCTTGCCGAAGAAGGATTAGCCCCTGCACAACTGCGCCTGATGCGTTTATATGCAGATAACGGCAATGACCAAGAAGCAGTCAAATGGGCATTGAAAGCCGCCGAACAGCAAAATCCTCAGGGACAATACTTCTTAGCCCAACATTACCAATATTCCAGCTCTCCTGATTTGGAATATTCTCATAAACTTTATCAGCAATCCGCTGCACAGGGATTTATTGCTGCACACTGGCAACTCGGCCTTCAATACAAATTGGGGCAAGGTGTTGCACAAAACCCTGGAAAGGCAATCGAACATTTGCGTATTGCCGCCGATTACGACATTGTTCCAGCGCAAACTTCTCTTGCAGAACTCTTAGCCGCATCAAATCCTGCTGAAGCATTGAAATGGTTCGAAAAAGCTGCCGAACAAGGTGACAGTAATGCGCATGTAGCACTTGCCGAAATATATCTATTGGGCAAAAACACAGAGCGGGACCCTCAAAAGGCCTATCAGCACGCTAAATTTGCTGCGGATCAAAATGATCCGGAAGGCTTGCGCCTTTTAGGTGATATCCATCGCTACGGATTGGGACGAGCAGTTGATGCGAACACTGCGCGTCAATATTATCAACGCTCGGCCGATTTAGGTAATCTTGCCGCTTACCAAAAACTTTTGTCTGACAGCGCATTGAATAACCAGCAAAACTATGAGCTGACTAAAGAAATCGCCCTCCAACGTCAGGAAGCTGAACGTTTGTACAAGCTGGCATTTGCAGCGCACTATGGCTTAAAACGCCAACAGAATTACGCTGAAGCACTGGACCTATACCATCAATCCGCAGAACGTGGACACAGCAAATCCCAAACCAATCTTGGCATGATGTATTACAGTGGACAAGGCGTACCTGTCGACTATGCCCAAGCTGCAAAATGGTTTGAAGCAGCGGCCAAACAAAGAGACACGATGGCTCAATATAATCTTGCCTGTCTGTATTATCACGGCATGGGTGTAGAAAAAGACATCAACAATGCTTGTTTCTGGCTGCAAGAAGCCATCCAACATGGACATGAACAGCAAGACGTTCTCAAAGAGCTTTTGGCTCAATGGAAACAATTCGCTCAAAAAGGCTCTGCCGCTTAAAGGCCGTCTGAAATTCTAACTTCCTACATAAATGACATGTCAGCGCTAAAATAGCCTGTACATGTCATTTTTTCATTTACCCTTCCTCTACAATCGCCATCTTCAAATCCCATTTCTCCTTAATCTCTTTAGAATCTTCAGACGGCCTATTCTCTTTGTAAAAAACCAGATAATCTAAATTTAATTTTCTATTTACAACAAAATTTGAAAAATATTTTTCGTATTCGAATTCATTTACTCAAACATCTGATAATTTTTTACTGTATCCACTCAATATCTCGATTTAAAAACAAGCTTCATAACTCTTTTAAAAAATCTCAATTTCAACCTCTACATCCTATCAATATCTACAGCATGATTTGCCAGTTTGCCCAATTACTGATAGCATTTGCAGGTTAGCCTATTTGCAAAAAGTTCAATTCTTTCTGATTTTTCGTCAACGGTTATAACGTATTGAAAACATTACAGTAATTAAAACTTTTTCGAATTTGACTCTAGGAATTTTCGTTTTTAACTCACATTTGTTCACAAACGAAAATATCGGAGTAATACTCCGTCATTGAAAAACACTCAACACAAGGATAGATATTATGTCCACCCAATTACACGATGTTGACCCAATTGAAACCAAAGAATGGTTAGACGCGTTAAGCTCTGTTTTAGAATATGAAGGCAGCGAGCGCGCCCAGTATCTGCTGGAAAGTTTGGTCAAATACAGCCGTGACAAAGGCATCCGTATGCCTCACGGCACCACTACTCCATACTTGAACACCGTTTCCGTTGAAGACGAAAAAGGCATCCCTGGCGATCAAAACATCGAACACCGCATCCGTGCATTCGTTCGTTGGAACGCTGCCGCTATCGTTTTGCGCGCGGGTAAAAAAGATTTGGAATTGGGTGGACACATCGCATCTTTCCAATCAGCCGCCACTATGTACGAAGTCGGCTTCAACCACTTCTGGAAAGCTAAAGGCGAAGGCGAAGAAGGCGATTTAGTATTCTTCCAAGGCCACGTTGCTCCTGGTATCTACGCACGCGCTTTTGTTGAAGGCCGTCTGACTGAAGACCAATTGAACAACTTCCGTCAAGAAGTTGACGGTAAAGGTCTGCCTTCTTACCCTCACCCTCACCTGTTGCCTGACTTCTGGCAATTCCCAACCGTATCTATGGGTCTTGGCCCATTGATGGCAATTTACCAAGCACGCTTCCTGAAATACTTGGAATCTCGCGGCCTGGCTAAAACCAAAGGCCGTAAAGTATGGGTATTCTGTGGCGACGGCGAAATGGACGAACCTGAAAGCCAAGGTGCTATTGCTCTGGCTTCACGCGAAGGCTTGGACAACTTGGTATTTGTCATCAACTGTAACCTGCAACGTTTGGACGGCCCAGTACGCGGTAACGGCAAAATCATTCAAGAGCTGGAAGGCAACTTTGCCGGCGCCGGCTGGAATGTTGTGAAAGTCATCTGGGGTCGTCGTTGGGACCGCCTTTTGGCAAAAGACAAAGACGGCATCCTGCGCAAACGCATGGAAGAATGCTTGGATGGTGACTACCAAACTTACAAATCCAAAGACGGTGCATACGTTCGTGAACACTTCTTCAATACGCCTGAACTGAAAGCATTGGTCGCCGATATGACTGATGACGAAATTTGGGCATTGAACCGTGGTGGTCATGACCCTCAAAAAGTGTACAACGCTTACGACCGCGCTGTGAACCACGCAGACGGCAAACCTACTGTAATCTTGGCGAAAACCATTAAAGGTTACGGTATGGGTGCATCCGGCGAAGGCCAAAACGTTGCCCACCAAGCCAAAAAAATGGACAAAGCTTCTCTGAAACAATTCCGTGACCGCTTTGACATTCCTGTAACTGACGAGCAAATCGAAAGCGGCGACCTGCCTTACCTGACTTTTGCTCCTGACAGCGAAGAATACAAATACCTGCACGCACGCCGCGAATCTTTGGGTGGCTACCTGCCTCAACGCAAACCTACCCAAGAAGTTCTGGAAGTGCCTGAGTTGTCAGCATTTGATGCCCAACTGAAATCCAGCGGTGACCGTGAATTCTCAACCACCATGGCTTTCGTCCGCATCCTGTCTACTCTGTTGAAAGACAAAAAAATCGGCAAACGCGTGGTGCCTATCGTTCCAGATGAAAGCCGTACGTTCGGTATGGAAGGTATGTTCCGTCAATACGGTATTTGGAACCCTAAAGGCCAACAATACACCCCTCAAGATAAAGACCAACTGATGTTCTACAAAGAATCTGTTGACGGTCAAATCTTGCAAGAAGGTATTAACGAGCCAGGCGCAATGGCTGACTGGATCGCGGCTGCAACCAGCTACGCCAACAACAACTTTGCGATGATTCCTTTCTACATCTACTACTCTATGTTCGGTTTCCAACGCGTTGGCGACTTGGCATGGGCAGCAGGCGATATGCACGCACGCGGCTTCCTGTTGGGTGGTACTGCCGGCCGTACAACACTGAACGGTGAAGGCCTGCAACACGAAGACGGCCACAGTCATATTCAAGCCGATTTGATCCCGAACTGCGTTTCTTACGATCCGACCTTCCAATACGAAGTAGCTGTTATCGTACAAGACGGTCTGCGCCGTATGTATGCCAATAACGAAGACGTGTTCTACTACATCACCTTGATGAACGAGAACTACGCTCATCCTGACATGCCTGAAGGCGTGGAACAAGACATCCTGAAAGGTATGTACTTGCTGAAAGCCGGTGACAAAGGCGACAAGAAAGTTCAATTGATGGGTTCCGGCACCATCCTGCAAGAAGTAATTGCCGGTGCCGAATTGTTGAAAGCCGACTTTGGCGTAGAAGCAGACATTTGGTCTTGCCCGTCCTTCAACCTGTTGCACCGCGACGCCATCGAAGTAGAACGTTTCAACCGCCTGCATCCGCTGGAAGCTGAAAAAGTGCCTTTCGTTACCTCACAACTGCAAGGTCATGACGGTCCGGTTATCGCCGCTACCGACTATATCCGCAGCTATGCCGACCGTATCCGCGCGTACATCCCGAACGACTACCATGTCTTGGGTACCGATGGTTTCGGCCGTTCCGACAGCCGTGCCAACCTGCGCCGCTTCTTCGAAGTGGACCGCTACAACGTTGCCGTGGCAGCATTGAGCGCATTGGCAGAGCAAGGCAAAGTCAGCAAAGAAACCGTTCAGCAAGCCATTGAAAAATACGGCATTAATGCCGATGTGGCTCCAAGCTGGAAACGCTAATTGATGTTTCAGACGGCCTGTTTGCTTTATTCAGACATCAGGCCGTCTGGAAACCGAATGCTTGAATGGCTTGAACAAACTGTACCGATGCCGTAAGAAACAGTTTTCAGACGGCATCAAACTGAAAATGTTAAAGGAACTCAAATGAGTATCGTAGAAATCAAAGTCCCTGATATCGGCGGTCATGAAAACGTCGACATCATCGCCGTAGAAGTCAAAGCGGGCGACACCATCGCCGTTGACGACACCCTGATTACATTGGAAACCGATAAAGCCACTATGGATGTACCTGCTGATGCAGCCGGCATCGTGAAAGAAGTTAAAGTTAAAGTTGGCGATAAAATCTCTGAAGGCGGCGTTATTCTGACCGTTGAAACCGGTGCTGCCGCTGCTGATGCCGCTCCGGCTCCTGCAGCAGAAGCTCCTGCTGCTCCAGTTGCTGCGCCCGCAGCCGCTCCTGCCGGTGGCGCTACCGTACAAGTTGTTGTACCTGATATCGGCGGTCACTCTGACGTAGACGTTATTGCTGTTGAAGTTAAAGTCGGCGACACTGTTGCCGTTGACGACACCCTGATTACTTTGGAAACCGATAAAGCCACTATGGACGTACCATGTACCGAAGCTGGTGTGGTTAAAGCCGTATTCCTGAAAGTTGGCGACAAAGTATCCGAAGGATCCGCCATCATCGAAGTAGAAACTGCTGGCTCTGCTGCAGCAGCTCCAGCTCCTGCCGCTCAAGCTGCCGCACCTGCACCGGCTACCGCTCCAGCTCCTGCTGCACCAGCCGCTGCGCCTGCACCTGCTGCTCCTGCTGCTGCCAAAATCGACGAAGCTGCGTTTGCCAAAGCTCACGCAGGTCCTTCTGCTCGTAAACTGGCTCGCGAATTGGGCGTAGATTTGGGCCAAGTCAAAGGTACCGGTCTGAAAGGCCGTATCATGGGCGAAGACGTTAAAGCCTTCGTTAAATCCGTTATGCAAAGCGGTGCAGGCAAACCTGCCGCTGCTTCTTTGGGCGTTGGTCTGGACTTGTTGCCATGGCCTAAAGTTGACTTCTCTAAATTCGGCAGCGTCGAAGTTAAAGAACTGTCTCGCATTAAGAAAATCTCCGGTCAAAACCTGTCTCGCAACTGGGTTGTGATTCCTCACGTTACCGTACACGAAGAAGCGGACATGACCGAATTGGAAGAATTCCGCAAACAGCTGAACAAAGAATGGGAACGCGAAGGCGTGAAACTGTCTCCATTGGCGTTCATCATTAAAGCCTCTGTTGCTGCGCTGAAAGCCTTCCCTGAATTCAACGCCTCTCTGGATGGCGACAACTTGGTGCTGAAAAACTACTTCAACATCGGTTTCGCAGCAGACACGCCAAACGGCTTGGTTGTTCCAGTCATCAAAGACGTGGATCAAAAAGGCTTGAAACAAATCAGCCAAGAGCTGACCGAATTGTCTAAAAAAGCCCGCGAAGGCAAGCTCAAACCACAAGAAATGCAAGGCGCATGCTTTACCATTTCCAGCTTGGGCGGTATCGGCGGTACAGGCTTCACACCAATCGTGAATGCTCCTGAAGTTGCTATCTTGGGCGTGTGCAAATCCCAAATCAAACCGGTTTGGAACGGCAAAGAATTTACTCCTCGCCTGATGTGCCCATTGAGCCTGTCCTTTGACCACCGTGTCATCGACGGTGCCGCCGGTATGCGCTTCACCGTATTCCTGGCTAACCTGTTGAAAGACTTCCGCCGCATTACTCTGTAATCCGAGCATTTTCAGACGGCCTGAATAGACAGGCCGTCTGAAAAAAGAAGTCCGAACATCATTCAGAAAGATTAGACATGAGCTTAGTTGAATTGAAAGTGCCCGACATTGGCGGTCACGAAAATGTAGATATTATTGCGGTTGAAGTAAATGTGGGTGATACCATTGCTGTGGACGATACCCTGATTACTTTGGAAACCGATAAAGCGACGATGGACGTACCTGCCGAAGTTGCAGGCGTGGTCAAAGAAGTTAAAGTTAAAGTGGGCGATAAAATCTCTGAAGGCGGTTTGATTGTTGTCGTTGAGGCCGAAGGTGCAGCTGCTGCTCCTAAAGCCGAAGCGCCTGCCGCTCCTGCACAAGAAGCACCTAAAGCAGCCGCTCCTGCTCCTCAAGCTGCTCAATTCGGCGGTTCTGCCGACGCAGAGTATGACGTGGTCGTATTGGGTGGTGGCCCTGGCGGTTATTCTGCTGCATTTGCCGCTGCTGACGAAGGCTTGAAAGTTGCCATCGTTGAACGTTACAAAACTTTGGGCGGCGTTTGCTTGAACGTCGGCTGTATCCCTTCCAAAGCGCTGTTGCACAATGCTGCCGTTATCGATGAAGTACGTCACTTGGCTGCCAACGGTATCAAATACCCTGAGCCTGAACTCGATATCGATATGCTGCGCGCCTACAAAGACGGCGTTGTTTCCCGTCTGACCACTGGTTTGGCCGGTATGGCGAAAGGCCGCAAAGTGGACATTATCCAAGGTGACGGCCAATTCTTGAATCCGCACCACTTGGAAGTTTCTCTGACGACCAGCGAAGTGTACGAACAAGCTACGCCTACCGGCGAGAAAAAGATCGTTGCCTTCAAAAACTGTATCATTGCAGCAGGCAGCCGCGTAACCAAACTGCCTTTCATCCCTGAAGATCCGCGCATCATCGATTCCAGCGGCGCTTTGGCTCTGAAAGAAGTACCAGGCAAACTGTTGATCATCGGCGGTGGTATTATCGGTCTCGAAATGGGTACGGTTTACAGCACGCTGGGTTCTCGCCTGGATGTTGTTGAAATGATGGACGGCCTGATGCAAGGCGCAGACCGCGACTTGGTTAAAGTATGGCAAAAACAAAACGAATACCGTTTTGACAACATCATGATCAACACCAAAACTGTTGCTGTCGAGCCTAAAGAAGACGGCGTTTACGTTACCTTCGAAGGTGCAAATGCGCCTAAAGAACCACAACGTTACGATGCCGTACTCGTAGCTGCCGGTCGTGCACCAAACGGCAAACTCATCAGCGCTGAAAAAGCCGGTGTTGCTGTAACCGACCGCGGCTTTATCGAAGTGAACAAACAAATGCGCACTAATGTGCCACACATCTACGCTATCGGCGATATTGTCGGTCAACCGATGTTGGCACACAAAGCCGTTCACGAAGGCCACGTTGCCGCTGAAAACTGTGCCGGCCACAAAGCCTACTTCGACGCACGCGTTATCCCGGGCGTTGCCTACACTTCTCCTGAAGTGGCATGGGTTGGCGAAACCGAGTTGTCTGCCAAAGCCTCCGGCCGCAAAATCACCAAAGCCAACTTCCCATGGGCTGCTTCCGGCCGTGCGATTGCCAACGGTTGCGACAATGGTTTCACTAAGCTGATTTTTGATGCTGAAACCGGCCGCATCATCGGTGGCGGTATCGTCGGTCCTAACGGCGGCGATATGATCGGCGAAGTCTGCTTGGCGATTGAAATGGGCTGTGATGCAGCTGATATCGGTAAAACCATCCACCCACACCCAACCCTGGGCGAATCCATCGGTATGGCTGCGGAAGTGGCATTGGGCGTATGTACCGACCTGCCTGCGCAGAAAAAGAAATAAGTTCACTCAAATAAAATTTGAACGAACTTGATGGAACAAAGGCCGTCTGAATGTTTCAGACGGCCTTTTCGCAAACAAGGAGACTCAATATGAAAAAAATCGAAGCTATTATCAAACCTTTCAAACTCGACGATGTACGTGAAATCCTGACTGAAATCGGCATTACCGGCATGACTGTCAGCGAAGTTAAAGGCTTCGGTCGCCAAAAAGGCCATACGGAAATTTATCGCGGCGCAGAATACGCGGTCGATTTTCTGCCTAAAGTGAAAATCGAATTGGTATTGGCTGACGATAAAGTCGATCAGGCTGTGGATGCCATTTTGGAAACCGCACATTCCGGCAAAATCGGTGACGGTAAAATCTTCATTTATCCGGTTGAAGAGGCTATCCGTATCCGTACCGGAGAACGCTCAGAAGCAGCACTTTAATAGAAATCCTAAAATACAGAAGACAAATGCCGTCTGAAAATAAGTCGTAGCGTGGTTTGCTCAGGACTTATTTTTCAGACGGCATTATTTTTACAATTACAGCCACAGCTTTTCCGAGACCGCAAACCATCACTGCCAGCCTAAATAAATATAGAAACCCATAGACAATAAAAATGCCGCTTATCACTCAAGCGGCATTTTATGTATCAGTTTACTATGATTGAGTCAGGCTCAATCTGCGGAAAATTTCACGCTATCAAGCATTAAGAAATTCGAGCAGATTTTTTCCGCCTACTTTCAGAGCATCGACGAATGTGTTGACTTTCTCTTGTTGCTCTTGAGTATGGCTTACCGTATACAGCCAGCCTTCCGACGTGATTGTGTAGTTGATGCCCAAGCCGCCCACTGAAGTCGGTGCAAAAGCAAAATTTACTACCGCTCTGTTGTCGCCTACGGTTGAAGTAGAAAGAAAGTCGGTAGTAAAGGTTTGGTAGCCTTCATCTTTATAGATTTCAGGAAGCTCGCCGCCTGCTTTAGCCGCCATCAATTTGATGGCACAGCAAGTGACGGTTTGGACCTTGACCGAGTTTACAAGCTTTAATGCGTGCTTTGTGTTCGGCCAATACGGCGTCCAGTGCTTCACGAGACGGTTTTTCCTGCAACAAAGTACCAACAAATGCCAGCGATTCTTCTGAAACAGGACGGACGCATTCAGTACGGCCGTTTTTAAAGTGGCTGACATCCACGGCTTCGTATGTATCATCCCCTATTCTTATTGCCGCTTTACTTTTCAGACGACCCCTTTATCCAAACTCCGTTATAATGACGGCTTTAAAATTAATTCATTCCTAAGACGGTCTTATCATGAAACACATCCACATTATCGGTATCGGCGGCACATTTATGGGCGGCATAGCGGCTATTGCCAAAGAAGCAGGTTTTAAAGTCAGCGGTTGCGACGCGAAGATGTATCCGCCGATGAGCACCCAGCTCGAAGCCTTGGGCATAGACGTACACGAAGGTTTTGATGCCGCTCAATTAGACGAATTTAAAGCTGATATTTACGTTATCGGTAACGTTGCCAAACGTGGCATGGATGTGATTGAAGCCATTTTGAACAAAGGCCTGCCTTACATTTCTGGCCCGCAATGGCTGGCTGAAAACGTATTGCATCAGCACTGGGTACTCGGCGTAGCCGGCACACACGGCAAAACGACCACAGCCTCCATGCTCGCCTGGGTTTTAGAGTATGCCGGTCTCGCACCAGGCTTCCTGATTGGCGGCGTACCGGAAAACTTCAGCGTTTCAGCCCGTCTGCCGCAAACGCCGCGCCAAGACCCTAATTCAAAATCCCCATTCTTCGTTATCGAAGCCGATGAATACGATACCGCCTTTTTTGACAAACGCTCCAAATTCGTACATTACCGTCCGCGTACCGCCATTTTGAACAATCTGGAATTCGACCACGCCGACATTTTTGCCGATTTAGGCGCCATTCAAACCCAATTCCATCATTTGGTACGCACCGTGCCGTCTGAAGGCTTAATCGTCTGCAACGGCCAGCAGCAAAGCCTGCAAGATACTTTGGACAAAGGCTGCTGGACGCCCGTAGAAAAATTTGGTACCGAACAAGGCTGGCAGGTTGGTACCGTCCATGCCGACGGCTCGTTTGACGTGTTGCTTGATGGAAAAAAAGCCGGACACGTCGCATGGGATTTGATGGGCGGACACAACCGCATGAACGCCCTTGCCGTCATCGCCGCCGCACGTCATGCCGGAGTCGATATTCAGACGGCCTGCGAAGCTTTGAGTGCATTTAAAAATGTCAAACGCCGTATGGAAATCAAAGGCACGGTGAACGGCATCACTGTTTACGACGACTTTGCCCACCACCCGACCGCCATCGAAACCACCATCGAAGGTCTGCGCCAGCGCGTCGGTAACGCACGCATCCTCGCCGTCCTCGAGCCGCGTTCCAACACCATGAAACTCGGCACCATGAAAGCCGCCCTGCCCGAAAGCCTCAAAGATGCCGACCAAGTGTTCTGCTACGCAGGCGGCGTAGACTGGGACGTCGCCGAAGCCCTCGCGCCTTTGGGCGGCAAGCTACATGTCGGCAAAGACTTTGATGCCTTCGTTGCCGAAATCGTGAAAAATGCCGAAGCAGGCGACCATATTTTGGTCATGAGCAACGGCGGTTTCGGCGGAATACACGGAAAGCTGTTGGAAGCGTTGAAATAAGCCTTTTCCACTAACCAAGGCCGTCTGAAAAGTTTTCAGACGGCCTTTTATCATGTGCCAATTTAAAATCTATATTTACGAAAAATGTTTTAGTAATACCCAATAACACTCATCTATTATTTGCCCATACATACTTGCTCAAGACCATTTTTCCATTATGCATTGCCAATCCATCCAAAAATCTGATAATAATGCAGACAACATCTAAGCCGTGCATATATCATGAAACACAAAACTACCTTTAAGCCCATAATTATCAGTATTGCGCTTTCCATCCTTCTGATTACAACAGCTGTATTTTTTGCCCATCATCACAACTCTATCTCAAGTATTACTACCGATTTCTTTCAACAAGAGATTACCGAACCCGAAGAACCATCACCGCAAATCGTACAATCTGCGCGCAACCAAATTGGCAAAACCCTTCGTTACGACCCGGCTTACACGAAACTCACTTATCCGATGGGCGATGTACCGATGGAAAAAGGCGTTTGCGCGGACGTGGTCATCCGAGCCTTGCGTGACCAAAATATAGATTTGCAAGAGCTTGTTCATCAAGACATGAGTCGTAACTTTTCCGTCTATCCGAAACGCTGGGGTTTGAAACAACCTGATACCAATATCGACCACCGCCGCGTCCCTAACCTAATGACTTATTTCACGCGTCAAGGCTGGGCCGTTCAAGATACAAACTATCAGGCTGGCGATATTGTAACTTGGGAACTAAAAGGCAACCGTCCCCATATCGGCATTGTCTCCGATCGAAAAATCGGTGACAGACCTCTGATTATCCATAATATCGGTTCTGGAACCCATGAAGACGATGTCCTCTACCGCTACACCATTACCGGACATTTCAGACTTCCCGTTCAATAAATCTTTGTGCTAAACCCTAGATACTTAGTTTTAAATCTGAAAAACCATAGAGCAAATATAAAAAAGGCCGTCTGAAACCATTTCAGACGGCCTTTTACTTTTACCTAACCCTCTTTATTTAACCGCAACCACCACATTTGCCACAGCCGCTGCTGCAGTCGCGTTTTTTCGGTTTGAATACGAATTTTCGCAAGAGGAAGAATACGCAGGCGAGCATAATCAAGCCGACGATAATATATTGAGTCATGACGATAGTATCCTTGAAGAAATTTGATAAACCACGAATGCGGCAAAATAAGCCATCAGGAACAAATAGCCTGTAATCATAAGCATATTTTTCGTGGATTTGGTTTCGCGTTTAATTACGGTCAAAGTCGCGGCACACATCGGAGCATACACATACCAAGCCAAGAAGGCAAAGGCGGTCGGCAGGCCCCAGTTGTTGTGTATGATAGGAATCAGTGCGTTTTGTACTGCATCTTCAGACGATGCGCTGACGGCGTAAACAGTACCTAATGCGGCAACGACCACTTCGCGCGCGGCAATACCCGGAATCATGGCGATACACATTTCCCAAGTAAAGCCCAAAGGTGCAAACAACGGCTGAATAGCATGACCAAGCGTACCTGCCAAGCTGTAATCGATGGCTGCACCGGTTGCGCCTTCAGGCGGTTGCGGCCAGCTTACCAAGCCCCACAGAACCACGGCCAACGCAAAAATGATGGTACCCGCGCGTTTCAGGAAGGCTTTTACCCTATCCCACAAGCTGGTCATGATGTGTTTGAAGTTAGGCGTGCGGAAAGTCGGCAGCTCCATCAGAAGCGGGAATTGTTGCACGTTGCCTTTCATACGCGCCAAGCGTTTCATGATATACGCTGCCAAGGCGGCAGACAGGATGCCTGCGAGATAGAGTATAAACAGTGTCAGCCCTTGCAGGTTGAAAATCCCGCCTACCGTGCGATTAGGAATGACGGCGGCGATAATCAGCGCGTACACGGGCAGCCGCGCGGAGCAGGTCAGCAGCGGGGCGACTGCGATGGTAACAAGACGTTCGCGCGGGTCATTAATCGTACGCGCCGACATCACGGCGGGAACGGCACAGGCGAAACTCGACAGAAGCGGGATAAACGAGCGTCCTGACAGACCGCTTTTTGCCATGAGGTTGTCCAACAAGAACGCTGCGCGCGGCAGGTAGCCGGAGTCTTCTAAAAGCAGGATGAAGGCGAACAGAATCGTAATCTGCGGCAGGAACACCAACACGCTACCCAAACCGGCAATGACGCCGTTGACGAGCAAGTCGCTGAGGATGCCCGGCTCCATGTTGGCGCCTATCCATTCGCCCAGCGCGGTAAAGCCGCCTTCGATGGCGTCCATAATCGGCGCCGCCCATGTGTAAACCGCTTGGAACACCATAAACAGGATGACCAGCAGCATAATCATGCCCCAGACGGGGTGCAGCACGATGTCGTCGAGTTTTTTGTGCCATGCGGGCAGCGTCATCTGGGTGCGTACCACTTGTGCCAAAATCGATTCGACTTCTTGATAAAGTTTGTCGCTATCCAGCGCATCGAGCGTGCGTTCGGCAGAGGCGGGGTTTGCGGGGAAAGAGCGTTTGCGCGGCAGCTTTGCCACGGCTTCGCGTACAGCCTGTACGCCCGACGCGCTCACTGCAACTGTTTCCAAAACAGGTGCATCCAACAACTCGCTCAGTTTGGCCGCGTCGATATTCAAGCCCCTTTTGCGGGCCACGTCGCTCAAATTCAGCGACACCACCATAGGCAGTCCCAGCGTTTTCAGTTCCAAAATCATGCGCAGGGTCATACGCAGGTTGGTCGCGTCGGCAACGGCAATAATGGCATCGGGCGGAATGCCCATCTTGCCTACCATTACATCTTTCGCCACCGCTTCGTCGGGGCTGGTCGTGCGTAGGCTGTATGTGCCCGGCAGGTCGATAATGCGGACGGCCTCGTCGTCGAGGAAGGCGCCCTCGCGCTTATCGACAGTTACGCCCGGATAATTGGCAACCTTGGCATGTGAGCCGGTCAAACCGTTGAACAAAACGGTTTTGCCGCAGTTTGGCGCGCCAATCAAGGCAAAATAGCTTAGTTCCATCATTTTTCCTTATTCTTTCAGACGGCCTTAAACGGCCTCAACGATACGACACATAATCTTCCCGGCCTCTTCCAAACGCAGGGAAAATTGAGATTGGTTACCCAAACGTACCGCAAACGGGCCTCTCCCAAAACCACCCACTGCAATCACTTGCAACGGCATTCCGCTGGAAAAACCCAAATCTGCAAGGCGACGGGTTACCAAGGTATCCAAATCACCAAAAACAGGATTGGAAACGATGGAATCAATATGTACGACTGCGCCTTTTTTAAGGCGCGACAAAGGAATGGTAGACATAAACCTCTCTTTTCATTTGTTTTAAAATCAGATTATTGAAAAAACGTGAGAAGTGTGGCGAATGTGCTGCACATTTGAAAGATTGGTTATGAATGGCTATTTGCCCCTTCTTTCGATAAGTGCGGTTTGTTTTGAATACTATTATTGTTTCTATTAATGATAAGGCGTTTTAATATAAAAATCAAATGTAACAAGATAAACTAAAAAGGCTGAAATCCTTTTATCATTAGAATTTCAGCCTTTTTATGCACTCAACAAACTAAAGGCCGTCTGAAAACTTTCAGACGGCCTTCAAAATAAAAAACCGAATCAAATCGGTTTTTTATTCCCATTCAGGGAAAGACTCTAAATTACAGAGCGTCTTTCAATGCTTTACCGGCACGGAATTTAGGAGTTTTAGCGGCAGCAATAGTCAAAGGCTCGCCAGTTTTAGGGTTGCGGCCTTGACGTTCGGCGCGTTCGCCGACGTAGAAAGTACCGAAACCGACCAGAGTAACAGTGTCGCCGTTTTTCAATGCGTTGGTTACGGCATTAGTAGTAGCATCCAAAGCTTTTTGCGCAGCAGATTTGGAAATGCCGGCTTCTTGAGCAATTGCTTCGATCAATTCAGACTTGTTCACAATTAGTCCCTTCCTATCGTAAAAAATGATGAAATGCCCGAATACTCGGGGCTTAAGCACTTTTAAAGCACATACGCACTTTATAGCAATTCTGAAATTATCATGTCAAGTAAAAGATGTGGAATTGCCCTATTTTTGTGGCATTCAGGGCAAAACCACATTTTTTGCAACATCAGACGGCCAACTTAATGCTTGGTTGCTTTTGTTCTTGACTTCGCCTTAGAAGTTTGCGGGGTCTCGGCAACCGCCAATTCAGCCGCCCATTGCTCAGGCTGAGCTTCCAAGCCCAAAGCCAACACTTCATCAATCCATTTGACCGGATGAATGGTCAGACCGGTTTTGACATTTTCAGGGATTTCTTCCAAATCTTTGACGTTGTCTTTTGGAATCAATACATGCTTGATCCCACCGCGCAAAGCAGCCAGCAGTTTTTCTTTCAAACCGCCGATAGGCAAAACTTCGCCACGCAAAGTGATTTCGCCGGTCATTGCCACATCTGCACGCACCGGAATTTTGGTGAAGGCAGAAACCATCGCCAAAGTCATGGCGATACCTGCGCTCGGACCGTCTTTTGGCGTCGCACCTTCAGGCACATGGACGTGAATGTCTTTCTTCTCGTAAAAATCAGGAGCCAAACCCACTGACTCAGCACGTGAACGGACAACCGACCATGCGGCTGATACCGATTCTTTCATGACATCGCCCAGTTGACCAGTACATTGAATCGTACCTTTGCCCGGCAAGGCAACCGCCTCAACAGTCAACAACTCGCCACCGACTTCGGTCCAAGCCAAACCGGTTACCTGACCGATGCGGTTTTCGCTTTCAGCCACACCATAGTCGAAACGGCGCACGCCCAGATAGTCATGCAGATTTTTCTCAGTAACTTTAATCGCTTTAGGCTTGGCCTTGCTTACTGTTTTAGATTTGGACGCTTTTTTCTTGTCCTCATTCAAGGTAACCTGCATGACAACTTTGCGGCAGATTTTGGCAATTTCGCGATCCAACGAGCGGACACCGGCCTCGCGGGTGTAGTAACGGATAATATCGCGCACCGCACTTTCATCAACCACCAACTCGCCCTCTTTCACACCATTGCGCTTCATTTGTTTCGGCACAAGGTATTGCATGGCGATATTGATTTTTTCATCTTCCGTATAACCGGACAGACGGATAATTTCCATACGGTCAAGCAGCGGAGTCGGGATATTCAAGCTGTTTGAAGTGGCAATAAACATCACATCGCTCAAATCATAATCGACTTCGGCATAGTGGTCGGCGAACTTGTTGTTTTGCTCAGGATCCAGCACCTCAAGCAATGCGCTGGCCGGATCGCCACGGAAATCGCTGCCCATCTTGTCGATTTCATCGAGCAGGAACAATGGGTTTTTCACACCCGCTTTCGCCATGTTTTGCAGGATTTTGCCCGGCATAGAGCCGATATAGGTACGGCGGTGGCCGCGGATTTCGCTTTCATCACGCACACCGCCCAAGGCCATACGCACATATTGGCGGCCTGTGGCTTTGGCAATCGATTCACCCAAGGAAGTTTTACCTACCCCCGGAGGACCCACCAGACACAAAATCGGGCCT
Source organism: Neisseria subflava (assembly GCF_024205745.1). Taxonomy (NCBI): domain Bacteria; kingdom Pseudomonadati; phylum Pseudomonadota; class Betaproteobacteria; order Neisseriales; family Neisseriaceae; genus Neisseria; species Neisseria subflava. The sequence goes on from NZ_CP073117.1 coordinate 2,105,571, forward strand.
TTGAGCTTGTCCATACGTTTTTGAACAGCCAAATATTCCAAAATGCGCTCTTTGACTTTTTCCAGACCATAGTGGTCAGCGTTCAACACCAAATCGGCTTTGGCAATATCTTTGCTGACACGGGATTTTTTCTTCCACGGCAACTCAAGCAAAGTATCGATATAGTTGCGCACGACGGTAGATTCCGCAGACATCGGCGGCATCATTTTCAGTTTTTTCAATTCAGACAGACATTTTTCTTCAGCCTCTTTGCTCATGCCTGCTTCTTTGATTTTGTTTTCCAGCGCATCCAGCTCGCCGCGCTCGTCTTCTTCGCCCAATTCTTTCTGAATCGCTTTCACTTGCTCATTCAAGTAATACTCGCGTTGGGATTTTTCCATTTGACGTTTCACGCGGCCACGGATGCGTTTCTCAACCTGCATGATGTCGAGTTCGGCTTCCAACTGCGCCAGCAAAAATTCCAAACGGTCAACAATGCCGGCAGTCTCCAATACATATTGACGCTGCTCCAATTTCAGCTGCAAATGCGCGGCAATGGTATCTGCAAGACGACTGTTGTCATCAATGCTGCTGATGGTGCTAATGACTTCGGCAGGGATTTTTTTGTTCAACTTCGCATATTGCTCAAATTGAGTCAGCAGAGTCCGGCGCAAGGCTTCAATTTCGGGATTGTCCTTGTCGTTGTTTTCATCAATCGCCTCAACATGGGATAAAAACAGTCCGCCTGTCTCGTCAACCGTCAATGCGCGCGCACGACGGATACCTTCTACCAACACTTTAACGGTGCCGTCAGGCAGCTTCAAAACCTGCAAAACTTGGGCGACCGTACCGGTCTGGTGCAAATCTTCAGCTTTAGGGTCTTCTGTATTAGGGTCAAGCTGGGCCAACAGGAAAACCGGATCATCATTGGCCATTGCTGCCTCAAGGGCCGCAATCGATTTAGGACGACCGACGAACAGCGGCAATACCATATGCGGATACACCACGACATCGCGTAAAGGCAAGGTAGCCAGCGCACTGTATTCCTCGAAATATTTGTCTTTTGTCGGCATAGTTAGAAATCTCAATCATTGTTAAATCAGAATGTAGCTCAAAATTGGGCTGAAGCGCTGCATTTCAAGACTTGAAAACGGCTTATCCGCACCTATTTTCGAAAACATCATTTTTAATAGCCCGATATGGACGTTTACGATAAAATATATCGGATTTCGGGCCGTCTGAAAACTTTTCAGACGGCCCGAGCAAACCAAACAAGGCAATAAACCATGACAGACTCAACTGAAAAAAAATCACTGATTGAATTCCCCTGCACTTTCTCCTTGAAAGTTATGGGTGCAGTTCATCCCGAATTTGAATCCGCCATCTTGGAAACCGTGCGCAAACACGCTCCCGATACCGAGCCGCACCACATTACTACGCGCCCAAGCAGCAAAGGCAACTACACCGGCGCAACCGTCAAAGTAAATGTCAACAACCAAGAGCAGCTCGACAATATCTACCGCGACCTGACTTCACACGAATTGGTAAAAGTGGTGCTGTAATGAAAATCGTGCACAAAGGCTTGGTCGATTACCTGCCGACTTTCGAAGCCATGAAGGCATTTAATGCCTCGCGTGACGAAAACACCGAAGACGAATTATGGGTGGTCGAACATCCACCCGTATTTACCCAAGGCTTGGCCGGCAAGCCCGAACACCTCCTCATCCGCGACGATATTCCCGTTGTCCAAATTGACAGAGGTGGTCAAATTACCTATCACGGCCCCGGTCAATTGGTCGTCTATACGATGATCAATTTCAAACGCCGTAAAACCAGCGTTCGCCATATCGTTTCCGCACTTGAAAACAGCATTATCGCCACCTTGGCAGAATACGGCATCGAAGCAGCCGCCGACCCAAAACGTCCCGGCGTTTATGTCGGCGGGCGTAAAATCGCTTCCCTGGGCCTGCGTATCAAAGACGGCTCCGTTTACCACGGTTTGGCTCTCAATGTGAACATGGATTTAAGTCCGTTTACCCATATTAACCCCTGCGGTTATGCCGGTATGGAAATGACCCAAATTGCCGACTATGTCTCTCTGGCACCCAGTTTGGCAGAAGTCTCAGACAAACTGACCAAGCATTTACAAAAAGAGCTGGCATAAGGCCGTCTGAAATATTCAACCCCAACGCCATCTTTTAACTACCCCTCTGAACCCACAAGCCCTTAGGCCATAAAGGCCGCAATAAGCTTTTCAGACGGCCTTTATAACGACAGAAAGAACACATCACCATGAGTGAAGAAGTAAAAAACGACCCTAAACGCGGCATCAAACTAAAAGGCGCAGACAAAACTGCACGCATTCCGATTAAAGTTGTTCCATTGGAACAAAAATTGAAAAAGCCCGAATGGATCCGCGCCAAATTACCGGGCAAGAAATTCTTTGAAATCAAAAACATTCTTCGCGAACAAAAAATGCATACCGTGTGCGAAGAAGCATCTTGTCCAAATATCAGCGAATGCTTTACCAAGGGTACGGCCACATTCATGATCATGGGCGATATTTGTACCCGCCGTTGCCCGTTCTGCGACGTTGGCCATGGCCGCCCCAATATGTTGGATCCTGACGAGCCTAAACACTTGGCCGAATCCGTCAAATCCATGAACCTGCGCTATGTCGTGATCACTTCCGTCGACCGCGACGACCTGCGTGATGGTGGCGCACAACATTTTGCCGACTGCATTAAAGCCATCCGCGAAACCAGCCCGAATACCAAAATCGAAATCCTTGTTCCCGATTTCCGCGGCCGTCTGGACATCGCACTGGAAATCTTGGCAGAAACACCACCCGACGTGATGAACCACAACTTGGAAACCCATCCAAGCCTGTATAAAAAAGCCCGTCCGGGTGCCAACTACCAACACTCCCTCGAGCTTCTGCGCCGCTACAAAGAAATGATGCCCCATATCCCGACCAAGTCCGGCATCATGGTCGGCTTGGGTGAAACAGACGAGGACGTGCGCGAAATCATGCGCGATATGCGTGCCAACAATATCGAGATGATTACTATCGGCCAATATCTGCAACCTTCAGACGGCCACTTGCCCGTCTTGCGCTATGTAACGCCCGACCAATTCAAAGTTTTTGAAAAAGAAGCATACGAATTAGGCTTTACCAATGCCGCCATCGGCGCAATGGTTCGCTCCAGCTACCACGCAGACGAACAAGCAGCAGAAGCTTTGCGTGAAACCCACGGCGGGTGTAGCCACCACTAAACAACAGGAAAAATCATAATGAAAAAAATGATTGTTATTTTTTTAGGCTTGCTAAGCTTTAATGCTTATTCCTATGATGCCACAAGAGGCGCCCTGCAAAACGACCCTACCTTGTGTCAATATGGTTACAATCCAAATTGCGGTTCTAAAAATAGATCTGCGCCCCCTATAGAAATCATTTATCATAATATTAATATTGAAGTTCCACCCTTATTTGCAGCTTTTGCTTTAAGTTCACAAACAGGATATTTTGCAGTAGCTACAAATCAAGGATCTTTGGAGATGGCACAAGAGAAAGCAATTGAAGAGTGTCAAAAAGGAAGCCAAAATACTCCTTGTGAAGTGCTTAAGTGGGTCAAGAATAGTTGTCTCTCAGCTGCAAAAGGAAGGCTAAAAAGGAATTATATTGTATTTACAGGTGGAGGCCTTCCGGGAAATGCAGAAAAAATAGCTTTGCTAAATTGTATGAAAAAAGGGGCAAAAGAATGCAGAATCATTGTTCCCGAAACATGCTCGATTAGTTAAATAGAATATTATGATTCCCTAACAGTAAAAAATATATTACGTATTCTAAAATAATCAATAAGTTAGTTCGAAATTTATTAGTATATAATTAAAAGGCCGTCTGCAGCAGTTTTCAGACGGCTTGATACCTTTGCAAAATTCCCCAAAATCCCCTAAATTCCCACAAAGGCATTTAGGGGATTTCTCATGAGCACTTTCTTCCAGTAAACCGCACAAGCCGAGACCTTTGCAAAAAAGTGTGTCCACAAAACAATAATTTCCTATCAAAGGCTTCTTAAAAATGCCTTCCCCCGACAATAAAGAAATGTCCAAAATGATTAATATGTTGATTCACTAATTTATTCGTGTAAAATAAAAAGCCATCTGCACCAGTCTTCGGACTATCTTCTCTATTCCAATAGGACTATCTAATGAAACCGATGACCGTATTATTGACTGCAGCCCTGCTTTCAATTTCCAGCATAAGTGCTTGTAGTAATTCGGAGAACAGTATGAGTATTCAACAAGAGACAGAAGCCAAATTTCATTTAAATCCTCAGCCTAAACAGGCATACCGCCTCAAAATTAAAATTAATGATGCTCCAGGCCCCTTAAAACTCATGGGAAAGATGGGTGTTGGCTATAAAGCTGAGGATTGCACATACATTATCAATAAAATTGAAGGAGCTCCCGCCCATCCTGAAAAAAATGTGCAGTTTGATATCCATCAAATCAATGAGTTTGAATATGAATCCATTATATATGCAGATGCTGTTTTAAATGAAGACTACTTTGGTAACGGAGTTTGTCACTGGAACCCTGAAGGATTTGGATTTTCACTATCAGCAACGGGGAAACCAGAAGAAACTAGATTTAATTTTAGCGATATATTGGAAAAACTACTGAATAAAAAATCACTGACACAATATTACTGGAAATGGACATATCCCTTTTCAAAAAAAGAAGATGGTACTCTTTATACTGATTCTGTTCATTATGGCATAGTGTCACCTGAACTGTATGATGCAGAAAAACACAAAGAAATGTTCAGTATTACTGTCTCTCTAGAGGAAATTCAGCCATGAGTACAATTACCAGACAACAATATGCCGATTTGGCTGTAGATGCTTATATCTCACGCTCCGTTACCAAAGGAAACGAAACTATTAAAATCGGAGGTAATGAATATAAAGTGGCTGCTGTATGGAATAATCCGAAAACTGGATATTATGGTGCTGTATATCAAGATGTCCGTACCAATGACTTTATCGCTGCTCATCGAGGAACCGAAATCAGCCTTAAGGATTTGAGTGATGGGTATACAGACTTAAAAATGGTTACCCGAAGTATGAATAATCAATCAGCCGATGCAGAAAAACTAACACGCATGGCTATTGCAAAAGCAGAAGAATTTCATAGTAAAAACCCATATTTACCCAAACCTTCTGTTACCCATACCGGACATTCACTCGGTGGGACACACGTTCAAATTCAAACATACCGCTTTGGTCATGAAGGAGTAACCTTTAATGCATATGGCGCTGTCCGTATGCATGGTGTACGACAGGGTAACGGTGATGTAACCAATTACGTTAAAGCTGCAGATGTCGTCTCTTCTGCTAATCCGCATTACGGCAAAGTTATCATTCTAGCCGAACAAGACGACCTTGCACCATTAAAAAAATCTGGCTATAACAATAAAAGCAATACGTCTGCTTACCATGCAGTGACTGCAGCAGTAAGATCATTTAAAACTCACTCATCTGATCATTTTGTGGGTAAAGATTCGATCCTTTCTGAACATAATTACACTCGCGCTCGCCAACTAGCTGAAGCAAATAAATTTATGATTTCAGACTATCGAGGTGATGTAGCTACCTCAAAAACTTTATTTGCTGCAGCCAGTTTTGCGAATGCCAATCTTTTCGAAAAAATGAAAATCTTGCGTAACATGACAGAAAAATACGATAGAGATCAGGAAAAGATTAAGGAGCTTATTAATAGTGCGCCTACTCCAAAATCTATATTCGATAGTCGGTCAATGCATCTTATGCAAGATAAGGGTAAACATCCTCATAGCGATAAAACTATTTATGCTGATGCAAATAAACTTGATCTTAGCAAACCTTTAGCTTCAAATGCTTCCTCTAAAGAATTCCGTGAATACGGTTTTGCAGCATTATTAGCAGACGACAAAACAATGCAACATTCGCTAGACAGTCTACTTGCTTCCAATATTAATCGAGGTTTACAACAAAATACAGAAAAAATGCTTCAGGAACAGGAAAATATGAGATTGGCTGAAGAGCAATCAAGGGCTTCAGGTATATTTCGAAGCTAAGGAAAGCATATGGATCTGGACCAAAAAATTGATCATCTGACTGATAATATCATTGCTTTAGCTGGACAAACGGAAAAGCGGGCAAAAAATGCTGAACTATTAATTTCACAAGCATTCGAAGAATTGAATATAGCGACTACCGATTTGAACCGCTCAGTAGATACTATTAAGCAAACTGCAGCAGAAGAAGTACATCGTGGTATAAATCAGTCTGTAGATAAATTTACCGAAAGAATGGAGACAAGTGGAAGATGGTTGCTTGAAAATTCTCGTGAAATTGAAAAGCAGCAACAGCAATCAGCTAAAAATTTAAAATATTTGGTAATAGCATCAATCACTCTATTTGGCCTAACTGCCCTATTATGTTTAGGTACGATAGTTTATTCTATTCAATTAGCTAATACCCAAATAAAACGTATAGAATGGGTTGAGGAAATTAATAAAGCTATTGATAATGGTAAACTGGTGCGATGTGGAGAGGATGGAGGTATTTGCACCAAAATAAAAGGTAAGTCAATCCGATTGGATCAATAAGTCTATGCCTGAGCAAAAACTCTACCCAACAGCTGAGATCCAAATACAGGATTTCAGCTGTTTTGTTCCAAATCTCCCCTTTATTTCCCCTTTTCCTCCTTGAATATTCAATAATTGGACATTCGGATCACCTTCTAGGCTACTTAGTCCGAAAAATCAGTAGGCTATTTTTCAGACGGCCTTTATTTGGTCAAAATTACTATATAAGATTTTTTTAGATTTTCAAAAAATAAACCTTAGTCGGACTCTAAAGAAAACTAAAAATTCAATCCACCGATATTTATAACAAATTGAGAAAAAATAGGATTTATCCTTTTCCTCCTAATGGGTCTATGCTTAGTTGCAGCTGTCATTGCCTTTATCAGGCTTGCTGGATTCTACTCTAAGAAGCAGCTTGGAAAACAAGTTATTTTCTATGGTATATTACTATCTATATTCCTACATACCTTTATTTTTTTGAAGTACGTCCGCATAAAAGAATATTGGGCATTTGATCCACTATTTACACAAATGAATTATCTATTTTTTAAACCATTTGTGCTTCCACTAGTTATCGTGCCTCTTGAGTTTGAGAAACTGTCCAAATTAAGCAAAATCGTCCTATCCGGCGTGATATGCGGTACTGCTTTTTACTACTTGGCGTTCCCACCTTTCATGACATTACTGTATTTCATTATTGCTGTGGCTTTGGCTTTTTCAAAAACTCAATATGCTCAATTTTTAAATAAAATTATTTTGATAAGCATTATATCTTCATTGATACTGTCGTTCATTACCATGCCGTTACTTGAAAACATATTAGAAGCCTTAGGTACCAGACGATATTATTAAAAACAAACCATAAATTTCAAAATTGCATAATTTGAAATTCAGTAACTTAGATCTCAATTAATCTATTAATAACTATACATTTGTTCGTATCCAGGCCGTCTGAAATATAATGATTGAGCCAATCTTAAGTAATACAAAAAAGCGGCTAAACAGGATAAACACTGTTTGCCGCTTTTTTGATTTATTTCTTTATTTTACTTCTTCAACAATTTTGCCGCTTCAATCGCATAGTAAGTCAAAATGCCATCAGCGCCGGCGCGTTTGAATGCCAATAGGCTTTCCAAAATGGTTTTCTCACCATCCAGCCAACCGTTTTGAATGGCAGCCTGAAGCATGGCATATTCGCCGGAAACTTGATAGGCATAAGTCGGTACGCCGAACTCGTCTTTAACTCGACGAACGACATCCAGATACGGCAGACCCGGTTTTACCATTACCATGTCTGCGCCCTCTTGAATATCCAATGCTACTTCGTGCAAGGCTTCGTTAGTGTTTGCAGGATCCATTTGGTAGGTTTTCTTGTCTGCCTTACCCAAATTACCGGAGCTGCCAACAGCATCGCGGAACGGGCCATAGAACGCTGAAGCATATTTTGCCGAATACGCCATAATGCGCGTATGGATATGTCCAGCATCTTCTAAGGCTTCACGGATGGCAAGAATACGTCCGTCCATCATGTCTGATGGGGCAATGACTTGTGCGCCTGCATCAGCATGACACAAAGCCTGTTTTACCAAAACTTCAATGGTTTCATCGTTGAGGACATAGCCATTTTGATCGGTTAAACCGTCTTGGCCGTGAATGGTATAGGGGTCCAAGGCAACGTCGGTCATGATACCCAGCTCTGGGAATTTCTCACGCAGGGTTCGTACTACTGTCGGCACCAAGCCTTCAGGGTTATAAGCCTCCTCCGCAAACTCGGTTTTGTTTTGCGTTACCACAGGAAACAAAGCCAGCATAGGAATACCGAGCTTCAGTGCTTCTTCAGCGGTAAACAATAATTTGTCCAAACTTTGGCGTTTGACACCCGGCATGGATGGGACCACCTCTTCCTGATTCTGGCCTTCCAATACAAAAACCGGATAGATTAAATCATCTGCCGTCAAAGTATGCTCGCGCATCAGACGACGTGAAAAATCGTCTTTACGCATACGGCGCATACGGGTGTTTGAGACATAACGCGGAGGGAAATTCATAACAATTGCCTTTCAATAATGAAGTCTTAAAATCAGTCTTCGACTTGACGCATGGCCTTAACCGAACGCTTGATTTCGCTGAGCGTATCGGTTTTATAACCGCTACGTTCCTGTTCGGTCATGCCGTTTTGATCCAATTGGGCGATGTTTTTCAATGCCTCGGCATACTGGCCGTCTGAAAGTTTTTCCTGTTTGATGTGCCAACGGTTTTTCACTTCGGAAGCCGTCCATAAGCCTACTTTGTTGTAGTAGAACAAAATGCTTGCCACCAACGTTTTCATATCGCTGTCAGGCTTGGCACTGCCGATACTGCGGCCGATACGGTTGTTACGTTGATCGACTGCCTGGTCGGCAAGGTAACGGCTGAAGTAGTCGTCTTTACCTTCTCGCAACTCCATATCCGTCAGGCGCGCATTACCTGCTTTTTCGGCAATAATGCTGTCGAATTTAGAAGCAATCGCTGCCTGCCATAATGCTTGGCGTACGGCATTGACCTGTGTTCCCCTGCTGTCGCCGTTTGCTTTGTCGTCCAAACCTGAACGCTCGGCAAAGCGTGTGGCATTGCTGGTCATATTGATTAAACCTTCGTCTTCCATGCCGATAACTTGGGCGGCTACGGGATGGTTAAGCGCGAATTGAGCCATTTTGCTGCGGCGGCTTTGATCTTCCTGATACGATTGACAGCCGGACAATACCAGCATGCCGAGAACGGCGCATTGAATGTGTTTTTTAATATGTTTCATGATGTAACTATCGATATTATTGTGTGAGTTCAACTTCTTTGTTTAACATAGAAACGCCCGTAAGCGCAAATTAATTTCCATACGGACAAATCGGCGCATGAATGGCTATTTTATAATAAAAATAAGGCCGTCTGAAAACTTTCAGACGGCCTGAGTATTTTTAACCCAGTAAGCTGCGAATCTGCGGCCAGTAAAACAGGCAGGCTATCGAGCAAATAGCAATGCTAATACCGGCTGCATTAATGCTGCTGATTTTTTCCTTAAATATTGCCGCACCAATCAGCGTACCCAAAACAATCACACCAATATTCATACCCGCAAACACCAAAGTCGGATTATCCTTCATGATTTGGTGTGCAGAAATGTAGGTAACAATATTCAAAAAGTTCAGACAGCCCAAAATCATACCGCCTACTATGCCCTCTTTGGTCCATTTGCTTCCTTTGGCAAACAGGTAGCCAAACATCAAGATGCCGGCCAAACAAAACGCCACCAGCAAATTGCCGGCAAACGCGGTACCGCTTTTTGCCACTTGTTTGAATAAAATATCGATGACGCCGTAGCCGCACCAAACGCCCAAAAGCAGCATCACTTGCGTACTGAGACCGCCGGATTTCTTACCGCCATCGCTTTTCCAAAGTAAGAAAAACAATGCTGTAAATGCCAATACCAAACCAATCAGACGGCCTTCGGTCAGTTGTTCATGAAAAAGCGTGAATGAAGCGATAATGGGCAAAAATAGCGATAAGCGCTGTGCCGCGTCCGATTTGACGATACCTGCCGCATCAACGGATTTGCCCATAATAACAAACACGCTTGGCAACAAGATACCCAAAGCCGCAAAGAGCCACCAAGTCGGTAAAAACACCTGCGGATTGCTCAAATCGGGCTTTAACACCAGCATGGTCAAAGTAACGGCAACGATATAGTTCACCGCTACCGCCTGCTCAATATTGATTTTTTGCTTGCGCGCCACTTTCAGCAATACGGAAACCAACACGCTGCAAACGATACTTGCCAATAAATATGCCATGCTTTAGAACCATCCTTGAGTAGGAACAGGCTTATCTTCATTCAGTTTAATCAGTCCGACGACTACTCGATAAATGAGCCAAATACCGGTTGCCACCAAAATCAGCCAACCGATTAAGATAAGTATGGTCAGCATCCCTAAAACCATACCAATCAAAGACACCCAAAATGTCTTAATCAGATAATCAATATGGCTGGCGTAAATGCTGCCTTGCGCTTCATCGCGTTTGATAAACGCCAAAATCACACCGACGACGGGTGTAAACCAAATAAACAAGCCCAACGCATATGTGACATAGGCAATAAAAACATAGTTTTTTACTTCGGATTTGGACGTACTGACCACATTGCCCCCCATATTATTGTTCCCTGTATTATAGTTTGCCGTATGATTGGCAGCCGTATCATTGAAACTGTTGTCTTTGACTTCCTGGCGCTCGTACTGCATAGCCGCATCATAAGCCAAACGTTTTTCCGGATGAGACAATACTTCAAACGCCTGTCCGATGGCTTTGAAACGCTCCGCATCTTTCTGAATATCCGGATTGGCAACCAATTTGCCGTAAGCTTCGCGGATAACGTTGATATCCGCATCCTGAGATACACCCAAGATTTCGTATAAATTTAATTGTTCCATCTGTATTCCTATCCTTTATGAATCGACTGCAACATGAACATCTTGCGGATTGAGCGTCCGCAGGTTTTCAGGTTTCATGCCCACAATAAACCCACGTTTGCCGCCATTGATAAAAATCTCGTCCAAAGCCCAAATGCTTTCTTCCACATAAACCGGCAACGCGGTTTTCATACCGAACGGCGACGTACCGCCGACCAAATATCCTGTCCATTTCGCCGCCTGATCTGCCGTTGCCGGCTCGATGTGTTTCAAGCCCAGTTCGCGCGCCAGATTGCGGGTAGAAATATGTTTGTCGCCGTGCATTAAAACAACCAAGCCTTTTTTATGCTCATCCTGCAAAACAATCGTTTTGATGACCTGATGCTCGGGCTTGCCCGTACATTCGGCAAAACGCGCCGTACCGCCATGTTCTTCATACGCATAAACATAAGGGACAAAATCAATTTTCTTACTGCGTAAAAAGCGCACTGCCTGCGTAACCGGATATTCTGCTTTACTCATGGGTTGTTTCCCACCATCCTTTTCAGACGGCCCCTCTTAAATGTGGAACGTAAACAACTGCAATGTTACCATACCTTCTTTTTGAAATCAGGAGACAACATGGACATCCGCTATCTTGGCACAAGCAAACGCTATTCGGAAGCCGTCGTAGCCAACGGCTTGGTTTTCCTCTCCGGCATGGTTCCGGAAAATCCTGAAGCCGATGCCAAAGCGCAAACTGAAAATGTTTTGGCGCAAATCGATTCATGGCTCGCACAATGCCAATCCGACAAAGCCCATATTTTGGAGGCCACCATCTATCTGCCCGATATGAGCGACTACGCCGCCATGAACGAAGCCTGGGACGCATGGACAGCCCCTGAACGTGCTCCGGCTCGTGCCTGCGTGGAGGCGAAACTGGCTTCGCCCGACTGGAAGGTTGAAATCAAAATTACCGCCCTTCAAATCAAATAAAGCACAAATATCAGGCCGTCTGAAAACGCAGCTTCAACCAAGCAAACGCAGTTTTTCAGACGGCCTTTATTCTTTTGCGGTACAATACCGCCCTTAAATTTTTCTATTATTTCAAAGCACAAACAGCCATGTCAAAAAAAACCAAGCAAGAATTAGAAAACAACAAACTCAGCAAACGCCTGCGCCACGCCGTCGGCGATGCCATTAACGATTTCAACATGATCGAGCCGGGCGACAAAATCATGGTCTGCCTCTCCGGCGGCAAAGACAGCTACGCCCTTTTAGATATTCTGCGCCAGCTTCAAGCCAGTGCACCGATTGATTTTGAACTGGTCGCCGTCAATCTCGACCAAAAACAGCCGGGCTTCCCCGAAGAAGTATTGCCGACCTATCTCGAAAGCATCGGCGTCCCCTACAAAATCGTTGAAGAAGACACCTACTCGACAGTCAAACGCGTGTTGGACGAAGGTAAAACGACTTGCTCACTGTGCAGCCGCCTGCGCCGTGGTATTCTCTATCGCACTGCAAAAGAATTAGGCTGCACCAAAATCGCATTGGGGCACCACCGCGACGACATCCTCGCTACCATGTTCCTGAATATGTTTTACGGCGGCAAACTCAAAGCCATGCCGCCCAAGCTAGTGAGTGACAATGGCGAACATATCGTTATCCGTCCTCTCGCGTATGTTAAAGAGAAGGACTTGATCAAATACGCCGAGCTGAAGCAATTCCCAATTATCCCATGCAACCTCTGCGGCTCTCAGCCCAACTTGCAACGCCAAGTCATCGGTGACATGCTGCGCGATTGGGACAAACGTTTCCCCGGCCGTATTGAGTCTATGTTCTCCGCGCTGCAAAACGTCGTTCCATCACATTTGGCCGATACCGAACTTTTCGACTTTGTCGGCTTGGAACGTGGTCAAAGCCTGAAACACGGCGGCGACTTGGCGTTTGACAGCGAAAAAATGCCGGAACGTTTCTCTGACGGCAGAGAAGAAGACGAAAGCGAAATCAAAATCGAACCGCAAAAAGCCGAACGCAAAGTCATCAATATTTTGGCAAACAAACCCAAAACCTGCGGTATGTAAACGCGTTTAGACATTCAGACGGCCTTTCGGTAGCTATTGACTGAAAGGCCGTCTGAATATTCACATTTGAAGTTTTTTCTATTCTTTTTTATCTTATTCTTTCCCTGACAAACCGTGCAGCAGCAACCCCAATATATCCTGCGGCAGCTTTTGCGGTGCAGCGGTATAAAGCGCAGTCAGTTGCGGATGGTGCATCAATATATCCGCCTGACGGATGAACAGGTCGATGAGTTCGACCGGCAAATCGGGCTGAATCAGGCGGCGTTGTTGCAGGGTGTGGAAGAAACCGCGCATAAAGGCGTATTTTTCTTCGTTCAATTCGTGGAAAAACCGCTCCAGCTCCAAATCGGTATTCTCTTCAATGTCGCGCAGGAAAGCGGCGGAATAGAGTTCTTCAAACGATTGTTTTTGCAGGGCAAAAACGGTTTCAGCAGCTTCACGCAGGCTACATTGCCGTGCAAGCAGATTTTCAAATTCGGCACGGACTCGGTTTTTCTGCTCGGTAACGATTTCCTGCAAGAGCGCGTTTTTACCGCTGTAATATTTGTAAAAGGTAACGCGGCTGACGGCGGCCTCGGCGCAGATGCTGCCCACGGATACGGCGGAAAAGCCGTGTTCGCGGAACAGGCGGCGGGCGGTGTCGGCAATGGTTTGTTGTTTGCTGGCGTTCATGACATTAAGAAGATTTTGATTTTGTTCATAAAGGGCTTTCATTAAATTTATCCGTAAGCAGGATACTTATCATATTTCCCCACTGCGTCAATGGCAATACGGCGGCGTTTCAGACGGCCTCTTTCCTTATCCCTCCGCTCCACCCTATGGATGAGGGCTGTCGGATGCTTAGCAGGCCAAATTCATAAAGGTTACAGAATCACTCTCCTCCCTAAAATAGGAGAAGGAATTTTTTTAGACAATTTATTATAAGAGAGGAATTAAAGTGAATGATAAACACTTGCATTCCTGTTTTTTATTTCTTATACTTTACATTAATAGTTTATTTTATGTAAATGTGTAAACACAAATATTTGCATACTGCCGAAGCGGTTGGATTATCTGATGTTCAATCAGCTCCGACGTATGCCGTCTGAAAGGATAAGGAAATGCAGAAACCCTCCCTCCGCCGCCTGCCGCTGCTGCTTGCTACCGCTTTCGCCTCCGAATGGATTTATGCCGCTGATGCGGCGCAAGATGCGGAACAGGTGCAGTTAGAAGAAGTCGTCGTAACCGGCGAACGCACCAACCGCAGCGGCTTTGAAACCGCCACGTCCAATCGCGTTTTCACCGTGCCGAACATCGACCGCAGCGGCCACAATCTTTCCGCAACCGACCTGCTCAAACAGACCGTGAACACGGTGGACTTGGGCAGCGGCAACGATTTGCCGACCGTGCGCGGCGTAGACGGCTCCGGCCCCGCCGTCGGCGCGGTGGCGTTTTTCGCGGGCACGAGGCCGCGCCTGAACCTCTCTATAGACGGCCGCTCCGCTACTTACAACGAATATGCCTTCGGCACGCAGTCGCTGTGGGACATGCAGCAGGTGGAAGTCTTGCGCGGGCCGCAAAGCCATGTGCGCGGGCAGAATGCGGTGGCGGGCGCGGTGGTGATGCGTTCCAAAGACCCGACCGACGAATGGGAAGGCGCGCTGCGCTTGGGTTTGGGCAACCAAAAAACGCGCAACATCGCCGGCGTAGTGTCCGGCCCGATTGTGAAAAACAACCTTGCCTTCAGATTGAGCGCGGAGCGGCAGCAGCGCGAAAGTTACGAGCCGTTCGTGTCCTACGAACCGACCGGCAACCCACGTCGCGTGGAAAACACCAACGTGCGCTTCAAACTCCTGCTCACGCCCGAAAACCATCCCGATTTTTACAGCCGCCTGACGCTGAACCACATCCGTTCGCGCGCGCCGCAAAACGAAATCATGGGCAATACCGCCAGCCGCCGTTTTTTAAAAGAAAAGCCCGTGTTCGTAACCGGCTCAACATCGGGCATCTGGGACGTATCGTGGCAGCTTAACGACTATCTGAAACTGGAAAACAAACTGGTTTACGGCCGCTACCACAACGAGCGGCTGCACCTGCCGATGACCGTCAGCCCGCAAGGCGTGCCCGCCGAACTCAAAGGCCGCGAACTGCAATGGGAGCCAGTATTGCATTTTTCCAACAAAGGCCGTCTGAAAGGCCTTGCCGGACTGCACTATTTCCGCAGCAAACAAGACGAATGGGTAGATATCCGTAGCATCGGCGGCCGCAACACCTTTGACGACCGCAACAGCGTGCACGCCCTGTTTGCCGAAACCACATACAGCCCCAGCGAAAAATGGGACATCACAGCCGCCGCCCGCCTTGAAAAAGAAACGCACAAAAGAAGCGGCGGCAGCGGCGCACTGCACCTTGATTTAGACAAAGGCCAGACCGTGTTCCTGCCCAAAATCGACATTGCCTTCAAACCCACCGACCAATGGGTCAGCGGCATCAAAGCCGCACGCGGCTACAACCCCGGCGGCGCGGGCATCACCTTCGGCCGCCCCGTCGTAACCTACACTTATGAACCCGAATATGTGAACAACTACGAGTGGTACACCCGCTGGCGCAGCGCAGACCGCCGCCTGCAACTCTCCGGCAACCTGTTCCTGAACCACTACCGCGACATGCAGCTCCCCTTCTATCTCGGCATCAACTCCGTCGTCATCCGCAACGCCAAAAAAGTCCACACCTACGGCGCAGAACTCGCCGCCGACTGGCAGACCACCGACAGCCTGAAACTCACCACCGGACTGGGACTGCTCAACACCAAAATCAAAAGCTATCCCTACAGCGGCATCGAAGGCAACAAACTCGGCCGCGCACCCAAATACACCGCCAACATTGGCGTGAAATACCTGAACGACAAAGGCTGGGAAGCCGGCGGCGACGTGCGCTTCTACGGCGACTACTACTCCGCCGCCGACAATGCCGAATCAGGCAAAATCGGCGCATACAACCAAGTCAACCTCTACACCGCCTACAACTTCAAACAAGGCCGCATCTCGCTCTACGCCGACAACGTGTTCAACCGCCGCCGCCCCATATTCATTTCCAGCGCCGACCGCCAAGACGCACTCTACCAACGCCCCAGAAGCGTAGGTGTGAGCGCGGAATGGAAGTTTTAGGCGGGGCTGAAATGATGGAGGCCGTCTGAAACTATCGTAGATCAAGCATCAATGCTCTACCTACGGTTACTGGAATAACGAAGGTCAGCTGAAACGGCCGTAACAACCGATTATCGTCATTCCCGCACAGGCGGGAATCCAGAATGAAGCCTCGAAGGTACTTCTTTATCCGATAAGTTTCTATACGGATAGGTTTGGATTCTCGCCTGTACGGGGGTAGCGAAGCGGACTTGCGTAAGCTAATGACGGCACAAGAAGTCTAATCATCAATATCCAACCTGCGCCTGCTCCCCAAAAACATCCAAAGGAATCCCATGCACTACTTCACCCCTGCCAAAACCCTGCCCGAAGGTACCATCTACCTGACCGACCTGACCCACGTCGCTGACTTTTCCGACTGGCTGGCAGAATTCGAAACCCTGTTAAACCAAAACCGCCGCTTCGCCACCGTCTGCACCCCGATGCGGCGGCAGGTGAGCGACGAACAGCGCATTGCCGACCGCAAAACCTACATCGAATGGATAAAGGCACACCGGCCGCAACTCGCCGAACACTGCGCTGCCATGCTCCTCATCGAACCCGACGCGGCGCAACTGGCATTCTTCCGCGAACAATCGTCCAAACTCGCCCCCGCACTGGGCGTGAACTATATCGTCGAAGCAGATGAAACAACCGCCCTGCTTCGCGCAGAAGAAGCGTTGAAGGCTGTCTAAAAAAATACTAGACCCATTACTTACGGGTCTTAAATACAAATCAACTATTGCTACCCAATGTGTTCAGACGGCCTTGTACCTTTATTCGCCTCATTCTCAGAAGAATCATGTGATGTTCGACAATCAGACTTCCCCAAACTCACGCGACTGGCTGCTGCTTATCTGCGGCAGTACCTACAAATTCACGCTGACCGGTTTTTATCTGGTCGCGCTGGTCGCTATTTTGAAAAACCACGGTTACAGCCTGAACCAACTGAGCTGGATACATTTAATCGGCGGTATCGAAGCGGCGAAGGTGTTGTTTGCCGCGCTGATGGAGCGACAGCCGGCGGGGCGGTTCGGGCGGTTTCGCGGCTGGCTGCTGGCGGCGACACTGGGGCTTTCGGCAGTGTTCGGGCTAATAGCCTGCACCGACATAACGCAGAACTTCGCGCTGCTTCTGGTCTGCTGCGTTTTGCTCTCGGCCATGTCGGCGGTGTACGGCTGCGCGATGCTGGGCTTGTCGTGCATCGTCCTTCCGCACCGCGAACGCGGTTTCGGCGGCGTGATTCAGACGATGGCGGCGCGCGGCGGCAAGATGATAGGCGGCGCGCTGGTATTGTGGCTGTATCAGGAATACGGGCAGACGGCGGCGGTAGGCTTTATGCTGGCGTTCAGCCTGCTGATGTTGCTGCAACTCTTGTGCTACCGCGAGCCGGACAGCCCGACGGCGCAAGGCAGTTGGACGGCGTTGGCAGCGCGGCTGGTTTCCTTTTGGCGGCGGCCTGAAACGGGCTGGCGGTGGCTGGTTTTACTGTTTGCCGTTGCCGCGCCGTATGCATTTGCGGCGGCGACTTTTGTGCCTAAGCTGGCGGATTTGGGCTTTTCCCCGAAACAGACGGGCGGGATTCTGGCGGTGGGTATTCCTGTTGCCTGCCTGATTGTTACGCCGCTATCGGGCTGGTTTTCACGCAATTATCCGCGCCGCAAACTCGTGTTCCTGCTCTACGCGCTGCAACTGCCGCTTTTGGTGTCCATGACCGCCATCGACGTGCTCGCCCGCGTTCACCCTTGGCTGCCGCCCGCGCAAATCATCGCCCTGAGTCTGAGCTACACGCTGCTGCTGCCGGTAATACTGGCTTTGGTGATGGATAAATCCGACCGCGCCACCGCCGCATTCGACAGCAGCCTGCAATTCTCCGTGGTTCTGCTCGGCAGTTACGCGGCCGGTTTTTCCGCCCTGCGGCTGGCCAAGGCTATTGGTTATACGGATGCGTATTGGGTTGCAGTGTACTTAGCTGTATTGGTAGGCCTGCTTTTATATTTGAATAAAAATTTATTTAATTATCCACAGCGTGATTCACAATAATGAGTTCAGATATTTACCCATCAATTTTAATTGAATGCTCCTCCGGATAATTTTTCATTTTATTGCACAATCTCTCAAAAAATATAACAAAAAGTGCCCATAATACTGCCGTTATTACACTCTTAAATTCAAAAGGAACCTCATGACTGCTGTTCTCATAGTTCTCGGCTTGATCGCCATTGTTGTCGGTATTTTGGGAACGATTTACCCTGCCTTGCCTGGATTGGGCTTGATGTTTGGTGGCGCATGGTTGTTGGGTTATGCCGGCGATTATCAAGTGTTTGGCTCGGGTACGCTGACCTTTTTGGCCATCGTTGCCGTATTCGGTACTGCGATGGACTATGTGGCGGGCGCATTGGGTGCAAAATATACAGGCGCAAGTAAAACCGCGGTTTGGGGTGCATTTATCGGCGGCATCGTCGGCGCATTCTTCTCCATTCCCGGCTTGTTGCTCGGCCCGTTGACCGGCGCGGCCATCGGCGAATTTATCGCACGCAAAGACACATGGCAGGCAGGCAAAGTCGGTATCGGTACGTTTATCGGCTTCATCATCGGTACCGTAGCTAAAATCGGCTGCGCATTAACTATTGCACTGACTATCCTGTTTGTTTGGTTAGCCTCATTCTTCTAAACAAAAAACATTAAAGGCCGTCTGAATTTCAAGCATTCAGACGGCCTTTTTATTTCATGGTTTATTTACCGCAGCAGGCTTTGTATTTTTTACCGTTGCCACACGGACAAGGATCGTTGCGACCTACTTTTTCGCCTTCACGGCGTACGGTTTGCGGTTTATTGATGATGGCCTGCCAGTACCAGTAAATATCAAGCAGGACATGCGGCAAGTCAGATTCCAGTTGGGTCAGCTCTTTTTCATTCAGATGCAAGATGACTTCGCCGTTTTCCTCGTCGTCATAAATACCACCCAAAGCCATAATCGGATAGAACAAATCTTCAAACTCTTCCTGATTGACTGCTTCAAACCAATCGGTAGGCACAATATCCAGTGCGTAAAGGTAGGCGTTACACCAAGTGTAGAAATCCGGATTGCCGGCTTCATCTTCATAAAACCACAAATCAGGCAGAATTTTTTCGTTGAGCTTCATGCGCATATCGGCGGCCATTGCCATAACCAAACGTTCGATTTCAGTGCGCTCTTTGGCATCAAACAAAGATTCCTCACCCAAAATCTCTGGCAGCCAGTTGGTCGGATTCAAAGCATCCGGACCGCTCAATAAAGCCATCATAAAACCTTGAACTTCATCACAACGCATGGTGTTGTGGGCTTCAGATTTGGCATCCAACAATTCCATCAATCGGCTGCGTGCCGCTTCATCAAAAGTCAGTATTTGCATTTTTGTTCCTTAAAATAAAATCGTATTATTGTTTTCAGACGGCCTGGGCATGGATACGCTGCCGCATTTGTTCAAACAGACAAACCGTTGCCGCCATCGCGACATTCAAGGATTCGGTTTGCCCCAACATGGGGATTTTGACACAGGCATCGGCCTTCTCTTTTACCGTTTCACTCACGCCGCTGCCTTCGTTGCCAAATACCCAAGCACAGGGTTGACTGAGGTCCATCTCATACAAACCGATATTGCGACCGCCCAAGGCAGTTGCCCAAATTTGATGCTGATACGTTTTCATCCAAGCGGATAATTCCACTCGGCTGAAAATAGACAGCAGAAAATGCGCACCCATCCCCGCTCGCAACACTTTGGGCGACCAGATATCCACGGAATCATTGCCGCACACAATTTGCCTGACTCCGGCCGCTGCCGCGCTACGCAAAATCGTGCCTGCATTACCGGGGTCTTGTACCCGCTCCAATACCACGCAATCGCCGTCTGAAGGCAAACCTGCCTGCTGCGGAATATCAATCCAAGTCATCACATCATCGGCATCGGTCAGACTGGTGATTTTAGACAGTGCTTCGTTACCGACCCAAGTAATCAATCCCTCATCCAACTGCGCCGTAATTTCTTGAATTTCAATATGTTGCTGTTTCTTTTCAGGCAGATACACCTGTTTGGGCGTACCTCCGCTTTGCAAATAAGTTTGCAGCAGATGTACACCTTCCAATACGGTTTCACCGCTTTCGCGCCTTGCTTTAGCCTGCGTCAGCAGACGGAATAAATGTTTGAGCTGTTCGTTTTGAGCAGAGGTAATCAGTTTCATGGAGCGCATTATAACTGTTTTAACTTCCTTGAAGCCATGCTTTCAGACGGCCTGACGGTTTTGCTTCGAAAATAAAAAACCCTTGCAATGAAGCAAGGGTTTTACATGATTTCATTTTTTACTGTACAACAGTCTGTTGCTCATTTTGCTGCTCGGTACGGACAGTCGGACGGTTTTCAAGTTTGCCGTCTTTTGCCGCATTCGGCACAACAGTCTCGCCAGGTTCGGAAGCTGCTTTTTCAACAGGCGTACCGCTTACCGGAATGATATTTTGGGCAGGCTGAACATTAGACTTCTCTGCAACTGGCATAGACTCACGAGAAGTTTGCGGTGTAAATTGCCATACTGCAACAGCAATCGCACACACGCTGGCTGCGGCCGCAAAGAATTTGAAGAAGCCGCTATTGGCCGCTTCACGCTGAGCATATTTTTCCTGTTTGCCTTCAGCTTCGGCTTGAGGCACTGTAAATGCTTTGCTTTGCATAGTTTCACCAGCAACACTCGCCGCCGCACCCTGACGGATACAGTCGCCGATAATGTGGTACTCATGCCAAGCGCGCAAGGCTTCCTCATCTGCCAATACAGCATCCAGCATCTCATCAGTCAATGCTTCACCGTCCATCAATGCAGACACATACTCCAATGCTTTATTTGTTTTTTCGTTCATTTTTATCACCACCTTTGATCTTCAGAAGTATCCAACAGCGGCCGCAAATCTTTTGCAATCAGTTCACGCGCTCTGAAAATACGCGAACGTACAGTACCTATCGGACAATCCACTACCCGAGCTATTTCTTCATAAGACAAGCCATCCATTTCCCTAAGCGTAATGGCTTGACGCATATCGTCTGGCAGTTGCGCGATGCTTGCTTCGACGGTCTGCAAGATTTCCCGATTCATCATTTCAGCTTCCGGCGTATGGTAATCCGCAATCTGATCGGTTAAATCGAGAACATCTCCCTCCTCATTGGCTGCTTCCGAGCTGACAAAAAACTGGCGACCCGAAGTGGTCAGGAAATTCTTTGCCGTATTGATACCGATACGGTACAGCCATGTATAAAATGCACTCTCACCTCGAAAATTAACCAGCGCACGATAAGCCCTAATCATTGCCTCTTGGGTTACATCGTGCACTTCATGCTCATCCTGAATAAAACGGGAAATCAGTCTGTTTAGCCGACGCTGATACTTGGACATCAGCATCTCGAATGCCTTATGGTCACCTTTCTGCGCGCGCTCCACCAAAACTTGATCTATTTGGCGATCGTTCATACCCAACCTTTAATCGTTTTACTGCTTTAAACCAAAAAATAGTAAAGCGTGCTGTGCACAATAAAGACAGCATCGCTTTGAAATAGTTCCACAAGATTACATTTAATCGCAAAAGTTTATTCGTGCAGATGCTCTAACATAAGCTGTATTGCTTATTATATATACACTTAGCACAAGTAGTTAAATTACTAATACTTACTAATTTTAAAGTTAGCCTCTTTACTTTTCTGCTATATATTTAGCTAACTTTTCATGTACAGGCAGATAGCCTTCCCCTATTTGAACATCGCTTCCCACCCGAAGATTAACAACAGCAAGGCACTTGTTGCCCATACTTACGATAATCGGCCAATATTTACGGACGAGTGGCACAATATGACACTCTTGCAATAGTTTTTCGACTGATTTTTTCCTCTCCCCCGAATAAATCACATCACCTTTGACCACATTTCGGAGTACTGCCGTCTTTTCCAACTCCTCTTCTGACAAACCTCCCTTAAACGGTAATAAAACGAAACCGTTTTCTAACAAAATATCTTTCAGACGGCCTCGAACTTCGCTGCCATTACACCAAGGCAGTTTTTGAAACTCACTTTCTTGACAAACAAACAGCTGATTCCGATATGCGACCAGTTCCCCGTCTGGCAAATTCAACTGCGCCTGATCAGCGGTTTCCAATACTCGGGCAAAATCGGCAATACTGTGATAAGACGGCAATGATTCCGTTTGCTTTCGCAAAAAATACCAAAGCAGCCGACGGCGCAAAAGCGGCGTACATTGCCGCCACAGACTGATGCTGAATATTCCGTTTGGACTGATGCGCTGGTATTCAGACTCAATTAATTCATCTAAAAGCTGCAAATCTTCCTGCAATAATCGAACATTGGCACAAATTTGCTGCTCAAAATTCGGAATACGCTGCTGCCATTGCGGCAAAGCCTGATTTCTCATCCAATTACGTAAATAACCGGAGTCTTCATTACTTTCGTCTTCAACAAAAGACAATCCCCATTGTTGGGCATACTCAGCCAATTCCTGGCGGGAAAATGCCAAAAGCGGCCGCCAGATTTGAATCTCTTCATTTAAATCACGCCATACCGGCATGGCCGCCATACCGCGCAATCCCCCCCGCGCACAGCCGACAACATAAATGTTTCGATTTGATCATTGCGGTGATGGGCCAAAACAATAATTTTCTTCAGGCCGTCTGAAAATGCCTGATATCGGGCAGCCCTGGCCGCAGCCTCCAGACCCCTTCCTTGTTTTTCCACATTGACACGGCACACCCGCAAGGCAACATTCAGACGCTGACAATAATCCTGACAAAATTTTGCCCAACTGTCGGCATTGGTACTTAAACCATGATGAACATGGACGGCACGCAAATCAAAATAGCGAAATTCACGCATCCGATGCAAAAGATGCAGCAGGACGACAGAATCCAATCCGCCACTCAAGCCAACTTCAACAACAGTATGACTCGGCAAATCAGGAAAAGCTGCTTGAAAACTTTTAAATAGGGAATCAAGGGATAGTTGCGACATTTCAGACGGCCTGAAATTGTAAATTACTCAAAAATAGAACACAAAAAAAGCAAGCAGCGACGGTATCTGCTTGCTTTTTCAGTAGTCAAACTTATTTATCGGTAAATTTACCGTAAGCCATAATGCGGTCGAAACGGCGAGAAAGCAAGTCAGGCATGGTCATGCTTTGCGCTTCGCTTAATTGCTGTTCCAAAACGGTTTTAACGTTTTTCATTGTGGTTTCAAAATCACGGTGTGCGCCGCCCAAAGGCTCATCAATTACTTTATCGATGACATCCAATTCTTGCAGGCGTTTGGCGGTAATACCCAATGCTTGCGCGGCATCCGCTGCTTTTTCAGCAGTTTTCCAAAGAATAGAGGCGCAACCTTCGGGAGAAATCACCGAATAAGTCGAGTATTGCAGCATATTGACGTAGTCGCCGACAGCCACTGCCAACGCCCCACCCGAACCGCCTTCGCCAATGATAGTGCACAATACCGGCACATGCAGGCGGGTCAGTTCGTACAAATTACGGCCGATGGCTTCAGACTGGCCGCGTTCTTCGGCGCCGATGCCCGGATACGCGCCCGGGGTATCGACAAAGGTCATGACCGGAATATTGAATTTTTCGGCAGTCTTCATCAAGCGCAATGCTTTACGGTAACCCTCAGGACGCGGCATACCGAAATTGCGGCGAATTTTTTCTTTGGTATCGCGGCCTTTTTGATGACCGATAACCATCACGCTTTGGCCGTTGAAACGCGCCAAACCGCCGACAATGGCATGATCGTCAGAATAATGGCGGTCGCCGTGCAACTCTTCAAAATCGGTAAAAATACCGTTGATATAGTCCAAAGTATAAGGACGTTGCGGATGGCGGGACACTTGTGAAATTTGAGCCGGAGTCAGCTTGCTGAAAATCGACTTGGTCAACTCGTTGCTTTTCTTTTGCAGTCTGGCAATCTCGTCGGAAATATCGACGGCAGATTCGTCTTGTACGAATCGCAACTCGTCGATTTTATTGGTTAATTCGGCGATGGGTTGTTCGAAGTCCAAAAAAACGGGTTTCATAAAACAAAGCTCTCGGTAACGGTTGCTGACATGATACGCTAATCAGACGTATTTGACAGCATTTCTCAAAGGGAAACTGCCATCTTTTGCAATAAAAAATCTTTCAGATGGCCTTTAACAAAGAAATAGTATAGCTGCACTAAACGCATGAAGTGCCGTATCTTATGATAAACTTCAATTCAGTTCAATCATTTCAAACAGGCTATGAAAAACGATCATGACAATTCGTCCATGCGCTTGGATAAATGGCTGTGGGCCGCGCGCTTTTTCAAGACCCGTGCGCTGGCACAAAAACATATCGAGCTGGGCAGGGTTTTGGTAAACGGCTCAAAAGTGAAAAACAGCAAAAATATTTCGGCCGGCGACACCATCGACATGACTTTGAACTCCCTTCCCTACAAATTCAAAGTTACCGCACTCAATCATCAACGCCGCCCGGCACCGGAAGCGCGTTTACTCTACGAAGAAGACATGAAAACGGCCGCCGAACGCGAAGCTCAAAAACAGCTCGACCAAGCCAGCCGCATCAGTGCTGCTTATCCGGACGGACGCCCAACCAAACGCGACCGCCGCCAGCTTGACCGTATGAAGCGCGATAGCTGGTAAAGCATTTCATCCATTGTTTCAGACGGCCCTATATCCATGCTGTCTGAAAACCAAAAACAGGCAGGACACCCTGCCTGTTTTTATTTGTGATGATTAAAACTTATATTCTAACTGACCACGAATAACGTTTACGTCCTGCTTATCCGTGCCGACGGTAGGCGTAACCTGTTTGCCGGCCAAATAGAAACCTTTGAGTTTCCAGTTTTTCCAAGGAATATAGGTCGCACCGATTTGCACGCCTTGGACGTTTTTGCTGTAATCCTCAACAGAAGAGACACCGGACAACGATCCGACACGGCGGTAGTTCAAGAATACGTCGTAAGAATTGCGGACGTTCCAGTCAGCCAATTTATAGCGTACTTCAGTGAACACGCCGTCATTTTTGATTTTTTGTCCGGCATCATTATAGGCCTTGATATTGGACTTGCTGACTGCGGCCATCCAATGCCAATCGTCATTAAACTTGATGTCCGTACCGATTTCTCCAAAGACCGCATTTTTCTTCGCACCGCGTACATCGATGTCCTTCATGTAGCTGACGGTTGCGCCGACGTTAATATTCTCATTCACAGGCAACATGCTTTGCACCGCAGCAAAATGTCTGCGACGGCCGCCAATGCCCCATGCGTTGTCGTTCAGATTGCCGGTACGGCGGCCTGCATAGATTTTGATAGGCAGGGTTTTATTGTCGAAGAAGATTTCGCCGCCGGTTACTTCGGCATCCCATACACGGCCGTATGAAGAGAACGCGCCAAATTTACCGACACGCGCTTTAATGTTGTTGTACAAAGTCCCTTCGGCATACAGTTTATTGACCGGCACATCATGATCGCCGTTGAACTTACCGGTTTCCAAATCGATATTCGGCTCGATTTGCGCCACCAATTTCCAATCTTTATACAGTTTTGCGCGTAACCAAAACTCCGCATTGAAGTTGGCATTGGTATCTTCAGGCGTCGGATTGATGCCGCTGTTGTTGGCATTGATGTCTTTGGTATCCGCACGTACGCGCAAGCCACCATTCACAGTCAACAAATCATTGAAAATGCTGATTTTATCGTCATCTTTGCGAATGATACTGCCGGAATTGACGTAATCGTTGGTGGTGGCCAAAGCCGCCGCATCATGTCCGCCATCAGCATTCTCTGCCAAAGAATAAGATGATGAAGCCAATAAAATACAGGTTGCAATCAGTTTGGTTTGAAATTTCATGCCGACTCTCCAAAAGAAGGTATTGAAAGTGAAGTATTCGATAAAGCGTACAACATTATGAATTTTGTATAAATCATTCATTTTATTTACTAATTATTTTTATCGTATGTAAATTAGTGTAACCAGTCAAGCAGATTTAAACGCTTTATCCTCTTTCAGACGGCCTCTTGATTCAGGTCAAACGGAAGCCTGCTCATCAGGCTGTTCAAACTGCCATTTCAAGGCATCGGCCAATGCCGTCCTGCGTTTTTGGTGGCATCCCACAGCCTGACACAATTCCTCCGCATTTCCCCAAAACACAAATCGTTCACGCGCACGGGTAATGGCCGTGTAAAGCAGAGCTTTATCCAAACCCCGTGCTTCTTCTTCGCTTTCCGTCGTTGCAGGCACTGATGGAGGCAACAGCCATACTTCCCGATATTCCGAACCTTGGCTCTTATGCACCGTCATGGCAAAAGCCGATTCAAAATCGGGCAAACGGCTGATGGCAATTTTTTTGAATCCATCTTTCTCAGGAAAAAATGCAGACAAACCATTCAATGATTCCTCATCTTTCATAATCAGCCCGATGTCGCCGTTAAACACTTCCAACATGTAATCATTGTGCGTAATCATGATGATTTGTCCGGCAAACCAAGGCGTTTCGCCCGAAGCCTTGCCTTGTCGTTGCAAGTATTCTTGATAAGCCTGATTCAAATCATCCGCATCCTGCCGCCACGCCGCCAATACCACCACATCGGCAGCATGACCATAGGCGAGTGCAACATTATTCTCTGCCACGGCCGCCCAATAATCCTGTTGCTTTTGATACAGCAAGGCAACCTGCTCTTTCAGACGGCCTGATTTCATTTCCAATTCTTTGGGGAACTTATCAAACTGTTCGACCGCAGTTTGCTTTTCCCCGGACACCACCGCCCTCGCCAAACAACCGATACCGCTGTCTGCACCAAAACGGTGGCTGAACGTCAATTTGGCATTGTTTTGCGATAAAGCCTGTGGCCGCTCTTTAATCTCAAAGCCATGATCGGGCAGGTACACCTCCAGCTTTTCAGCGGTTGCTTTATCCAAAGCCGTCGGACGCGATAATGCCGCCAATACGGCTCCCAAGCCAACCGACGGCAACTGGTTTTCATCGCCAAGCAACACCAGACGACAGCCGGTCGGCACGGCGCGCAACAAATCCAACACCAGCGGCAAATCCAACATCGAAGCCTCATCCACCACCAAAACATCCAAAGCAAGCGGATATTCATGACTAAACGCAGGGCGCATTTGCGGCGGCCGCAGTTTCAACAATCGATGGACGGTCTGCCCTTCCAAGTTTTCCAAATGCGCTTTGATACTTGGGGACAAATCAAAACCATCCAAAGCACGCTGCAAAGCTCGTGCCATATGCGCAGCCGCTTTGCCTGTCGGCGCCGCCAAAGCGATACGGGGCAGCTTCGTACTGTTATTACAAATCAGACCCAAAAGCTTTGCTACGGTCGTCGTCTTACCCGTACCCGGCCCGCCGGTAATCAGCATAAAGTTTTGCAGCAATGCCAAAGCCGCAGCATCCCGTTGCTCTTTACTGTCTTTAGTATCAAACCAGTCGCTCAGGCTTTTTGAAGCCGCCATGAAATTCACTTCTTCCGCTTCGGCACTGGCCAGCCGTTTGATTTCAACAGCCAAATCATGCTCCAACTGCCACATCCGCCCCAAAAACAATTTCCGGCCTTGCAGGATAAGCGGTTTATCCGCATTACCGACCAAGTTCGGCAAGTTGCTTAAGGCATAGACATCCTCTTTATCCAAGTAAATAAACGAATGCCCGTTTTGCAAGGCTGCAAACAATCGAACCACATAAGGCTCAATAACGGATGCGCCCTGTACTTCGTGGCGGCGGAAAAACGCTATGGCCGCATCTGCGGCAGAGGAAAGGATAGAGTCGGTCGGATTCATAGCTCAGGCTTAATTGATACGGAAAAAAGAAAGGCCGTCTGAAAAAACAGCATTTCCATAAATGAAAACCTATTTTTCAGACGGCCTCTATTATACCGTTCAAAGCATAAAATATTTGCTTGAAATAATAACCTTATTGCAGCACTTGCAGGCTGCCGTCTTTCATGGTCATTACCCGGTCGAAACGCTCAGCTAGCTCGTCATCATGGGTCACTACAATCAGACTGGTGTTCAATTCGCGTTTCAAATCCAGCATCATGTCCAGCACATTTTGCGCATTTTTACGGTCAAGGTTCCCCGTCGGTTCATCCGCCAACAGGCATTTCGGCTCATTAACCAAAGCACGGGCAATCGCCGCACGCTGACGCTCGCCGCCGGAAAGTTCGCTCGGACGGTGCAGCATACGCTTATCCAAGCCAACCTTTTTCAGCATCTTGACAGCCTTCTCCTCAGCCATCGCCTTAGGCATTTTGCCGATTAAAAGCGGCATCATGACATTTTCCAACGCAGAAAACTCAGGCAATAGATGGTGGAACTGATACACAAAGCCCAAATAACGGTTGCGCAATTCGCCTAACTGTTTTTGGCTCAAACCGCCCAAATCCTGATCCACCAGTATTACCTTGCCTTCAGACGGCATATCCAAACCGCCAAGAAGGTGCAGCAATGTGGATTTACCGCTGCCTGACGAACCGATAATACTCACGCTTTCCGCTTCGGCAACTTCAAAATCTAAATGATTCAACACTTGTACACTCAATGCGCCGTCATTATAGCTTTTGCCAACGCCGGTACATTTCAAAATTGTCTTACTCATAACGCAAAGCCTCCGCAGGTTGGGTTTTTGCAGCACGCCAGCTCGGATACAGTGTGGCGATAAATGCCAAGCCAAGCGAAATACAGGCAATAACGGCGACATCCTTCAAGTTCACATCGCTAGGCAGGTAATCGATGAAATAAACTTGAGAGTTAATCAAATGCACGCCAAACATGTCTTCAAAAAACGCGACAATCTTGCCGACATTCCAGCCCAGCAATACACCGCATACCACGCCCACAAGCGTACCGAAGAACCCCGCAAATGCGCCCTGCACCAAGAAAATCTTCATAACACCGCCCGGAGACAAACCCAAGGTGCGTAAAATCGCAATATCGGCTTGTTTTTCCGTTACCGCCATTACCAAAGAAGAGACGAGGTTAAACGCAGCAACCGCGATAATCAGTGTCAAAATGATAAACATCATGCGTTTTTCCAACTCAACGGCTTCAAAATAGCTGCGGTTGTTAAACGTCCAGTCACGCACCCATACTTCATCTTTTTTAGCATCAGGAATCAACTTGGCAATGAAAGAGGGTGCATTCTGAGGATCAGCCAATCGCAAACGCAGCCCACCGACATTTTCCCCCAGGCGATACAAGACTTGCGCATCCTTGATATGCGTCATGGCCAATGTGTTATCGACTTCATAAACACCAGTCTTTACCACACCGACCACATTAAACTGCTTCAAGCGCGGTACCACGCCGGCAGGGGTAACATTACCCTCCGGCGTAATCACTGTAACCTTGCCACCTATCTCCGTGCCCAATGCCTCAGCAAGCCCTTGACCCAAAATAATATCAAATTCGCCCGGCTTCAAATCGTCAAAACTGCCGGCCGGCATATCCTTGCCGTAATCAACGACATTTTTTTCTTCAGACGGCAAAATACCGCGTATCTGCACACCGCGCACTTCCCCGGCATTGGCAAGCAAAGCCTGATCGGAAACATAAGGCGCGCTGGCCAATACTTCCTTTTTGCCTTTTACAAATTCGCGCAAATTCTGCCAACCCGGCGCACTGCCGACATCGTAATAGCCGATTTCCGCATGAGGTGCAACGTTCAATAATTGACCGCGTATCTCTTTCTGAAATCCGTTCATTACGGATAACACCACAATCAGCGCCGTTACACCCAAGGCGATACCGGCGATTGAAATCATGGTAATAAATGACATAAAGCCGTTGCGTTTTTTCGCACGCAGATAGCGCAGGCCTATCCAAGTTTCTAAAGAAGCCATTCAAAAATGCCTCATTCGTTTGTCAAAAAAGGCTTATTGTACCGTAAAACCGACAGGTCGTCCGATTGCCCGACTGATGTAGCATTCAGGGATAAAGTGTATGTAAAACCATGTATCTTCCCGTAAATTCCGCCGAAAAACTTGCACAATCGGCCAATCGCCCTTATTCTGAAGCTGTGACACACTTTGTCACCATCAAAAAGGAAATACACTAATGAACAGCAAAAAATTCTTGGCCCTCGTATCTGTAGCTGTAGGTTTGTCATTCAGCTTCAATGCATATGCCGCCAAAGAAATCAAAATCAGTTCAAACAATACCGCTTACTCCGACGCCGATGTTCAAAAACTGGCAGCCACTGCTGTCGGCATGGGCGTAAAAGAACCTGTCAGCCTTAACAGCGGAAACGGTGTTGTTACCGTATCCGGCAGCAGCGCAACCAAATGTGCATTCAAAGTCGGCAACGGCGATACGCCTCAAATTCAAGGCGTCAGCTGCAAATAATCTGATTTAATC
Organism: Neisseria subflava; assembly: GCF_024205745.1. NCBI lineage: Bacteria > Pseudomonadati > Pseudomonadota > Betaproteobacteria > Neisseriales > Neisseriaceae > Neisseria > Neisseria subflava. The sequence continues at coordinate 2,136,271 of NZ_CP073117.1, forward strand.
AATGAAAAGGCCGTCTGAAAGATTTTCAGACGGCCTTTTTATATTGGCATTTAAGATTGGATATTTCTTCTATCGTAAACTGCTTGAGCCAAAGTACCGGCATCCACATATTCCATCTCGCCACCCAAAGGGATTCCCCTCGCCAATCGGCTGACTTTATAAGGAAGGTTTTTAAATAATTCTGCCAATACATACGCTGTCGCATCGCCTTCGGCTGTGAAGTTGGTTGCAATGATAATTTCCTCAATATCACTCGCCTGCAAACGGGCAACCAGCTTATCTAATGCCACTGCCGAAATATCCATACCCTGCGCCGGACTGACTTGCCCCATCAAAACAAAATACAGACCATCATGACAATTAGCCGCCTCCATACTGGAGACATCCGCCGGCATATGTACAATCATCAAGCGGCTTTTCTCACGTTTTTCATCCGCACAAATTTCACACAAATCGCCTTCGCAAAATGTGTTGCACATCCGACAATGCTGCACCTGTCTCAAGGCAAATTGCAAAGCATCCACCAACTCCTGAGCTTCTTCACGTTTGTACTGTAAAAGCTGATAAGCCATGCGCTGGGCGGATTTCGGGCCGACATTGGGCAGGATTTTTAATGCATTAATCAAGCGGACAAAGGCATCAGGATTTTTACTCATGATTTCAGACGGCCTTTAAAAAGATAGCTAAAAATAAGAAAACAGCCGGAATTCATCCGGCTGCCCTACTCAAATACTCTGCTTATTCGGCAGCATTATTAACTTGCTGTGCGCCTTGCGTACGATCGATTTTCTTACCCAAATACTGGAGTAAATTATCGAACACATTGGCAGAAAGCTGCTGAACCAAAGCCTGTTTGGCAGCCGGAATCTGTGAATCGGCATTTTCAGGAGCAGAAACGCTCTGAACTTCCATAATCACCGGTGCAGGCATACCTTCCAATAATGCATACGCAGGTTTACCGCCGACAGGACGTGCTTTCAACAAAGCCGCATAAGCCTCCGGAGACATGGTTCTACGCGCATCTTGCGCGCTCAATTGCGAAACAGGCGACCATTGAACGTCGACAGTTTTACCGGCTTTCAACGCAGCCAAAGTTTCTTGGGCTTTCTTCTCTGCCAGTTTGGCGGCTTCAGAGCGCAGATATGCTGCACGGACAGTATCTTTGACCTCTACAAATGGTGCAATTTTCTCTTCGCGCACTTCTTTCGCACGAATGACCCAAACGGTTTCGTTGTTGATGGCAATGACTTCAGAATTGTGTTTTTTCTTCAGTACATCGTCGCTAAACGCAGCATTAATTAACGCTTCAGGCAAACCGGCCTCTTTCGCACCTGCTTTGGTTACCCATTCATCCAAGTTTTCCACTTTCAAGCCTGAATTGGCGGCTGCTTTTGCCAAAGAAGATGGATCATTAAAGGCATCTTCACCCAATTTTTCTTTGGCCGCGTTAAAGGCAGAAGCTGCTTTTTTCAGTTTCAAGGCTGCTTCTATACGCGCTTTGGCTTGTTCCAAAGTCGGCTCAGCTTCGACATTCAAAACTTTGATGACGTGATAACCCAAAGACGATTTAACGGTATCGCTGACTTCGCCTTTGCCCAATGCAAATGCCGCTTTATCGAATTCAGGTCCAAAGCCGCTGCCGCCGCTTTTGCTCAGGTAGCCCAAATTGCCGCCTTTATTGCTGCTGGACAAATCTTTGGAGTACTTGGCCGCCAGTTCGGCAAAAGCATCCGGGTGCGCTTTGAGCTCTGCAGCCATTTTATCCACTTCGGCTTTAATTTCCGCATTGCTTGCTTCATCTCCGTTAGGTATAACCGGTATGAAAATATGCGCAATTTCAGCTCTTGGCGACAAATCTACGCTTTTGCTGTCGTAAGCTTTTTGTACTTCTTCCGCACTGACGGTTTGCTTGTCAGCCAAATCCTTGATGCTTAAAGCCACATATTCCAGCTTAACGGCTTGAGGAATCAAGTAATCTTTCTTATGCGCTTCATAATATTTTTGCAAAGCCGCATCATCTACTTTGACTTGTGCCACAAATGCTTCAGGGCTGAACGTAAATGAACGGATGGTACGCGTAGCTTGAGTCAGGTTAATTAATTGACGCGCTTGCGCATCGCTGACCAAAGCGCCGTTTTGCACCAAATTCAACAGATTTTGCAATTGAAACTGTTCACGGATATCTTCAACGAACTGATCCTCGGTCATCCTGCGTTGATCCAAATATTTCTTGAGCAAATCCTGGCTGAATTTACCGGAAGCATCATGGAAATTCGGATCATCCACGATAACTTGCTTGATTTGTTCCTGAGACACAGCGATGCCCATCAGCTTGGCACCCTGCTTCAGATAAGCACGTTGCAATAACGATTGGAATACCGCATCACGCGAAGGCGCAGTATTGCCGGCAGCTTGCTCATTTTGTATCGCAATCTGTAAAGCATGCTCGCTGACCTTCTCATCCCCGACTTTGACAATGTAATCAGAACCCGGCGAAGACAAATTATTGGCACCGAATCCGATAAAGGTCAGACCGATGATACCTAAAACAATCTGGGCGGGTGTTTTATATTTTTCAACAATATGGAACATATTTATCCGAAAGAAAAGTTTGGCGCGGCAGCCGGAAAATGCTGCCGCAAAAATCTTAAAATCCTGAAAACAGGCTCAAAGCGCGTATTGTAACGTATTTTTTCGAGGCTTGCTTTTTCAGACGGCCTAAAAACCTAAAAATGCCTTATCCGAAAATTTCCTGATACGCTTCTACTGAAAATCCGACATGAACCTGTCCTTCTTTGACCAATACAGGCCGCTTGATGATGCTGGGATTTTCCATCATCAAAGCAATCGCACCTTCTTTTGTTGCGGCAGATTCTTGCGCATCTTTATCCAACTTGCGCCAAGTCGTGCCTCTTTTATTGAGCAAAATTTCCAAAGCTGCCTGCTCCAGCCAGCCATCAATCAATTCGGCAGTCGGGGCGTTTTTCTTAAAATCTACAAACTCAAACTCGATGCCGTTTTCTGCCAACCAACTGCGCGCTTTTTTAACCGTATCGCAATTGGGAATACCGTATAGTTTTATCATCTTATTTATCCTTGGTTTTATTTATAAAATCACAAATTCAGGCCGTCTGAAAATTTTCAGACGGCCTGAATTGAATGCCGCTTATTTCTTAGCAGCTTTCTTCACTTTAATCTTCACGCTTTTGCCTTGAGCATTATTTTTACCTCCGGCTTTGACGGAAGCTGTTTTCGCCTGCACTTTTTTCTTGCTTGCAGCTTTAGGTTTGCTTGGCTTAGCGGGCTTGGAGGCAGGTTTACTTTTCGCCTTGCTCTTCTTTGCCTTCACAGGAGCAGCCAACGCTTCATCAATTTCTTTAGCCGAAAGTTTACGCTTACGCTTTTCGACAGGCTTATCAGCAGCTATTGGCTTGCTTACAGATTTTGCTTTTCTACCGCCGCGCTTCTTACCGACTGAACCGCCGCTGACTAAGGTCAAATCAATCTTGCTGGTATCCAAATCGGCACGCGCGACTTTTACAGTGACCGTATCGCCCATGTTGAAACGGACACCGCTGCGTTCGCCTTCAATCGCCATAATTTCAGGACGGAAGTTGAAATAATCTTCTCCCAAATCGCTGATGTGTACCAAGCCGTCGATATGAATGTCGTCCAAGGTTACAAAAATACCGAAGCTGGTCATGCCCGAAATCTTGCCGCTGAAGACTTCGCCGACTTTGTCGCGCATATAATAAGTTTTCAGCCAATTTTCCACATCGCGGCTGGCATCGTCGGCTCGGCGCTCGCAGAAAGAGGTATGCACGCCCAAAGCCTGCCAGGTTTTATTGGGTTGGTAAGTTTGTCCGTTCAATACAGCTTTGATGGCACGATGCACCGTCAAATCCGGATAACGGCGGATAGGCGAAGTAAAGTGTGCATATGCACCATAAGCCAAACCAAAGTGACCGTCACAATGCGGCTCATAAACCGCCTGTTGCATAGAACGCAACATCATCACTTGCAACAGTTCCGCATCCGGACGGTTTTTAAATTGCTCGGCAAGCGCAGCATAGTCTTTCGGCGTCGGATTATCGCCGCCACCCAAACTCAGCCCCAGCAAACCAAGCTGCTCGCGTAAAGTAGCCAGTTTTTCGGGAGTCGGGCCCAAGTGATTGCGGAATAAAGCCGTATGTTTGTTTTTCAGCAAGAACTCTGCCGCGCAAACATTCGCCGCCAACATACATTCTTCAATCAGCTTGTGCGCATCGTTGCGGACAACGGGAACAATCTTGTCGATTTTACCGTTGTCGTCAAAAATCATCTGGGTTTCAACGCTCTCAAATTCAACCGCGCCACGCTCAAAACGTTTTTTCTGCAAGATTTTAAATAACTGATACAGAGTATCGATTTGTTGCTTAAACGGATGATCCTGGCCGTCTGAAATCCAATCCCAAACTTGATTGTAGGTTAGTCGCGCATGTGAACGCATTACTGCCGGATAGAAACGGTATTCCTTGATATTGCCGGCATAAGTAATCACCATATCGCACACCATACACAGGCGTTCGACATCAGGATTGAGCGAGCAGATGCCGTTGGACAAATTCTCCGGCAGCATCGGAATCACACGGCGTGGGAAATACACGCTGGTACTGCGTTCTTGAGCATCTACATCAATCGCATCATCAGGGCAGACATAATGACTGACATCGGCTATCGCCACCACCAAACGGTAATTGCGGCCGATTTTTTCGGCAAAAACCGCATCGTCAAAGTCCCGTGCAGTTTCACCGTCAATGGTTACCAAAGGCAAATCGCGTAGGTTCACGCGCCCTTTCAAGTCGGTTTTACGCACATGATCGGGAATTTTCTTCGCGGCTTTAACACATGCTTCGCTGAATTGATGAGGCAAATGGTGCTTGCGCACGGCGATTTCGATTTCCATACCGCTGTCGGCATAATCGCCCAACACTTCAATGATTTTCGCTACGGCAGGGCGGTTTTGCTCGGGGTAAGTCTCAATTTCACCGACAATGACTTGACCGGATTGCGGTTTAAAGTGCGCTACGCTTTCAGGTTCCAAAACAATGCTTTGATTCAAGCGTTTGTCTTCGGCCTCCAAAATCGCCACACCGCGATCCATATAAAAACGGCCGACCACTTTAGACTGCGCACGCTCCACCACATCTAAAACCGTACCTTCGCGACGGCCTCTGCGGTCAATACCGGCAGGGCGCACGGTAACAATATCCCCGTGCATCACACCGCGCATCTGACGCTCATACAAAACGAAATCGCCCTCACCTGTCGGCGTTAGCGGCACGGCAAAACCAAAGCCGTCTTTATGCGCCTCGACACGGCATTTAACCAATGCCAATTTTTCTGCCGCACACACCGCGCCACGTCTGTTAATCAACACCTGACCATCACGCGCCATCGCTTTCAGACGGCGTTCGAAGAATTCATATTCATCTTCTGTAATCGACAATTCATGTGCCAAAGCTTCGATTTTGGTCGGCACACCTTTTTGTTCCAATAATTCAATAACCCATTCGCGGCTGGGCAACGGATGAGCGTAACGTTGTTTCTCCCGCTCCAAATACGGGTCTTTTTCTCGTAAATTTAAAGATTTAGTATTTTTGTTCATTTTGATAGTTGACATTCTTTTTTTAAAATATATAATAGCTGCTTCTTCGCAGTTCAGGTAGTCAACTCTACCTTAAATTGAAGAATAAAGCAAAGCCCAGGTGGCGGAATTGGTAGACGCGCTAGCTTCAGGTGCTAGTGTCCTCACGGGCGTGGAAGTTCGAGTCTTCTCCTGGGCACCAAATAATTTGGTGCTTCTTTGCTTAAGAAAATTTAAATTGCCCAGGTGGCGGAATTGGTAGACGCGCTAGCTTCAGGTGCTAGTATCCTCACGGGTGTGGAAGTTCGAGTCTTCTCCTGGGCACCACTGATAAATCAATCAGTCAAGTTTTCACATTATTCTGATAACCAGTCAGGATAATAGTCCACAGAGAGGTGGATGAGTGGTTTAAGTCGCACGCCTGGAAAGCGTGTATACGTGAATAGCGTATCGAGGGTTCGAATCCCTTCCTCTCTGCCAGATACTAAAGACACCAGCTAACGGTGTCTTTTTCATATCTACTCTTCTTAAAAATATTATATTACATTACACTTTTCTTTCTCTTACCTTCTAATCAGAAACTTGCCACTCATTCTTATCTTATATTTAACCTTAATGATTAAAGGCCGTCTGAAAGTTTTCAGACGGCCTCTTTCTTAAAACTTACCAAATCCCAAACCATTGTTTATCAGACTGCTTTTTATTGCCGTTCTGCTGCTCGTGGTTTTGACGGCGAAATTGCCAAGGCGCTTGCGGATTGTCTTTTTTCCATAAACCTTTACGCTTTTCCTTGGCTTGTTTTTGTGCGGCCGAATAGTCGGTGTAAGCGGTTTTACTTTGTTGTTTTTTGGCATAACTTTCATAATGCCATGCGGCGCCATCCCGTATCTGCATCAAATTCAGGTCAATCGTGCCGACTGATACTTGGGCAACTTCGCGCTGGTAGCGGTCGGCTTCAAACACGCGGACTTTGGCTTTTTTATGCAATGCGGCATCAATCAAATTGTCTCGTGATTGCGTACCATAAGTCTGGTTAATTTCCGGCGCATCGATATAGGCCATGCGGATTTTGTGTTTCCTGCCGTCGCTATCGATAATGTGCATGGTATCTCCATCATGGATTTTGATGATTTTTCCATTGTATGTGTAGGATTGTCGCGATGACTTTTGTTTTTGTTCCGGTTTGGGTTTGGGTTTAGCTTCGGCTTTGGTGTCAGATGTGGCTTTGACGACATTTTCACCCAGCCATTCATTGGCCTTTTCCAAACCGATATTGTCGCCTTGTGCCAATGTTGCAGCAACGCTTACTCCGGTACGAATCAACTCGGTATCGCGTGAGCTGTAACCAAGTGCGCCCAAAACGGATAAAACAACGGGCAACCATTTTATAATTTTACTGATTTGCATATTTTGCCAAATTGAAGGCCGTCTGAAAGACCTGATGTACTTTCAGACGGCCTTTAAGATTGATTAATCTTCATTAATCCTGACAAGGCAGGATGACTTTTGCACCTTCTGCCGTACCCAAAACCAACACATCAGCAGCATCGCGGGCAAAAATACCGTTTTCGAGTACGCCGGTGATTTTATTGATTTCGTCTTCCATTTTCAGGGCTTGGTCGATATTGAGGCCGTGAACATCAACGATTTGATTGCCATAGAAAGTCGTATAGCCAACACGCAACTCAGGCTGTCCACCCATGGCAAGCAGTTTGCGTGACACCAGCGAACGGGCATTTTCAACCACTTCTACCGGCAATGGAAATTTGCCCAAACGGGAAACATATTTGCTTTCATCGGCGATACAGACAAATTTATCGGATGCGCTGGCCACGATTTTTTCGTTCAAATGCGCACCGCCGCCGCCTTTAATCATTTGCAGTGCGTGGTTGACTTCGTCTGCGCCGTCAACATAAACCGCCAAACCCATCACTTCATTCAGTGAAACTTCTGGAATCTCGTATTTCGCCAAAAGCTCGCTGGATTTTTTAGAAGTAGACACGGTACCCTTAATTTTCTTACCGCTTTTACCCAAAGCTTCGATAAAAAAGTTGATGGTAGAGCCGGTACCGATACCGATGTATTCGTTTTCAGGAACAAATTCCACCGCTTTTTCGGCGGCAATACGTTTGAGTTCGTCTTGAGTTGCCATGTTGTCAGTCTTTCAGTTTGAATAATAAAGTAATTTTAAGCTCTTAGGCTTTAATCAGCAATACTGCCGCTTGCGCTTCAATGGCTTCCATACGCCCCAGATAGCCAAGTTTTTCGTTGGTTTTACCCTTGATGTTCACGCAGTTTTCAGGCAAACCCAAATCTGCAGCAATATTGGCGCGCATTGCCGGAATATGCGGCGCAAGTTTTGGCTTTTGCGCAATCACGGTCGTATCGATATTAACCACCTTCCAACCCAACTCCTGCACGCTTTGATAAGCCTCGCGCAACAGCACACGGCTATCGGCATCTTTGAAGTCGGCGGCAGTATCAGGAAAATGACTGCCGATATCACCCAAACCGGCCGCACCCAACAGGGCATCGGTAATCGCATGCAAAAGCGCATCGGCATCTGAATGACCCAGCAATCCTTTTTCAAACGGAATGTTGATACCGCCGAGTATCAAATTTCGGCCTTCGACCAACTGATGGACATCGTAGCCCTGTCCGACACGGATATTCATGTTTGTTTCCTTAAATAATGGGTTTTGATTGTTCAGACGGCCTTGAGCAACAATCTGACAATGTATTCGTCTTGCGGCAGCGTCAATTTCAAATTGCGCGTATCGCCCTGCACCAAGCGCGGCCGGATACCCAGTTTTTCAACCGCTGATGCTTCATCCGTAATCTCACTTAAATCATCAACCGATAAAGCGCGGTGTAATAAGGCCGTCTGAAAAAGCTGCGGCGTTTGCGCCTGCCATAATCCTGCGCGTGCAACGGTTTCATCAATATGATGACTGCCGTCTGAGCGCTTGAGCGTATCGGCCACCGGTATAGCCAAAATACCGCCCTCATCATTCTCACCCGCCTCATCAAGCAAACGTGTTAACGCTTCAGCAGGCAGGCAACAGCGCGCGGCATCATGAACCAAGATATTGTCTTGCACCTCGGCCAATCCTTGCTCCAATAAAACGGACACACCATTGCGTACCGTTTCGGCACGACTTGCGCCGCCTACTCGAAAGACGCGTACTTTCTCAGACAGGGCCGTCTGAAAAACCGAATCTTCCGGCGAAAGAATAACGGCAATTAAATCTATGCGGGGGTGTTTATCAAAGATTTCTATGGTATGTTGCAATACGGTTTTACCATTAATTTCAACATATTGTTTTGGTTTTCCTGCACCAAATCGCGCTCCCACACCGGCAGCAGGAATCAAAGCGATATTGCGGCGCATCATGCTGACGCTCCGGCATTGGCCTCATCAGGCGTTTCGGCCTTGCGCCATACACACGCTTCGCCTAAATCGTCCAAATATTTTTCATGGGCGGCCAACTCGTCCGCATTGGCTTTGATGACTTTTAACTGTGATGTCCGTTTGGTTTCCGCAATAACGGTTTGTTTGACTTCACCCTCTTCCTCCGCCTCACCGCCCATCAGGTCGAACTGCTGACGCGTCATAGCAAGATAGACTTCACCCAAAAGCTCGCAGTCGATTAACGCGCCGTGCAAGACACGTTTGCTGCGGTCAACGGAAAAGCGGTTACACAACGCATCCAAGCTTGCCTTTTGCCCCGGAAACATTTCACGCGCCATGGCCAGCGTATCGGTGACTTTGCAACCGAGTTCCTCAACAGAAGGCAAACCCATGCGGCGGAATTCCATATTCAGAAAGCCGACGTCAAACTTGGCATTATGGATAATCAGCTCTGCACCACGGATAAAGTCGGCAATCTGTTTACCCACTTGGGCAAACGGCGGTGCATTCTTCGCTTCCAATACTTCAATCGTCAAACCATGCACCTTCGCCGCTTCCTCCGGCATATCGCGCTCGGGGTGGACATATAAATGAAGGTTGGAGTCGGTCATTTGGCGGTTGATCATTTCCAAGCCGGCAAATTCGACCAGACGGTCGCCGTTTTCAGGATAAAGACCCGTGGTTTCCGTATCGAGGATGATCTGACGTTGGCTCATGGTTGGTGGTTTCTGCAATTATCAAAACGCCTTGAATCATACTGAAGGCCGTCTGAAATGTATAGTCAGCAAAACTTTAGCTGCTTTTGAAATACCCTTTTATAGCTGGATTTTTTCGGACGGCCTTTATTCTTTTCTCATTTAATGGCCATCTATTACAACATTTTTGAGTATAAAACCCAATTTCTAGAAAATTTTTTAAATTTAATTTCCTTAATAATCAATACCTTACTTATAAATTAAATAATAGGAACAATTATCATTTGCAAATTTAAAAAATCGCCGTATAATACAACCCATCGAGACAAAACAACCGCACAACAGAATGAAAGGAGAAGAAAATGCCCGAAAGTATTTTTAAGCAAGTCTCCCTTGACATTCTGAGACTGCACCAACAAGCCATTCGCTCTTTAATCGCCACTAAGTGTTGCGACGAATGCGAAGTACACGACGCAGTATTCATTACTTTAGATGGCCGCTATTATGTTTGGCTTCCTTGTATGGGCAAATCGCCCCAATCAGAAACCGGCATCCTGCTGATTGAAGATGAAGACGGCAATACACGCTTGAGCTGGGTTGCCGATACACGCGAAGTCAAGCAAAAAGACAGTCTGTACAACCGCGTTGTTTCCGCTCTGCAACGAAAAATGCAGCGCACGAAAAACAAATTTATCCAGTCGGCAAACGCCCGATTGCTTGAGCTGACGCCGCAACAAGGCCGTCTGACGACAAACAGCAAAGATTTCTCGCTTTCACCACATGACCTGATGAAAGCACTTTATCCGGCAACACATCAAATAGGAGAATTTGCCCTGTAACAGTTTTTGGTAGTGGTTTGTGTTCCTTTTGCGCCCCTTAAAATTTTAAAGGGGCGATTTTTTTGCCCCTACTTTTCAGACGGCCTAAACACCGGTTTTCCAGTACAATAAAGGCCGTTTGAACATTTCCTACTTTTCAACCATGCAACTGCTCAAATACATCCAATCACAAGGCCTCGGCAGCCGCAAGCAATGCCAATGGCTGATAGACAATGACTGCATTGCCATCAACGGCGAAATCCATAATCGTGCCAAAGACGATATCGATCCGTCTCAAGTACACACCCTGTCTGTTGACGGCGAAGAAATTGCCGCCGTACCCATGCCCTATTTCTACATTCTGCTTCATAAGCCTGCAGATTACGAGACTTCGCACAAACCTCAGCAATATCCAAGCATCTTCAGCCTGTTTCCCGACCACATGCGCAATATCGATATGCAGGCAGTCGGCCGCTTGGATGCAGACACAACCGGCATTATTCTGATTACCAACGACGGGCAATTTAACCACCGAGTTACCTCGCCCAAACACAAAGTTCCGAAGCTCTACCGCGTCACTTTGAAACATCCTACCGACGATACCCTTTGCACCACACTCAAAAACGGTGTCCTCCTGCATGACGATAATGAAACCGTCGCCGCAGCCGAAGCAGTATTGGCCGACCCAACCACATTGATGATGACCATTACCGAGGGTAAATACCATCAGGTCAAACGCATGGTTGCAGCAGCAGGCAACCGTGTCGAGCAGCTCCACCGTGAGAAATTTGGCGACTGGAATGTCGATGATTTAGCCGCCGGAGAATGGAAATTTATCCAGATTTAAAAAAATTCCAAATTTTTTTGATAAATTTTTAAACAATATGGATTTTTTATTTATTTAAAATCAAATATTTAAACCTTATTATTTTTATTTAACAGAATTTAACACTGTGAAGACTGAACTATTGTATAATTCGCCTGTCTGAGTAACACTTGCTTCGAAAGAAGTGAGTAAGTGAGTAAGACGTTTTCCCCGTAATGTGTTTGGCCATCTATACTTTCCCCTTAGTATAGATGGTTTTTTTTATCTAAAATTTGGTAATCAAGCGGGCGTACTTTCAGACGGCCTTTCTCATCTAAAGAAGCCATCATTTCTAAACCCCATCTTCCACTCATTAACTTGCATTATCCCTTTTCTCTTACTCGTCTCTTCCACATTAATCTATGCCGTTCCAATTTCAGACAAATCGTTTTATAGAAAGAAAAACCATCGGCGACTACCCAAGCTAAGGTTACAGAATATTATTAGACAGCCTTAGAGAAATACCATCTTTGTTGCCGATATACTTGAAAGCACACCTTAGTGCTATCCAATCTCCTCACAACAACCCTTTCCCATATCCCACTTTTCAGACGGCCTTTATCGTTACGGCTCTTGCCATCATTCATACCACTTCAGACAAATTCTCTGTTTGCAGGTTTCAATACTAAGCAAACCAGAGAAACCCACTAAAAATTCTTTATTACATAGTTTTTTTAACTAAAATCCTTTTCCGACTTTAGTCAAGATTCGTTAAATCTTTGCGGTAAAATGTTGTCTTTATTTTTTTATGCATCTGAGTATTTATGTCTTCCAATCAACCCCGTCAAACCTGGTCCAACCGTTTAACTTACATCCTTACCGTTGCCGGTGCGACTGTCGGCTTTGGCGCAACATGGCGTTTCCCGTATTTGGTTGGTGAAAACGGCGGCGGCGCGTATGTATTTCTGTTCTGTATCGCCATGCTGGTCATCGGTATTCCGATGATTTTGGTGGAAAACGTCATCGGCCGCCGTAAAGGCGTGAACGCGCTGGATGCGTTTGGCGGTACAATGAATGGCAAACCCGTTGCCAAAGTTTGGAAATTGGTCGGTTGGATGGGCTTACTCGGCGCATTCGGCATTATGGCCTATTACATGGTACTCGGCGGCTGGGTTATCAGCTACATCGTCAATATCATAGGCGGTAATTTGGACATTTCCAGCCCGGTTTCTGGCGAAGTTACCAAAAGCTTCTTTACCGAACACATCGAAAACAGCCCTTGGGAAATTGCTTTCTACACCTTCCTATTTGTGGTTGTGAACCAATGGATCTTGGTCAAAGGCGTGATCGGCGGTATTGAAAAAGCGGCAAAATACCTGATGCCGCTGCTGTTTTTATTCCTGATTGCCATGGTTGTGCGCAATGTTACCCTGCCGGGCGCAATGGAAGGCATTACCTTCTATCTGAAACCTGACTTCAGCAAAATTACAGCCGAACTGTTCGTCTTCGTTTTGGGACAAGTATTCTTCGCCTTGAGCTTGGGTTTCGGCGTGATGATTACGTTATCCAGCTATCTGGATAAAAACGAAAATCTGGTTCAGACGGCAGTGATTACCGCAATTACCAATACTTTGATTGCCGTGTTGGCCGGCTTTATGATTTTCCCTTCCCTCTTCAGCTTTGGCGTTGCCCCTAACTCGGGCCCGACTTTGGTATTCCAAAGCCTGCCGATCGTGTTTTCCAATATGTGGGCAGGCCCCGTGTTCGCCGTGATTTTCTTCTCTCTGCTTCTGATTGCCGCGCTGACCACTTCTCTAACCATTTATGAAGTGTTGATTACGACCATTCAGGAAAAAACCAAAATCCGCCGCGCAGCCGCGATTACCATCGTACTGGCAGGTATTTTTATCTTCGGCAATATCCCTTCCATCTTGAGCTACGGCCCATGGAAAGATATTTCCGTGTTTGGTAAAAACATTTTTGATGCCTTTGACTATATCAGCGGCAACATCCTGTTTATGCTGACTGCGCTTGGCTCTGCCTTGTTTGTCGGTTTCGTGATGAAAGATGAAGCGAAGGACGAATTGCTCTACAAAGGCAACCATACCACCGTCAATATCTGGTTTGCCTATGTAAAATACCTCGTGCCGTTGGTCATTCTGCTGATTTTCATCAGCAACCTATTCTAACAAGCAAGCATATAAAAAGGCCGTCTGAAATGTTCAGACGGCCTTTGTTTTTTACTATGCTTTATTCAGCCCAGTTTTTCTTCTTACTGGTTTTACCGATACCTGGATTGAAGCTGTTGGTCGGGTCAAGTCTTTTATAGAACTGTTTCAGTGCGGGCTTGGCCTCATACAGATGACCGACGTTGTGCTCGGCAGGATATTGCGCGCCGCGTTGGTCAAGCAGATGGAGCATTTCATGTTCCAAAGCCATGCAGTCGTTGCCTTTTTTAATGATGTAGTCCTGATGGAACACATGACACATAAAATGTCCGTAATACAATTTATGGATGATTTTATTGTCAATTTCAGGCGGCAGTGTTTCAAACCAATCACGATCATCACGGCGCAAGGCGATATCGAGTGCAACCAAATCTTCTACCTCGTCATCATGCACGGCACGATAGCGAATCGCGGCAGAAGCCACGGCGAAACGATGCAACATGGCCGCCTGCGTTTCTTCGGCATTACATTCAAAGAATGCGCCGCCATGGGTTGCAAAATATTCCTTCAAGAAAGCACGCGCTTCTTCTACGCCCTCGCCACCCATTTTTAAAATCAGGTGATGTTCATATTTATCCCGATAGTTGCGCATAGACTTCGGCAAGTGATCGGGCAAAATTTTACTGATCAGTTGCATGAATTTATCAGAGAAGTGTTTTGGTAAGAAACTTATCTTTTTGCTGAATCTATCCACACGGGCCTTCAGGTCAAACAGTTTCGGAAGTTGGTGGGTACCGAACGTCTTGATGATATAAAACGTATCTTTACCATAAATGGCAGCAATATCAAAAGCATGACGATGGATATACTCACCGGAAATAGGCAGGTTTTTAAACTCGCTCAAAGCAGCACGACGAATATCGGTCAGCTCATTAATATCATTGGTGCCGATATAGAAGACGGCAGTCTGTTTTTCTTGTGGGAACGTATCCAAGCGTACGGCAAACACCATCAGCTTGCCCGCGCAACCTGATGCTTCGTAGTGACGCGCAGGGTCGGCATTAAAACGGGCGGCAGTCGGTTCATTCACTTGGCGGACATGATCGCAGTACGCATGGTCATGCCCTTTGCCGGCATCTTGCGTAATGTCTTTTCGCTGATAATGGAAACCTTGCAAGTTGGTCAAAATTTCTTCAGGGGTTTCGCCCAAATCAATGCCCAAATGGTTGACCAGCTCCAGTTTGCCCTCTTCGTTGATTTGCGCAAACAGGGCCATTTCCGTATAAGCCGGGCCACGCTGTACCAGTGCGCCACCCGAGTTATTACATACGCCACCCAATACAGATGCGCCGATACAGGACGAACCGATCACTGAGTGCGGCTCACGGCCTAAAGGTTTCAGCAGCAGCTCCAATTGATTCAAGGTAGAACCGGGCAGGCAGACAACCTGTTCGTTATTGTTAATCGGCTGAATGATGTTCAGACGCATGGTATTCACAATCACGATATCGCGGTCGTAATCATTGCCGTCAGGAGTCGAGCCGCCAGTCAAACCGGTATTGGCGGCCTGCGTAATCACGATAACATCAGCCTCAACACACGCCTGCAAGATTTGCCACATTTCCAAAACCGTACCCGGACGGACAACAGCTAGCGCCTTGCCCTCGCCAAAACGGTAGCCTTGACGGTATTGTTCAGTTTTTGCCGGGTCTGTGATGATATATTTTTCGCCGACGGTTTGCGTCAGCCGACTGATTAATTGTGTAGCATTCATTGCATACTCCTTAAGAAATGAATATATTTATTAAATTACAAATATTGTAGTAATCCCTTTTATCAAAGTAAAGGCAAACTCATTTTTAAATTCATCATTCAAATAAACAAAAGGCCGTCTGAAATTTTCAGACGGCCTTTTGTTTCAAGCTTGCACAATCAAATTATTCAGCTGCTTTCTCTTCGCGAGCAGGCGCTTCTAGCAAAGCTTTGATAGACAGGCGTACTCGGCCGCGATCGTCTACTTCCAATGCTTTAACGTTCACAACCTGACCTACTTGCAGGTAGTCGCTGACATTGCGTACGCGCTCGTGGGCGATTTGGCTGATGTGTACCAAACCGTCTTTGCCCGGCATCACGCTGACAATCGCGCCAACGTTGTTGTCGAGGATTTTAACCACAGTACCTTCGTACACTTTGCCCACTTCCACTTCGGCAGTAATTTCTTCGATGCGTTTTTTCGCTGCATCGCCTGCTTCTTGAGTAGTCGCAGCGATTGTGATGGTACCGTCTTCAGCGATATTGATTTCAGTACCGGTTTCAGCAGTAATCGAACGAATGGTTTCACCACCTTTACCAATCACATCACGGATTTTATCTTGATTGATTTTCATAGTGAACAAGCGTGGCGCGTGTGCAGATAGCTCTTGTGGGCCTGCAACGGCGGCTTTCATCTGATCCAAGATGTGCAAACGTGCTTCTTTGGCTTGAGCCAAAGCAATTTGCATGATTTCTTTGGTAATACCTTGGATTTTGATGTCCATTTGCAACGCGGTCACACCTTCGGTTGTACCGGCCACTTTAAAGTCCATATCGCCCAAGTGGTCTTCGTCGCCCAAGATGTCGGTCAGGACGGCAAATTTGTTGTTGTCCAAAATCAGACCCATGGCGATACCGGCAACGTGTGCTTTCAAAGGCACACCGGCAGACAACAGGCTCAAGCAGCCGCCGCAGACGGAAGCCATAGAGGAAGAGCCGTTGGATTCGGTAATTTCAGAAACCACGCGCATGGTGTAGCTGAAATCTTCAGGTTCTGGCAATACGGCCAACAATGCACGTTTAGCCAAGCGGCCGTGACCGATTTCACGACGTTTTGGCGCACCTACGCGACCCACTTCACCGGTAGAGTATGGAGGGAAGTTGTAGTGCAGCATGAAGCGGTCGGTGTATTCGCCGGACAGCGCATCAATGATTTGCTCGTCGCGTGAAGTACCCAAAGTTGCAACCGCCAAAGCTTGGGTTTCGCCACGGGTAAACAGTGCAGAACCGTGAGTACGCGGCAATACGCCGGTTTGAATGTTCAACGGACGAACAGTGCGGGTGTCGCGACCGTCGATACGCGGTTGGCCGTCCAAAATTTGGCTGCGGACAACATCGGCTTCCAAGTGTTTGAAAATGCCTTTAATTTCATTGGCTGCCAAAGTGTCGGTTTCTTCGGTAATCAAGGCTTCTTTTACAGCATTCCAAGCTTCGTCCAATTTGGCAGAACGCGCTTGTTTTTGACGGATTTTGAACGCTTCTTTAATGGTTTCGCCGGCAATTTCGCGTACTTTTGCAACCAATTCTTCATTGGTTTCAGGTGCTTTCCAATCCCAAACTTCCGGGTTGACTTCGTCGGCAAACTCATTGATGGCGTTAATGGCCACTTGCATTTGATCATGACCGTAAACAACCGCACCCAACATCACTTCTTCAGACAAGATGTCGGCTTCGGATTCCACCATCAACACGGCTTTAGAAGTACCGGCAACAACCAAGTCCAATTGTGATTTCGCCAATTCGGCTTTAGTCGGGTTCAGAACGTACACGCCGTTTACATAACCCACGCGCGCCGCACCAATCGGGCCGGCAAACGGTACGCCGCTCAACACCAGCGCGGCAGATGCGCCCAGCATTGCAGGAATGTCAGAATCGATTTCAGGGTCAACAGACACCACCATCGCTACGATTTGGATGTCGTGGTAGAAACCTTCAGGGAACAGAGGACGGATCGGACGGTCGATCAAACGGCTGGTCAGGATTTCTTTTTCGCTTTGTTTGCCTTCGCGTTTGAAGAAACCGCCGGGGATTTTACCTGCTGCATAAGTACGCTCGAGGTAATCAACAGTTAGAGGGAAGAAGTCTTGGCCTTCTTTCACTTCTTTGTTGGTGGTAACGGCAACCAAAACAACAGTGTCGCCCATGGATACTTTAACGGCAGCTGCGGCTTGGCGGGCGATTTCGCCGGTTTCCAAAGTAACGGTTTGATTACCGTATTGGAAGGTCTTAACGTGTTTATTGAACATCATTGTTCCTTTCAAAATACCGCACTGCTAAAACACTAATAATGCACACTAAAATCCGAATGTGCATAGTTAGGGTTTCAGACCGTGCGGCAGGTTATAAACAAGCTTTCAGACGGCCTTTAAAGGCGCTGAAAACAACTCTCGATTATAAAGGCAACTATCCTTAAAATCCAGTATTTATACAATAAAAAGGCCGTCTGAAACATATCTCTTTCAGACGGCCTTCAAACTTAAAAATCAATCCTGAGTCAGCAAAGTCAATGCTTCCTGATATTTTTCGACTGTTTTCTGAATCACATCGGCAGGCACTTTAGGTGCAGGCGCTTTTTTATTCCAACCGCTTTGCTCCAGCCAGTCGCGGACAAATTGTTTGTCAAAAGACGGCGGATTAGTGCCGACTTTGTATTGGTCCGCAGGCCAAAAACGACTGGAGTCAGGCGTCAACACTTCGTCCATCAAAGTCAGCGTACCTTCTTCATCCAAACCAAATTCAAACTTGGTATCGCAAATAATAATACCGCGAGATTTGGCATATTCGGCCGCTTCTGTATAAAGCTGAATCGCTTTAGCGCGCACTTCCGCCGCCAATTCTTTTCCGATAATGCGTTCGCATTCTTCAAAACTAATGTTTTCATCATGATTGCCAACCTCAGCTTTGGTCGATGGCGTAAAAATCACTTCAGGCAGTTGTTGCGCTTCCTGCATACCTTCAGGCAGTTGAATACCGCAAACAGAGCCTGTCTTTTGATAATCTTTCCAACCGCTGCCTGCCAGATAACCGCGCACAATAGCTTCTACTTTCACCGGAGTGAGCTTTTTAGCCACGACGGCGCGTTTTTCTAAAACTTTGGCTTCGTTTTCAGGCAAAACATCGTAAACCGTATGGCCGGTGAAATGGTTAGGCATGATATGGGCCAGTTTTTTAAACCAAAAATTGGAAATCTGCGTCAGAATCTCCCCTTTACCCGGAATCGGGTCATCCAAAATCACATCGAATGCAGACAGTCGGTCGGAGGCAACCATCAACATACGTTTATCGTCAATTTCGTATAAATCGCGTACTTTGCCGGAGTAGATTTTTTTCAAGCTGATTTCAGACATTTCGGGTATCTCTTAGATAGACAGAAGAATACGGTATTTTAGCCCAATTTGGAATTTTTCGTCAGATTGTTTACAAAATAAAGGCCGTCTGAAACCTTATATTTTGGTTTCAGACGGCCTTATCCGTTGATTTCATGGAGGACCCCTGAAAATCACCATCCTATCAAATTACAGAAGCTTGAGTCTGATCTTGGATTTGGTTCACAGCAGACAGAGAGTAGTAGTCGCCGTGGCCGGTTACTTGGTAAGTGCTACCGTCAGCAAACTTGAAGTTTTCAACTTTGTGATCGTTACCGGTGAACCAGTCGTCGATGGTGATGCTGTCGTTAGCACCGACAGAAACAGTCAGGTTAGCACCAGATTTGCTCAGCAATACGTCGGAAGCTGCAACGCCTTTACCGAACAACAGGGTGTCATTACCGCTTTCTTCTCGGATAGTGTCGTGACCGTAACCTTTGTCGAAGAAGTAAGTGTCGTTACCGGTACCGCCGATCAGGATGTCGTTGCCGACACCGCCGTCGAGGTAGTCGTTACCGTCTTTACCAACCAGGCAGTCGTCGCCGGCCAAACCGTACAGATGGTTGTTGCCGCCGTTACCTTCGATGTTGTTGTTCAAAGAGTTACCGGTACCGTTCAGGTTTTGCATACCTTGCAAAATCAGGTTTTCAACGTGATCGGTCAGCGTGTAGTCGATAACGGTACGGACAGTATCGATACCGGCCTGTGCATTGCCGTACTCGATAACTTGGTCGTTGGCATTGTCAACGAAGTAAACGTCGTTACCGTCGCCACCGCGCATGATGTCAGCACCGGAACCACCGTTCAGGTAGTCGTTACCGGCACCACCTTGCAGGTAGTCTTTACCTTCTTCACCGTACAGAGAGTCACCGTCGGCATCACCGTAAATGGTGTCGTTACCAGCACCGGCGTAGATTACGTCTGTGCCGTTGCCACCGTAGATGATGTCTTCGCAAGCAGTACCATAAATGGTATCTTTAGCATCAGTACCGCGGATAACGTTGCCGTCTTTGCAGTCTTCAGCTCGGATGACATTACCTGGGTTTTTGTCTTCGTGACCGTATGAGTTGTTTTGGTTATGGTCGTCAACACAGTCTTTGCAGTCTGGCTCAGGTTTCGGTTCTGGTTTAGGCTCAGGTTTTGGCTCTGGCTTAGGCTCAGGTTTCGGTTCTGGTTTAGGCTCAGGTTTCGGTTCTGGCTTAGGCTCAGGTTTTGGTTGTGGTTTTGGTTCTGGTTGCGGTTCTGGTTGTGGCTCAGGTTTAGGCTCAGGTTTTGGTTGAGGTTTAGGCTGAGGTTTAGGTTGTGGTTTTGGACATGGGATCGGTTTGATCGGATTACAGTTGTAAGGTGGACAAACCGGAACACATTTATAGTTAGGCGTTTTTGCTGGTGGGCAAAAAGCCGCAATAGCAGAAACCAAACCAGTTACCGCATTAACTAC
Organism: Neisseria subflava; assembly: GCF_024205745.1. Taxonomy (NCBI): domain Bacteria; kingdom Pseudomonadati; phylum Pseudomonadota; class Betaproteobacteria; order Neisseriales; family Neisseriaceae; genus Neisseria; species Neisseria subflava. Next base: position 2,156,413 of record NZ_CP073117.1, read on the forward strand.
TGACACGCCGACGCTGGCAATGCTAGCGATACTGCCGATAGAAACAGAAGATTTTGCTGCAGGAGCGCAGTAGTAAGAAGAGTAGGAAGCCTTAGGCGCAGGAGCGCAGTAAGAACTAACCAGGGGTCTAGTATAATACCCCCCGTAACAGTATGCCATAATAATTACTCCCAAAATAGTTAATAAAGATATCGAGCTGGCGGAACGAGCAAATCCGCCCTTGCTCAATTATTATTTTAGTAATATTTTTCAAAATATTTACTCAAAAATATCAAACGGTAGAATTTGCCGACAAAAGGACGGAGTTTCGCCTGTTTTTAAATTCCATTATCCTAGCAACAATAAAAACATTAACATTGATTCACACTCTCTCAAACAGCATAGATCCTTTATCTATCTTGTTAAAAGCTGAACTTTAACTCTAGTTATAGTAAACAAACATAATACCAATAAGTGGTTATTATTATGGATAGATAATATCGACAATTTACCCAAATACAGCCGCCTCTGCATTTTGTTCTACGCCAATAATGTGAATTTGTCGTATTTACACTATAATGACACGAATACCTATTTAACAGCTATCAGAGGAGATACTCAACCATGCGTACTTTATTGACTGGAGCCAAAGGCCAGCTTGCCCGTTGTCTGCGCGACCGCCTGCCCGAAGATTGGGAACTGATTGCTACCGACTCTACTTCGCTGGACATTACCGATACCGAAGCCGTGCATCACATGATCAAAAACTTCCAACCAGATGCCATCGTTAATGCCGCGGCTTACACGGCCGTCGATAAAGCAGAAGAAAACGCAGAGGCTGCTTTTGCCGTCAACGCAACCGCTGTTCACAACCTAGCCGCAGCTGCTCGCGCTGCACATGCCCGCTTTATCCATATTTCTACTGATTATGTATTCGACGGCGAAGGCAAACGCCCTTACCGCGAAACTGACTACACCAATCCGCGCAGCACTTACGGTCAATCCAAAGTCGCAGGCGAGCTTTTGGCTTTAGCCGCGCATCCGGAAAGTACAATCATCCGTACTTCATGGCTGTTTAGCGAATACGGCAGCAATTTCGTCAAAACCATGCTGCGCCTTGCCAAAGAACGCGATTCCCTCTCCATTGTCCACGACCAAACCGGCTGTCCGACTTATGCAGGCGACTTGGCTCATGCCATCATCAGTTTATTGCAACAGCCCACTTCCCCTCGCGGCATCTTCCATTACTGTGGCAATAAATCGGCAACATGGTACGAATTTACCAAAGCCATCTTTCAGACGGCCCACCAATTAGACGACAGCTTCCGCATTCCGGAACTGAACGCAATCACCACTGATCAATACCCCCTGCCCGCTCCGCGTCCGGCATACAGCATTATGGATTGCTCACGCCTCGAAACCGAGTTTGGTATCAAACCGTCCGACTGGCAAAAAGCCCTGCGCGAAATTCTCCGCAAAATCGACTGATAAGCTGATCCATCTATATCAAGGCCGTCTGAAAACATATTTTCAGACGGCCTCTTTGTTTCTTTTATATCAAATGCTTTATCTATCCAGTCTGTCATTTGAAAAGTGCTACAATAGCCGTTTATTTTATTTTTCAGACGGCCTGACAATATGTGCAACCATCATCCCAAACATTCACACGATAATGACACCATCCGCATCCGCGGCGCGCGTACACATAATTTGAAAAATGTCGATTTGGACATTCCGCGCCACAAGCTCGTGGTGGTAACAGGATTGTCAGGAAGCGGCAAATCGTCGCTGGCGTTTGATACTTTGTATGCCGAAGGCCAACGCCGTTATGTTGAAAGCCTTTCAGCCTATGCCCGTCAATTTTTGCAGATGATGGACAAACCCGATGTCGATTTGATTGAAGGTCTGTCGCCCGCGATTTCCATCGAGCAGAAATCCACCAGCCACAATCCGCGTTCCACCGTCGGCACAGTAACAGAAATCCACGACTACCTGCGCCTTTTGTACGCACGCGTCGGCACACCCTACTGCCCCGAACACAAGCTGCCGCTGTCGAGCCAAACCGTATCTCAGATGGTCGATGCCGTCTTGAAGCTGCCGGAAGACACGCGCGTGATGATTCTGGCGCCGGCGGTGCGTGAGCGTAAGGGCGAGTTTGTCGATTTCTTTGCCGACTTGCAGGCGCAAGGCTTTGCGCGGGTGCGCGTGGATGGCGAGGTCTATCAGTTGGACGAAGTGCCGAAGCTGGAAAAAAACATCAAGCACAATATCGACGTGGTCATCGACCGCGTGAAAGTGAAGGCGGACATCAAGCAGCGGCTGGCGGAAAGTTTTGAAACCGCGCTGCGCCACGGCAACGAGCGCGCGCTGGCAATGGAAATGGACAGCGGCGAAGAGCATTGGTTTTCCGCGCGTTTCGCCTGCCCCGTATGTTCGTACAGCCTGCCTGAATTGGAGCCGCGCCTCTTTTCGTTCAACAACCCGATGGGCTCCTGCCCGACTTGCGACGGATTGGGCAATACCAACTTCTTCGATCCCGAAAAAGTGGTCGCCCATCCCGAACTATCCTTAGCCGCAGGCGCGATTGACGGCTGGGACAAGCGCAACCAGTTCTATTTCCAAATGATTCAATCGCTGGCGCGGCATTACGGTTTCGACGTGCAGGCTGCTTGGGAAACGCTACCTGAAAAAGTCAAAAAAGTCGTGCTGCACGGCTCGGGTAAAGAAGTCATTGATTTCACCTACCTATCCGAACGCGGCACCACCTTCAACCGCAGCCACGCCTTCGAAGGCATCATCCCAAATCTCGAACGCCGCTACCGCGAAACCGACAGCGAAACCGTGCGCGAAAAACTGCGCGAATACCAAAACCACCGCGCCTGCCCGAGCTGCGGCGGCGCACGTTTGCGCAAAGAAGCGCGCTACGTTTACGTCAGTGGCGAACCGCTGCACGAAGTTTCCGCCTGGCCGCTGACCAAAACCCACCAATTTTTCGAAACGCTGGATTTGGACGGCAACAAAAAACAAATCGCCGAAAAAATCCTCAAAGAAATCACCGAGCGGCTCGGCTTCCTGATTAACGTCGGGCTGGATTACCTCAATCTCTCCCGCTCCGCAGAAACCCTTTCCGGCGGCGAAGCCCAGCGCATCCGCCTCGCCAGCCAAATCGGCAGCGGCCTGACCGGCGTGATGTACGTTTTGGACGAACCCTCCATCGGCCTGCACCAGCGCGACAATGACCGCCTGCTCGCCACCCTCAAACGCCTGCGCGATTTGGGCAACAGCGTGATTGTGGTCGAACACGACGAAGACGCCATCCGCGAAGCCGATTTCGTCGTCGATATGGGCCCCGGCGCAGGCGAACACGGCGGCAACGTATTGATTGCAGACACGCCCGAAAACGTCGCCAAATGCGAAAAATCCGTTACCGGACAATACCTCAGCGGCAAAAAATCCATTGCCGTGCCGTCTGAACGCACGCCCGTCAATCCCGAGCGAATGCTCGTCCTCAAAGGTGCGCGTGGCAACAACCTCAAAAACGTAACCCTCGAACTGCCGCTCGGTTTGATTACCTGCATCACCGGCGTATCCGGCAGCGGCAAATCCACCCTGATTAACGACACCCTCGCCAAAATCACCGCCCGCGAACTCAACCGCGCCCAAGAAGAACCCGCTCCATACGACGACATCCGCGGCCTCGAACACCTCGACAAAGTCATCAACGTCGACCAATCCCCCATCGGCCGCACCCCGCGCTCCAACCCCGCCACCTACACCGGCCTGTTCACCCCCATCCGCGAACTCTTCGCCGGCGTCCCCCTCTCGCGCGAACGCGGCTACAACGTCGGCAGATTCTCCTTCAACGTCAAAGGCGGCCGCTGCGAAGCCTGCCAAGGCGACGGCGTGATTAAAGTCGAAATGCACTTCCTGCCCGACGTGTACGTCCCCTGCGAAGTCTGCCACGGCAAACGCTACAACCGAGAAACCCTCGAAATCCAATACAAAGGCAAAAACATCAGCCAAGTCCTCGACATGACCGTTGAAGAAGCCCGCGAATTTTTCGACGCCGTCCCCACCGTATCGCGCAAACTGCAAACCCTGATGGACGTGGGCCTCGGCTACATCCGCCTCGGCCAATCCGCCACCACCCTTTCCGGCGGCGAAGCCCAGCGTGTCAAACTCGCCTTGGAACTCTCCAAACGCGACACCGGCAGAACGCTCTACATCCTCGACGAACCGACCACCGGCTTGCACTTCGCCGACATCGCCCTGCTACTGGAAGTCATAGGCCGTCTGAAAGGCAAAGGCAACTCAATTGTGATTATCGAGCATAATCTGGATGTGATTAAAACCGCGGATTGGATTGTGGACTTAGGGCCGGAAGGCGGTGATGGCGGGGGGCGGATTATTGCGGAAGGCAGCCCTGAGATTGTTGCTAAGGTTAAGGGAAGTTATACTGGGAAGTATTTGAAGAGTATCTTTAATATATTATAGTTTATTCATCTTATTCATATTTACATGAGAGAAAGAAATGGATTCAAACAAACATAATCGGCAACTTATTCAGTTAGATAAAATCTTTTTAGATTTAAATAATCCAAGACATATTCCATATCAATCAGAAGTAGAAACCATTAAGTATCTTTGTGAGAATGAAGATATTTTTAATTTAGCTAAAGATATTGCCTTGTATGGTTTAAACCCACTGGAAAATTTAGCAGTTATAAAAGATGATAAAACAGGTACTTATGTTGTTGCAGAAGGAAACCGTAGATTATGTGCAATAAAACTTCTAAATGATCCTTATCGTGCACCTCAAAAGTTACAAAAAAAATTTTTTGAATTATCTAGTAATTGGGAGAATATTTCTGAATTAGAAGTGATCGTTATAGAAGATGAAGAAAATGTTGATTTGTGGTTAACAAGAATTCATGCAGGGCAGCAACAAGGGATTGGTCGTCGTCAGTGGGATTCTGAACAAAAAACTCGTCATTTTGGAGATAGTAAAAATACATTAGCACAACTGCTTTTAGACTATGCAGAAGAAGAGGGGTTATTAACAACAGATACTAGAAGGGGAAAGTTATCAATAGTACAACGATTCTTAACCAATCATGATTTTAGAAATTTAATTAGAATATCAAACAAGATAGAAGAGTTTAATCCAAGTGAAATAGATATGGAATATTTCACAATTTTTATTAATGATGTTGCTAAAGGAAAAATTGACACACGAACACATTCAACTAGTGAACAAATTCGTGAATATGTTCAATTCAATAAAAATAATGAAGATTCTAGTAAAAGTGATGATGTTAATAACTCAACTTGTGAATCATCACACTCAATAGATGATAAAATTGACGATGGCATCAATATAATTCAAAATAATCTTGAAAATATTGTTGAAAAACCACAAAGCGAACCAATAAAAAATATTTCTCCAAAACCTAGAACCAAATTGGTTAATTCAAAGGATTTGATGGATGAATTAAAACTACTTGATAATTACAAATTATCAAAAATATACTATTCCTTAAATGAAATATCAGTACAAAAGCATCCTGCTCTTATAACTGTTGGTATATGGTCTTTTTTAGAATCATTGACTTTTTTACATGGTCGAGAGGGAGGTGAATTGTCAGCATATATCAATAATAAATTTAGCAGCCTAGGTTTTGATAGTAAAAAACATAAAGCTATCAAGGAGGCCGTTCAAAGATTTCATGAGAGTGGAAATACTACAAAACATCATCCTACTTCAGCAAATTTTAATTATGAACAAATTATTAACGATTTTGAGGTTATTACTCCATTATTAATAGAAATTATTAATAATATTAATAATCAAAATTAAATTATCTGATTGGTAAAGCATTTATGTCGAGCTATTCATTTTCTCCATTAAGATATCCTGGTGGTAAGTTTTCGATGCTGAAGTTTACTAAAGCATTAATATATAACAATGATCTACAAAGATGTCATTATATAGAACCATATGCAGGAGGAGCTGGTCTTGCTTTAGGTTTAATGTATGATAGTTTTGTAAGTGAAATCCATATTAATGATATAGATCCTATGATATGGAGTTTTTGGTTTTCCATATTAAATCATACAAAAGAATTTATTGAACTAATTAATTTCACTCCTATCACCATAGATGAATGGCATAAACAAAAGGAAATTAACTCTAGATGCAATTTAAATGATTATCTTCACCTTGGATTTTCTACTTTTTTCTTAAATAGAACCAATCGATCTGGCATAATAAAAGGAGCAGGTGCAATAGGAGGCAAAAATCAAAGTGGAGCTTATAAAATAGATTGTAGATTTAATAAAAGTGATTTGATTGAACGGATTAAAAGGATAAAAAAATATTCAGATAGAATTCATCTAACAAATTTAGATGCTATAGCTTTTATAAATGAAGTAGAGAATTATACCCCAGATAATACTTTTTTCTTTATTGATCCTCCATATTATAATAAAGGATCGTCCCTTTATACTAGTTTTTATCTTCCAGAAGATCATGCCTTAGTTGCAGATTCTATAAAAAAAATTAATAAATATTGGGTCGTTACGTATGATAATACTCCTGAGATATATAATTTATATGATGGATATGGTCGGATTCCATTTAATATTAATTATTCATTACAGACAAAACGAAAGGGAAATGAATTGTTAATTTACTCTGAAAATTTAGCAATATGTGCTGATTATTTAAAATAATTAAAATTTTGTAGCGAGCATTGGCTTGCGCTTATCCAGCCGGCTATGTGCGGTTGACTGATTGACGGTTTGCTATTTCAACTTTTCAGACGACTTCGATGTCGTCTGAAAACGTCAACTTCAACAAAGTTAAAACCTTAAACAACAAACCATTCATTCTCCAACACACGAACCACAAACAAAAAACCTATGGCGAGTTATCGCAGAAACTTCATTGCCGACGGCACATTCTTTTTTACCGTTAAACTCGCCGTCCCAAAATCGCGCCTGCTTGCCGAACATATCGACTTATTGCGTGCGGCCTATATGGATGTGCAAAAACAATATCCCTTTGAAACCGTCGCCGTATGCGTGCTGGCGAACCACATTCACGCCATTTGGACGCTACCGCCCGACGATGCGGATTATTCCCTGCGTTGGCGGCTGATTAAAACCAAATTCTCCGTACATTTCCCTCATGCCGAAAACCTGTCTGCCAGCAAACAGCGGCGGCACGAACGCGGTATTTGGCAACGGCGTTTTTACGAACACACCGTGCGCGACGAAACGGATTTGCAACGTTGCGCGGACTACATCCATTTCAATCCCGTCAAACATCGATTGTGCGGCAATGTCCGCGATTGGGCATTTTCATCGTTTCACCGTTATGTACGGGACGGATGGCTGCCGTTAAATTGGGGCGGCACAAAAGAAACGGCGGTAATGAGTTTCGGAGAGTGAATACTATAAAAAATTACCGACCGCGTGCGTACTGCACACATCCTACCTGTGAATCACGCGAAACTTTAAAATCAATACGTAGAATAATCCGTAACTTACATACCCAAACAACCGCGTGCGTGGCTACGCCATACACCCTACCTGCGAATCACACGGAACTTCAAAACCAACGCGTAGGGTGTGTGCGATACGCACGCACGCGGTTGTTTGATTAATGGTTTGCTGTTGTAAATTTTACTTAGTTAAAACTAACGCTTTCAGACGGCATTAAATATGGCCGTCTGAAAGCAATAATTCCTTGTTCAAAAACACCTACCTTGATTTACAAAACAAAAAACGGATTCCAAATTATTGGAATCCGTTTTTCTATAAAGCTTAGCCGTATTATTTAGCTTCTTCTTTAGCGTCTTCAGCAGCTTCTTTGGCATCTTCCGCTGCGTCTTTTGCTTCTTCTTTAGCCTCTTCAGCGGCATCTTTGGCTTCTTCGGCTTTTTCTTCAGGAGTTTCTGCAGCAGGTACGCCTTTCAAAGCATCCAAAGAAGTTTTACAAGTTGCATCGCGTTGGTCTGCAGGCAGGTTTTTCAGGGCTTCTTTGGTTTGTTCGAAAGATTTTTGCATCATGTCTTTTGTTGCGGCATCTACGTCTTTAGTTGCTTCGGCAAATGCTTTTTCGTACTCGTCACAAACGGCAGAAGAAGATGAGCCTGAACCGCCGCCGCATGCTGACAGGGACAGGGCTGCCAATAAAGCTGCCAATAAAGCTGATGTTTTCATGTGTCTCTCGCTTTTTTGAATTTAGGTTAAGGGAAGTAATATGTTAATTCATTATATTAAAGTGTCAAGTATTGTTGTTTAATTTAATTAAAATCATATCATTGAAAGAGTCAGTCTATCTAAATATCCTAAAGGCCGTCTGAAATTTCAGACGGCCCTTGCTTTTTTAAGTAATCCTTTATTCAATGATTACGCCGCTTTACGGTGATAATGTCTGAGCGCGTGCTCTTTACGCCGTCCGCTACTGAATGCGGATACGCGTTTCAGGTAGCCGATGACGCGGGTGCCGTAGTCGATGTCGTGGCTGCCGCAGGCGGAACAGGCGTGCAAAGTGCGTTTGTCAATGTGGCCGCATTCGTTGCAGATGGTGATGCGCACGTTCACGCAGAAGTAGTTGCAGCCGGTTTGTGCGGCGATGTCCAAGAGCGAGCGGTAGCCGGATTCGGGCAGGGCTTCGTCTAGGTTCAGGTGCAACGCGGAGCCGCCGTCGAGCCAGTCCACCAGTTCTTTGCCGTGAAGCAGGAATTTGTCGAGCGCGTTGATTTCTTCGTCTTCGACGACGTAGAAATAGGAGTTGTAGCATTCGCGGCTGACTTTGTAGCCGTCGGCTTTGTCCCATTTGGCGTTTTTCACGCCGAGGTTTTCGGCGGGGACAAACTCGGTGTTGAACTTCACACCGTAGTGTTTGCTGGCGGCTTGGTTGGCTTCGAATATGGTTTTCAGACGGCCTTGGACAAAGTTAATGTAGTCGTCGTTGTAACCGACTTTGATGCCTTGCGATTCGGCGGCTTCCGCCATGCCATTGATGCCGATGGTGAGGAACTGTTTGTCCAGCGTGATGAAACCTGCATCGTAAACGGGCAGCATTCCGGCGGCTTGGTATTCTTCCATCAGTTTGCGGTAGGCGTATTGGTATTTGTGAATTTTGGCGACTTCGGCGGCAAGGTCGCACCCGTCTTGTTCCAACCGGTTCATGTTGATGGTGATGACGTTAATAGAGCCGGTCGCCACGCCGCCCGCACCGAGTGTGTAGCTGAAGGTGCGGTCTTCGATGGCGTTGCGCAGGCGGCAGCAGGAAGCCAAGGAGTCGGGGTTATCGGAAAGATAGACGAAGAAGGAATTGCCTTCCGCCAACTCTTTCGCCATTTCGTCGGCGAACACGGTGTCTTTGCATTTGCCACCGTCGGTCAGCATCGCAGCGGTCACGACGGGGAAAGTCAAAACGGCTTTGGTGCGTTCCTGATTGAACCATTTTAGGAAAAAATTTTGCAGCTTCGCCACGCTCGCCCAGACCGGTTTGCTGAAATCGGGGAAGACGAAATCACCGAACATCGCGTCGAAATAGTATTGATCGTAAACGGAAATATTCCAAAACACGCTCTGATAGCCGCGCGCGGCGGCGGGCTGGTTGATGCTGTACACCACCTGCTGCATGTGGTTGGCGATTTCTTTGCCGTGGGTTTCCAAATAATCGTCGCCGTAGTCTTTGCGGGCGAAGTAGTCGAAATAGGTCAGAAATTCCACTGTCGCCACCGCACCGGCAAACTGCGCGCTGATGGCAAACACCAGATTAATAAACGAGCCGCAAAACGATGCCAAATGTTGTGGCGCTTTGGATTCACCGCCGAGTTTGCTTAACCCGTCGAGCAGGAAGGGATACAGCGTAACCGACACACAATAAGGCTTGAGGCTGGTTTCGTCGTGCACATAAATCTCATGCGCCTCAATCTGGCGGATGTATTCGTCGGCAACGGATTGGTCGAAAATTTCGGCGATTTTGCGCGACACTTGGGCGCGGTTAATCTGCACGAAAAAGTCTTTCATGATTTCCGCTTCCATCGTGGCGATGTTTTTCTGGGTAACGTTGGCATTGGCGTCCATTTTCGAGCCGTCCGCCGCGTTTTGCGCGCTGATGTAGTCGCGCATAAATTGTAGTTTTCCGTTTAACTGTTCGGGATGCAGCCGAATCATGTTAATTCTCCTGTATGGTTTGGATGATTTATCAAGCAATGACGGTCAGGCCGTCTGAAACATCGCTGTCAGCGAATACAATAAATTCAATTTAAATCGGTGCAATACAGCACCGGGCTAAATTGAAGCCACTGGAAACACTTTAGGCGCGGGTTTGTCTTTGATAAACAATCGGTTCAACACCTCGCCCGTGCGCAAATCGACAAACTTCTGATTGGTGGTCGGGCTGTCTAAGCCACCCAGCTCCATCTGCCAGCGGCCGGTTTTCAGATACGTCAAATAAGGCAGGATACCGTCTGAAACCGCCTCCAACTCCTCACGCTCCAAGCCGGTGTACAAGCAGGCTTTCAGACCCGCCTGCGTCACGATGCCCAGCATTTTCTGTAAAGCTTCCGGCTGCCATTCCCCGCCCATAAACAACACGCAGCTAATTAATCCGCGATAGCGTTTCAGACGGCCTTTTAAATAATCCTCGGTCAATTCTGTGCCGATACCCTCTTTCCATGTATCGGCACTGTGGCAACCTTTGCAACGCAACGGACAGCCGGAAAACAGAAACGCCAGCGACACTTCGTCCGGCACTTCCTGCCATACAATTTGCTCAATTGTAAATTTCAAGCTGCTCATTGCAATACCACAAAACACAAGATATGGTGAAAATTAAAACACAAGACTACTAGATATGGTATTTTTATTTAACAATGTATTTTACTTATTTAATAGATTTTTATTATTTAACTGATTGTAAATTACTATAATTGGTTTGACTTTAAGTTAATAAAAAGGCCGTCTGAACACGATTCAGACGGCCTGAAATTAAAAAAAGAGAAGCAAAATCCGTTATAGCAAAGTCTATCCAAAAAAATAAAAAAGCCGTCTGAAATCATCTTTCAGACGGCCTCAATTCCAGGTTTTAGCCTCGATTCGAGCCTTTAACCATATCCATCAAAAACAATCGGCAATCCAAGTTGCCATTGAACAGCGGAATCTTACGCTTCGGAGAAAGGCGCATAAATTTCGGCATATCGCGATCGCCGGTAAACATCCCAACCAGCCAGCCTGCGTAATGCTGTTTCAACCATGTGCCCAGTTGAGGATAAAGCGCCTGTAAAGCCTGAATTTCGGCAAGGCGCACGCCATAAGGCGGGTTGGAAATCATAATGCCGTGTTCGCCGTTTGGCCGCGCGGCTTGCGCATCTTGCACGTCAAAGCGGATGAAATGATCCGCTTCGGCGGCTTGGGCATTGGCCAATGCGGCACGGATCATATAACGGTCATTATCGCTGCCGGAAATTGGTGCGGCGGCCAGTTTAATTTGTCTTTCAGCTTCTCGGCGCAGGGCTTGCCATTTTTCTTTGTCGAAGTTTTGCAGTTTTTCAAAACCGAAACGGCGCATCAAGCCCGGCGCACGGCGTGTCGCAATCCATGCCGCCTCGATGGCAATCGTGCCGCTGCCGCAAAACGGGTCTTGGAAAGGCTGCGTACCGTCGTAGCCAGCCAAAAGCAGCAAACCTGCCGCCAAGTTTTCCCTCAATGGCGCTTCGCCGGTATCCTGACGATAGCCGCGTTTGAAGAGTGCCTCACCGGAAGTATCGATAAAGATTTCTACATTGCGCTCATCGATAAAGGCATGAATGCGGATATCGGGATTGATTTTACCCACGCTCGGACGCGCATCATAAATATCGCGGAAGGCATCGCAGACGGCATCTTTGATTTTCAAACCGACAAAATCCAAGCTTTTCACATTAGCGCGCTTGCCTTCAACTTTGACTTTGAAGGTCTGCTCCAGCTTAAACCAACCTGTCCAATGCAGATTTCGTGCCAGTTTGTAGATATCGTGTTCGTTGCGATAACCGCCTTTGGTCAAACGCAGCAAAACGCGGCTGGCAACGCGTGAATGCAGGTTGATGCGATACACCTGCTCCATCGTGCCTTTACATGCCACGCCGCCGTCAACAGCGCGAATGTCCTGACATGCCATGCTTTCGAGTTCCTGCGTCAAAGGCACTTCCAAACCGCGGGGACAAGTGATAAAAAGTGAATAAACCGTCATATAAAACCTTTCCGGGTAGAGCTATCCGAACCACTCGGATAATAAATAAAAACAATATTATAGCCGAAAAACCAAAGGCCGTCTGAAACTTCAGACGGCCTTTTAATTTAATATTGCTTGCTTAGTGATCCAAACTATCGGTTTCAACCTTAACCGCTTTATCGGTTTTATCTTCCGGCAAAACTAAGTTCAACAATACCGCCATAATACCGCCGGCAGAAATTGAGTTTTGGAACAATACCGGCAGGTTTTTGAACACTTCCGGCTCAAACGCCACGCCCAAACCCAAACCGACAGAAGTAGCCGCGATGACTGCTTCACGACGGCGAATACCGTGGCTGACCAAAATCCGCACGCCTGCAATCGCAATCAGGCCGAACATCAACACCATCGCACCACCCAAAACCGGACTCGGAATCGTGGTAAACGCGCGGCCGATAACAGGGAACAAGCCCAACAATACCAAAATTGCCGCAATATATTTGCCCACATGGCGCGAAGCCACGCCGGTCATTTGAATCACGCCGTTATTTTGCGCAAAAGTGGTCAAAGGCAAAGAGCCCAACGCCGTCGCAATCACAGACACCAAACCATCTGCCAATACGCCGCCGCGCAGACGTTTGGTGTATTCCTCACCCTCAATCGGCTGCTCGGAGACCATTGCAGTCGCCGTCAAATCGCCTACCGCTTCAAATACACTCAACAAGAAAATCGCACCGGCGACAATAAACGCGTGCCAATCAAATGCGAAACCATATTTAAACGGAACCGGCAGGGTAATCAGCGGCAGGTTTTGCAGGGCGGAAAAATCTACTTTACCCAAAAACAGCGCAACGATATAACCAACAATCAAACCCACCGCGATGCCGCTCATGCGCAGCAACGGATTTTTTAAGCAGTTGAAAACCAATACAATCAGCAACACCAGCGATGCCAGACCCAAGTTTTCCATCGAGCCGAACGTACCGTCTGCTTTCGCACCGAAGCCGCCACCGAAATCGGTAATGCCGACATGTACCAAGCTCAAGCCGATCAACATAACGACCACGCCGCTTACAGTCGGTGTAATCACTTTTTTCAAATAAGGCAAAAGCCAAGCGGAGAAGCACACCAAAAACGCGCCGACAAAGGACACGCCCAAGAGCGTTGAAATCATCACATCTTCAGTCAAGCCGCCCTCTTTCATACCGGTACCGAGCGCAATCATCACGGTAACAAAAGAGAAGTTGACCGACTGAATCGACAGCATGCCCGAACCGACCGGCCCGAAACGGTTAACCTGCAAATAAGTGCCGACGCCGGAAGCCACCATCGCCATCGACACCAAATAAGCCGTCATTTCAACCGGCAGCTCCAACGCCCCGCCGACAATCAGTGCCGGAGTAATCATCGGGACAAAAATCGCCAGAAGGTGCGTAACCGCACTCAACAACGCATTCCCAAACGGCGGCTTGTCTTCCAAACCATAAACCAAATCAAGCGATTCCGCCTGTTTTTCAGTCATTCCGGCCATGTTGAACCTTCTCTCAAGAATCGTTAAAAAATATTAAGATGCGTATTTTAACCAATTTGAAATGTATCAGCAAATTCAAAACCATTAGGCCGTCTGAAAGTTCCGCCCAGCCGTTTTCAGACGGCCTCAAACCGCCTTAACACATTTTAATTCTTGACATCATTTTTCCATCTAAAAACAAACAAACCAATGATTTAAAAATGTATTATTCATTAAGATAATGACAAGTTATCATCAAACTGCAAAGCCTCATAGCGGATATGTTTCACACAAACAACAAAGTAAGCTACAATCCGATGAATAATCCACCCACACCGTAAAATTAAAGGTTTCCGTATGTTAAAAGGCAGTCTGGTTGCCCTGATTACCCCGATGAATCAAGACGGCAGCATCAACTACGAACAACTTCATGACTTAATTGACTGGCACATTGAAAACGGCACCGACGGCATCGTCGCAGTCGGCACCACCGGCGAGTCAGCCACCCTGCCTGTCGAAGAACATTTGGCCGTTATTGAAGCCACTGTCAAACACGTCAACAAGCGCGTTCCCGTTATCGCCGGCACAGGCGCCAACAATACTGTCGAAGCCATCGCCCTTTCCAAAGCAGCCGAGCAAGCCGGTGCGGACTACACCTTATCTGTTGTTCCCTACTATAACAAACCTTCGCAAGAAGGCATTTACCAACATTTCAAAGCCATCGCCGAAGCCACTTCGATTCCGATGGTTATCTATAATGTTCCCGGCCGTACCGTCGTCAGTATGAGCAACGACACTATTTTGCGTTTGGCCGAGATTCCGAATATCGTTGGTGTGAAAGAAGCCAGCGGCAATATCGGCAACAACATCGAATTGATCAACAGCGTTCCTGAAGGTTTTGTCGTTTTATCCGGCGATGACCCTACCGGCCTGCCTTTCATGCTGTGTGGCGGTCATGGCGTGGTAACCGTCGCAGCCAACGTCGCACCGAAACTCTTTGCCGACATGTGCCGAGCCGCCCTTGAGGGCGATATTGCGACCGCCCGTCGTCTAAACGAGCAACTTATCCCAATTTATAACACCATGTTCTGCGAGCCCAGCCCAGCCGCGCCTAAATGGGGCCTGAGCTTATTGGGCAAATGCGAACCCCATGTTCGTCTGCCTTTGGTAGCACTGACCGAAGCCGGTCAAGCCAAAGTCCGAGCCGCTCTGGAAAAATCAGGACAAATCTGATCCGGAAATAAGGCCGTCTGAATCCCAAACACCCTTTTCAGACGGCCTCCCTGTTAAGAACTTCATCCACAGGAAAACAAGATGACCTATATCAAACCCATCGTAGTAGCCCTCGCCCTGATTAGCATGACTGCCTGTTCCGGCAGCAAAAAAGAACAACCCAAACTCGACTATCAAAGTCAATCACACCGTTTGGTCAAACTGGAAGTACCACCTGATTTGAACAACCCAGACCAAGGCAACCTCTATCAATTACCGGCAGGCAGCGGCGCCGTCCGTGCCAGCGATTTCAACAAACGCCGCACCCAAGCCGTACAACAGCCTGCCAATGCAGAAGTCTTGAAATCCGTTAAAGGCGTACGCCTTGAGCGTGATGGCAACCAACGCTGGTTGGTTGTCGAAGGCAAATCGCCTCGCGAAATTTGGCCGTTGCTGAAAGTATTCTGGCAAGAAAACGGTTTCGACATCAAATCTGAAGAACCGGCCATCGGCCAAATGGAAACCGAGTGGGCTGAAAACCGAGCCAAGATCCCTCAAGACAGCCTGCGCCGCCTGTTGGATAAAGTCGGCTTGGGCGGCATCTACTCTACCAGCGAACGCGACAAGTTCATCATCCGCATCGAACAAGGTAAAAACGGTTCGACCGACATCTTCTTTGCCCACAAAGGCATGAAAGAAGTTTATGCCGACCGTAAAAAAGACACTACGATGTGGCAGCCGGGTGAAAACGACCCTAACCTCGAAGCCGCATTCCTCGCCCGCTTTATGCAATACTTAGGCGTTGACGGTCAGCAAGCCGAACAGGCTCTGACCCAAAGCGTTGCCGCCCGCAGCAATGCTTCTGAATTGGCCCGTGTGGACAACGGCACTCTGTTGCTGGCAGGCGATTACGGCCGCAACTGGCGCCGTACCGCCCTTGCGCTTGACCGCATCGGCCTGACTGTTATCGGTCAAAATGCCGAACGCCGCGCCTTCTTGGTTCAACAAGCGCCAACCGAAGGCGAAGCAGTTGCCAATAAAAAACCAGGCCTGTTCAAACGCGTATTTGGCAAAGGCAAAGCAGAAGCGCCAAAAACGTATCCTGAAATCATCGTGTATGTTGAGCCTATCAACAATGGCGCACGCCTCCATCTGTTGAACAAAGACGGCAGCCCATACAAAGGCAGCGATGCCTCCACATTGCTGAGCCGCCTGCACACAGAATTGCGTTAATCCGTTATTCGACTTAAGGCCGTCTGAAATATTCAGACGGCCTTTTTAACGAATCCGGCATGGTTTCAAATTCCCAATCTGACGTTATAATCAGAACATTTTCCCCCTCCCCCAAGCTGCCATGACCCGACAAAAAGCCTATCTGCTCCTGACCGCCCTGTTTACCCTGATGTTTATCGTACTGATTCTGTTGGGCGCTTATCTTCTGAGCATTCACAGCAAACAATTTGCCGTTGCCGCCTTTCTGTTTGCCTTTGCCGCCGTTTTTGCCCAAATCGGCAGCCTGGCCCTTTACATCCGCCACAAAGCACGCGCACAAATGGCTCGTATGCAGCAAACCGAAAACCATTAAGGAAAAACCATGTTTGAAAAAATCGTCCTTGCCAGTGGCAACGCAGGCAAACTCAAAGAATTTTCCCGCCTCTTTGCCGACTTAAACATCGAAGTCCTGCCGCAATCGCAGTTCAATACGCCCGAATGCCCCGAGCCGTACCATACCTTTGTTGAAAATGCCCTGGCTAAAGCACGCCATGCCGCCAAATACAGCGGCTTACCGGCACTTGCTGACGACTCCGGCATTTGCACCAACGCCTTAAACGGCGCACCCGGCATTTTCTCCGCACGTTATGCAGGCGAAAACCCCAAATCCGATGCAGCAAATAACGCCAAACTCTCTGCCGATCTTGCCGATAAAGACGACAAAAGCTGCTACTACGTCTGCATACTCGTCCTCGTCCGCCACGAAAACGACCCGCAGCCCATCATTGCCGAAGGCATCTGGCGCGGACAATGGCAGACCGAGGCAGCTGGCACAAACGGCTTCGGCTACGACCCGCATTTCTATCTGGCTGAACACGGTTGCACCGCCGCCGAGCTTGACCCTGAAATCAAAAATGCCGAAAGCCACCGCGCCCAAGCATTGCGTGAATTGTTAAGAAAAATTGAATCCTTATAAATCGATAATAGGCCGTCTGAAAACCTGAAACGTTTTTTTAGATGTTCTAAATCCAACAAATAATGAAAGAAATCCATGTCCCCTAAGCAAATCCTGATTGTCGCCATCCGCTTGGTCGTTTTAATCGGCATCGTACAAACACTTGGCGGCATTGCTACCATATTCGCACAGTCAGAAAGCATGTATGACAGCAAACAAATTCCGCCCGTACTGATGTTCTACGGCTTGTATTTAATTGCATGGCTGCTGCTATGGTGTTTCCCTGCCACCATTGCCAACCGCCTATTGCCCGAACATCTGCAAACCGTACAGGAAGCCCCAAAACACCCTGCACCATGGCTGACGACCGGTATTATATTAATAGGCATATATACTGTTTTCCAAGCCATCCCCGACCTAATTTACCAGTTCTCTCTCTATCTTTTTGTACAGTCTATCGCTATCGACACACACACATCTGTTTGGGCGAATCTCGGCGCACAAAACCAAGCTGGTATACTTGCTAACATCGCGCAGCTTTTTATCGGCATTTTTCTGCTATTCGGCGCACCCAAACTCTCGTCTTGGATACGCAAAAGACTTTAATACATAAAAACAACAGGCCGTCTGAAGCCTTCAGACGGCCTACCTCACATTCATTCCCATGCCCAAGCCCACACCTGAAGAATTGGCAGCCTTTGCAAAACACGTTGCTGCCTTCATCCCAACCACACCTGACGAACTTCTGCAACTCATTGACAGTCAAGAAACTGCTATCATCTTTCTAGGCAAACCAAGCTGTTCATACTGTCGCCGTTTTGTTGCAAAACTATTTACCGTTTCCTTAAACAAGCAGCTTACTATCCGCTTTACAGACAGCAGCAACAAAGCAGCTTTAAAGACTTTTCGTGAACAACACGGCATCAAAACTGTTCCCGCATTACTCAACATCTCACAAGGCAAAATAAAATTTGTCTGCAATTCCAAATTATCAGAAGAAGAAATTGAAGCTTTTTTGAGCGCTTAGACTGCGCAAATTTCCTACTGATTACTTTCCCGGCCGACATTTCAGTTAAAATAACGGCCTAAAAATTTCAGACGGCCTTGAGCCTCAACACATACCATGACCCAAATCACTTTCCAACGCCCTGGCCAGCTAACCGCCCTGCCTCCTTTATCACTCTATATCCATATTCCTTGGTGCATTAAAAAATGTCCATATTGCGACTTCAATTCCCACAGCCTGAAAAACGGCCTGCCGGAAGAAGCCTATATCGATGCCCTATTAACCGACTTGCAGCTTGAGTTGCCCAATATTTGGGGCAGACCGGTAGAAACGATATTCTTCGGCGGCGGCACACCCAGCCTGTTTCAAGCGGAATCAATTGACCGTTTGTTAAGTGGCGTGCGTTCGCTGTTGCGCTTACAACCTGAAGCGGAAATTACTTTAGAAGCGAACCCGGGCACATTTGAAATTGAAAAATTTCAAGGATTTAAAGACGCAGGCATTACGCGTCTGTCTATCGGCGTACAAAGTTTTAACGACGATATGCTTGCTCGATTGGGACGCGTTCACAATGGCAAAGAAGCCCTGTCAGCCATTGATACTGCATTGAAATTATTTGATAAAGTTAATATCGATTTGATGTATGCCCTGCCAAACCAAACCGTTCAGACGGCCTTAAACGATGTGCAAACCGCTATTGCAACAGGCGTATCGCATATCAGCGCATATCATCTGACAATGGAACCAAACACGCCTTTTGGTCATACGCCACCAAAAGGTTTACCACAAGATGACGCAGCATTGGATATTGAAGATGCCGTACATGGCGAATTGGAAGGCGCAGGCTTTATTCACTACGAAACATCGGCTTTTGCAAAAGCTAATATGCAGTGCCGCCATAATTTGAACTACTGGCAGTTTGGCGATTACTTGGGTATAGGAGCGGGTGCGCATGGCAAAATTTCCTATCCCGACCGTATCGAGCGAACTATCCGCCGTCGCCACCCTAATGACTATCTTGCCGCCATGCAGAGCAATCCGCATGAAGCAGTCGAACGCAAAACTGTTGCTGACGAAGACCTTCCATTCGAGTTCATGATGAATGCCCTGCGTCTAACCGACGGCGTACCTGCCTCAATGCTGCAGGAACGTACCGGCGTACCCACTGCAAAAATCATGGCTCAAATCGAAACCGCCAGACAAAAAGGCCTGCTTGAATCAGACCCGACTGTGTTCCGCCCAACCGAGCAAGGCCGTTTGTTCTTAAACGACTTATTACAGTGTTTTTTATAAGTGCCTTTTTACAACAGTTGAAACATTTTTAGATTTGCTTAATTTACAACAAGAAAATACAATCAGGATAATTGTTGGGAATAAACAATCCCAGCGATTATCTACTACTTTTAATCCTACGTTAAGGACAAAACAATGAAAAAAGTTCTGGTAACACTGATTGCTCTTTCCCTGCCTACATTCGCATTGGCTGATGCAAACAGAGGTGTTTATGTTCAGGCAGATGCCGGTTATGCTTCTGTTAACTTAAAAGACAACTCTGGTAGTGCTACATTCGACGAAAAAGCTAAAGGCTTTAGCCCACGTTTGTCTGTAGGTTATGACTTTGGCGATTTCCGTCTTGGTGCTGATTACACTCACTACAAATCTTTTGAAGAAAACTTCTCAAAAGGCTCTTTCCATTCAAAAAATAAAGCTAAATTCCAAAGTGTTGGCGTTTCAGCAATCTATGACTTCAATACAAATACACCTGTTAAGCCTTATGTCGGTGCCCGTTTAGGCATCAACCGCGTATCAGCTGATTTTACTGATACAGCTCCAGGTTACTACTACGAAGCAAACTATCGTAAAACTAAAACCGGTATTGGTGCAATGGCTGGCGTAAGCTACGAAATTACTCCTAATGTTGACTTGGATGCTGGTTACCGATACAACTACTGGGGTAAATTTGAAGAAACCAAATTACAATCCCATGAAGTATCTGCTGGTGTGCGTGTAACCTTCTAATGTTTGAATCCTTGGCATGAAGCAACGATTGCCTCATGCATCAAGTAACAAAAGGCCGTCTGAAACCTATTTCTCAGGATTTCAGACGGCCTTTTAACTTCTTTAAATATATCTAACTTTTTGCTGCTTTTACTTTTTCTGCAAACCACAGCGCCACAGCCGTACCTGCCATATCGGCAATACCATCCGCGATCGAACCTTGGCGCGTAGCAGTCAGAAATGCCTGAGCCAGCTCACTGCCTATTGCAAACAATAAAGCGGCAAACAGAATGCCTTTATAGGGAATATTCCTATTGTCTTGAATAAATATTTTTGCGCACAGCCATGCCTGACCGAAAAACAGTCCGAAATGACCGACTTTATCAAAATGGGGAAATGGTGGAGCGCTATTGCCGCCCTCTTTGAAAAGTAAGGCATAAATGGCGGCGGCAAACCAAATCAAGGCAGCAGCAGTAAATTTGTTTAATGGCAAGGCTTTCATTTCTCGGCCTCTTCATCCAACCATGTTTGGCAGATATCTGCCAAGCGGACAAATTTCCCACCCCGCGTCTTCAAAATATCACGCCATTGTGCCACTTCTTCTGCATCCGGGGCATCTTCAATACTACATTCGTAAAGGCAGAAGTCTAATGTTTCGCCAACAATGCCTGGGGCTTCGGTCTGCATCAGACTGGTCAGTTCGTTCATATTTACTGTTTCTTTGATTGGTTATCGCTAGCCAAACCGCGCCGTCTATTTTCAGGCCGTCTGAACATGATGTGCAAGACTAACCCGTTTGATTCGGGTACGCTTACTTACTGTGCAAAAAACGTGTTGCTTCTTCCCATTCGCCATTTAACACGGCCGGCAATCCTTGCAGGGATTTAGCGATAGAATCATCAATTTGCTGTCTGTGTTCCGCCGACGGTTTATTCAACACATAACCGACAACCAGATTACGGTCGCCCGGATGATCAATACCCAAGCGCAGGCGGTAGAAATTAGGCGTACCCAAACGAGCCTGAATGTCTTTAAGGCCGTTATGTCCGCCGTTGCCGCCGCCAAGTTTGAATTTGATACGGCCGCATGGAATATCCAGCTCGTCATGAACCACCAAGATTTCCTCCGGCTTGATTTTGTAAAACTGAGCCAAAGCGGCAACGGCCTGACCGGATCGGTTCATAAAGGTCATGGGTTTGAGCAGCCAAACATCACCATCAGGCGTAGTGGCGCGCGCTACTTCGCCGTAAAATTTCTTTTCGTCTTTAAAATTGACTTTCCATTTCCACGCCAGTTCGTCCAACAGCCAAAAGCCGACATTGTGGCGCGTTTGTTCGTATTCTTGGCCTGGATTACCCAAACCGACGATTAATTTAATTTTCAAGCTCATTACTGTTCTTTCAGTTTGACAGGCCGTCTGAAAAAGTTTCAGACGGCCTTTGATTTATTCTTGCTCGGCGCGTTTACGTCTTGCTTCTTTCGGATCAATCAACAATGGACGATAGACCTCAATCCTATCGCCATCGCGTAACACAGTCTCATCTTTCACAGCCTTGCCGAAAATGCCCAAAGGCGCTTGCTGTAAATCCAACTCTGGGAACTCCACCTCCAAACCGCTTTGTCGGGCAGCCTCGCGTACGGTTGTACCTTCGACAACGGTCATGCTCTTCAACACTTGCCTCTCGGCCAGTCCGTAAACAATTTCAATCTCAAGCATAACGGCGGTCGGCCTCTTTAATAAAAGCATCCACCAGCGTACCGGCGAGATGTCCGAACACCGGGGAAATCATGGCTGAAAGTACGGCATTGGAGAAATCGTATTCTAATCTGAATTCGACTTTGCACATATCATCGCCCAAATCGATAAATCTCCAAGTGCCGCGCAGGATTTTAAACGGCCCTTCGAGCAAATCCATGCGGATTTCCTGCCCCGGGATATTGTGGTTGTGCGTTGCAAATGACTGTTTGACGCGCATATAGTCCATAAACAGGCGCGCTTTTAGCTCATTGCCTTTGCGTTCGATGACTTCGGTCTTGCTGTACCACGGCAAAAATTTTGGATAGTCCTCAACTTTGTCCACCAGCTCAAACATTTCCTTAGCGCTATGCAGCACCAATACGTTTTTCTCGACTTTTTTCATGTTGGTTGTAGACCTTGTTTTTGAATATTCAGGGTTCAGACGGCATGATTTAGAAAAATATCTGCCCTAATTTGGGACAATATTCCCAATTTAAACCGCTTCTCCATTTTGTTTCGCTTCCAGCCATTCCCAGCGTTCCAGCTTTTCCAAAAGCAGCATTTCAATTCCTTCAGCCCTGCTTTGCAATGCACCTGCTTTTTCGTAATCTTTGAAAATTTCAGGATCGGAAAGCTGGGTATTGATTTCAGCCTGTTCGGTTTCCAAAGCGGCGATTTCATCAGGCAGGGCATCGAGTTCACGCTGTTCTTTATAGGAAAGTTTGACCGTACGGTTGGCTTTGGGTTTGACTTTTTCAGGCTCGGCAACCGCTTTAGGCGCCGAGGCCGTCTGAATTTTATCTTCCCGCGATTTTGCATCGATATAATCCTGATAGCCGCCGATGTATTCTTTCAGACGGCCTTGTCCTTCGAAAACAATGCTTTGGGTAATCACATTATCTAAGAACATACGGTCATGCGAGACAAGGAATACCGTGCCTTGGTAATCGCGCAGCAGGTCTTCGAGCAGCTCTTGGGTGTCGATGTCCAAGTCGTTGGTCGGTTCGTCCAAAACCAGGATATTGGCAGGACGGGTAAAGAGTTTTGCAAGCAGAAGGCGGTTGCGTTCGCCGCCGGAGAGTGAGGAAACAGGACTTTGTGCGCGAGCCGGATGAAACAGGAAATCTTCCAAATAGCTCATCACGTGCTTTTTCTTACCGCCGACTTCAACGTAATCATTGCCCTGTCCGAGCGTGTAAAACACGGTGTCGTTTTCGTTCAACGCACTGCGGAACTGGTCGAAATAGGCAACCTCTTGCTTACTGCCGATACGGATTCTGCCGTAGGTCGGCTGCAATTCGCCCAAAATCAGCTTAAGGAAGGTGGTTTTGCCGATACCGTTTGGACCGATTAAGCCGATTTTGTCTCCGCGCTGCAAGATGGCGGAGAATTTGTCCATAATGACTTTGTCGCCATAGGCAAACGAAGCGTGTTCCAATTCGGCGATGATTTTGCCGCTTTTTTCGCCGCTATCGAGCTTAAAGTTGACCTGCCCTTGTACATTGCGGCGTTCGGCGCGCTGGCGGCGCAGCTCTTCCAAACGGCGCACGCGGCCTTCATTACGGGTACGGCGCGCTTCGATGCCTTTGCGTATCCATGCTTCTTCCTGAGCATGGAATTTATCAAACAAGCGGTTATGTTCCGCCTCGACTGCCAACTCTTGCGCTTTTTTCTCGCTGTATTTGGAGAACGAGCCGGGATAGGAGCGCAGAATGCCGCGGTCTAGTTCGACAATGCGCGTGGCGATATTGTCCAAAAAACGGCGGTCGTGGGTAATCACGACTAGGCTGCCTTCAAACGCTTTGAGCAGGTTTTCAAGCCAGATAATCGCGTCGATGTCCAAGTGGTTGGTCGGCTCATCCAGCAGCAATACGTCGGGCTTCTGCACCCAGGCCTGCGCCAAGGCAACGCGTTTTTTCTGCCCGCCGGAAAGGTTGCCGATTTTTTCGTTTTCCGGCAAACCCAGTTCCCCCAAAGTCTGCTTGACTGCCGCATCCAGTTTCCAGCCGTCCTTCGCTTCGATTTCAAGTTGCAATTCGTTGAGCTCTTTTAACAAAGCCTCACTCGAACCATTTTCCAACTCATGGCTGACATGATGATAACGGCGCAATAAATCGCGAACTTCGCCCAAACCTTCGGCAACAGTATCAAATACGGTTGCGTCCTTATCAAAAAAAGATTCCTGCGGTACATAAACGATTTTGAGGTTGTTTTGAACAATAATCTGCCCGTCATCGAGCTTTTGTACTCCTGCAAGAATTTTTAAAAACGAAGACTTACCCGCACCATTACGACCGATTAAACCGATTTTCTCACCACTGTCGAGTTGAAAAGAAGTTTTGTCAAGCAAGGCGACGTGGCCGACGGCAAAAGAAGCATTTTCTACGGATAAGATATTCATGGGGAAACTTCAAAAAAGAAAAGGGAGACATTTTAACCGATTATCGGCAGATATTTGCCGATAATCATATGAAATTGAAAGTATCAGGCCGTCTGAAAGCAGTTTTCAGACGGCCTTCATTATTATTTTTGAACCTTCAAACCGAAATGCAGATAGGCTCTTTCGGTTGCTACGCGTCCGCGCGGTGTACGCTGTAAAAAGCCTTGTTGAATCAGATAAGGCTCAATCACATCTTCGATGGTATCGGTCGATTCGCCAATCGCAGCGGCCACGTTTTCTAAACCGACAGGACCGCCGCTGAACTTGTGCAGAATCGCCTCAAGGAATTTCCTATCCATCACATCCAAACCTTGCCCGTCCACATCCAGCATACTCAAGGCAGCATCGGCAATTTCCGCATCAATGACGCCGTTGTTTTTCACATCGGCATAATCGCGTACACGTCGCAAAAGGCGGTTGGCAATACGCGGCGTACCGCGGCTGCGCTTGGCTACTTCCATCGCGCCCTCGTCGCCCATATCCAACTGCAACAATTGTGCAGAACGGGCAACAATAGTTGCCAAGTCTTTATTCTGATAAAACTCTAATCGGGACACGATACCGAAACGATCACGCAAAGGATTGGTCAGCATACCGGCACGGGTCGTCGCGCCTACCAATGTAAACGGCGGCAAATCGATTTTGACCGAACGCGCGGCCGGCCCTTCGCCTATCATGATGTCCAACTGATAATCTTCAAGCGCAGGATAAAGGATTTCTTCAACCACAGGGCTTAAGCGGTGGATTTCATCGATAAACAGCACATCATGCGGCTCGAGATTGGTCAACAAGGCTGCAAGGTCGCCTGCACGTTCCAAAACCGGGCCGCTGGTTTGGCGCAAATTAACGCCTAACTCCTTGGCGATAATATGCGCCAAAGTAGTTTTGCCCAAACCCGGAGGGCCAAACAACAAAGTGTGGTCAAGCGCTTCGCCACGTTTTTTCGCCGCCTGAATAAAAATAGCCAACTGCTCTTTTGCCTTATCCTGCCCGATATAGTCGTCTAAAGTTTTCGGACGTAAAGCGCGTTCAAGCAATTCTTCCTGAGCTGAAATATTTTGAGCAGTGATAATACGCTGAGGTTGTGCAGAAGTAAGATTATCGGTTTGTAACATAATGTTTCTAAATTCTAAGACCGTTCCCGACCCGTTATTTCAGACGGCCCGAACAATCAGATAAAGCGGTTAAATTATGATTTTGGCCATTATACCCGATAAGGCCGAGCCGCTTTCCCCTCAAATCTGAATCACACAAAAATTTTCGTTTTCAGACGGCCAAAGCAACGTATAATAAACGGTTAATTCAAATACCTATCGCATTCAGGAGAACACATGAGCCTCAAGCAAAAAGTTATCGCCATCGACGGCCCCAGCGCATCCGGCAAAGGGACGGTTGCCTCACGCGTAGCCGAAGCTTTGGGTTTTCTTTACCTAGACTCCGGTGCGCTTTACCGCCTGACCGCGCTTTACGCACAAAAACAAAATGTCGCCTGGACAGATGAAGATGCCGTCAGCACACTGGCAGAAACCTTGCCCGCACAATTTGAAGGCAGCGCCGTATTATTAAACGGCGAAGATGTATCCGAGCAAATCCGTACCGAAGCAATCGGCATGGGCGCATCTGCCGTCGCGCAGTTGCCTAAAGTGCGTGCCGCCCTTTTGCAGCGCCAACGCGACTTCCTAACCGAAAAAGGTTTGGTCGCCGACGGTCGCGATATCGGCTCGGTTATTTTCCCTGATGCCGCATTAAAAATTTTCCTGACCGCGAGTGCCAATGTCCGCGCCCAACGTCGTGCAAAGCAACTCGGTATCCCATGCGAAGGCGTTGCATTCGAGCGTATTTTGTCGGATATTGAAGCGCGCGATGAAGCAGACCGCCGCCGCCCTGTTGCTCCGTTGAAACAACTGCCCGATGCCCTGCTTTTAGATACTGATAACCTTTCTATCGAAGAAGCTGTAAAAAAAGTGCTTGATTGGTATCATAAAGTTTAAAATTTGGAGTATAATCGCGAAGTTTTCATTTCAGACGGCCTGTTAACCCTATAACAAGGCCGTCTGAAAACATTTCCCAACCTGCCGCGCCAAGGACGGCAGGTCATTTCAAACCTAACCCGCACCCCTTGGCGGTGTACCGAAAAGAGTATATATGACTATGGAAAATTTTGCCCAGCTGCTGGAAGAAAGCTTTACCCTGCAAGAGATGAACCCAGGTGAAGTGATTACTGCCGAAGTAGTCGGCATCGATCAAAACTTCGTTACCGTTAACGCAGGTCTGAAATCAGAATCTCTGATTGATGTTGCTGAATTCAAAAACGCTCAGGGCGAGATTGAAGTTAAAGTTGGCGATTTCGTTACCGTTACCATCGAATCTGTTGAAAACGGCTTCGGCGAAACCAAACTGTCCCGCGAAAAAGCCAAACGCGCTGCCGACTGGATCGCTTTGGAAGAAGCTATGGAAAACGGCGACATCCTGTCCGGCGTTATCAATGGCAAAGTCAAAGGCGGTCTGACTGTTATGATCAACAGCATCCGCGCATTCCTGCCGGGTTCTTTGGTTGACGTACGTCCTGTAAAAGACACCTCTCACTTCGAAGGCAAAGAAATTGAATTCAAAGTGATCAAACTGGACAAAAAACGCAACAACGTTGTTGTATCCCGCCGCGCTGTTCTGGAAGCTACTTTGGGCGAAGAACGCAAAGCCTTGCTGGAAAACCTGCAAGAAGGTTCAGTTATCAAAGGTATCGTTAAAAACATCACCGATTACGGTGCATTCGTTGACTTGGGCGGCATCGATGGTCTGTTGCACATCACCGACTTGGCATGGCGCCGTGTGAAACACCCAAGCGAAGTTTTGGAAGTTGGTCAAGAAGTAGAAGCCAAAGTCCTGAAATTCGACCAAGACAAACAACGCGTTTCTTTGGGTATGAAACAACTGGGCGAAGATCCTTGGAGCGGCCTGACCCGTCGTTACCCACAAGGTACCCGCCTGTTCGGTAAAGTATCCAACCTGACTGACTACGGTGCGTTCGTTGAAATCGAACAAGGCATCGAAGGTTTGGTACACGTTTCCGAAATGGATTGGACCAACAAAAACGTACACCCAAGCAAAGTTGTTCAACTGGGTGACGAAGTTGAAGTCATGATCCTGGAAATCGACGAAGACCGCCGCCGTATCTCTTTGGGTATGAAACAATGCCAAGCTAACCCTTGGGAAGAGTTTGCCGCCAACCACAACAAAGGCGACAAAATCTCCGGCGCAGTTAAATCTATCACTGACTTCGGCGTATTTGTAGGTTTGCCTGGCGGCATCGACGGTCTGGTTCACTTGTCCGACCTGTCTTGGACTGAAGCCGGCGAAGAAGCTGTACGCAAATACAAAAAAGGCGAAGAAGTTGAAGCCGTTGTATTGGCCATCGACGTTGAAAAAGAACGTATCTCTTTGGGCATCAAACAACTGGAAGGTGATCCGTTCGGCAACTTCATCAGCGTAAACGATAAAGGTTCTTTGGTTAAAGGTTCTGTGAAATCTGTTGACGCCAAAGGTGCCGTAGTAGCTCTGTCTGAAGAAGTTGAAGGCTACCTGCCTGCTTCTGAATTCGCCGCTGACCGCGTTGAAGACCTGACTACCAAACTGAAAGAAGGCGACGAAGTTGAAGCCGTTATCGTTACCGTTGACCGCAAAAACCGCAGCATCCGTCTGTCTGTTAAAGCGAAAGACGCTAAAGAAAACCGCGAAGCGCTGAATTCAGTTAACGCCGCTGCAACTGCCAATGCAGGTACTACCAGCCTGGGCGACTTGCTGAAAGCCAAACTGTCCGGCGACCAAGAATAAGGTTGCAGACATGACGAAGTCTGAATTGATGGTTCGCCTTGCAGAAGTGTTTGCCGAAAAAAATGGCAACCAACTGCTGGCTAAAGATGTCGAATACAGTGTAAAAGTCTTGGTTGATACCATGACCCGCTCACTGGCTCGTGGACAACGTATCGAAATCCGCGGCTTCGGCAGCTTCGACTTGAACCACCGCCCTGCCCGTATTGGGCGCAACCCGAAAACCGGCGAACGTGTAGAAGTGCCTGAAAAGCATGTTCCTCACTTCAAACCGGGTAAAGAGTTGCGTGAGCGTGTAGACTTGGCATTGCAAGAAAGTGCTCATTAATACTTAGTAGCAAAACGCCGCAGAAATGCGGCGTTTTTTTGTTTTCGCAAGAAATACTAAAGCCGGCTCTTTTCACGCATACCTTAATCGCACACTATTTCAACTATATTTACTACAATGCTTTTGCAAAAAACGCAGGCCGTCTGAAATCATTTATAATAGACCGACTATTCTGTAATGAAAACATCATTCCAACTACTATCCAAACTATTGCGGATGATGTTTCAACTATCGCCAGTAAAGCATAATAAAGGTTACACATGAGCAATAGAGACCAACTATTCACACCACCTCCATTTGAAAACCACAGCCCATTGACTTGGTATCAAGCTGCAGCCGAACAACCCAACTTTATCCGCGACGAAGCACAAGCGCGAGCCATTGAATATTTGGATCGTTTGTGGACCGAGCTGATGATGTTCAAACGCAAACGCAACCGTTTTCTAGGCCGTAGCTTGCGTTCCCCCCAAGTACCTAAAGGGCTCTATTTTTATGGCGGCGTAGGACGCGGTAAAAGCTTTTTGATGGATGCTTTTTTCGGCTGTCTCCCCTATCGTCGTAAGCGTCGCGTGCATTTCCATGCCTTCATGGCTGAAATCCATCAACGCCTTAAGGTCTTGAAAAGCGAAGCCAATCCTTTAAAAGCTGTTGCAACAGAAATTGCCAAAGAAACACGAGTTTTGTGTTTTGACGAGTTTCACGTCAGCGATATTGCAGATGCCATGATTTTGGGTCGCTTGCTGGAAAACCTGTTGAGTGAAGGTGTAGTCTTGGTAGCCACTTCCAACTACGCCCCATCCGAACTCTATCCTCAAGGCCAAAACCGCAGCAGTTTTCTACCAACCATCGCCCTTATCGAGTCCAACCTGACCGTTTTAAATGTGGATGGCGGCGAAGATTACCGCTTGCGTACGCTGCGTCCTGCCGAAATTTTCTTTGTCCCCAATAATGAAGAAAACGAGCAAAAACTCGCCGCTTTATTTAAGGAAATGAGCGGAATCTCTGAATTAAACCCAGGTATCAGCATTATTCATGGACGGGAAATTCCCCATAAAGCCCAGTCAGAACGCGCCATCTGGTTTGATTTCCGCACATTATGTTTTGGCCCGCGCTCACAAGCTGACTATCTGTATTTAGCCGAACATTACGAGATGGTTTTCCTTTCAGGATTAGAACGCTTAACCCCTCAAGAAAAAGCAGAAGCACGTCGCCTGACATGGTTAATTGACGTTTTATACGATTTCCGTGTGAAGCTGTGCGCTACCAGCGCAGTTGGCGTAAACGATATTTACGTCGAAGGCGATTTTGCCGAAGAATTTACCCGTACAGCCAGCCGTATGATCGAAATGCAATCCGAAGTCTATTTGGAACAACCACACCTGACTTTAAGCAAATAATGCCTTTCCCAAAAAGGGGCGAAATTTGGTAGAATACACTTCCCTCGCCTCTTGGCTACGATACCCCACCTTTCAATAAAAACAAGGACATAACATGGCCATCGAACGTACGATTTCAATCATCAAACCCGATGCAGTAGAAAAAAACGTCATCGGCAAGATTTACAGCCGCTTTGAAGAAAACGGCTTGCGCATTATTGCGGCAAAAATGAAACATCTCTCTGAGCGTGAAGCAAAAGAATTTTATGCCGTACACAAAGGCCGCCCTTTTTATGAAGATTTGGTTAAATTCATGACTCGCAACCCTGTCATGATTCAAGTATTAGAAGGTGAAAACGCCGTTGCCAAAAATCGCGAATTGATGGGTGCAACCAATCCAGCCGATGCAGCTCCGGGTACAATCCGTGCCGACTTTGCAGAATCTGTCAGTGTTAATGCCGTACATGGTTCTGACAGCGTTGAAAATGCTGCGATTGAAATTGCTTACTTCTTCAGCCAAAGCGAAATCTGCCCACGCTAAGAATAAAAGCCTGTAGCCGCTTTACGGCCGTCCGATTCATATCGGACGGCAAAACTGCTTTGTATGTCCTACAAATAAAAGGCCGTCTGAAAATCCAAAGGCTTTTAAAGCAAAGCTGCCAAATAAGCCTCTTTGCTTTAAAAGCTTTACTGAGAAACATAAAAATACATGAAAACCAATCTACTGAATTACGATTTAAACGGACTGACGCAACACTTTGCCGAAATGGGCGAAAAACCTTTTCGTGCCAAGCAAGTAATGCGTTGGATGCATCAAGCCGGTGCACAAAACTTTGAAGAAATGACTGACTTAGCCAAATCATTACGTGCCAAGTTGAATGAACAAGCCACAATCGAAGTGCCTAAATTAATGATGGCACAAGAATCTACGGATGGTACACGCAAATGGTTGCTGGATGTCGGCACGGGCAACGGTGTAGAAACCGTCTTCATTCCCGAAGCCGAACGCGGTACTTTGTGTATCTCTTCCCAAGTAGGTTGCGCATTGGAATGCACCTTCTGCTCTACCGGACGACAAGGTTTCAACCGCAACCTGACTGCCGCTGAAATCATCGGCCAGCTTTGGTGGGCCAATAAAGCCATGGGCGTTACCCCTAAAAACGAACGCGTTATCTCCAACGTAGTGATGATGGGTATGGGCGAACCCATGGCAAACTTTGATAATGTTGTTACCGCTTTGAGCATTATGCTGGATGATCACGGCTACGGCTTAAGCCGCCGCCGTGTGACTGTTTCCACTTCGGGCATGGTTCCGCAAATGGACAGACTGCGTGATGCAATGCCTGTTGCTTTGGCTGTATCTTTACACGCATCCAACGATGAAGTGCGCGATCAAATTGTTCCACTCAACAAAAAATACCCGCTTAAAGAATTGATGGCGGCCTGTCAACGTTATCTGGTCAAAGCACCCCGTGACTTTATTACCTTTGAATACGTTATGCTCGACGGCATCAACGATAAAGCACAACATGCGCGTGAATTGATTGAGTTGGTTAAAGACGTACCCTGCAAATTCAATCTGATTCCGTTCAATCCTTTCCCAAATTCCGGCTACGAACGTTCTACTAATGAAAATATCCGTGTCTTCCGCGATATTCTGCAACAAGCCGGCTTTGTCGTTACTGTCCGCAAAACCCGCGGCGACGATATCGATGCCGCTTGCGGACAACTGGCCGGACAAGTACAAGATAAAACACGCCGCCAACAAAAATGGCAACAGATTTTGGTCGAACAATAAGGTTAATTATGAAAATCAAGTTCGGATTCGCTTTACTTACCGCACTGACTCTTTCAGCCTGCGCTTCCTCTTCCGGTCCAAGCCCTAAAGAACGCGCCATTCAAGTTTCTAATATCAAAACCCAACTGGCTGTGGAATATATGCGTGGCCAAAACTACCGCCAAGCTACTGAAAGTATCGAAGAGGCGCTTAAGTTCAATTCAAAAAATGACCTTGCTTGGTTGGTACGCGCCGAGATTTATCAGTATTTGAAAGTCAAAGATAAAGCTCAGGAAAGCTTTCTTAAAGCATTGTCTTTAAAACCTGATAGCGCGGAAGTCAACAACAACTACGGTTGGTTCTTGTGCAATCAAATGAATGCACCAGCAGAATCTTTGGCTTATTTTGACAAAGCACTGGCCGACCCAACCTACCCAAGCCCCTTTATTGCCAATATGAATAAAGGCATTTGCAGTGCAAGGTTAGGCCAATACTCTTTAGCCCAAGCCTATTTGGAAAGGTCTTTAGCAGCGAATCCGCAATTCTTCCCTGCTTTCAAAGAACTTGCCCGAACCAAAATGATGGCAGGCAATCTGAACGATGCCGACTATTATTTCCGCCAATACCAAAGCAAAGTTGATGTCCTGCAGGCTGACGATTTGCTTTTAGGCTGGCGTTTGGCTACCGCCTTGGGCAATAAACACGCCGCATACGAATACGAAGCCCAACTTAGGGCAAACTTCCCTTATTCAGACGAACTACAAACCGTCACAACAGGCCACTAAATGGAAAATAACGATAAAATCAACTACGACGCACAAGCCGCCAAAACATTGGGGGATGAATTACGCAAACACAGAACTGATGCCAAAATCGATATTCAAGATGTTGCTTCACGTTTGAAACTGTCTGCCGAACAAATTGATGCTTTGGAAAAAGGGGAATATTCAGGCTTTCCCGGTTTAGTCTTTGTTTCAGGCTATCTGCGTTCATATGCACGATTTTTGAAAATCGATGAACAAACCATCGCCAAACATTTACTCTCCATTACTCCGCAACTTGAAGACCATGTATACGCGGTAATACGCAGCGCCAACACCGGCTTAAGCTACCAAGACACTGAAAAGCAAGGCTTCCCAAAATGGATATTGGGGATAGCCGCACTGGCTTTGGCTGTAGGCGGCGTTTACTTTTGGCAAAGCAAATCCAGTTTTGAAAACGAACAGGCAAATATTCAAAACAGCAAAGATGTTGCTGATACGATGAAAACGCCCGCCTTAAAAACGGATAATGTTGCCGTTAGCGAAATGACGGAAGACGGCAAAAAAGAAATTACCAATAAGCCTGAAGTGGCTAATGATCAAGCTGCTTCTGAGGCTTCTGCCGTAGCACAAGAAGAGAAACCTGCCGTCAAAGTTGAGAAAGACGAACTTTGGATTAAAGTCCAATACCGAAGCAATCTGATTATTACAGACAAAGATGGAAAAGTAGTATTCAGCCGTATCGTTCCTGCCGGAAGCGAACAACGTCTGAGAGGCGGCGCACCCTACAATGTTTGGATCGGTATTGCAGCCGGCTCGGAAGCCAATTACGGCGGCACACCTATCGAACCTTTGAAATACCGTGTTGCCGGTGAAAAATCCGCCTCTTTTATTGCAGGAAAAAACTAAAATGACCACACCTAAACGCCGTCAGACACATCAAGTCAAAATTGACCACCTCATTATCGGCTCCGATGCGCCCGTTCTTGTTCAATCCATGACCAATACGGATACGGCAGATGCCGCAGCAACTGCCCAACAGGTCAAAGAATTGAGCGATGCCGGCTCGGAAATGGTCCGCATCACGGTCAATACTCCTGAAGCAGCTTCCAAAGTAGCTGAAATCCGCAGCCGATTAGACGATATGGGCTACACCACTCCCCTGATTGGTGATTTCCATTTTAATGGCGAACGCTTATTGGCTGAATTTCCTGAGTGCGGCAAAGCCTTGGCCAAATATCGGATTAACCCGGGCAATGTCGGCAAAGGTGCAAAAGGTGATGAAAAATTTGCCTTTATGATTCGTACTGCCTCAGAAAATAATAAAGCCGTACGAATCGGTGTGAACTGGGGTTCGCTTGATCAAAGCCTTGCCAAGCGCATGATGGATGCCAACTTAGCTTCTGCTACACCGAAGCCGCCTGAAGAAATCATGAAAGAGGCTTTGATTGTTTCTGCGCTGGAATCGGCAGAAAAAGCCGTGGCTTTGGGCTTGCCTGAAGACAAAATCATTTTGTCGTGCAAGGTCAGCGCCGTACAAGACTTGATTCAGGTTTACCGCGAATTAGGCAGCCGTTGCCGTTACCCGCTCCATCTCGGTCTGACTGAGGCAGGCATGGGCAGCAAGGGCATTGTGGCCTCCACCGCAGCTTTGGCAGTATTGTTGCAAGAAGGCATCGGCGACACCATTCGAATTTCCCTTACGCCCGAACCCGGCTCCCCACGCACACAAGAAGTCATTGTCGGTCAAGAAATCCTGCAAACCATGGGCTTGCACTCCTTTACGCCAATGGTTACAGCCTGCCCGGGTTGCGGCCGTACCACCAGTACCGTATTCCAAGAGTTGGCCCAAGACGTACAAAACTATTTACGCCAAAAAATGACTGTTTGGCGCACTGAATATCCAGGCGTTGAATCATTGAACGTCGCCGTGATGGGTTGCGTGGTAAATGGTCCGGGCGAAAGCAAGCTTGCCGATATCGGTATCAGCCTGCCAGGTACAGGCGAAACTCCGGTTGCGCCGGTTTATGTAGACGGCGAACGGAAAGTTACCCTCAAAGGCGACAATATCGCTGCCGAGTTTTTACAAATCGTTGAAGATTATGTCAAAACCAACTACTGCGAGGGTGGCGCAAAACGTAAGCAAAACCGTGTCATTCCGATTCAATCTGCCTAAAACATTTTTAAGATAAAGAGACCGTCTGAAAATATGTTGGGCAAACTGGATACTTGGCTGACTGAGCATCCCAAACGCAAGGATTTGCATGGTTGGCGACGCTTTATCGTTGAATTTTGGTTTTTCGGTTTGAAAGAAGCGCGAGCCTGCTTATTTGCAGGCTTGTTTTTCATTGCCATGTTCCTCGTTCCGAAAACAGGCTGGTTGGGAATTTCGCGCTACGATCTGCTGCTGATTTTTGCTGTCTCCGTACAAGCAGCCATGCTGTATTTCAAGCTGGAAACTTGGGATGAAGTGAAATCGATTACGCTGTTTCACTTGGTGGGCTTTGCTTTAGAGTGGTTCAAGACATCAGGTGATATCCAATCTTGGAGCTATCCGGATGAGGCTTATACCAAAATTGGCGGCGTACCGCTGTTTGCGGGCTTTATGTATGCTGCGGTCGGCAGCTATATTATTCAAGCATGGCGGCTGTTTGACCTCAAAATCAAAAGCCATCCGCCGTATTGGTTGGGCACTTTGTGCGCACTGGCAATTTATATCAATTTCTTCACCCATCATTATATCGGCGACTATCGCTGGTATCTCGCTGCTTTTGCTCTCGGCCTATACGCCCGGACAACGGTCTTATATACGCCCTATGACACCACTCGCAGAATGCCGCTCCTGCTCGCTTTCGTCCTGATTGGATTTTTTATTTGGCTGGCGGAAAATTTGGGAACCCTATTCGGCGTTTGGCGCTATCCAAACCAAATCGGCGCGTGGGCATCGGTACACATCAGCAAATGGAGTTCATGGGCATTACTGGTGATGATGACTTTTACCATCGTTGCGAATTTAAAACACATCAAACATACCATCAGCGTATCAAAAGATTAATTGTTTAACATTTGAAAAGGCCGTCTGAAACTTTCAGACGGCCTGAGACCTTTGCAAAATTCCCCAAAATCCCCTAAATTCCCACCAAGACATTTAGGGGATTTCTCATGAGCACCTTCTTTCAGCAAACCGCCCAAGCCATGATTGCCAAACACATCGACCGTTTCCCTCTATTGAAGTTGGATCAGGTGATTGATTGGCAACCGATCGAACAATACCTGAATCATCAAAGAACCCGTTACGTCCGGGACCACCGTGGTCGTCCCGCCTATCCCCTGCTATCTATGTTCAAAGCCGTCCTGCTCGGACAATGGCACAGCCTATCCGATCCCAAACTCGAACACAGCCTCATCACCCGTATCGACTTCAACCTGTTTTGCCGTTTTGACGAACTGAGTATCCCCGATTACAGCACCTTATGCCGCTACCGCAACTGGCTGGCGCAAGACGACACCCTGTCCGAATTATTGGAACTGATTAACCGCCAACTGACCGAAAAAGGCCTAAAAGTAGAGAAAGCATCCGCCGCCGTCGTTGACGCCACCATTATTCAGACCGCCGGCAGCAAACAGCGCCAGGCCATAGAAGTTGATGAGGAAGGACAAGTCAGAGGCCAAACTACACCGAGTAAAGACAAAGATGCCCGTTGGATAAAGAAAAACGGCCTCTACAGACTCGGTTACAAACAACATACCCGCACCGATGCGGAAGGCTATATCGAGAAACTGCATATTACCCCCGCCAATGCCCATGAGTGCAAACATCTGTCGCCTTTGTTGGAAGGCTTGCCCAAAGGTACAACCGTCTATGCCGACAAAGGCTATGACAGTGAGGAAAACCGACAACATCTGGAAGAGCATCGGTTACTGGACGGCATTATGCGCAAAGCCCACCGCAAACATCCGCTGTCGGAAGCGCAAACCAAACGCAACCGATATTTGTCGAAGACCCGTTATGTGGTCGAACAAAGCTTCGGTACGCTGCACCGTAAATTCCGCTATGCGCGGGCAGCCTACTTCGGACTGAGCAAAGTGAGTGCGCAAAGCCATCTGAAGGCGATGTGTTTGAACCTTTTAAAAGCCGCCAACAGACTAAGTGCGCCTGCAGCTGCCTAAAAGGCGGCCGGATGCCTGATTATCAGGTATCCAAGAGGGATTAAGGGGGTATTTGGTTAGAATCAGTGGATATTTGAAATAAAAAACAGCCGAAAACCTGTGTTTAGGTTTCGGCCGTTGGGGAAAAGGAATTTTGCAAAGGTCTCGGCCTTTAATTTTCAGTAATCAATTAAACAAACTTAAGGCTTTAACAAACACCATAATGACGCCATAGCCCAAAGGAATGCAGACCAAAGCCCATCGCCACCATACGCCGATACCGCCCGCTGATACTTTCTTGCTGATCAGATAGGCATCGGATACAGCAGTTTCATCATCGGGGTTGCCGCTATGTGCCGCGACCTTAATGTCCTTCTCGTGATACTTTTCGTGAACCGAACGGACACTCAAATTACACAACAAACCGACAATCAACAAACCTGCCATGATGTACATGGTAATGCTATAAGCCTCGGCAGCCGGAACGCCGCTTTCAATTTGGCTTTGGCGGATATAGTTGACCAACACAGGGCCAATAACGGCCGCAGTTGACCATGCCAGCAAAATCCTGCCATGGATTGCACCGACTTGATAAGTGCCGAACAAATCCTTCAAATACGCCGGAATCGCTGCGAAACCGCCGCCATACATGGAAATGATGACGCAAAATCCAATAACAAACAAAGCCTTGTTACCGCTCGCGCCAATCGACGGAATGGCGAAATACAACAGCGAACCGAGCACAAAGAAAATAGTATATGTATTTTTACGCCCGATTTTGTCGGACACGCTGGACCACAAAAAGCGGCCGCCCATATTAAACAGGCTCAACAGACTCACAAAACCCGCCGCCGCACCTGCGCCAATGGCAGCCTGTTTACCGACAGAAGCTTCAGAAAACAGCTCCTGAATCATGACGGAAGCCTGACCCAAAACGCCGATACCTGCCGTCACATTCAAGCACAACACCCAAAACAAGAGCCAAAATTGTGGCGTCTTCATGGCTTCGGAAACATTGACGTGATTACTGCTGACCAATTTATTTTTGATTTTCGGCGCAACATAACCCTTAGGTTTCCAACCATCGGCAGGTATCCGGATGGTAAATGCACCAAACATCATCAATACCAAATAAAAAATGCCCAAAACAACAAACGTCTGTACTACGCCAACCGAAGTTTCACTGGAGAAAAAACTCATCAGCGACACAGATAAAGGCGAG
The DNA here is from genome assembly GCF_024205745.1 of Neisseria subflava. Lineage (NCBI taxonomy): Bacteria > Pseudomonadati > Pseudomonadota > Betaproteobacteria > Neisseriales > Neisseriaceae > Neisseria > Neisseria subflava. The sequence continues at coordinate 2,194,139 of NZ_CP073117.1, forward strand.
GCCAACATCGCGCCGCCGCCAAAACCCATAATCGCCAAACCTGTCGCCATACCCGGTTTATCGGGAAACCATTTCATCAGCGTCGATACAGGCCCGATATAGCCCAAGCCCAAACCGACCCCGCCAATCACACCGTTGCCCAAATAAAGCAAAAACAGATTGTGCGTATGAACGCCGATCGCCGACACAAAAAAGCCCAAGCTAAAGCAGCAGGCAGCAACAAACATCGCCTTACGTGGCCCAACGCGTTCCATCCATGTACCGAACATGGCCGCTGACGCGCCCAACATCGCCAAGGCAATACTGAAAATCCAACCGACCGTGGTCAGCTTCCAATCTCCTGCAGCCGACTCAGTGATACCGATAAGCTTGGTCAGCGGCGCATTGAATACGGAATAAGCATATATCTGCCCGATGGCAAGATGCACGGCCAAAGCGGCAGGCGGTACCAGCCAACGATTAAAGCCGGGTTTGGCAATGGTCGCCTCACGGTCTAGAAATTTCATAAAATCCTCTTGTGTATGTGTGTCAAACGCTGATTCCATATCATGCGGAATCAAAAAATTGTTGACAATATTTTAGCATAATCTCCCGTTTATCCTTTTTTCTGCTCCATGATAATTTTGCGCATCAAACAGAAAAAACATTCATCTAAACCTTTTCTTCACGCCAATATCAACAAAAAGGCCGTCTGAAAATTTTTCAGACGACCTTTTCATTCATATCGTTTTATGCGGCGAAGCGTTTGGCAACTTCATCCCAGTTAACGATTTCCCAGAAACCTTTCAGGTAGTTAGGGCGGCTGTTGCGGTAGTCGATGTAGTAGGCGTGTTCCCATACGTCGCAAGTCAACAGCGGCGTATTTTCAGTAGTCAGCGGAGTATCTGCATTGGAAGTAGAAACCAGATCCAATTCACCGGCAGGCGTTTTCACCAACCATGCCCAACCTGAGCCGAAAGTACCGGCCGCGCAAGCATTGAACGCTTCTTGGAATTTCTCGAAGCTGCCCCATTTGGCGTCGATGGCCGCAGCCAATTCGCCGGCAGGTTTGCCTTGGCCTTTAGGGGTAAAGCCCAGCCAGTAGAAAGTGTGGTTCCAAGTTTGGGCAGCGTTGTTGAACATACCGCCGGAAGATTTTTTCACGATTTCTTCCAAAGGCATTTCTTCAAACTCAGTGCCTTTGATTTGATTGTTCAAATTGGTGATGTAAGTTTGATGGTGTTTGCCGTAGTGAAACTCCAAAGTTTCTTTGGTCAGATGAGGGGACAACGCATCCAGTTCATAAGGCAATTGTGGCAGCTTGTGTTCCATTTTTATGCTCCTAATTATTGATATTTATATTTTGGTAGTGTGTGTTGTCAAATCGACAACATGGCTATTTTACCTGCTTTAGCCTAAACAAACCAATTGAACTTACACTGCGCTATAATAGTGGATTGCAATTTTCCAGCCAGAGATGCCCGTCATGAGCAATTATTCCGATATGCCGTCTGAAGACCGTGAAATCAGCGCATTGTCACTGCCACCACATTCCACAGAAGCGGAGCAATCCGTCTTAGGCGGCCTGATGCTGGAAAATTCTGCTTGGGACCGTATTGCCGATGTTGTTTCCGGCGAGGATTTCTACCGACACGAACACCGCCTGATTTTTCGTGCGATTGCCAATCTGATTAATGAAAGCCGTCCTGCCGACGTCATTACCGTTCAAGAAAGTTTGGAACGCAATGAAGAATTGGAAGCGGCAGGCGGATTCAACTATCTGATTACGCTGGCGCAAAACACGCCGTCTGCTGCCAATATCCGCCGCTACGCCGAAATCGTGCGCGAACGTTCCATCATGCGCCAGCTTGCCGAAGTCGGTACGGAAATTGCACGCAGCGCATACAATCCGCAAGGGCGCGATGCAGGCCAGCTTTTGGACGAGGCGGAAAACAAAGTATTCCAAATCGCCGAAAGTACCGCCAAATCCAAACAAGGCTTCCTTGAGATGCCCGACCTTTTGAAAGAAGTGGTCGAGCGCATCGATATGCTTTATTCGCGTGACAATCCTGATGAAGTAACCGGCATATCAACAGGTTTTATCGACCTTGATAAAAAAACATCAGGCCTCCAGCCGGGCGATTTGATCATCGTCGCAGGCCGTCCTTCCATGGGTAAAACCGCTTTTTCCATCAACATCGCAGAACACGTTGCCGTAGAAAACAAATTACCTGTCGCCGTATTCTCTATGGAGATGGGCGGTGCACAGCTGGTCATGCGTATGCTGGGCTCAGTCGGACGTTTGGACCAAAGCGTCTTAAAAACTGGCAGATTACAAGACGAACACTGGGGCCGTCTGAACGAAGCGGTCGTTAAACTCTCCGATGCACCCATGTATATCGATGAAACTCCGGGTTTGACCGCGCTCGAACTGCGCGCCCGCGCCCGCCGTCTTGCGCGCCAGTTCAACGGCAAATTGGGCTTGATCGTCATCGACTACCTGCAATTGATGTCAGGCTCCGGCCGTTCTGACAACCGCGCTTCCGAGCTTGGCGAAATTTCCCGCTCCCTCAAAGCATTGGCTAAAGAGTTGCAAGTTCCCGTCATTGCCCTGTCGCAGTTGAGCCGTACCGTTGAACAGCGTACCGACAAACGCCCGATGATGTCCGACTTGCGTGAATCCGGCGCAATCGAACAAGATGCCGACTTGATTATGTTCATGTATCGCGACGAATACTACAACTCAGAATCACCCGCAAAAGGCTTGGCGGAATGTATTATCGGCAAACACCGTAACGGTCCAGTCGGGAAAGTATTCCTCACTTGGATGGGTCAATTTACCAAATTTGATAATGCTGCTTATGTTCCAGAATCTATGTTGATGGAAGATTGAGACAGATTGTCTTAAAAACTAACCGAATTTCATATTTCATTAGTCACGCATTACAAAATCGTTTAAAATAAATCTAATAAAAGCAAAAGCATTGCCACGAGCAAATGCAAAAGCGAAAACGTCAGTTACCCAACACATTACTACCAAAAATCACTCATGTATCAGACACAAAAAGGCTTCACCCTAATTGAGTTGCTGATCGTCATTACTATTGCAGCAGTAATGGCCGTCATCGCACTTCCCAATATGAATCAATGGATTGCCTCCAGACGTGTAGCATCGCAAGCAGAGCAAATTGCCAATCTGCTGCGCTTCGCTCGTAATGAGGCCGTCCGTCTCAATCTTCCCGTTTACATCTGCCCGGTTAAAATTAAATCCGATGGTTCACCCAATAATGGTTGCGATTCCAAATATGCCGGTAATGGTATGTTGGCCTACGCCGATAAAAACGAAGACTTACGCTATCAAAACGACACAGTCGATTTATCCATCCGCTCCATTATCCTTAATGGAGATACCGACAAAGTGGAATACCGCTTCAACTATATCCCTATCGGCAATGACCGTTCTGCCCTCTCTGCTTCAGCTTCAAAAGAAGTATGGTGGAGATTCCTTCCCAATGGTACATTTGGCCATTCAACTGATGGCAAGAATTATCAATTTTCAGACGGCCACATCAAAATCAGCCTAACAGATAAATCCGCTGCAGATGCTGAAACCAAGAAAGCCCGTGCTACCGTACTTTTAATCAATGGCAATGGGCATGTCGAAATCTGTGCTAAAAACGATGAGCGCAAAATGTGCGAATACACTTCCAAATAATAACAACGGTATCTTATGAACATTACTAATCCTACTCATCTCAGATCATTTAAAGGCCGTCTGAAAACGAGCTCAACAAGCTTTACCCCAAAACTTCAATCAGGTATGACCCTGATTGAAGTTTTGATTGCCATGTTTGTCCTTGCTATCGGCGTACTCGCCCTGCTGGCTGTTCAATTGCGTACCGTATCCAACGTACGTGAGTCTGAAAATCAAACCACAGTCGCCCAAATTACACAAAATCTGATTGAAGGCATGCTCATTAATCCGACGCTTTCTGAAGAAACCGATACTACAGGGGAAAAAACCTCCCGTTATAAAAAATCCTATGATGCCTACCTAAAATCCGACTCTAAACAAACTGCAAAATTTGAAGCCAAAATGACCAAAACCCAACTTGCACAGGCTCAAATTGCACAGTTTAAAGCCGATTTAGCTAAAGCCCTTCCCGAAGCCCAAGTCTTCTCGACCATCTGCAAAGATTCTTCCGGCGCAGAGCCGACTTTCGAAGAAAATAGGTTTAACGCAAAATGCGATGGCAAAGGCGATACAACCATCGTGAAAGTTTTATGGTTGCAAGATGTTGAAGAAGAAAATAGCGCAAAAAATCTCAACACATCGGGGCATCACGTTGTCTATACCTACCAATCACGCGTAAGAGACTAACAATGAACAATAAACGCTTACTCAACCATATTCCCAATAAAACCGCCATTCGAGGCTTCAGCATCCTTGAATTTCTGGTTGCCAGCCTACTCAGTATGATCGTCTTAATGGCTGTCAGCTCCACCTACTTTACTGCACGCGGATTAAACAAATCTGCCAACACCCGTATCGGTATCCAACAAGATTTGCGCAACGCCGCCAATATGATTGTGCGCGATGCGCGTATGGCAGGTAATTTCGGCTGCTTCAATATGTCGAATTCTCCTGCCTCTGCAGTGATAGAAGACAAAAGCTCAGATGAATATGCCTTGAAAACAGCCGGTGTTAATAAGCTGTTACCGATTAAAGAAATCAATAAATTAAGCTATACCGGCTTTACTCAAACTGGCAAAGCCCTGCTGTTCCAATACGGTATCGACAAAGCAGACTCTGCTGCAAAAACTGCCATTGCCAGCAGCTGCTTCGGCATTGCCAAACCTCACACAGAAATTAAAGATTTGGCTGCGGCAAAATTGGCTTTAAAAATTACCGACTCTGATCAAGACGGCAGTATTGCCATCATGAAACATGAAATGATTGCCTACGCTGTCGGTAAACTTGGCGAAGAGAGCGGTTTGTTCCGTTTCCAATTATCAAATGATGGCTCATGGAGTAATCCGCAGCTGTTGATTAAAGGCATTACAACCATGGATATCCACTATATCTATGCAGAATGTCCTGATTCTGAAAATGCATCTGCCAGCGGAGTAAATACAGAATCATTTGATTACAAAAACGCATTGGATATCTCAGCTGAGGCTAAGTCTCCGGCTTCTATCCAAATCGTACTGAATAACGGCAGTATTGACCCATCAAAAGAACAAGACAATAAAGTCGATATCTATAATATTAATGTCACCATTCGCGGAGGAAACGTATGCGCCGACCGATCACTCTAAACAAACCTGACCGGCAGCAAGGCTATGCTTTGTTTATCGTCTTAATGATAATGGTCGTCATCGCACTGCTCGTGGTCACAGCCACCCAGTCCTATAATACCGAACAGCGTATCAGCACCAATGATGCCGACCGTAAACTGGCAACCACCCTAGCCGAAGCGGCACTGCGTGAAGGTGAAAATCAAATTTTTGATATTGAAGGTAAAAAGACTACTTTTACCGCAAAATGTGAAAAAGGTTTATGTTCCACACCAAACGTCAAATCCAATGGCGATTTTACTGAAGAAGGCAACCCAACCGTAGATGCTTGGAAGCGCAAATGCGACAAAAGCCTGTGTATTGACGCCAATGGTACGGAATATCCTTTAGATAAAAAAAGCGGCATCGTAAATAATCCACGCTACATCATCGAATATTTGGGTAAAACGACAGAGGGTCGAATTACCTATCGCGTTACTGCCAAGGCATGGGGTAAGAATGCCAATACCCAAGTCGTTCTTCAGTCTTACGTTGCCAGCGAATAATATAATGAATACCACCTCTACCAAACAACTAGGCTTTACACTGGTTGAGATGATGATTGCCATCGCCATCTTAGCCATCCTGAGCGTCATTGCCATTCCGTCTTACAACCGCTACATTGAACGCGGCTACCAATCACAAGCGCATGCCGAGTTAGTCGCCATCAATTCTGCTTTTAAAAACCAGATGGTTAAAAATCCAAAGTGGAAAACTGATGAGATTAAAACTCAGTTGGATGACTTTATTTCCTCATACAAAGGCCATAAAGATTTGGCAGACAAATACAAATACTCTGCTGAAATGATTGATACCAATAAAAGCCGAGCTTATCGTTTGAAAGCCATTCCCACAAAAACAGGCTATACCCTTTCCGTTTGGATGGATAGTTTGGGCAATGCTTACAAATGTACTGATATTGATTCTGCCAAAGATTCCAAAACTACAATGACCAATGGCAAAGGTTGCGAATCGGTTTCCAAAAAGAAATCTTCTTAGTCTGACAACCATAAAAAAGCAGTGTTATTTTATCGACACTGCTTTTTTTATTTTACTGTTTCCAATCATCGTCTCGGCGTTGGCGTTTCAACAAAATCCTGACTGCGCCATCATTGCCTTGTCGAGGCTCGACATAAGCCAACACATCAGGATGCTGCATCAACCAGCGGCGCGTCATATTTTTCAAAACCGGTTTATAGCCTGCGGAACCCAAGCCGCTGCCGTGGACAATCTCGCCGCAAACACCGCGTTTTTTCGTAAACTCAATAAACTCGTTCAATACCTGCTGCGCTTCTTCCTGCGTATAGCCATGCAAATCCACATCCGCGACAACAGGATAATGGCCGTTTCGCAAACGCATCAAATCATTTTTACCTTGCCCGTTTTTACTGAACGAAGCTGGCGGTTCTTCCCAGCCGCCGCTGCCCACATAAAAATAATCTTCCTGCTCCAAAGTCACTATTTCTTTAGGTCGCGGCTTAATCGGAGATTTATCACGGGGCTGTTCATAATAGTTACCCGCATTTTTTAATGGCGTAACCTTACCAACCGCCTTGCTGAAATCCACATCCTCTACCTGCTTTTTAGCCTTCGCTTCGGCTTCCCGCTCCGCGGCTTCCTTTTTCGCCTGTTTGCCCAAAGCCTTCAGCATTTCTTGAAAGTTTGCCGTCATGGTTTGTCCTTTCCCAAAAATTGATTGCACCCATTATAGCAAACCCAGCTACAAGGCCGTCTGAAAGACTCTTATCATCGCTTCTTGTTTAGGGTATAGTATTAACGTATTGCCAGTCTTACAAAAGAGAGAAATCATGTTTAAACGCCCGGAAGAAATCATCGTCTTGATACTTGCCCTATTATGGGTCGCACTCAGCTACTACTTTGCCGCCATCCTGATTTCAGATGCCTACACCATTCTCCTGATTACCGTACTGACTTTCGTTTGGGCGGTCATCTGTTTCCTTTTATGGCAACGCAACTTAAGCCGTCATATTTGGCCGCTGTTCCTCGGCAGCCTGGTCGCCTGCTGGTGGCCGTACTTCACTTGGCTTGCAAGCGATGTTCCCGAAGGCACATGGTATTCAGGCTGGACATTCAAATCCATTATTGCCCTGATTCCCGTTGTTGCCGCTTATATCTTCAAGTGGAAACAAAGCCGGAAAAACAAAATCTCCAACACCCTTGCCTGATACCTCGCGCCGTCTTTTTCAGACGGCGTTTTCTATATCTGACATAACGCTCAGACTGTCAACAATCCCAATAAAATGCTATACTCTTCACACGATTTAACACCCTAAAACAGGCCGTCTGAAAGACTTATCAAGATGATCAGCAAACAAGAATACCAAGCCCAAGCCGCACAAGGTTACAACCGCATTCCACTCGTTCAAGAGCTGCTTGCCGACTTGGACACACCGCTCTCAATCTACCTCAAACTTGCCAACAAGCCTTTCACCTACCTGCTCGAATCCGTTGTCGGTGGCGAACGCTTCGGCCGCTATTCCTTTATCGGCCTGCCTTGCAGCCACTATCTCAAAACCAGCGGCAAACATGTTGACGTGTATCAAAACGGCGAAATCGTCGAACAACACGACGGCAATCCCCTGCCCTTTATCGAAGCCTTCCACAACCGCTTCAAAACGCCCGAAATCCCAAGCCTGCCGCGCTTTACCGGCGGCCTGGTCGGCTATTTCGGTTATGAAACCATCTACAATTTCGAACATTTTGCCCACCGCCTGAAACATACGGCCAAAGCCGATCCCCTCGGCACGCCCGACATCCTCCTGATGCTCTCGCAAGAGCTTGCGGTAGTGGATAACCTAAGCGGCAAAATCTACCTGATTGTTTATGCCGATCCGTCTCAAGCCAACGGCTATGAACGCGCACGCGAACGACTTGAAGACATCCGTACCCAGCTACGCCAAAGTTGCGCCATCCCACTTTCCCTCGGCAGCAAGCAAACCCAAGCAGTCAGCGAATTTGGAGAAGAACCTTTCAAAGCCTGCGTCAACAAAATCAAAGACTACATCTTTGCAGGCGACTGTATGCAGGTTGTTCCCAGCCAACGCATGAGCATGGAATTTACCGACAATCCGCTTACCCTCTACCGCGCCCTGCGTACGCTGAACCCATCGCCGTATATGTTCTACTACGATTTCAGCGATTTCCATATTGTCGGCTCTTCGCCCGAAATCCTTGTCCGCCGCGAACGCGACGATGTCATCGTCCGCCCTATTGCCGGTACTCGCCTGCGCGGCAAAACACCAGCCGAAGACCTTGCCAACGAGCAAGACCTGCTGAGCGATGCCAAAGAAATTGCCGAACACGTCATGTTGATTGACTTAGGACGCAACGACGTCGGCCGCATCAGTAAAACCGGCGAAGTCAAAGTCACCGACAAAATGGTGATTGAAAAATATTCCCATGTGATGCACATCGTCTCCAACGTCGAAGGCCGTCTGAAAGACGGTATGACCAACATGGATATCCTCGCCGCCACTTTCCCCGCCGGCACACTTTCCGGCGCTCCAAAAGTCCGCGCCATGGAAATCATCGAAGAAGTCGAGTCGAGCAAACGCGGCATCTACGGCGGCGCAGTCGGCGTATGGAGTTTCAACAACGACATGGACTTGGCCATTGCCATCCGCACTGCCGTGATTAAAAACAATACCCTCTTCGTCCAAAGCGGCGCAGGCGTAGTTGCCGATTCCAACCCAACCTCCGAATGGCAGGAAACCCAAAACAAAGCCCGCGCCGTCGTGCGCGCAGCTCAGATGGTACAAGAAGGGTTGGATAAATAATTTTTCAGACGGCCAGCGCTCTGAAATGACTAAACAACAAGATTATGATAATAAACGAAAAACAACTAAAATCCATCAGCAAATTCCTCAGCTTCATCTTGCGCCACCATCCCGAGCAAATCGACATTACTTTGGATAAAGACGGCTGGGTGGATATTGATACCCTACTGACGCAGGTAAACCATCCCGAGCGTGGCTTTACAGGTAATCCGCTAACCCACGAAGTATTGTTGGAAGTGGTCGAAAATAACGATAAAAAACGCTTTACCCTTTCTGAAGACGGCAAACGCATCCGTGCTGCGCAAGGTCATTCGACGGCACAAGTTCAAGTTGAACACAAAGTGGCAACGCCTCCTCAAATTTTGTATCACGGTACGGCTGAGCGCTCTGTTCCATCTATTTTGGAGCAAGGCCTGCATTCTGCCTCGCGCCATTTTGTCCATCTGTCTGCCGATGCCGCAACAGCCGTCAAAGTCGGCTCCCGACACGGCAAGCCGCTTGTATTGACCATCGACACTGTCGCCATGCTTGCGGCAGGACATCAATTTTATCTGGCGGACAACGGCGTATGGTTAACTGAAAACGTTCCGCCGCAATTTATCGGCAAACTTTAAAACATCAGGCCGTCTGAAGCCATAAAACTATTTTCAGACGGCCTGCGAACACCCTACCCAATTTCTTCATAAAGCGATTATCCATGAACACATCCCCCATCCTTCCTCCTGCTATGCTCGGCATTCTTGGCGGCGGACAATTAGGCAGAATGTTTACTGTTGCTGCCAAAACCATGGGCTACAAAGTAACCGTACTCGATCCCGACCCGAATGCGCCGGCGGCGGAATTTGCTGACCGCCATTTGTGCGCGCCGTTTGACGATGAAGCAGCTTTGGAAGAATTGGCAAAATGCGCGGCTGTTACGACCGAGTTTGAAAACGTCAATGCCGATGCGATGCGTTTTCTCGCCAAACATACCAATGTTTCCCCCAGCGGCGACTGTGTTGCCATCGCGCAAAACCGTATTCAGGAAAAGGCATGGATACGCAAAGCAGGCCTACAAACCGCGCCGTATCAAGCGGTTTGCAAAGCCGAAGACATCACTGAAGAAAGCGTACAATTTCTGCCCGGCATCCTGAAAACGGCTACTTTGGGCTACGACGGCAAAGGCCAAATCCGCGTAAAAACATTGGATGAACTCAAAGCCGCGTTTGCCGAACACGGCGGCGTGGATTGCGTTTTGGAAAAAATGGTGGACTTGCGTGGCGAAATTTCCGTTATCGTATGCCGTCTGAACAATGATAACGTACAAACTTTCGATCCTGCCGAAAACATTCACGAAAACGGCATCCTCGCCTACTCCATCGTCCCTGCGCGACTGAGTGCCGACATTCAGCAACAGGCGCGACAAATGGCGCAGCGTTTGGCCGATGAATTGAACTACGTCGGCGTATTGGCAGTAGAAATGTTTGTTGTCGGCGACACGCATGAATTGGTCGTTAACGAAATCGCGCCGCGTCCGCACAACTCCGGCCACCATACCATCGACGCCTGCGCGGCAGACCAATTCCAGCAACAGGTCCGCCTGATGTGCAACCTGCCTCCGGCTGACACCAAATTGCTGAGCTCTTGCTGTATGGCGAATATTTTGGGCGACGTTTGGAAGGAAGACGGCGGCGAACCCGAATGGCTGCCATTGCAAAGCAACCCGAATGCACATCTGCATCTTTACGGTAAAAAAGCCGCGCGTAAAGGCCGAAAAATGGGCCACTTTACCGTCTTGGCCAACGATGCGGACAACGCGTTCCAAACCGCACAAACCTTACATCAAAGCCTGTAACCTTACCCACTTTTTCAGACGGCCTTTGATTGCCAAAGGCCGTCTGAAATCAATTTTTCCGACCATTCGCCATGAGCCTTCTGACCATCCTCCGTCCGGCAACCGAAAAAGACTGCCAAGCCATACACAATGCCCATCTGCATGCCGTTCAATATGCCTGCATACGCAGTTACAATGAAACCATTATGCACGCATGGGAAAGTCTGCTCGACATCAACAGCTATTTGGAAACCATCTCCGATAAAAACAAAGCCTTGTGGGTGGTCGAATACAAAGGGCTGATTCAAGGCTTCTTCCAAGTCGATTTCAAAGAAGCGCAACTAGACGCCCTATACGTCCATCCGCTCTTCCACAATCTCGGCTTGGGCACGGCCCTGCTCAGCCGCGCCGAAGAAATGGCACGAAATGCAGGCCTCAGCTTTCTCAAACTGTATGCCTCGCTCAATTCCGTGCCTTTTTATCGCCTCAACCGCTACGAGTCGCTCGGTACTGCCGTGTTGCAACTGAACAAGACCGTCCGCGTCGAATGCGAATTGATGCGCAAATACCTGTAATTTTTTTCTTCTACCGTTGCTTTTTTGAAAGAAACCGATGTCCCGAATTGCCGCCCTGCCCGACCATCTTGTCAACCAAATCGCCGCCGGCGAAGTGGTCGAACGCCCTGCCAACGCCTTGAAAGAAATCGTTGAAAACAGTATCGATGCAGGCGCGACAGCGATTGATGTCGAGCTGGCAGGCGGCGGCATCCGCCTGATTCGCGTCAGCGACAACGGCAGCGGCATCCACCCAGACGACATCGAGCTTGCGCTCCACCGCCATGCCACCAGCAAAATCAAAACATTAAACGATTTGGAACACGTTGCCAGCATGGGCTTTCGCGGCGAAGGCTTGGCCAGTATCGCCTCCGTCAGCCGCCTGACACTGACCAGCCGCCAAGAAGACAGCTCGCATGCGACACAAGTCAAAGCGGAAGACGGCAAACTCAGCAACCCTACGGCAACCGCCCACCCCGTCGGCACCACCATCGAAGCCGCCGAACTCTTCTTCAATACACCGGCACGGCGCAAGTTCCTCAAATCCGAAAACACCGAATACGCCCACTGCGCCACCATGCTCGAACGCCTTGCACTGGCGCATCCGCACATTGCCTTCTCACTCAAACGCGACGGCAAACAAGTGTTCAAACTTCCTGCACAAAGCCTGCATGAACGTATTGCCGCCATTGTCGGCGATGATTTTCAGACGGCCTCTTTGGAAATTGACAGCGGCAATGGCGCATTGCGGCTCTATGGCTCGATTGCCAAGCCGACTTTTGCCAAAGGCAAAACCGACAAACAATACTGCTTCGTCAACCATCGTTTTGTCCGCGACAAAGTCATGCTCCATGCCGTCAAACAGGCATACCGCGACGTATTGCACAACGCACTGACGCCTGCTTTCGTCCTCTTCCTCGACCTGCCACCCGAAGCCGTGGATGTCAACGTCCACCCGACCAAAACCGAAATCCGTTTCCGTGACAGCCAACAAGTACACCAACTCGTGTTCCACACGCTCAACAAAGCCCTTGCCGACACGCGCGCCGACTTGACCGAAAGCGTCAGCAACGCAGGCGAAGTGTTGCATGACATTACCGGCATTACTCCTGCCCCAATGCCGTCTGAAAACGACAGCGAAAATCTGTTTAATAGCGCATCCAACTACCCGACAGGCAGCAAACCCGATACACGCAATGCCTTTGGTTCATCAGGCAAAACCGCGCCTATGCCTTACCAAGCCGCGCGTGCGCCGCAACAACGCAGCTTATCCCTGCGCGAAAGCCGCGCAGCCATGAATACTTACGCCGAGCTCTACAAAAAAACCGACGACATCGACCTTGAGTTGAGCCAATTCGAGCAGGCACGTTTCGGCAATATGCCGTCTGAAATGCCTATCCCAAAAACAGATACGTCGCTTTCAGACGGCCTTTCCTCCCAATCCGAACTGCCTCCGCTCGGCTTTGCCATTGCCCAATTATTAGGCATCTACATCCTTGCCCAAGCAGAAGACAGCCTGTTGCTCATCGATATGCACGCTGCCGCCGAACGCGTCAACTACGAGAAAATGAAACGCCAACGTCAGGAAAACGGCAACCTGCAAAGCCAACGCCTGCTTATCCCCGTTACCTTCGCCGCCTCCCACGAAGAATGCGCCGCCCTTTCCGACCACGCCGACACACTGGCAGGCTTCGGGCTGGAACTGTCCGACATGGGCGGCAATACCCTTGCCGTCCGCGCAGTTCCCGCCATGCTCGGTAAAGCCGACGTCGTTTCGCTGGCCAAAGACGTGTTGGGCGAACTCGCCCAAGTCGGCAGTAGCCAAACCATCGAAGAGCACGAAAACCACATCCTCGCTACCATGTCCTGCCACGGCTCCGTCCGCGCCGGCCGCCAGCTTACCCTGCCGGAAATGAATGCGCTCCTGCGCGATATGGAAAACACACCGCGCAGCAACCAGTGCAACCACGGCCGTCCGACTTGGGTCAAACTGACTTTAAAAGAATTGGATGCGTTGTTTTTACGCGGACAGTAACGCCGATAAAAAGGCCGTCTGAAAATGCTTTCAGACGGCCTTTTAACTTATTTGCCCTTAACGAATATCCATAGGCGCAAACGATTTCACGGTTTCATCGATTGCTTTAACACGGATCAGGAAGTCTTCCAATTGCGCAAGCGGCAATGCGCTTGGGCCATCGCATTTGGCTTGGTCAGGATTGGCATGAGATTCGAGGAACAAACCGGCCAATCGGGTTGCCATACCGGCAAGCGCCAAGTCCAATACTTGGGCGCGACGTCCGCCTGACGCAGCGGCACCGGATTCGCGCGTTTGCAGGGAATGGGTTACGTCAAAAATAACGGGCAGGTTGTTACACGTTTTTTTCATCACGCCAAAGCCGAGCATATCGACCACCAAGTTGTCGTAGCCGAAGTTTGCGCCGCGTTCGCACAAAATAATTTGTTCGTTGCCTGCTTCTTGGAATTTCTCAACAATATTCTTCATTTGAGACGGGCTGAGGAATTGCGGCTTTTTGATGTTGATGACATTGCCGGTTTTCGCCATTGCCACCACCAAATCGGTTTGGCGCGCCAAGAAGGCAGGCAGCTGGATGACATCGCAGACTTCGGCAACCGGTTGGCATTGGTACGGCTCGTGAACGTCGGTAATCACGGGAACGTTAAACTCACGTTTTACCGCTTGAAAAATCTTCATGCCTTCGTCCAAACCCACACCGCGGAAAGAGTGGATGGAAGAGCGGTTTGCCTTGTCGAAAGAGGCTTTGAAAACGTAAGGGATGCCGAGTTTATCGGTTACTTTAACGTATTGCTCACAGGCTTTCAGCGTAGAGTTGAGGTCTTCAAGGACATTGATGCCGCCGAAAAGGGTAAAGGGCGCATCGTTGCTGACGGTGATGTTGTTGATTTGGATATTCACGGCAAAGCCTTTCAGATAAGTTGAATTTGGGAAACAGGCCGTCTGAAACGTTTCAGACGGCCTTTGTTTGAATATTACAACACTGTGTGCGGCGGCTCATAAGAAATCACGTCGCGGATTTTATTATTCTCATCGACGAGGACGACTTTCGGCTCATGAGCTGCAATTTCGGGCTCGGACAACATGACGTAAGACATGATAATCACGATGTCGCCTTTTTGAACCAAACGTGCGGCCGCGCCATTGAGGCAAACGACGCCACTGCCGCGTTCGCCGGGGATGGTGTAGGTTTCAAGGCGTTCGCCGTTGTTATTGTTGACGATAGCGACTTTTTCGTTAACGCAAATACCTGCCGCATCCAGCAGGTCTTGGTCAACGGTAATGCTGCCGACGTAGTTGAGGTCGGCTTCGGTAACGGTGGCACGGTGGATTTTGCCGCCGAGCATGGTACGGAACATGGGTTTCCTTTTTGATTGTGGGTTGATTTGCGGTTTTAACTTCTAGGAAGCTAAAACCGCTATTTGTGTGATTGAGGATTAGTTATTGGGAAAGTCTGCTTCGTCAAACTCGGGTTCCGGGTCGCTTTGCAGGACTTTTCCGTTTAATTTCAACTCGCTGTTTTGCAGAGTCAGATGGGTTTTGACATTATTATCTTCTAAGGTCAGATATTTCTCGCTTGCCATGCTTTTGATGGTACTGTCTACCATCAGGCGCAAGGTCTCGTTGATATCGTCAATACTGGCGCGGCCTGCGGCTTCATCTTCGGCATTGACGCTAAATAAGCTACTTGCTTGGTTGACGGCGAGCTGCTCCAACAATTTTTGCGGTACGCTCATGTTGAAGTCGGCTTCGGTTTTCTTCAGCATATCGCCCAAATTGTTGAGGTCTTTGGCTGCCAAACCTTTAAACGCGAGCTTACCGCTGACATCGACATCGCCATAAGGCATGGTAAATTTGAAGGTTTTGACGTTTAAAACCGGATTGTTGGTAAACAGGCCTGAAGCCTCGTTTTTGGCCGTCTGAATCAAGGAAGCCTGGATTTCTTCTTCGCTCATTTTCTTCACGGACACTTCGGCAATTTTGTTTTTCAATGCCAAAAGTGATGCGGCATCCAAATGCTCGGCAGCGACATTGATGTCCAGAGGGCCGTATTTGTCTTCGCCATAAGTCAGGCTTTCAAATTGGAAGCGGCCTTCGCTGTTGATGAATTTATCAACTTCGCCGGTCTGCGTATCGAAACGCAGTTTGCTGACTTCGATTTTAGATGGAGCAATCGTGCCGGTCGGATTGATGAATGCACCGATTTGCAGGTTGGTTACAAGGTTGACCAGTTCGTTCAACTTAACGTTGTAATCGATGTTTTCTTTCCATTGCAGCAGAAATTTATCCAGCGTAATGCTGCTCTTGCCCAAAGCAAGCTTGGTCAGGCCGTCTTCCGTTTCGGATTGGAAGCGCAGGTTTTCCAAAGACACATCGCCTTTGTCGGCCAATTTGACTTGTAAAGACGGCGCAAGGTAATCGTGGCGATAGCTTTTGAAGCCTTGGCTGTAATCGGTATTGCCGCTAAAACCTTTCCAGTTGAGCTTGATACCGGAAAGCTCTTCATAGTCGAAGGCGGGGATATTGAGGCTGAGTTTGCCGTCGCCGGAAAGGTAAACTGTATTGGTCATGGTCAACGGCGTTTGCTGGCCGAAGAAGCGGTCCAAAACTTTTTTGGTTTCCGGATGGTATTGGAACTCGGTTTCCACATGGGCGCGCGTGCCGAAACCGCCGGCAAACGGGCCGTGTGTCACGTGGTTGATGACCGTAATCGGCTCTTGCAGGACGGTTTTCAAATTGTCCGGCAGGTATTTTTGCGTATTTTGAAGCAGGGTTGGCTTGAGGCGGATGACGGTCGTCTCGGTTGAACTGAACCAGCCGCGATCGTATTGGTGGGACTCAACGGTCAGGAAACCGGATTCCTGCAACAGCTTTTGTTGCTCGGTCAGGCTTTCTTCCGCTTTGACACCAAGATAATAAGGCGTGCCGAGCGCAGCGGCGACAACGACGGCGGCAGTCGGGATAAGATACTTTTTCATCACTTCAAACAGATTAGGTTCAAAGCGTAAAGCATAGCATTTTTTAGCTGTTTTGTCTTATCCGCCGTTTCAGACGGCCTTTAGGTAAAGATTGTGATATTATGCAAACATAAACGATTTTTACACTTTTGGCAGGCCTTACCCTGACTGCCAAAATGTCATTAAAGGTTTGCAAATGCTTTTATTCATTGATAATTATGACAGCTTCACCTACAACATCGTCCAATACTTTGCCGAATTGGGGCAGGAAGTTTTGGTTCGCTGCAACGATGAAATCACCATCGAAGAAATCGAAGCCCTGAAACCGCAATATCTGGTCATCGGCCCCGGCCCTTGTTCCCCTAAAGAAGCAGGCATTTCTGTTGCAGCCATGCAGCACTTTGCCGGCAGGCTACCCGTCATGGGCGTGTGCCTCGGGCATCAAACCATGGGCGAAGCGTTCGGCGGCAATGTCGTGCGCGCGCAAACGATGATGCACGGCAAAGTCTCCCCCGTTTTCCATCACGGCACAGGCATGTTTAAGGACCTGCCCAATCCGGTCAACTGCACGCGCTACCACAGCCTGGCCATCGACCGCTCCACTCTGCCCGACTGCCTCGAAATTACCGCATGGACGGAAGACGGCGAAATCATGGGCGTACGCCATAAAGAATATGCTGTCGAAGGCGTACAGTTCCACCCCGAAGCCCTGCTGACCGAACACGGCCACGATATGCTGAAAAACTTCTTGGAAGAATTCAAAGACTATCGTCCGCAAAAATCTTAATGAAAGGCCGTCTGAAAGGTGTTTGACAGTGTTCAAACCGCATTTTCAGACGGCCTGAATCACATCGGACACGAATAAAGGAAAAATCATGATCACCCCTCAACAAGCGATTGAACGCCTCATCAGCAACAACGAGCTTTTCTACGATGAAATGACCGACCTCATGCGTCAAATCATGAGCGGCCAAGTTCCGCCCGAGCAAATCGCCGCCATTCTGACCGGCCTGCGGATTAAAGTAGAAACCGTTTCCGAGATTACCGCCGCAGCCAGCGTGATGCGCGAATTTGCCACCAAAGTGCCGCTGGAAAACGCCGACGACTTAGTCGATATTGTCGGCACGGGCGGCGACGGTGCCAAAACCTTCAATATTTCCACGACTTCTATGTTTGTCGCGGCTGCGGCAGGCGCGAAAGTCGCCAAACACGGCGGACGCTCCGTTTCTTCATCCAGCGGCGCAGCCGATGTCATGGAACAAATGGGCGCCAACCTCAATCTCAACCCCGAACAGGTCGCCCAAAGCATTCAGCAAACCGGCATCGGCTTTATGTTCGCGCCCAACCACCACAGCGCCATGCGCTATGTTGCCCCTGTCCGCCGTTCGCTCGGTTTCCGCAGCATCTTCAATATCTTGGGCCCGCTGACCAATCCTGCCGGCGCGGCAAACCAACTGTTGGGCGTGTTCCACATCGACTTGTGCGGCATTCTTTCCCGCGTATTGCAACAGCTTGGTTCCAAACATGTTTTGGTTGTGTGCGGCGAAGGCGGTTTGGATGAAATCACGCTGACCGGCAAAACCCGCGTTGCCGAACTGAAAGACGGCAAAATCACCGAATACGACATCAGCCCAGCCGATTTCGGCATGGAAATCCGCCGCAATTTGGACGAAATCAAAGTAGAAAACGCGCAAGAATCCCTGCAAAAAATGAACGAAGTGCTGAACGGCAAAGCCGGTGCCGCACGCGACATCGTCGTCCTCAATGCCGCCGCCGCGCTCTACGCAGGAAATGTGGTTGCTTCGCTGGCAGATGGCGTTAAAGCCGCACAAGAAGCCATCGACTCCGGCAAAGCCAAAGCTAAAAAAGACGAATTTATCGAATTTGGCAAACAATTTGCCTAATCTTTAAAACCATAATAAAAGGCCGTCTGAAAAATCTTTCAGACGGCCTTTTATTCTTTAAATATTAAAATTTGCTTTTAATATCATTAATCAAGCCTTCAGCTTTTTCTTTGGCTTCTTCAGCCAAGTGTGCTACTTTCTCTTTGGCTTCATCGGCTAAAGCAGTTGCTTTTTCTTTAGCTTCTTCAAACAATTGCGAACCTTTTGCTTTACCTTCTTCTAAAGCGTCACTGGCTTTGCTTTCAATATCTGATGCTGCTTCTTTTACTTTGCCAACGCCTTGTTGAACCAAGCCCTCAGCTTCAAGTTTGGTATTGCTGGATACATCTCCTGCCACTTCTTTTACTTTACCGCTGATTTTATCTAATTCGCCGCTCATGGCCATACTCCTGGATTAAATGTTGATAGGATTAGTGCTATATTACCATATATCGGGGCTTCACTTCAACTTTAAAGGCCGTCTGAAAGCCAAAACATGACAAACAAATTAAGTCAGGTTAATCCATCTGTTTCAATATCGCCTCTGCTACTGCCTTGCCTATCATCTTACTGCCGAACTCATTGAAATGAAGTCCGTCGCACAGCATCACATCAGTCAAATCCTGCCCGAACATCAAACTATATAAATCATTGACGGCAAAACCATATTGCCTTGCCAAATCCTCCGCCACACGGTTATAGGCCTTCAAGTCAGCCAGATAACGACGCGAGGGTTTGACGATATTGTGTACGCTTTCCAAAAAGGGCGTGCTGCTCGCCCAAATAATTTTTGCACCCGTCCGTTTCAGATAATCGAAAATTCGGGTCAGGTTGTTGCGGTAGGTTTCCATATCGGCCACCGGCTCATTACAGCCTTGATTGTGGCGGATGTCGTGCAAACCGCAGTTGATGTGGATAATGTCTCCCACTGTCGCGCCCTCTGTCCATTGCTCGATATGTTCTAACACATCATGCGACGAACGGCAGTTTTCCGATGGAGAAACAATATCCGCCTCAGGCAAAGCGGCGCGTGTGTAAGGCTCCGATGCAAGCCGAACGGAATCGCCGATTAAGTAAACGGTCATTTTTGTTCCCCTCCCTTTATTTGAACCAACAGCAAGGCCGTCTGAAATATCACTTATATTATTATAAGAGTGCTATTTCAGACGGCCTTAACTTCAATCAAATTCTATCGTTAAATCATAAATTAACGCTGACTGTTTTTATAAAAATCAATTAATTGCTTGGCCTGCAACATGGGCAGGCCAAAACGGTCGCTCACGGCTTTCAAATCCTTCCACTCCTGACCGGTCAGATTTTGTCCAACCCATTTGAGGTTTTCCGGATTGCTTTTGATTTTCTCAAAATACGCCTGCTTGCGTTTCCAGTTGCGCGACCACACCAGTAACATGGTAAAAATACATAAAACAATCAATACAATATTGGTAAACAATATCATGTCCATACGACATACTCCCGCTTGGGTCT